>MEOK01000013.1 GCA_001769195.1 Bacteroidetes bacterium GWF2_40_14 | reverse complement strand
CTTTTTTTGTCTATAAAGGCGGGGCTCAATGAACGGTTACTAAAACTTTTAAAAAATATTTTATATGTGGCTCAATTTGTGCAAATTACAAAAACAACTGGCAGTTCGTGAGCTGCGGCAGCGGAACTGCCAGTTGTTTTTACAAAGGCCTGTTTTTTAGAATATTATACGTTAATTAGTTCCGATTCCTTTATCAATCGACAAAATCAGATAGCTGATCCTGTCTTTCGACTTTTCCGATTTGGCTCTCTTGAGGCATTTCTTAAGGTCTGCTCTTAGTTCGGTCAGATGCTGGTAGTAAAGGGGAGCAAGATTCTGGTTCGTCAGAAATTTCAGTGATATCAACGTTTCAAAACCAGATCTGTCCGATCCATCAGATGCCACATCAGAGGTCATCCAGCCAGAAGCATCTACTGTTGTTGCCAATACATCAGAAAGTGTCTCGTTAGGGAAACATCTATCTCTCAAATTTTTGTATGACAAATAGTTGTCATCCTCAACAAATTGAAAGGCAGCTTTGTTCTTTGCCTTGGCAGTAATCACATTCGGCAGATTCGAGCTGTTCAGCAATACCTGAGCTGTAGAAAACAGTGTTGAGATCTGAGCCTCTGTAGGGTCAAGTCCCTTCCTCATATTTTTAAGAGAGAAGTCTGTAAGGTCGGTTAACATCTCATCCAAAGTGTACGGATCGGCCGATTTATTCTGAGCAAATGCAACCATTGGTATTCTCCCGAAAACCAGCTTCAGCATATTGTTTGCCAGATAGTTCGAGAAAGACGGGTTCATCCCGGACATCATAATCAACTCTTTATTGTCTACCCACGCAAGATCTTCTGCCTGGTTGAGCATATAGAGCAGGCTCTCTTTCTGAATCTTCTTATCAACCGCCACATACGCAGGCATAGGGTCACCTTCGTAGTTTCTGTTTATTTCCAGACCACCTACGTTTACCATAAGGCTCCTGTAATAGTCGTAAAGCTTCAGGAATATAAAGTCTATGAAAAGTTCTCTGTATGATTCATCAGCATCGTCCTTGTTTACCCACTTGGTACTGTTGGCACTTATATACTTAAGCGTTTCTATACCATATTTGGCAGCCTTGATTTTGTCGTTACCCAAATCCTCAACAATGGAACGTGGGTCGAAATATGCACTCCCGTTTTGCTCCTTTCCGTAGAAATAGCGCGGGTCGGCAATTTTCTCAGTAATTATACCCTTAAGCAGAGGCACTTCCAGAGCCGGGGTCTTGGCAGCATACAACGGTTTATACAACCAGTTGATTGCATAATAGTCATACACACCCAATTTGTCGGCAGTAAGCTTGACACCCTTTTCTATGTCGCCCGGCTGGGCAATGTAGTTGTACTTTATCTGATCCATTACAGAAGATGTGATTCCCTCTTTGGCTGTAAATGCTGGTGACCTTAGTGAGTCTGTAGCCATCCATGAAGATGCAGCAAGGTTTGCAGTAAGTCCAAGGCAGAAGCCCATCTCCCTGGTCATAGCCAACTCTATTGAAGAACACATTAAATCTTCCGGTAATTCATAACCCCTCACACCTGGTTCAACCGCAGCAGTCTGATACAACCTCTCCCTTTGTAAAGTAACAGGAGAATCTCTGAAGAACAATATGGCCGCACTCAGGATCTCCCCTGTTCTTGGGTCGATATTTATGTGTCTTACAATGCCCCTCGAAGGGGTCTGCGCATATCGTACGCAATTGTAAGAAATATTGCTAGAACTGAATTCAGGATCCTGAGACTTTGTGGGATAGTCATATACTTTTATAACATTCTTAAACCCAATCTTTTCAAAAGCTGCGTTCCATTTCATCAACCCGCTTTTTATTGCACCCCTCCAGGCAGGAACAAACAAAGTGTCTATATAAAAGACAATCTGTTTCTTAGGTTCCGACAAACCTCCCAGTTTAAAGATATTCACATCCTTTGGCTCCAGCCTCCATCTGTTTGCAAAGTAATTCAATTGAGAACCCTGCTCCTTGCTGTCGAACTTCTCAAACTCGGTTACACCTGTACCAATGCGGTAGTCGGCATATCTTGGCCTGAACTTCACTTCTGGCAACAGACACAGCGTGGTTCTTAATTCAACTGTGAGATATTCAAGGCCTCCCGACTCCATTCCGAGAAAGTAGGTCTTGAAGGTATAGGTCATATTGCTAATAACAGAGACATTGTCTTCATAGGACTCAACATCCTTTAAGGCAGAAAGCTCCTTGCTAAAAGAAGAAACCTTCTGTATGAATCCGCCAAAAGATGCAGCGTTAAGGTTGCTGATATACTTGCTATCAGAAACAAAAAACGATGTTGCATCAAACACAACGGCAGAGCTGTCCCTGTTATACGCAATAATTGGTTTTGAAGTGAGAACCGATGGCAGTGAACTTTTATTTACTGCCTCTTGAATTCCCGTATCGTCTGAGTCCACCATCCTGGGAACAGAAACAAATCTAATCTGCACCAGAGAGTCTGTCTTTGTAAAACAGATATGCAATGGTCTGGATGCTCTTTGTCCCGCATAACTAAGGCTCATATTGCTTACGTTATCTATCATAGAGCTCATTAAAAAGCTCTTGCCAACCAATTTAACCGGCAGTTCAAAGTATATCTTGCCCTCAATATTGTGCAGTGTAATCACACCTACCGATGTCTTTACGTTCTTTTTCTTATTAAACAGTTTCTCGTACGGGGTAAGTTTCTTTGTAGTGTCGGCCTTGGCCTCATTCTTGACACTCTTAACTTTATTTTGGGCATTCAGTACAACAATGGTGCATGAACAAAAAATAAGAGTAGAAATAAGTATTTTCTTTATCATTTTCATTCTGTAGTTACTATTGTACTTTAAGAGAAGAATTTATTGTTTTGAGTAACAGGTCGTAATGCATCTTGTCTTCCTTGCTTACACCCGATCTTTTCATCGATTCCAACAGTTTTTTTGTTTTAACCACATACCTGTAGAAGTTGCTTTCTGTATTGAAAATAATACTGAATTTTGTAGAAGGCACACCATATCCTGCTGTTGGCATCGTTTCAGAGCCCGACTGAGGCATAAATTCATAGGCAGTCGTAGCCTGCATCTGTTTTAAGAATCTCCCCTGAGTATCCTCATTTTTAAGAATCTTGAACAAAGAGTTGTTTATTTCGGACGCACCTGCCCCACCCATTAGTTTGGCAGTGTTTCCCGAAGACAAAATCCCGTTCAGATACTCTGTCTGCATGAGTTTCTCAATAGAAGTCAGGTTCCTTTTCTTGATTGCCGGTTCCCAGATATAATTAAATACATCGTCGGAACATTCAAAAAAGTCGTAAGGATTGCTTGAAATTGAAGCCGACAACATTACTTTGGACGGTGCCGATATAACTGCCTTTGCCAAAACGGTTTGCAGCAGCTCTTTGGCAGAACCCATTATTGTCAGTTTCTTCATAAGAGCATCATTATCTAACCAGTCAATGTCCTTTATCTGAGCCATGATAAACTTAAGGGAAGCAATTTGCTTCTCCCTCTCGACACTCTCAAAAGGCACCTTGTTGTCCGAAACCTTTACCTCGTTAAGGTATATACCTCCAACCGAAGCAAATATGTGGTTTATATATCTTATGTACTGATATACAATTGCATCATAAATTTCTCCCCTGTATGAAAAGTCCTCGTCGTCCTTCCCTACCCAGTTGTCCAGATTGCTTATGAGGTATTTAAGGTTCTTGATACCATATTCCGATGCTTTAATTGCGTCGTCTCCCAAATCCTCAGTCTGCGACCTTGGGTCCATTGCGTATGAAAGTTGCTTTCCATATCTGTAAACCGGCTCCTTTATAGCTTCACTTACCATCTTCGACAATATCTCAGCCTCCTCGGCAGCACTCTTTGTTTCAGGATAGAGTGAATAGTTCCATTTTATAAGGAATCTGTCGTATTCACCGAATCTTGGCGGAGTAACCTTAACGCCCCTCTCCATGTCACCCGGCTGAGCAACGTAGTTGAACCTGGCATAATCCATTATTGATGTGGTTGTTCCAGTACTGTTTGTAAAAGAAGGAGAACGAAGGGAGTCTACCGGAATGACGTTAGAGGCGCTCATGTTATGCATGAAGCCAAGAGTGTGACCAACTTCGTGAGCTATCACATATCTTATTCCGTCACTCATTATATCTTCCGGAATTTCCTTTGTCTGGATTCTCTTATTCGACGGAGAGATCTGAACAAACATCCAGCTATTCAACAGCTTGATGATGTCATGATACACATAAACAGACGCATTGATAATCTCACCCGACCTTGGGTCTACCCAAGATGGACCCATTGCATTCTGAATACCAATAGGAGCATATCTTACACAAGAGTATTTAATATTGTCCGGATCAAATTCAGGGTCATCAAGAGGGAAATCAACAGCCTTTATGGCATTTTTGAACCCTACCTGTTCGAAAAGCTCGTTCCACTGTTCAACACCTTTTTTCACGAACGGTCTCCATTTTTCAGGAAAATTGTTGTCGATATAAAAAACGATAGGTGTTACAGGTTCTACAAGCTTCCCAGCCTTATAGGCCTCCATGTCCTTAGGAACAAGGTTCCATCTGTTTGCATAATAGATAGTTCTGGACGACTGCTCTTTCTCTCCAAAGAGGTATTTGCCGGTATTGAATACAGCAACTCTGTAGTCGGCATTCCTTGGTCTTACCGGCACCTCTTTTAATAAAACAATCGATCTGGAAGCAATTACGGTGAATGGCTCATCCTTTACTACCGTTTTGCTTGTCCTTTGGTCAGTTAAAGTATATGCGTAACTCAACGTACTTCTGACAACAATATTGTCGCTGAAGGCCTTTATCTCTCCAAGATATGACTTGTCCAGCTGAAAGGTCTCGGTTCTTTTATAGTTGTCAAACATTGTATACTGACTATACTGGTCGAACGGCGAAAGGTCCTTGTTGTCGCCGGCAAAAAAGCTTGTCATCTCAACAACCACAGCAGAGCTATCCTTTGAGTATGCCTCAACCTTCATGCTCTTCATGATTGAACCTATGTTACTGCTTTTTATAGCCTTTGCAATGTTGGAACTCATGTTGTCCGTTATAACGTCACAATTGATTCTTCTTAACTGTACGTTTTCCCCCGACTTTGTAAAAACTATATGGATTGGATCTGTCTTACCCCCCACAATTCCGTTTCCGTTATCACTTGTCTCTGTTGTTGTAGACGCCAGAAGCATCTCCTTGCCCAACATTTTGAGTGGTATCTCAAAGTAAAGCTTCTCCTTCATCTTGTGAAGTATAAACATGCCACTGGCGGTTTCATGTTTTTCTTTAAATAGTTTTTGAAAAGCATCGACAGAATCCTTCTTGGCTTTTGTCTCCTCTGCTTCTGTCTTTTTCTTTTCTTTTGTCTGCGGAGTTGCACCCGAAGCTGCAAAAACACCGCAGGCAAACATAATCAGGGTACTAAATACTAATATCTTTCTCATTAAAATTAAATTTTGTTACTGTCCTTGTATAGTAAAATCAAGAATTTTACCAAATCCTGAATATTTTTTTGCCAATGCGGAGTTCAGATCTCCTGTTCCCGGAGTTCCCTGAGGCACTACATAAACCTGGCCCTCATATTCACCCTTTTGTGTAGTAATTACAACTGCTTTTGTGTTCAATGCCAATACCGGTTCATAAATAGGACCACTTACTGTGTTATAGTCCTTTCTGTTGAGCCTGTACCTCCCCTGTACAAAAAGTTTTGCCTTTGTAATAGTCTCACCGGCAGGAGCAGAATATTTTTCGCTGTACGACACCACACCACCACCAAAATTGACAGCATAGATCTTTGTAGATGTTGCTACATACATTATCGGGTCAAATGCACAGAAGAAAATTGAAACGGCTGAATTGATTATTGGTGTCAATGCAGCAGGCATGTCTACTTTCAGTTTTGGAGCAGAAGGTATAGTATTATAATTGACGTCAGTATACGAGAAGGAGATGGCATATAACTCATAATTGCTTGTAGAATTATTCTTGAGCAACATCGCGGAGGTAACTCCATCAATGGATACATCTCCGGCTATCATTCTTCTGTCCGATAGGCCTGCTGGGTTAAACACGCCCTGAGTTGTGTATTCTGCACCTGTGGCAGGTGTTGTAAATGTCATTGCGATATCGTGGATCTTACCGGTAGTATTGTTATACCAGAAAGCATATGGTCCGGATCCTGAAGAGTTGTCAGCTACCATAATTGAATTGTCAACATAATTAACCCCCGATGCAGGTAGCGCAAATGCCGTAATTCCCTGGTTATTTGCAAACAGGTATGCTGTATTATTGGCTACCAGTACCCATGTTGCATTGTTGATTGTATAGAATGCCTGAGGGTCGAAAGTGGCAGTCTTGCCCGGGAAAATCTCCTGTGCACTCTTGTACTGTGAATAATTCTCGCAATCGAACATTCTGATATCTTTGTTCTGGAAAATCGTAGTAATGACATTTTTTGTAAGAATGGAACTAGGCTTGTGCAGGGTATAGGTAATGTTTTTAACAAGAGCCGGGAAAGAAGTTCCGGTAGTGCTTTTCCAGATATTGTATTTAATCTTCACTCCCCCGCTGTATGAGGTTGTAATGTCATTATCCATTATCAGAGAAAGGTCAGAGTTTATCCCGTCTTTTGTGTCGGCAATAACAATGCCCTCACGGAATGAGCTGCTTACATATATTGGCCAGCTCTTCTGATACTCCACCCCATGTTTTTCGTCTCTGGCTGTAAAGATGAGAGTGTATGAAGCAGATAATATCTTGTTCTTTATGGTCGTTTTCAATTCTTTATCAGTTCCAATCACTACCAGGTCAGTAGAACCCGGTGTCTGATTAATCTGCCATTTATAAGTCACATCTGTCGCACTTAGGGTTCTTCCTATTGTAACAGTGGGGTTGAAGGTCACGTCTTCCAGATATTCAACCCTCAGGATTGATGACATAGAAGGTGTTTCAATTACTATTTCGTCAATTTTGTTAGTATCGAGACCTGACTTGTCCGAAAAGCAGCTGTTGAACAGCAGAGCAGCCAGGGATAATACTATGAAATTATATGATTTTCTTTTCATGGTTATCTTAATTTAATGATTAGGGAATATAGACGGCTCCTGTTATTCTTGGCTGGATATCTTTTCCAATATCTATTCCGGCATTGTGTTTCAACCTCACTCCCCCGTTAGCTTCAGCGTAAGCATCCAGATAAGTTTTTAGCTTCTGTGCATACAAGTCTGTATAATAAACACCATAAATGGCGCTTGTTCCGGTATTAGGGTCGGCAAAGCCGCTTGTATAAGTTGGCCAATAGGTTATGGGCCATCCTAACGCGTCAAGTATAGCTTTGTGTGCATTTGGACTGTAGTAGGTAATTGCGGTGCTGGTTTTAGTAAGAGGAGTAAGCACTATGCAGTTGTATGTCCTTGTATAGGAAGAAGATGCCGGAAATTTGGCCAGCATGTTACTCCATGTTAGGATCCCTTTGCAGTATTCGTTGGAACCCACTTTTAGATCCTTGGAATCTTTCAGCTTCAGGCTCACCTTAACTGACGCATTATCCAAAGCAACATCTCTTGTAAGTTCGAATCTTATTCTTCCGTATTGCTTACCTGCCGGAATGAGGGCATCAACAATCTTATACTGAGTACTAAGAGCGGTTGTCTCCTCTGTAAGGATTTCATAAGAGACAACTCTGTCTACCTTGGCAGAGTCCCCGGATATTCTTATCGGGAAATCGACTATGTATTTATTCTGTGTGAGAGGAACACTTAAAAAGGATTCGTTTACATAATAAGTCTGATCGGTTGCATTGTATCCCTTATAGTCTTTACCATCACCTGCACCTGGGAAAACCACCCCACTGTCATTAGTGTCAAAAATCATTATATTATCCTTTTGGCATCCTGCTGAATAAAGGATAATCATTCCTAAAAGCAAAAATTTTATTTTGTTTTTCATAACTTTCTTTTTTATCATTATTGTTTTCTACCCATTTGCAACTCTGTAGAAGGATATGGGAGAACATATATTGCATCTGTTGCTGTCTGATTGTAGCCAGGAATAGTTTCCATTCCCAGACGTTTGTATAAAAAGAACATTGCACCTTCACAGTAGAACTCTTTTGTATACTCCTTTACAATTTCGTTCATAACCGAAGATGCATCGGAACTGGTCAGATCGGTTGTAATTCCTCGCTTTTGTCTTACTGTATTCAAAAGGGTAAGAGCTGCAGGAACATTAGGACTAGCCTGTTTAATGTAGCACTCAGCTGCAATGTAATATGCCTCCGGTATTCTCATTAAAGGGATATAGTTTTTAGTAATTTTATTGCTGATTGTTCCAAAATATTTAAGTGGAGTATAAGCATTGTTCCCATTAATAGTTACCGTGTTAGGTATAAATTGTTTTGAGAACCTATAGTCAGTGCTGCCTACTCCTGCTGCTTCATAAATACTTAAAATCCTGTCGTAGGAAACATATTGTGCCTTAATGTCGCTGGCAGCAATTATATCTAATTTGAAAAAGTCCGCAGTCCTTAGAGCTAAATTCTGGGTGTTGAGCGACATCAGATGTTCCGACTTCATTATTACGTCATCGGTAATGCTTGTACTTGTTGACCATGTTATAAGCCCTTTTGATTCAGCCTCAGTAACGACTTTATTAGCCAGAGTTAGTGCCTTTGCAATACTTGCACTGCTTCCTTCCCACATATACACTTTAGCAAGCAATAAGTTTGCAGCATAATAGTTGAATCTCTGCTGACGATTATTATAAAACCCGTCTATATTGATATCTGTATAAATCGATGATGGCTGAATCTTAGTGACAGGGTCTATCTCAAGCAGTGTTATTGCGTTGGTAAGGTCTGCAATTAGCAAATCCAAGGTTTCTTTGTAAGAACGCTGAGGAGTCATCTCTTTGCCAAGTGATGTTACATAAGGGACAGCAAATTTCGAAGTAAGATCTGTTCTTGAATTCAAATTTCCAAGGCCATATAGTCTCATAAGGTCAAAATGCATAAAGGCTCTGATGGACAACAATTCACCTTTTATTAACTGATAATTGATATTATCCAGAACATTTTTCTTAATCTCTATATATTTAAGAGCATTGTTTACATTGGCTATTACATTATATGCCTTCCCCCAAACACCGTTTATATAACGGATTGCATTGGACGAATTGTAATTAAAGACAGATATATTATAATCATTATTTGTTGATGCCTGTAGAGGCATATATTGACCTGCCATTAGTTCTATAGTAGACCATGATAATACGCGTCCATAGAGCGTGTCACTTGCCATTTCTATATAACAGCCAATTAAGACTTGCTGGAATCCATCAACGGAATTGAATTGTGCCTCTTCTCTGATTTGTGAAGGAGGAGTTACATCTAACCATGAACTGCAGGATGCAAAAACAAGGCTTAATGATAAAATTATTGTTTTTATGATATTTTTCTTCATAACACTCTATTTAAAAAGTAATTGATAATGAACAAGAAACAGTTCTTGCAAATGGGTAATTTAAGCCCCTCTCTGCTTGCACAGATGAAATGGTTACTACATCATTCATATATAGAGAGAATCTCATTCTTTGAATCCTCCAGTTTTCAATTACAGATCTTGGGAAATCATAATAGACCGATGCTGTTCCCCATGTCAGTTCATTTAAGTCCTGAACGAATCTGCTTGTTGCTCTTGTCATCTCCTGACGAGCGAGTGGGTCCCCTTCGTATTGGAAGGTGCCCAACCGTTTATACATTGCGAGTTGTCCCGGATATTGCCATCTGCCAGTTAGTACCCTTTTATCTACATTATTGTTGATGTCTATGTTTTCAACCCTGTCAACCAATGTCTGGTTATATATCTGTCCACCAACCTTATATCTGAATGTCGTGCTAAATCCAAATCCTTTGTATTCTGCTGTAAATCCAAAAAGACCTCGTGCCTTAGGTCTGGTGTCTCCAACAACAATCAGGTCTAGTGGGTCATATACATATGTCCTTGTCCCATCTTTCTTGACATAAATCTCCTGACCATTCATCGGGTCAATTCCTAGTGATTTTACAGCCCAGATTGCATTCATAGACATACCGTCCTGATACATGATAACCGGTTTATTGTTCCCTTTGTCGGCAGCTTCTTTCTCCTGAAGAGCATTATAAGTCTTCATACTCTCCGACAGTTTCATTATCTCATTTGTATTAGAGGCAACCGAGCCATAGATATTAAAAAATCCATTTTTATTTTGCCATAAATTGATATTTGCAGTAATCTCAAAACCCTTGTTTCTTACCAATCCCAGATTATCCTTTACCATATTAAACCCTACAGAAGGTGCGACAGAAACATCTGTTAACATGTTCTTTGTGTAGCCGTCATAATAATCCAACTTGAGTTTTAGTTTACTTATTTCTGCATCAATCCCAATATTATAATCTTGTCTCTGTTCCCATCTAAGTAGAGGATTTGGCATGTTTGCCAGGTATGCACCTGTAAATCCGTTGTAATTATAGTTAGTATAATATTTATATGTACCTACTGCATAACTTGTGTTGAAGTTCTGATTTCCTGTAACACCAACTGAACCCCTGATCTTAAACTGTTTGATTACTGTTGAATTTTTAAGGAAGCCTTCATTATGCAAGTTCCATCCAAGTCCCACACTCCAGTCTGTTGACCATCTATTGTCTTTTCCGTAAAGTGATGAGGCACCTAATCTGTAGGTCGCATCTACCAAATACTTATTGTCGTATGAATAGTTTACTGTAGATAGAAAACTCAATTCTCTGTTTAGAGAAGAGAGTCCCATTGGCCTTGTGCCCTCAGCATATTGGCGTGCAAATGTTATATCTGCAGTTTGATTATTAGGAAAACCTTCTGCATAGTTCACATAAGCTGAATACGTGCTTTCAGATGATAATGCTCCAATATATGCAGATATAAAATGTTTCTCTATTGTTCTTGAATAGGAAACATTTACGTCTCCCGAGAAGCTGCTGCTTTTACCATTATCGAGTCTGTAAGAACCTCGTCTCATCTTTAACTCTTCGCTCAACATATATGTGTATGTTGAATATTTAGAGTGGTTGGAAGGAAGAAACTCATCTGCATTGCTACGTTTTGCAGACACCCCAAAACGACCTGCCACTTTAATAAATTGAGTAGGCCTCAACTCAACATAAAAATTATTCTGAAAATCGAGGTAGCTAGAAGTGTTAGTTGTTCCAATAGTAGCATCAAACATCGGGTTTGCAGTATATGTCGTTGGTTCTGCCCATCTTAACAACATGCCGGTTACTGGGTCATTACTTCTCCAATATGGGTTCATTCTGGCATATACACCAAAGTCTCCCCACGGGCTTTCCTGACTGTTATTACTTACAGCAGTCATTATGTTTCTGAAAAGAATATTCTTATATCGATATGACATTTCGACATTGCCGGAAATGTTTTTTCTGTCTGAACCTTTCATTACTCCGGTAATAGTATTGTAAGTAAAATCGGCAATACCTTTTAAACTTTTACTATCACCTAACTCTATGTTGACATTGTGCTTGGAACCGATTCCAACTCTTAATGGTTTGGAAAGCCAATATGTATCTAGTCCCTCTTCTATTAATTTTTTTCTATCGTTATATAATTTATTGAGGGCCAATTGTACTTCAATAAAATTTGGACTACTGTATACTCCTTCTATCCTTTCAACTTCCAGTTTTTCTGCGGAGTTGGTAAGGTTATAACTAGTAAGATCAGGCATAGAAATATCTATACTTCCTGTATATGTAACCCTTTGCTCACTACCTGATAATTTTTTTGTTTCAATAACAACAACTCCGTTTGCTGCTTTTGATCCGTAAAGTGCTTTGGCAGATGCATCTTTTAGTATGGTTACACTCTCCACCCTGTTCATATCCATATCCATTACTCTCTCAATAGTTGTTTCAAAACCGTCAAGTATGAACAATGGAGTATTTGGAACATTCCCGTAATTTCCTTTTAACGAAATGCTTGTTGAGGCATCTGAAGGAAAACTAGAAGTACCCCTGAGTTCCATGCTTGGTAAAGCATTAGGATTAGATCCGTTGGTGATATTATCCATTATATATAAGGAAGGATCTAAGTTCTTCAGAGATTCAAAGACATTTTTGTTTCCGGTTCTCATCAGGTCTTTTGAGGAGATCGAAGTTACCGAACCTGTAAAGCTCTCCGCTCTTTTATTTACAATACCTGTAACAACTACCTCATCCAGAGAGAGTGTGTTTTCGGTTAGCATAACCGGATAGTTTGTTCTCTTGTCCAAAATGACTGTCACGTCATTCATGCCAATCATCCTGAAATTAAGGCTTGATGTAGTTTCAACCGGAACATCAATCGTAAACTCTCCTTTGATATCGGTATAGACTCCTTTGTTTGTTCCTACCACTGCAACAGTTACAAATGGCAGCGGGTCCTTATTCTTATCTGTCACCGTTCCGGAGATCGTTCTGAATCTCTTGTCGGCAACAACTTTTTGCTTTATTACAATTTGGTTGCCGGTGATCTCATACGACAGACTAGTTTTTTCAAAGACAACGTTAAGAACCTCTGTAAGCGTTTTGTTATTGGCATCAACGTTTATAAGTGGTGCGTTCTCAACCTGTGAGTCTTTATAGAAAAACTTATATGCTGTTCTGTTTTCAATCTCTTTAAAGAACTGCGTAATGGTAGCATCTTTAAGATTAAGAGTAATCCTCTCTTGCTGAGTAGCTCCTGAGAGCTTCCCGGAAAGAAGGAAGAAACATAATAACGGCAACAATAAAGGATGCCGCAAAACGAATAATTTCTTCATAGTTAGTTAGTTTAGTTATAAATAGCGTGGGTTATATATGAATTTATAGGGTTTGCTATTGGTCTTCGAGAATCAATTTACCGTCCTCTATTCTGTATTTTATGCTGGCACTTATCGATACAGCCTTTATTGCCGCCTCAATATCCTCTCTGTCGAATCGTCCATTGAATTTATCCTTGTTTGAAACGCCAGACCTGTCTACAATCTTGACACCATACCAAGATGAGAGGCTCTCTATAAGTTCTGTGAATGACTGACCGCGGACAATAAGAACGCCATCCTTCCACATTGTCATCAGCTTGGAATCCACGCTTTTGACCGTCATCTCCTTGGTCTCTCTCTGCAGGCTCATCTGCTCATCCGGACGAATAAGCTGTGTCCTTCCGTCGGCATGTACCTTTACCGACCCCTCCACCAGAATCACAGATGCGCTTGAGCCACTGTTCCTCGACTCAACGTCGAAAGATGTTCCCAGCACCTCAATATTCATATCAGCAGTATTTACAATGAACGGCACCTTCGATTTCTTAACCTCAAAATATGCACGTCCCACAAGAGTAACCTCCCGCTTGTCCTTGTCGAACCTTGCCGGATACTTCAAATATGAGTTTGATGTTAGGTAGACAACTGTCTGGTCGGAAAGCACCATGGTGACCCTCTCCCCGGAAGGGGTTGATACAGTGTTGTATACTTTCGCGGGCTGAATCTCCTGCATATTGATATTCTGGGCAATTTTGTCCTCAAGATTTGTTATTGTAGAAGTGGCATCCTTTATCCTCTTCACCTGCTTTCCGTTATTTAACTCTACTCTTATAGAATCCTTTGAATAGTTCAATGCGGTGAAATCCACATCTTTAACTGAAGAACCGTTGCCAATATTCACGAAATGGGAAATGCCCAGGAAGAGGACAAACGCAGCAGCGGCAGATAGCGAATATGTAATTCCCAGTCTTAATCTTTTTCTCTTTCTGGTTGTGCGCATATACGAGACGAACCTTCTCGGGTTATGCAGTTTTGCGTTTTCTGCTAAGTATGATTTATCGACAGAGACGTGCCACATCTCTTTAAATCTGTCGAAATAAACTTCATTGTGATAGTCTTTGATCCATTCGGAAAATTCGAGAATTTCTTCTTTGGTGGCAACCCCCTGTAGAATTTTGGCTAAAAGGATATCTGTCCCGGTGCGATCTGTTTCTTGCATCATTTTCATTTGTTCTATAGTTATGACGCAAAATAATCAAAACACCCTTAAGGTAAAATCAAAAGAATTAACAACCAATCCAATTTTTTCCTTAGCCTCCTGAGTGCTATTGACATTTGCGTCTCAACAGTCTTGACCGAAATATTAAGATCTTCAGCAACCTTAGGATATGTCAGACCGTTGATTTTGCATTTTATAAAGATTTCTCTGCACTTTTCGGGAAGCTCGTTAATTGCAGACAAAATTATTTTTCTGTTTTCGGAATCAATCATCTTAAGCTCCGCATGCGGATTCTGCACAATCCGGTTGAAGTGCAGGTCACCCAGCCCCAGCTCCACATACTTGGCATACTGCTTCTTTTTTCTGAGCAGGCTGATGCAATTGTTGTAAACCGATTTATAGAGATAGGAGTTAAGCGATTCGTTTATGTCGATGCTTTTGCGGTTGTCCCAGAACTTGCAAAACGTAAGATGCACCGTCTCCCTGGCCTCACCATTGTCGTTCAGGATTCTGTATGCATAAGAGCAAAGATGCAGATTATAATGGTTATACAATTCAGTAAAAGCCTCTTCGCTGCCACCCCTGAGATAAGCAACAAAATCCTTACTATTGATATCCAATGACATTTTTACCTAAGAACAAAACAAGAATAAATACTCCGAGCGGGTACAAGTGTAGTTATAATTTTTTTCTTAGACAACAGTCACCTTGCCACAGTTTTTGGCAAGTATTTGATAACCTGCAAAATGTAACCTCCATTTTTTGACTTGCCAAAAACTGTGGCTGGCATCAACTATTTACTCACTCAACAATCTGACAATTTCTTTTTCAAGCGCATCATCTTCGTGATATCCGACAATGTATTTTCTGACTATGCCCTTTTTATCTATCAGTACAGCATGGGGTATAGCTCCTACACCATAGAATATATCATTGAATGCCTCTTCGGAAATTCCAATCAGATAGTTGAAATTCTCCTTGTTTATGAATTCTTCAACAACTTTGGCTGACTGAGTACCATCCAACTTGGTAAGTCCGATAATTATCAGATTATCATTACGGTACTTGTCCTGGTATTTTCTTAGTGCAGGAAACATTTTTTTACATGGCACACACCACGTTGCCCAGAAATCAAGCAAGATAACCTTTCCGGTAGAATTATGAATACCTGCAAAATTGCCATTATACCATTTAGTCACCTTCAGTTCCGGGGCGGTTTTACCCAGAAGCGAATCGGGGAGCACAACCTTAGTAATCACTTCATTATCCAGACTCGCAGAAAAGGCCATGTTCATAAAATTGTATACCTCTACCCTCCCCTTTTTCCTTGCAAAAACAACATCTGCATACATGTCCCCATTAATGTTCCCAACAGCAAATTGTCCCGGGGTCAACGAAGTATCTGCAAAAACCTTCCATTTACCTGAATCGTACCTGTATATTCTGAAAAATCTGTTCCCGCTCGTAATTACTTCATTTTTACCATCCCCGTTCAGATCGGCAATCTCTATCTGAGAAACCTGATATTGACCTTTAATATCCTCTATAAGACTATAAGTACAATTCCCGTTTTTCTGATCAATGACAGCCAATCTGCTTCTGGCAATTTTTCCGTAATTCTGGTGCCAACCATCGCCCACATATATTTCATTCTTTCCGTCATTGTTACCATCGCCAATTCTTATAGCAGAATTGACCCCCCTGTATACATTAAGGTTAGTCTTCTTTTTTCCATCCAAAATATAAGCATCCCCCTCAGCTCCCAGAGTATCCCCGTAAACGCGGCCTACAGCCTGAATATTCTGGTTATTCCCAAAAACTACTCCAATGTCGCGGGCAGTTGCCATTCTTTCGACTGAACAGGCTCCTGGAATCCAGTTTCCTGACTCAACTGAAAGCACAACGGTTTCCACCATATATTTGGATTCAAAGTAGGAGGCAACAATTTCTTTCTTCCCATTATTGTCAATATCTGCAATATCAAGAAAGAGCGGCTGGGGCCTTGGAGATGGCTTTGAATAGATTTCAGAAACCTTCCATTTACCATTATCCAACGCTATAATGTACACTTTAACCTGTGAATCGGCATACTTTGACTTACCCGTGACAAGGGCAAGTTCATTTCTGCCGTCATTATCGGTATCACCTGTTTTCAGTTTCAACACCTCGTTGTCAAATGTATGGGTAAACAGAAGCTTTGCTGAGTCATTAACTATAGAGTATATAAACAGGTTGGAGTCTCTTCCTAAAATCAACTCATCCTGGCTGGAGCCATACAAGTTTCCAATTGCAACAACTTGTGCGTTCTCAACTAAACCATTAACAACAATTCTCTTAACCGAACTATCCTGCTTAGAAAAACCCGACACACTACAGATATTGAATAATAGCAACAGTACAAAAAATATATTTATCCTTTTCATGAGATTTTGATTAGTTATCAATCATACGGATTTTGTACAAGTTGTCCATTACTCAGTTGAATGTCAATGCTAGGAATCGGCCATGCGAATCTTTTGTCATTCGGAGCCAGAGTATAGGTTTTTGGAGTATTGACATCGGTTATTATACCATCGAACTGGAAAAAGTCACGAGTGATTGTAACTTTATCAACCAGATTGGCAGGGTCGGAGTTAATCCTTTTGATATCATACCAACGAAGAGTAAAAGGAAACTCTCTCCTTCTCTCGTCAATTACATACTGAGTCGCAATCTTATTGGTAGACAGATCTGAAGCTTTAAGATCTACATATGTACCGGTCTTATACCGACGGCTCCTTACAATGTTTAAATCTTGAACCGCCCCCGCTATATCTCCCTTCCTGGCCTTACATTCGGCTCTTATAAGATACATTTCTGCAGTTGTAGGTCCGCTGAGTATGCCTATTGAACCAAATTGCTGATATGCCGACCATCCCGGAACAGAAGCACGGTTGTAAGAGTAATTCTCCACAAAAAAAGCATAATACCGGAAATCATTAACCTTGTCATAAAGATTCATAAGGCCATCGCTGGGAACCGCATTTTGAGTATGGTTGTACAAAATCCGCGCAAAATAAAACTCCCCGAATTTATAATCTGTACTTGCATTCGGAGCAAAATAGGTTCCCCCGCCCGAAGAATAAGTACGCATAGTAGGTGTAAAATACGGTTGGTAATCTACCATTGTAGAATGGGCCGTCAGCGCAAGATTGGCATATTGACTAGCCTTGTCGTAATCATGAAGGTACAGGTAGTACCTGGCCGCAAATGCCTGAACACCGGGCAAACTAATCCGCCACAGCTTATTAATGTCTCTTGGCTCAGTTGTTTTTAATGCAATGGTTAATTCATCTTCTATGAATTTCATTGTCTCTTCAAGACTCTTTCTGGTAATATCTTCGTCATATACTAAAGTCCTCTTTAAAGGAAGACCCAATGCCGATTTGTTTTCCTGTGAATATGGGAGACAAAAGAGAGAGACAAGTTGAAAATATTCGTAAGCTCTTAAAAAGTGTGCATCTGCCGAAAGCCTCGTTTTGACTGCCTCGGACCCTTCAACATCATCAATAGAAGCCAGAATGGTGTTTGCATAAGCAATCTTTAAAAACTGCATCTCCCAGTAATAAGTTTGTAAAGCACAAAGTTCCGGGAACCAAAGAATATATTGAAGCTGAGTGTCAAACCTGCTTGGTCTTGCCAGATAATAACCTTTAAAAAGTCCAAAGTTATCAGTCGCTAAAACCACTTCACGGCTTCGGTCAAAAAAGACATTGTAGTTATTAAGAAGCATATCAAGAGCCTCTACCGTTTTAATCTCAAGATTGTTTTTCTTTTCAGGTGGCTCATCAAGGAATTTCTCGCAGCTTATGAAAATTGCTGCCATTAATAATAATATAGCCGGAGTAAAAATATTTCTTTTCATATTGATTCTTATTGTATTTCGTTAAAAGACTTCACTAAAACTCAAATGACAATCCAAAAGTGTAAATTCTGGCTGGTTTGATTAATGTAGTTGCTGCTGCTGAGCTACTATTCAGGATATACAACGGGTCCAACCCCTTTTTATTTGCAGTCCATAAAAGCCCGACATTCCTTACCTGGCAATAAAGCTTAATATCTGAAAAACCAATTGTTGAGATAAGTTTGGCAGGCAGGTTGTATGAAAGATTTATCTCCTGCAATCTTATATTGGAAGCATTCTCAATGGTTGTGTTAAGATATTGCGCGTAACCACCCCATGCGAGAAGGTTAGTCTCGGTGTTTGAAGGCATTGTAGGAATATCCTTAGATATATTGTCTAACACCCCTTTTACATCTTTATGTAAAGTTGATGTTACTTTGGAATTAGTCAGAATAGGGTAATCAAAAGTAGGTCTTCTGAAAATATGTCCGAACTCTCCGGTTAAGTAAACCGATAAGTTAAAACCATAGGCAGAAATAGTGTTTTGCCATCCTATCATTGTTGTTGGCTGAGTACTGCCGGAATAAATCATATATTGCCTATGATCATTTGTGCTGGGGGCAACATTGTTAAACGTCCATGTATTCTCTCCGATCCCTTGCATATACGGTAAGTTCTCTGTATTCATCCCAAGATACTTATATGAATATATCGCTCCAACCGGCTGACCCTCTTCAAAATGAGGAGTCTTTATGCTGCTGGCGCTATAACTGACACGCTTCAGGCTTAGAACCTCGCTTTTATTATATGTAAAGTTTAGCCTGGTCAGCCATGATAACCACGAACTCTTTGGTAAAAAATCGTAGTTGACACTCAATTCAACTCCCCTGTTTAATATCTCTGCAGTATTGAACTCCTGTAATGTTGTTCCGGTAAGACGAGGCAAATCAATTTCACCTACAATGTCTACTCCATGTTTGTTATATAATTCTATAGTGCCGGAAATCTTTGGCGAGCGTAATACAAAATCAACACCAAGGTTGGCAATTTTTGTCCTTTCCCAAGTGAGAGTCGGGTTGCCATAATCGTTTATAGTTGCATATTCTGCACCGGTTGGAGGATAAACACCCATCATAGAAACAAGTGGCACAAACGACGTGGTAGTTACAACGTTTCCTGTGTGACCGTATGAGAACCTTAAGTTCAATCTGTCAAAGACATTTGTCTGCTTTATAAAATCCTCTTTATCTGCTTTCCAGTTAACACCCACAGACCAGAATGGTGCATATCGGTATTTAGGATCTTTTACAATTAAGTTTGATGCATCAATACGAAAGCTCCCTGTCAACGAATATTTCTGGTTATATGTATAGGCGCCATTGCCTAGCACTGAGAAAAACCGGTCATCGGTATACCTCATATTTGCATCCATCCCATTCATTGTATATGTGGTTGCTCCCCAATAAGAGTGTATCGGATAATATATTTCGGGAACCTGGCTGGTGAGCAAGTCAGGATCGTAACCATATACTGTAGGAGAACCATACGATTCATTAACCTTAGACGATATCTCGGAAAAAAGGCCGGCTGTTATCTGATGTTTGCCGAATTCCTGATTATATTTTAACTGGTTGCCAAAATTAAACGCACTTGTATTGCCATAACTCTTAAGGAGTTGACCTCCATCAGGAACATACCGTTTCAATATTTTCTTATTAGGTTCATCATAATCGACCCATTTATTTATCTGGTCTCTTACATAATAAGAATCTTCGCTATAGTAGCTGCTGTTTTCTGTCTTATACTGTTCATATTGGAACTTGGTTTCATATGTCAATCCTTTTATTAGCTTAAAGGTCAACGATGATTGTAAGCGTAGAATATTCTGTTTTGACAAAATCTCACGGTTTCTGATCTCTCGCAGCAGATTGTAGTTCCAGTCTTTAGGGAAAATTCCGTCTACAGCATCAACAAATTCCTGATAATGGGAACCAACCATTACAGCATCGTCTCCACTATCATCAACAAGTCTTTCATAGGGCGACATGCTCTTAATGTCCGACAAAGAAGCTCCGCTGTTATTGCTGCGTGAGAACCTTGTCATTATGCTGAAATTGAAGTCCAACCACGGAGTAACATTATATATGTTGCGAAAGTTTGTCAATATATCTCTATTACTATTGTCTTTAAAGTTTGACTGATCCTGGGTGTAACGAATATTAAAGATATATTGGTTTTTCTCTGACGTTCCGTTAACAGACACATCATAATTCTGAGTGATAGGGTTTTGGATTATATACTTGTATACATCATCCTTATAGTCTGTCTGTTCAAGTGCCGACCATTTCTGGTTAAATTCGGACTGTGAAATTCTGCCAAGATCTCTCATATTAAGCAGAGTTATACCAAGTGTTACGGGATTGTTGTTCCCGTCTACATCTCTGGAAATAGAAAACGACGGCCAAGTCTTGTCATAATCCCAAAGATATCTTTCCCACCGTAATGCATCGGCAGATGAGGCAATCGGATTGGCATAAGCCAGATCCATCTTGTCCTGTATGCTTAAAAATGAGTTGAATTTAACATGCAATCCCTTTTTTGCTCTTTTGGTAGTAATTACAATGACACCATTTGATGAACGGGCACCCCAGATAGAGGCTGCAGAAGCATCTTTTAGTACGTGAACAGTCTCAATATCATTTGGATTGATACTATTCAGCCCATCCTCTACTGCAAATCCATCAACAACAACAAGCGGGTTTGAAATCCCCATGGTCATTGTACCTATTCCCCTTATTGTAAATTTTTCTGAGCCCCCTTCTCCATATACCCTGAGCCCTGTAAACATTCCATCCATCGCAGATGCGAGGTTAATAGATGGACGGCTTTGTATCTCACTGGCATTCATTATGCTCACCGCACCTGCAGCCCGGTCTTTCGAAATGGACTGATAACCTGTCACTACAACATTCTGAAGAAGTACATTCTCATTCGTCATTTCAACATTATAAACGACTCCTGTTCCAATAATCACTATCTCCTTGGCTGTCATTCCAATTGACGTGAAACGCAATCTGTCACCATTGCTTACCTCTATGGTGTAATCACCGTAGTTGTCGGAATAAGAGCCTTTTTTAGACATAAGATTAAAAATGGAGACTCCGGGCAGAGGTAGTTGAGAATCATCCAATATTCTACCTCTAATCGTGATCTTTTCCTGTTTTTTTATCTCCTGGGTAGAGCTTCCCTTGTTCGGATTACCGGGAACTATCTCTTTTGGAGCAAGCGTTACCTGCTTTTTATTAATTTTAAATGATATCCCTCGTTGAGAAAATAACAGATTAAACAATTTTTCAATCGGTTCTCCGGACGCTGAATAACTAATGCTTATTCTATCATTAATAGCTGTTAATGCGTTTGAATAAACAAAGTCGTAACCAGTCTGCCGGCTGACTTCATTGATAACTGTCTTTAGAGGGGTCTCCTTGAAGTTAATGTTTATCTTTTGTGCCGATACCTCATTACAAAAGAAAAGGAAGAACGCTACAAAAGGCAAAAGCCTTACTAAAGCTTTTGGTACAGTTTTACTGTTCATAATTTTAATGTTTTGGGTTTGTTTGTAAAACAATATCAACGATAATTACCCTAACAAAAAAATACACTTTATCTTCTCATTAAGATAACTTTATTACTGTCTACAGTGTAATCTACAAGAGAACAATATTTTATCATTTCCATGATTTGCACAATTGACTCAGATCTGAACTTTGCCGTAATATCAAATTTATATACTGACTGGTCTTTTACAATGAATTGCGTCCCATGCCATCTTTCAAGAATCTTTAGAACCTCCGACATTGGTGTCGATTCAAATATAATTTTCCCGTTCTTCCAGGCTACTTGCTTTTCTGCATTAACCGGCTTTAAATGGACAGGAGTTTGTCTTTCTCTTATTATGCAGGTTTCTAACGGCTTTAATTTTGTTATAACCTCCCCGGAGTTAGTCGTCCCCCTCTTGCCAGATGCCGACACAACATTTATTGAACCGGAATATAGTGTCATCTGAGCCTCAGAATCATTGTCGTATGAACGAATATTAAATTTTGTGCCAAGCACTTCAATCTTAAAGTTCTTGTTAGTTGTTATTATCATGGGTCTTAAAGAGTCTCTGGTAACATCAAAATAAGCCTCGCCGGAAAACGCAATCTCCCTTATATCCGATTCAAATTTGTCGGGAAAGGTAATTTTTGAATCTGAATTTAACCACACTTTGGAACCGTCCGGTAATGTAATGCGGGCCTTAACCCCTTTTTCGGTATATATTTCGTGCTTATTTTCTGAACGTAATTCAGACAGCCTTACAGGAATTACTTGTCCTGCTTCTCTTAGTTTTGCACTGTTATTAATCAGAAACAGATTTAAAGAGATTGACATGAGTATAAATATGGCTGCAGCATACGGTAGATACCTTCTTATACCGTTAAAGCTGAATTTCTTCTTTGTTGTGAGCAAATTTTTCTTTGTTGTGAGCGATTGTATCTCTCTAAGCTCTTCCGGTGTGGCCTTTTCGTCTGAAATATTCTGCGATATCCATAGATTATTTAGAAGCAGAAAATATTTCTTATTCTCCGGATCTCTCTCTATCCACTCAAATATCTCGCTTTCCTCCGCTTTTGAAACCTCTCCCTTAATGTACTTTAATAGTAGTTCTTTCTTCATATTAATATATCCCTGTATTAAAACAACTCTGCTGATAAATACCCTAACAATATTGGCAAATAGTCTTTGAGAATTTTTCTTAAAACTCTCAATGCATACATTATTCTGTATTCAACTGTTTTTATTGAAATATTTTGAATTCCTGCAATTTCCTCGTATGTGAGGTTCCTAAAACGGCTCTGACAGAACGTAGATCTAACCGTTTCAGGCATTTTTAGCAATGCTTCATTAAGTAAATGTTCTACCTCGTTTCCATAAAGAACATTAATTGTTGAATCTTTTAATGAGTCATAATTGAGCGATTCGCGATTATGATTGAATCCATATTCCGAATAACAATGTTGTACTTTATCTCTTTTTAAAATATTCAGACACCTGTTCTTAGCCAGAATAAACAGATATGGAAGCAGTTCATCGCTAAAATTCAAATTCTCCCTGTTGTTCCAAACAGCTTCAAAAACCTCCTGAGCAACGCTTTTTGACAGGTCATCGTCTCTGAGGTAATTTCTGCAAAAAGATCTGATCTTGTGATAATATGAGAGATATATCTCCTCAAAAGCTGAGGCAGAATTGTTCTTCTCATTATCTTTTTGTTTAACTATCATTATTAGGGTACTAATTTACAAAAAAATTCGAACTGCCAGTTGTTTTAACATATGTCTGAATATCTGTAGTTTACAAATGATTTTTCTTATGCATTCAAGTAACCGTTCATTGGGCCCCGCCTTTTATAGACAAAAAAGAGATCTTCATATTGAGGATCTCTTTTAGATTTGATTATACTCCAGTGGTTTCCATTTGTTGGGCAGGAGTTCGTGAAGTTTGA
>MEOK01000012.1:8152-34879 GCA_001769195.1 Bacteroidetes bacterium GWF2_40_14 | reverse complement strand
TTATTTGGATTTTAAAACAGTACCTTTGATTTTTAGTGTAGCGAAAGCACAGTGGGTAAACCTGGTGCACGTGTCGAAAAATCCGGCATCTTGCCATAAAACAGGCACACAAACTATTTACTACATAGAAAAAAAATCTGCCCTTGCGGGGCAGATTCTGATAATTTTTTATTTAGTACTATAATTCTTCGAAATTAACGTCAGAAAAAGAGTTCGGAGCTGTCTCGATTTGTGGCTTTTCAGTCATCACAGGAGCCTTTTCACGGATATACTGGATGATTTCTTCTAACCCTTGTGAAAATTTGTCAAAATCTTCCTTGTAAAGAAAGATCTTGTGCTTGTCATAGACAAACCTGCCATCTCTGTCTAATCTCCTCTTGCTTTCTGTGATTGTAAGGTAGTAATCGTTGTTTTTAGTCGCCTTAACATCAAAGAAATAGGTGCGCTTCCCCGCCCTTATTGGTTTTGAAAAAACATCATCACCATTGCGCTCGTGCGCTTCTGCATTGTCAAAATCTTCAAAGTACATTTTTGTCGTATTTAAATTTCTCTTACAAAGATAAAATTATTTTTTGTGCACAAAAATCTATCTTTGTAAAATATTATTAAATAATTTTTTTTATGATTAGTAGAAGATTGATTCGTGTTAAAGTTTTTAAGGTTTTATTCAGCAGGATTAACTCTGGGTCTGACTCAATTTCCGGAGCCGAGAAAGAGTTGCTGATAAGTTGTGATAAAACTCTGGAGTTATACTACTTCCTGCTATCTCTTCCGATAGCCCTTAAAAAGGTAGCCGAAGCAAGAATTGAAACTGGTTTTAAAAAATTTCAGCCAACTGCAGAGGAGTCAACCCCCAACCGCAGATTTGTCGACAATCAGTTTATTCAGAAACTGGAATCCAATGAACCACTTGTAAAGTTTTGCGAAAGCAACGGTCAGTTCTGGATGGAGAATGAGGCTTTTGTCAAGAAACTCTTCAATGTTCTTGTTCAGAGAGAATATTATCAGGAATACATGAGTGCCAATACATCTAACTTCGAAGATGACCTTAAGCTTGTTGTAAATATTTTTGAAACAGAACTTGATGACAATGAGGAATTTTACACTATTCTTGAAGACAGCAACCTGTATTGGATAGACGATCTTGCGTTTGTAATCAACATTATCCTGAAAAAATTATCTGTTCAGAGGCTCAGCACCAGAATAACACACCCTCAGGTATTTATCAAGGACGAAGATAAGGAATATGCTTTAAGGCTGCTTACTCAGGCTATGATAAACTATGATGAGTATATCGAGCTTATGAACAAGTATGTTTTAAACTGGGATCCCGACCGTCTGGCAGCTACAGATACATCTCTGATTGTCCTGGGTATAACAGAAGCAATATGTTTCCCCAACATACCGTTAAAGGTGACAATAAACGAATATGTAGAGCTTGCCAAATATTACAGTACACCAAACAGTAAGGTGTTTGTAAACGGCATCTTAGATAAAATTTTACTTGGATTACAAAGAGACGGTAAAATTGAAAAATCGGGCAGAGGTTTGGTAGGCTCAATAGAATAGTTAATTTTGTATAAATTTTAATATCGAATAAAATGAATTTTCTTGTATTTCTTCAACAACCGGCAGCAACCGGTGCAGGGAACTGGAGTTTCCTGGTAATGATGGGTTTGATCTTCGTGGTTATGTACTTTTTCATGATTCGTCCTCAACAGAAGAAACAGAAAGAGCTCGTTAAGTTCCGCAACAGTCTTCAGAAAGGAGATAAGGTAATTACAATGGGAGGTATCTACGGAGTTATAGTGGAGGTAAAAGAACAGTATGTACTTGTAGAGGTAGATAGTAATGTTAAACTTAGAGTAGATAAATCTTCACTTGTAAAAGACGTTTCGGATATTCAGAACAGCAAATAGTTTCTGCTTTATGATAAAGCTCAGAAAACTAAAAATTTCTTATGAAAGAGGCAGACAAGTATTACTTTTTTTGTTCTGCCTCTTTCTTGCTTTTATCATATGGTCAATACACAAACTATCTGCAGACTACAGTACATACCTGACATACAGGGTGCATGTCTCTACTAATCTTCAGGGTAGGGCATCTGATGCAATCTCAAATAATCTTCTCACATTAAAGGGAAGATCTAGTGGGTTTTACATACTTCAACAGAGATACTTTAAAGGCGAAGAATCCATTTATATTCAGGTTAACCGTCGTTTATTGAAAGCAAATCCTTCAGATGCCGATGGGTACTATGTCCTGAGTTCCGATGTTAAAGACAAGCTGGGCGAAAGCTTCGGAGAAAATCTGACGATTGAAAATTTTTCCGTTGACACGCTTTTTTTTAATTTTCCAAGGCAGATTAATAAGAAGGTTACAGTTGCCCCTAAATATGTGGCCTCGTATAAAAGTCAGCATATGGCAACAGGAAAGATTAAGTTCAATCCCGATGTAATAACAATCTACGGCGATTATTCTCTGATTGATAAGATTGATTCCATCTATACCATACCGCAAAGGTTCCAGAATCTTGAGGAGAGTATAAACGGAGTAGTTGATTTGGAAGAGATACCCGGGATAAGGCTATCTCAGAAAGAGGTATATTACACGCTTGAGGTTGAAAGATATATCGAGAAGAACATAACGGTGAGAATCAGGGCCATAAATACGCCTGGCGATAAGGAGATTGGCCTGTTTCCGGAAGAGGTAAAGATGACATATCGTGTCCCATTGAGTTATTCTCAAATTATTGAGAAGGAAAAGTTCGTAGCAATAATTGACTATAACGAGGTTCTGAATTCCATAAACTCATTTGTGGAACCAAAATTGTCAGAGAGACCATCTGAAATTCTATCCTTAGATTTTGAACCAAAATTTGTTGAATGCAGAATTATACAAAGAATCAAATAGATAGTTAAAATGTTCTGTTTTGCTTGTACGGGAGGTATTGGTACCGGAAAATCCTATGTGGTGAGAATTTTCTCAGCACTGGGGATACCTGCTTATATTGCCGACGACAGGGCAAAGGAGTTGTATAAGATAGACAAGAGCTTGCTTAACAGGCTGGTAGAAGTACTGGGAGATAAGATTGTTGTAGATGGAGTGCTGCAGAAGAGTGTTATGGCAGGCATTATATTTTCCAATAAGGAACTTTTGATGAAGGTTAACCAGATTGTTCATCCCAGGTTGTTGGAAGATTTTTATGAATGGAGAGATGAACAGGAGAGGAGGGGAGTGGATATGATTGTTTACGAGTCTGCAATTTTTCTGGAGACGCCAACCTTCCGTTCAATAGCAGATAAGGTGATTGTCGTAACAGCCCCGGTGGATGTCAGGATAAGACGGGTGATAAAGAGAGACAATATTGAAGAAAAACTGGTGAGGCAGAGGATCAATAAACAGTGGAGCGACGAAAAACGCTTGGAAATGGCCGATTTCGTTATATTTGCAGACGGGAAAAGAGCTGTGCTGCCACAGATTCTGCATATAATAGATGAGGTGAAAAAGAGATAATTACAAATATTTATGGGTTACGGAAAATGGATTACAGGTGCCGTGGGATGGGCACTAGGGGGACCAATCGGAGGTATATTAGGCTTTGCAG
The DNA here is from genome assembly GCA_001769195.1 of Bacteroidetes bacterium GWF2_40_14. Lineage (GTDB taxonomy): Bacteria > Bacteroidota > Bacteroidia > Bacteroidales > UBA932 > Bact-08. The sequence goes on along the minus strand of MEOK01000012.1, from coordinate 31,272 downwards.
TAGCTGCATTTCTTGAAGGAAACAGTGAGCATGTAACAGGTACCCCTTATACAAAAACAGAGGAGCGAAATAGTTTTCTTGTATCGTTGCTGGTACTTTCATCATCTGTCATGAAGGCGGACGGAAGGATTATGAAATCTGAGCTTGATTTTGTCAAAAAGTTCATAGCTCAGAATTTTGGACAGGAAGCAGCAACAGAGTCGGCCCGGCTTTTAAAAGACATACTGACCAAGGATGTTGACATTATATCTGTAGGTAGCCAGATTAAAGGATATATGAATCCTGAATCGAGGATACAGCTTCTTCATTTTCTCACCGGAATAGCACTCGCAGACGGTACGGTAAGCAGCGACGAACTTGTTGTTCTAAGGAAAATTGCATTAGCCCTTGGTATACGCCAGAATGAGAGCGAATCTGTATTTGCAATGTTCGACAAAGGAATTGACGCAGCATATCAGGTGTTGGAAATTGATAAGAGTGCAACTGACGAAGAGGTTAAAAAGGCATACAAAAAGCTTGCAAAAAAGCATCATCCCGATAAAGTCTCAAGTCTGGGCAACGATGTCCAAAAGGCGGCTGAGGAGAGGTTCAAAAGCATAGCTGAAGCATATGAAAAAATTAAAAAAGATCGTGGAATTGTTTAATTAAAAATTTAAAATGAAAACCAATTTACAAAAAATCGTATCTATATCCGGTCAGCCCGGACTCTTCCTATACATTTCTCAGGCAAGTGCGGGAGTTATAGTGGAATCACTCTCTACAAAGAAAAGGGGAATTTTCGGAATGAGCGCCAGACTTACGTCACTGTCAGACATATCTGTCTATACTACCGACGAGGAGGTGCCATTGCACAAAATTCTCGTAAAGATGCAGGAAGTGCTTAAGGATAATGCGGCACCAGAAGCAAAATCAAATCCCGATGTACTCAGGAAGTTCTTTGAAGAGGTTCTTCCGGAATACGACAGGGACAGGTTCTATGTTTCTCATATGAAGAAGGTTGTAGACTGGTACAATACATTGCGGGAGTTTGCAAGTCTGGATTTTGAGTTGCCGGAAGAGCCTGCCGGTGAAGAGGCTAAAGAAAAAGAATGATCAGGAAAATACAATTGATAACTCTCGGATGTTCCAAGAACAGAGTTGATTCGGAGCATCTGTTGCGACAGATTTTCAACGAGGGCATTGTAATATCACCCGAAGGGGAGGACCTCGCAAGAGCGGGAGTTGACACAGTAATTATAAATACATGCGGTTTTATAAAGGATGCCAAACAAGAGTCAATTGACACCATTATTGCAGCCGTAGATGCCAAAAACAGAGGGTATATCAGGAAAATACTGGTTTTTGGATGTCTTTCACAGAGATATTCTCAAGAATTGAAAGAGTCCATTCCCGAGGTCGACGGTTTTTTTGGTGCTTTTGATGCCTCGTCAGTCCTTAAGGCAATAGGGGGAAATTGGAACGAAACCCTGAATAACCAGAGACTTCTCACAACACCGGACCACTATGCATACCTGAAAATTTCAGAAGGTTGTGACCGGATATGTTCATACTGCTCCATTCCGCTTATAAGGGGACCACACAAATCGGTCGATATGGAATCCCTGGCAGATGAAGCGGCGTATCTGGCAGAGAAAGGGGTTAAGGAGCTTATAGTTGTTGCTCAGGATACAACATATTACGGAGTCGATTTGTATAAGGAGCGCAAAATAGCACAATTGATAGAAAGGCTGGGAGATGTGAAAGGGATTGAATGGATAAGGATACTATATTCATACCCTGCAGCATTCCCGGAACCTTTGCTTGACGTTATGGCAAACCACCCGAAGGTGTGCAAATACCTCGACATTCCATTACAACATGTATCTGACAAGGTGCTGGCAAATATGAGAAGGTCCGTAGATGGTAAGCAAACCAGGGAGCTTGTTGAAAAGTTCAGGAAAAAGGTTCCCGGAATCGTGCTTAGAACAACAATGATAGTGGGACACCCTGGTGAAGATAAAAGAGCATTCGAAGAGCTGCTCTCCTTTGTGAAAGAGGCAAGGTTCGAGAGGTTGGGTGCATTTACATATTCAGAAGAGGAGGGAACCTGGGGAGCAGAGAACCTCAAGGATACAATAAGGACAAAGACAAAGGATGAGAGATATGAACAGCTGATGGAGGTACAGTCGGAGGTCTCGCTCAATTACAATCGGTCCAGAGTAGGTACAAAAGAGAGGGTACTTATAGATTCTGTCTCTGATGGTGTGATAGTTGCAAGAAGTCAGAAAGAGGCCCCGGAGGTAGATGGAGAGATACTGATAGGAGCCGATTCTCAGCAAAAAGGTGTACATCCTGATAATATAATTGGTACATTTGCTAATGTTGAAATTGAGAAGGCAGACGAATATGATCTTCTGGCCAGAATAATTTAATAACTTGAACAATGAAAAAACTTCTATTTATCTCATTACTGGCAATTTTTGCTGCATCATGTTCTTCTTCCACAGACAGAACATCAAAAAAGGACGGATTAAAAGTTATGATTCAGGTAGACTTTGAAGGTGTTGCCGGAGTTGTGACATTTGACGAGATCTACCCGGGGCATGTCCACTTCCAAAGAAACTGCGATTTACTTACAAATGAGGTGAATGCTGCTATTGAGGGAGCATTGGCAGCAGGGGCGACCGAGATTATTGTCAGAGACGGACACAGCGCAAACATAAGCGTAGACCCCGTAAGACTCAACTCAAAAGCCAAACTTATAAGAGGGAGAAGGCCAAATACTCCTGAAACCATGGTAATAGGAATAGATTCCACATATGATGCATTGTTGTTTATTGGTGCACATGCCAGGGCAGGTATTACAGAAGGCGTTTTGTCGCATACCATGTCTCTTAAGGTGGTTGATTTGACTATAAACGGAGTGCCCATTTCTGAACCGGCCTTCAACAGTCTCTATGCAGGACAATTTGGAGTACCTGTTGTATTTGTAGCTGGAGATTCGGAAACCAGCAGAGAGGCAAAGGAGACATTTGGGGAGAATGTTGTAACAACAATAACAAAAGAGCCTATTGGAAGGACATGTGCCGTAAACTATTCACCAGAAAGCGTCTGCAGGCAAATTAAAAAGGATGTGGAGAATGCTCTGCGGAATTTAGACAAGGCACCAGTATTCAAGATGGATAAACCATACAGAATGGAGCTGAAAGTTATGAAAGGTTCTACACCAGATACATTACAGGTTATAAGCTATCAGTCCGATACACTAATGTCTGTTATGAAGAGATTCTGGCAGACTCTTTGATACAATACAAAAATTAAATTTAACTAAACATAGAATTTATTATGAAACTATTAGAGGGAAAGGTTGCGCTTATTACCGGTGCAGCAAGAGGAATTGGAAAGGCCATAGCAATCAAATATGCTTCCGAGGGTGCCGACATTATCTTTACAGATTTGATCATTGACGAAAACGGTGAGGCAACAAAAAAAGAACTTGAAGCATACGGAGTGAGAGTAAAGGCAGTCGCTTCCAATGCAGCTTCATTTGATGAGGCCCATAAGGTAGTGGAAGAGGGAATCAACGAATTCGGCAGGATAGACATACTTGTCAATAATGCCGGCATTACAAAGGACGGATTGATGATGAGGATGAGCGAGCAGCAATGGGATGCTGTAATTACAGTAAACCTCAAATCTGCATTTAATTTCATCCACGCTATCACTCCAGTTATGATGCGTCAGAAATCGGGATGTATAATAAACATGAGTTCGGTTGTGGGAGTATCGGGGAATGCAGGTCAGGCAAACTATTCTGCATCAAAAGCAGGTATGATTGGGCTTACAAAATCCATTGCTCAGGAACTTGGGTCAAGAGGAATACGAGTAAATGCAGTTGCTCCCGGATTCATACTTACAGATATGACAGATAAACTGCCGGAAGATGTAAAAAAACAGTGGGCAGAACAGATACCTTTGAGAAGGGGCGGAAAACCGGAGGACATTGCAAATGTATGCACCTTCCTTGCTTCTGATCTTTCGTCGTATGTAACCGGACAGGTAATCTCGGTTTGTGGCGGGATGAAAATGTAATTTTAAATTATTTGAATATGATACTTAGCCGATTTAAAATCACTTTTGCGGTCATTGTGGGAGCATTAATGGTCTCCTCATGTGGACCGCTTGTACAGATGTTCAATGTGGATGTCAAAGTGCCCGCAAAGCACCCTCTGGAGTTGTCGGGTAAGAGCATAGCTGTATTTTCTCAGATAGACGGAGTCAACGACTCACTTCTTATGGTCAAACTTGCAGCAGCATTATCAGCAGAAATGGAGAGAGAGCTCACATACAAAGTGGGCTCCATACCTGCATTCAACCTTCATTCTGATACATCTGATATTTGGGATACCGGTTATATTCAGTCATTGTCCCTCAAGTCAAATGCCGACATTTTGATGGTTATAAAGAATTTAGATATCAAACAGCCGGTGATGTCTGGTTCCGACAGATTACCATCCGGGGGGAATTATGCATCTTCATATGTACTTGTTCCCTTCACTACACTAGTTGATATATATGATGGTATAACCGCTGATAAACTTACATCACTCTTTCAGTCAGACACACTACTTTGGGAAGTCTTATTCAGGAGTGACCTTAAGGAGGCAGCAATAACTGCAAGGATTCATAAGTCACTTTTGGAGGCAACAAAAAACATAGCCGAGAACATATCGGGTAATTTCTTTGACCAGTGGACAACAGTACAGCGCTATCTGTATGTTTATGATAACAATAAATGGCACCAGGCATATAATCAGGCTCAGAAATTCAACTGGGACCAGGCTATGCAGATTTGGCTGGCTGAGACAGGCACATCAGATAGATTAATGTCGGCCTGTGCCGCATTTAACCTTGCTATAGCATGCGAAATGAAAAGCAGGAGGGAGCTTGCTCTTGAATGGCTGCAATTTGCCGAAAGTTGCTATCAATTAAAGGGTATAGAAGAGTACAAATCAATTTTGAAGAAATAGCTTGAAACCCAAGGACATTCTCAAACGGAAGCACAGGAAGGCTATCGTATTCAATGACAAGGAGATGGAGGCAGTTGAACTCTATTGTAAAAAATATAAGGTTAAGTCAAAGACAAAATTCTTCCGGGAGGCAATCATTTCAACAATCCTCAGACAGTTTGAGGATGATCATCCGAAGTTATTCTAGAAATTAAAAAAAGGTGGGTCTGTAAGCCGGATTCTGTTCTCAAAAAGAGTCCCTATCATTTATCTGATGCAGCCTACCCCCCAGCGATGGACGAGCAGCCCTTGAAGCTGGTATACATGGCCTTGCAGGAGACTGGTCGTACCCTCTGTATGTCGCCATAAAGAGTTGTGGGCTCTTACCCCGCATTTTCACCCTTACCTTGTTTAGAGGCGGTTATTTTCTGTTACGAATTACCTAAGGTTACCCCCAGCTGTGATTTCCACAGAGTCTTGCTCTTTCCTGTCCGGACTTTCCTCCCTTTTTCTCAAAAGAGCGATAGAGCGCCCCACCTTTCTGCAAAGGTAATAAAAAGCTTGGATAAGGATAAATTTTATATCTTTGCGGTGCACTCACGAAGAGTGCTGGGGGTGCCCCATAAGGGGCTGAGATCATACCCTTTTCACCTGATCTAGGTAATGCTAGCGAAGGGAAAACGTGTTTCTGTTTCTCTATATCCCCCTGCTAATAAAATAATTAATTATGAAGAAATTAACTTTATTCTGCGGGGTTTTTTTATTGCCTTTTCTATCCCTTGCCCAAAATACCGGGCAAAAAGAGAAAACAACAATTTCGAAATTGGACAGTGTGGTTGTAGAAGCCTGGAGGGCCGGGAAAAACACACCTGTCAGCTATTCACGCCTGGAATCCAAAGAGATAAGGCAAGTGTCGCCCTCTCAGTCACTTCCAATGGTACTGTCACTCATGCCATCTGTAGTAACATCCACAGAGGGTGGCAACGGCCTTGGTTACTCATCCATGAGAATAAGAGGAAGTGATGGATCAAGAATTAATGTGACTGTAAATGGTATTGCTCTCAACGATGCGGAATCGCAGGAGGTTTTTTGGGTCAATATTCCATCTTTTGCGGGTTTTCTGCAGGATATCCAGGTTCAAAGGGGAGTGGGGACCTCTACAAACGGGTCAGGAGCATTCGGCGCAAGCATCAACCTGAGGACACTCTTTACTCATCCCGAAGCATATGGCATTGCTGAGTTTGGTATGGCAAGCTACAAAAGCAATATGACCATGATTGGTGCCGGAACCGGCCTACTGAATAACGGATTATCCTTTGATGTCAGATATTCTCATAATGCTGGTGAGGGATACATTAGAAACGCAAAGACCAACCTTAATTCACTGTATGCCACAATTGGCTGGTTAAAAGGAAGATCGGCCATGAGAGTGAACTATATCATGGGTGACCAGAAATCGGGAATAACATGGGAGGGTATCTCCAGGGAGCAGATGGAGATAGACAGGAGATACAATCCTGCAGGCATGTATTATGATGCGGCCGGAAATGTCCACTACTACAACAATGAGACAGACAACTACACCCAACATCATTTACAAGGTCACTATGTACTGAGCATAAATGATAATCTTACATTGAGCAACACCCTGCATTTTACAAAAGGTGACGGATATTACGAGAACTACAAGATGGCAAGGAAATTCTCCTCTTTTGGACTGCCAAATCAGACAATAGAGGGAAGTATATACAAAAAATCTGACGTTGTTATCCAACAAGCGCTTGATAACAAGTATACTGCGTTTGTGTCAAACTTGACTTACAACAAATCCGGAATCAGAGCAAACGGAGGCATATCATATTCTTATTATCATGGCGACCATTTTGGCAATCTGTTATGGGCAATGTACAATCAGAATATTGAGGAAAACTTCAGATGGTACGACAATTTTGGATATAAAAGCGACTTCTCGGTTTTTATGAAGGGCGAGTTTAATTTAACAGACAAAATTGTGGCTTTTGCAGATCTTCAGTACAGAGGAATTAAATATATGCTCAGAGGAGAGGACAAGGATATGGTATCTGTCAACTATAATATGAAATACAATTTTTTTAACCCTAAAATGGGTTTGACCTACAACATGAATGCAGAGAATCAGTTATATGTGTCAATGGCAGTCGGAAGAAAGGAGCCGGGCAGGTCGGATATAAAAGAGTCAATCAAATCCGGCAGGGCAAATGAGATAAAGGATGAGAGACTGACTGATTATGAAGCCGGGTACAGACTTAACCTGAAAAAACTTGTTCTGTCGGCCAACATTTATATGATGGAGTATAAGGACCAGCTTGTTCCTACAGGCAAGTTAAGTGAGACCGGATATGTCATTAAGGAGAACGTTCCTGTCTCTTCACGCAGGGGAGTGGAACTGTCAGCAGCATGGAACCCTTTTAAACAACTCAGGGTTGATGCAAATCTTACACTCAGCAGGAACAAGATAAAAAAATACACGTCATGGACGGATATGTACGACAATGAAAATGACTGGAATCCCTTACCTCAGAAAAGCAGGTTTTTTGAATCAACCGACCTTTCATTTTCTCCGGGGACCACAGGAATGGCAATGGTCTCATTTTTCCCTTTGGAAAGTGCATCTCTCTCGTTGAATGGAAAGTATGTAGGAAAACAATACTACGACAACACATCGTCCGACTCCCGGTCTATACCATCATATTTTGTAATGGGACTCAAAGCAACAAAAAGCTTTAGACTTGGCAGCAGTTCGTTTATGGATATACATCTTTATGCTGACAATATCCTTAACAGGAAGTACTTCTCAAATGCCTGGGTATATATGGCGGAATTTTCCAATGGAGCCAACCCATATATTGAGGAAGGTCTGTATCCGCAGGCCGGAATTAACTTTACCGCAAAGGTTGCATTCAGATTCTGATTATGCAGGCAGATATCATAATTGAAATATTCGGAGCAGTGACAGGGTTGCTCTTTGTCTACCTCGAAATAAGGCAGAGAAGAGCGATGTGGCTTATTGGCGGGATATCTGCTTTGATATACATTGCCGTTTTTCTGAACGCCGGACTGCTTGCTGCAATGGGGCTCCAGGTGTACTATCTGGGGGTAAGTCTCTACGGATGGAAAAAATGGGGAGGAGATGATAAAGATGAAGCCGATACAAAACAGACAGTGTCAAAAATGGCATTGTCTGTTTTAATAATTTCCATTGCAGCAGCAGCGGTAGCCTATCTGTTTCTTGCATACCTTCTTGCAGAATTCAGCAAGGACCCCATGCCCCGGGCAGACGCACTTATTGCCGCAATAAGTATGCTGGCTACATATTGGGTAACCAAAAAGTATATCGAGAACTGGATACTCTGGATAATTGCAAACGCACTTTCGCTATATCTGTACATCAGTCAGGGGCTATATGCTACTACTGTCCTGTATTTTGTCTATCTGATAGGTGCCGTTGTGGGATATATACACTGGAGAAAGTTCCGTAAACTTTGATTTAGTCGTCAAAATATATAAATTTGCCCAATTAAATACTACAATATGCTTTTAATTGCGGACAGCGGATCTACAAAAGTAGACTGGAGGGCCATTCACAGAGATGGTTCTATCCAGGAGATTACAACAGCAGGCATCAATCCTTTCTTCCAGACAAACGAACAGATTACCTATGAACTGGAACAACATCTTTTACCTGCGGTTAGTGCTGAGGTAGATGAAATACACTTCTATGGAGCAGGAGTTTCATCGCCTGAAAAAATTCAGGTTTTGCAAAACTGTTTCAAAGAGGTTTTCCCTAAAGCCGTATCTTATGCTTATACAGATCTTTTAGCGGCAGCAAGAGCATTATGCGGACATAACCCCGGGATTGCCGGAATTCTTGGAACCGGAGCAAATTCATGTTTTTACGATGGTAAGGATATTGCAGACAATGTACCGGCCTGCGGGTTTATCCTGGGTGATGAAGGCAGTGGGGCTGTTCTTGGCAAGAGATTGATTTCTGACTACCTGAAAAGGCAACTGCCGTCGGACATCAGCGACCTGTTCACTCAAAAGTATGGTTTAAACTACAACTCAATTATTGAAAGAGTTTACCGTCAGCCTTTTCCCAATAGGTTTCTTGCTACATTTTCTGTATTCCTCAATGAGAATAAATCTAATCCATACATATACAAACTTTTAAGGTCTGGTCTGGAGGAGTTCTTTACCCGCAACATTCTGCAATACGATTATAAACAGTACCCTGTGAACCTTGTTGGTTCAGTGGCATTCCATTACAGTGATATTATAAGAGACATAGCTTCACAATACGGAATAAAAATTGGCATAATACTCAAATCGCCCATCGACGGATTGGTCGAATATCACAAATCCATATAAATATAAGATATGAAAATTACAGAGCAGTCGTCGAATTACACTAATCTGGACAAAATGTCCACCCTCGAGCTTCTGGAAAACATGAACAGAGAGGACAAAACGGTCCCTTTTGCTGTAGAAAAGTGCATACCTCAGATTGAGAAGCTGGTAGAAGGAATTGTTGAGAGAATTAAGAGAGGCGGAAGGTTGTTTTACCTGGGAGCAGGTACAAGCGGCAGGCTGGGCATTCTGGATGCTTCGGAAATCCCACCAACCTTTGGCGCTCCATACGAAATGGTAATTGGATTGATTGCCGGAGGAGACAAAGCAATCAGGCGTGCGGTTGAAGCTGCTGAAGATAACTGGGAGGGAGGATGGTCCGATATGCAACAATATGGTGTAGATTATGACGATATTGTCATAGGTATAGCTGCTTCAGGCACTACACCATATGTAATAGGGGCAGTGAAGGAGGCGAGGAGCAGAGGAATCCTTACTGCATGTGTGACATGCAATCCTGATTCTCCTCTGGCTGCAGAGGTTGACATTCCAATTGTGGCAGTAGTAGGACCGGAGTTTGTAACAGGAAGCACAAGAATGAAGTCAGGAACAGCTCAGAAGCTTGTTCTCAATATGATTACAACTACTTCCATGATACTTCTGGGCCATGTTAAGGGTAACAAAATGGTTGATATGCAGCTTACCAATGCAAAGCTTGTGGATAGAGGAACAAAAATGATTATGGAGGAGGCGGGTATAGATGATTATGAATTTGCAAAAAGCCTTCTATTGACTCATGGTTCAGTCAGAAAAGCTGTTGATTTTCATCTTAATGGCAAAAAATAGAGGATAGTGATGTTCAAACAGAATTATCACTCCTCGCTACTTCAAAGCGCAGTTGACGAACTGGCATCTCTTCCCGGCGTAGGCAGGAAAAGCGCCTTGAGGTTTGCCTTGCATCTGTTGAAACAGCCAAAGGAGAATGTTGAGAAGTTTGGACGTTCAATAATCAATATGAGGGAAGCTGTCTTGTATTGCAGCAATTGCAATATGATTTCTGATACTCTTCTGTGCAAAGTTTGCAGTGATCTTAAAAGGGACCACTCCCTTGTCTGTGTCGTAGAGAGTATCAGAGATGTGCTTAGTATAGAAAATACACTGCTGTACAATGGATTATATCATGTATTGGGGGGAATAATCTCACCAATGGATGGTATAGGGCCATCTGATTTATCTATAAACCAACTGATTAAAAGAGTTGAAGAGGGTAGCGTGACAGAAGTTTTTCTGGCTTTAAGTACTACTATGGAGGGGGAGACAACAGCCTACTATTTGTATAAACTACTGAACAGGTTTTCAATAAAAATAAGTACAATTGCAAGAGGTGTAGGGTTTGGCGATGAGCTTGAGTTCACAGACGAAGTGACACTTGGCCGGTCAATCCAGAACCGTCAGCCTTTTGTTCCGTTAAAACAATAAAAATAAATACCATGCATCAATTTCCACTCTCCTGGCTATTAACAGCCTTTACACTCTACACAGCATTGCTATTCTTTATTTCTTGGCTCACATCAAGAAAGGCAGATACTGGCTCATATTTTTCGGGGAATAAAAAATCTCCATGGTTTATTGTTGCTTACGGAATGGTCGGTACATCAATCTCAGGAGTTACATTTATCTCGGTGCCGGGTAATGTACTGAATCAGAATTTTTTCTATATGCCACTTGTACTTGGTTTTGTTGTAGGTTACGTTGTTATTGCCAAGGTTCTCATTCCTCTTTATTACAAGATGAACCTGACATCTATATATACTTATCTGGAACACAGGTTTGGATTCTTTACTTATAAAACTGGAGCCTCCGTGTTCATGATTTCCCGGATTCTTGGAGCGGCTGTCAGAATATTTGTAGTAGTACTTGTTCTCCATACATTTCTTCCGGGCGGATCGGTTCCTTTCTGGCTGGTTACATTCATTTTTATGTTCCTGATTTTTCTCTATACATTCAAGGGAGGGGTAAAGACAATTATATGGACAGATGTATTGCAGACAACATTCATGCTTCTGGCTGTTTTCCTTACAATTTATTCAGTAGCAAGGCAGATGGACTGGAACCTTGGGAGCCTGGTATCTTCTGTCACCAGTTCCGATTATTCAAACTGGTTTGACTGGAAGTGGAGTCACGGCACTAATGTAATCAAGCAGTTCATTAGCGGGATATTTATTACTATTGTCATGACAGGTCTTGACCAGGAGATGATGCAGAAAAACCTTTCGTGCAAGAATATCAAGGAGGCTCAAAAGAATATATTTACTACCAGTATCACAATAGTAGTGGTAAATTACTTCTTCCTTTTCATGGGGGCATTACTGGCAATTTTCGTGGAGGCAAAACTTGGTGGAATGCATAACATTGGATTGGCAGACGCAGCCGGTGTTTTCACAAAGGCGCAGACAGACAAACTTTTCCCTGTGATTGCAAGTCAGTATCTTGGTCTGGGTGTTGGTCTGTTTTTTATTATCGGACTTATCTCAGCTTCATATCCTAGTGCGGGAGGCGCCCTTACATCGTTAACCACCTCATTCTGTATAGATTTTGTCGGCTTCAACAAGAGAAGTGACCTTTCAGATAAAAGGAAAAAGGCAATCCGCCAGAGAGCACATGCGGGATTTGCGATTCTCTTTTTTTTAATAATACTTGTACTAAATGCCGTAAACAATCAGACAGTAATAGATCTGGTCTATCTTCTGGCCTCTTATACATATGGGCCGCTTCTCGGATTCTTCTTCTTTGGAATTCTGACGAAGTATCAGGTAAAGGACAGATTCATGCCTTATGTTGCTCTTGGATCTCCCCTTATATGTTATCTGGCCGACCTTGCCGGTAAAGAGTTCCTGGGCTTTGGGTTTGGGTTTACTATATTAATTATGAATGGTTTACTTACATTCATGGGTATGTACCTGCTAAGGATTCGTAAACAAGTTGCTTAATGTCAATTCTGGAGATTTTCATATTGTCACTGGGACTCTGCTTCGATACATTTGCGGTCTCACTATCATCTGGAATTTGTCTTCCCTATATTGAAAAATGGACATTTATTAAAATTGTCTCAGTTTTTGCTGTTTTCCAGTCGGGGTTAACTCTTCTTGGTTGGCTTGCCGGAAGCTCTTTACTAAAATATATTGGGGGTGTCGACCATTGGCTGGCATTTGTCCTTCTTTTCTACATCGGGGGTAAAATGGTATATGGTAGCCTCTTTTCCAGAAGTGACGAGATTTGCGTCGACCTCAGGATAACCAGGACATTGTTTACAGTGGCAGTAGCAACCAGCATAGATGCTCTTGCTGTTGGTGTGACACTAGCTATCATAAACCTCTCCATATCAAAAATCTGCATTGCATGGGTTTTTATAGCCATAACAACTGCTCTATCCGCCATTGCTGGTATAAAGGGTGGGAGAAGGATTGGCGAAAAAGCAGGTAAGAGGTCAGAACTGTTGGGGGGTGTTATTCTAATGGCGATAGGTATAAAAATATTGGTTGAGCATTTGGAAATTTTATCTTAACTTTGCGATGGCCAAAATTTTGGCTTAAATGTATTTCGCAATGTTAATCCGTGTGTCAGCCATATCATATCTGAATACAATTCCCTTTGTTTATGGATTGGAGAATCATCCTGTCCGTAAGAAGATTGATTTAGAATTTTGTACACCGGCTGAATCTGCAGAGAGGCTTAAAGATGGCAAGACAGACATTGGAATAGTTCCCGTTGCAATAATACCATATCTGGAAAATAATCTCATTATTTCTGACTTTTGCATAGGAGCAGAGGGTAAAGTAGCCTCTGTACTGCTTTGCAGCGGCACACCAATTGAAAAAACGGACCATATCAATCTTGATACAGAATCAAGGACCTCCGTAATGCTTACAAAAATTCTGGCAAGAGATTTTTGGAAAATTTCGCCGGTTTATTCCGATTTTAACTTTTCGGAAGGTACTCTGGATAAGTCAAAAACCTATCTCTTGATTGGCGACAAGGCACTCAGGCACGGACATGATTTTGAATATGTTTATGACCTTGCAGAGGAGTGGATAAAATTCAAAAATCTTCCTTTTGTATTTGCGTGCTGGACAGCAAATAATGATATGGATCCTGCATTTATTGCAGAATTCAACGATGCTCTCAGGTTTGGAGTGGAAAATATTGAAAAGGCTGTTGACAAATATCCTTCAGGTTTTAATAAAGAGTTTGCCCTCAAATATCTGGCAAATAATGTTTCATATAATCTTAATGCAGATAAGCGTGCTGGTCTTTCTGAGTTTTGGAGCCTTGCTCCTGACGAACTCAAATCCAGAGTCCGATGGTTTGGCTAATTTTCAGCCCTTTTGGGTAAATAAATTAGATTACGAACTATTTAACGGATTAAATCATGCTAGAAATATTCTACAAAAATAAAGGCCAGGTAGTTACTACAGATGAGATAAATGCTCTTGATCAGCTGGGTTACGACGATGTCCTGTGGATAGACCTTTCGTCACCAAGCGGAGAGGAGAAAAGGGCAATCGAGACATTTCTGAACACCACTCTTCAAAGCAGAGCACAGGCAGAGGAGATTGAAAGTTCTTCACGATATTCAGAAACTGAAACCACTATTTTTGCCAACACTAACTTCCTGATTCCCGGGCCGGAGAGTTACAGTATGGAGGCAGTATCATTCATTCTATGCGAGGGTATAATTGTTACTATCAGACACGTGCCGTTAAGAAGTTTTACCGATATTCAGAGAAGGATAATGGCAAACTACAGAACGCTCCCTACCGGCTACCATATTCTGGTGGGTATCCTGGAAAACAGGGTTGACCTTGATGCCGACATGATTGAGTTGATGTCTAAAGAGATAGCACAATACAGCAAGAAGGTGAGCCTGGGTGGGGCTATGGGAGAGGAGTTACTACTGGATATTAATCAGTTACAGGAGAATACGATGTTGGTGAGAGAGAATATCGTGGATAAACAGAGAATGATCTCCAGTATACTCAAGAGCGACAAGTTTCCGAGAGACGTATTTCCCAAACTTAATGTTTTGATAAAGGATATAAATTCTCTTATCAACCATACAAATTTCAGTTTCGAAAGGCTTGAATATCTTCAGAATACTGTCTTAGGTCTTATCAACCTGGAACAGAACAGAATCATGAAACTATTCACATTTGTTTCGCTTCTGTTTATGCCTCCGACATTAATCGCAAGCATTTTCGGGATGAATGTGATTCTCCCGATATTTGACCACAAGCTAGACTTCGCACTGGTCATGTTCATAATGCTCATTGCTGTAGCAATTGTACTTATGTTTTTCAAAAGAAAAAAAATGCTCAAGTAGCTATTTTCCTGCAGTCATCTTTTTAGCAATAAACCTGTTATAGAGGGCAAGTGATATCATGCTGAATAAACCTATGCATGAAAGGATTATCCACAGAGTTGCAGGTTGGTGAAGATTGTCCACATACTTCACATAAAGCCTCGAACCCAGAAAACCACCGATGCTGCTGCCTATAACACCATACAGAAACGAGTAGCCCAGGTATAGAGCTTTCTTGTCGGCAGGAGCAATCAATCCAATATATGAGATAAATTTAGGATGTGTGGTCATCTCGCCAAGGGTAAAAGTTACCATTCCAAGAATGAAAATCCACGGCGAAGTAGATAAAGCAAGTATACCCATTCCAAGTGTTCCGAAGCCTATACCGGTTATCATTGTCGGCAGCGCTGCCCACTTCTTGACTATGTTGGAGACAATGAGTTGAAGAAGTATAATTACCCCTGCATTTATTACAGTTACATGTACAACATCAAACTTCCATGACGGATTTTGAACGAAAAGCCCTAGAAAAGAGTTGACTGCAGAGTTCACGGGAGTCATGTCCACATAGTCCTTCACATACCACAGAACAGTTCCGAACATCTGAAAATAGAGCACCCAGAAGCCAGCATAAAGGAATATCATAAGTATGAACCTCCAGTCCTTTATTACCATCAGCATATCCTTGAAAACCTGAACCAGGTTCCTGCTACTTGCCCGTTTTTCCGGTTCTTTGTAAATAAACAGGTTGATTATAAGCAGAATTGCACCTATTATACCTGCCATATAGAATACATAACTAAATGATATAGCCTTGAGATAAGGTACCAGAATCAAAGGGAAGAGAAATGCTCCCAGATTTATTGACCAATAGAATATTCCGAAACCAAGTCCCGAGTTTGTTTCGTTTGTCGAACGGGCTATGGTCCCCGATATTACCGGTTTGAAGAATCCTGCCCCGAACGCCATAAGGACAAGCGATATGAAAACAAGAAAGTAGGAGTGGGACAATCCTGAGAAAGTGTATCCGAATATCATACAGGTAAATGCGAAAAACAGAACCCTCCTGTACCCGTATCTCTCTGCTATTGCACCAGAGACAATAGGTAGAAAATAGAGCAGTGGTGGAATTGTACCCAGTATTGCCCCTGCCTGCTCCTTGCTGAGTCCAAGACCCCCATTTTCCGGAAAAAGAATAAGATAGACAGATAGCCCCGACATTACTCCGTAGTAAGCTCCCCTCTCCAGGAACTCCATTACAATAACTGTCCAGAAATTTTTAGAAAAAGATCCAATGCCCGATTTTTGTTTCATGATATCCAGAAAATTTATTTATTCAAAGATAATTCAATTCCTTGTTTTTTTGTTCATTCATAAAAAATTTCTACATTTGCAGTTCTCATTAAGAGAATTATAAATATAGTCTAACTACTTAAAATTTAAAGAATTAGCAATGACAAAAGATCTTACTGCAGTGCTCGATCAAGACGAGCCAATTGAAATCGTCAAGAAAAATGACGAAAAACTTGAAGCCTTCATAGAAGATGATGCCGCTCCGGTAGCGGAAATCACAAAAAAACGCAAAAGCAATGTGTCTGTTTCGGTTGATAAATTCGACTGGGATGCATTTGAAAAAGAGAATGTTTACGATATTGATAAATCAATTATCGAAGATCAGTATTGCCAGACTCTGTCTAAAGTTATCGAAAACGAAGTTGTTGAAGGAACTGTTGTTGCCTTGAACAAAAGAGAGGTTATCGTTAACATTGGTTACAAGAGCGAAGGCGTGATCAGTATTAATGAGTTCAGGTATAATCCGGAACTTGGAATTGGAGATAAAGTTGAGGTTTATGTAGAAAATGCAGAGGACAAAAGAGGTCAGCTTCTTCTTTCGCACAAGAAGGCCCGTTCACTGCGCTCTTGGGATAGGGTTAACGAGGCATTCGACAAGGATGAGATCGTTAAGGGCTATATCAAGTGCAGAACCAAAGGTGGTATGATTGTAGATGTTTTCGGAATAGAAGCATTCCTGCCAGGTTCTCAGATTGATGTGAAACCAATACGTGACTACGATATATTTGTGAACAAAACAATGGAATTCAAGATCGTAAAGATCAACCACGAGTTCCGCAATGTTGTTGTTTCACACAAAGCACTTATCGAGGCTGAGCTTGAGGCTCAGAAGGCCGATATTATCGGTAAACTTGAAAAAGGACAGATTCTGGAAGGTATCGTCAAGAATATCACCTCTTACGGTGTATTCATAGACCTTGGCGGAGTAGATGGTCTTATCCATATCACAGACCTTTCATGGGGCCGTATCAACCATCCTGAAGAGGTAGTACAGCTTGATCAGAAGATCAATGTTGTAATTCTTGATTTTGATGACACTAAGAAGCGTATCGCTCTTGGTCTTAAACAACTAAGCCCGCATCCTTGGGATGCCCTTGATACTAACCTTCAGGTTGGTGACAAGGTTAAAGGTAAAGTAGTGGTTATAGCAGATTACGGCGCATTCATAGAAGTACAGCCGGGTGTTGAGGGTCTTATCCACGTTTCTGAGATGTCATGGTCGCTACACTTACGTAGTGCACAGGACTTCCTTAAGGTAGGTGACGAAGTTGAGGCTTCTATCCTTACACTTGACAGGGACGAAAGGAAAATGTCACTTGGTATCAAACAACTGAAATCTGACCCTTGGGCAACAATTGCACAAAAATATCCTGTTGGCACAAAATGTACCGCAACTGTACGCAACTTCACAAACTTCGGAGTTTTTGTAGAACTTGAAGAGGGTGTTGACGGACTTGTTCACATTAGTGATTTGTCTTGGACCAAGAAGGTTAAGCATCCATCGGAATTTACATCTGTAGGTGAGAAGCTGGATGTAATCGTGCTTGAAGTGGATCAGGAAAACCGTCGTTTGAGCCTTGGCCACAAACAACTGGAAGAGAATCCATGGGATGTATTTGAATCGGTATTTACTATCGGATCTGTACACGAAGGAACAGTAACTGCATTTGTAGACAAAGGAGCAACCGTAGCACTTGCATATGGTGTAGAAGGTTATGTTAGCCAGAGAAACCTTGTAAAAGAGGATGGCACAACTGCCAAACTGGAAGACAAACTGGAGTTTAAAGTTCTTGAGTTTAACAAATCAACTAAAAGAATCGTTCTGTCTCACTCTAAGCTTTTCGAAGAGGTGAAGAAAGAGGAGCCAAAAGAGAAGGATTCTGAAGGAGATACAACACAGAAAGCAGTTAAAAAACTTAAGGCAAATCTGGAAAAAACAACACTGGGCGATATTAGCGAACTTGCAGCACTAAAAAGCGAAATGGAAAGCAAAGACCAGGCTAATAAATAGTAAACGATGAAATTTTCGTTCACATCATTAGGTTGTGCATCTGCACTTCCTACAGTGAATAGGTTTCCAAGCGCTCATGTTCTTAATGTTCATGAGCGCTTGTTTTTAATTGACTGTGGGGAGGGTTGCCAGATGCAACTCAGAAAATATGGATTTTCATTTTTGAAGATCCAGAATATTTTCATATCCCATATCCACGGTGACCATATTTTTGGAATTTTTGGTCTGCTTTCCACCATGTCCCTTATGGGAAGGTCGGCGGACCTTTTCATTCACGCACCAAAGGCATTTTCCGGAATCCTGGCCAACTTTATTAAGCATTTCGGAGATATGTTCAAATATCAGGTAATACACAAAGTGCTGGATTCTGACCAGCTTACAATTATCTATGAGGGTAAAAGCATGGAGATTTTATCTTTCCCTCTTAATCACCGTATTGACTGTTATGGTTTCCTCTTCAGGGAGAAAAGACCCATGAGGAACGTATATAAAGAGAGAGTTGATGAACTTGCTCTTACACTTCATGAGATTGCCAGACTAAAGGCGGGTGAGGATATTTTCAGAGAGGATGGCGAGTTTTTACTGAATGCTGAGCTCACATATTCACCTTACAAACCACGATCGTTCGCATATTGCAGCGATACTGCGCCTTACGAAAAGATTACGGATTTTATTCAAGGTGTGGATGTCTTGTATCATGAGGCAACTTTTGCAAAGGACCTTAAGAGCATTGCCCAGACAACAATGCATTCAACAGCAGAAGACGCTGCTAACGTTGCACTAAAAGTTGGTGCAAGACAATTAATTATGGGACACTTTTCTTCAAGATACAGAAACGTTAACGTGCTTCTTAATGAAGCAAGAGAGTTGTTCGAGGAGAGCTATATAGCAGAGGAGGGACAAGAATTTGAGATTCCGCTGATGGCTCCGGATATAAATACACATTAAAAAATGAGAAAACAAATAATCTATACTTCCTTTCTTTTCCTGTCTTGTTTTTTTTCTATCCAGATGACCGCACAGGGGCCACAGGGTCAGGGAGATATCAATAAACTGATTACAAAATTCGGTCAGACTCTGTTTTACATAAACAACTACTACCTCGATTCTGTAAGTAACGAAAAGCTTATGGACAATGCAGTAAAAAATCTGCTTGGTGAGCTGGACCCACACTCAACTTATGTGTCGGCGAAGGATGTAAAGGCCATGAATGAGCCACTTGAAGGCAACTTTGAAGGAGTGGGGATAGAATTTGCCATTGTAAAAGATACTTTAACTGTAACGTCCCCAATATCAGGCGGACCTTCGGAAAAAGTGGGGATAAGGGCAGGGGATAAGATTGTGACAATAAACGGAGAGAAGGTTACGGGCATAGGACTGACAAACGATAAGGTCTTCAAATACCTTAGAGGGCCCAAGGGAACTAAAGTGATGCTTGGGGTCAAGAGAAAAGGTATAGAAGGATTTTTTGATTTTGAAGTTATCAGGGATAAGATTCCTATCAATAGCCTTGATGCAGCATATGAAGTGGAACCGGGAATTGTATACCTCAAGCTAAGCAGGTTTTCGGCAACATCTGCTCAGGAGATTATTAGTGCAATGGTTACCCTCAAAACAATGACCATAAAGGGATTGATTCTTGATTTAAGAGGAAATTCCGGAGGATTTCTGGGAACAGCTCTGGAAATATCCAACTTCTTCCTTAATGCGGGACAGACAATTGTATATACAGAAGGATTGAATGTTCCCAAAATGGAGGAAAAAGCTAATGGAACAGGTTTTTATAAAAAGGGTCCGCTTGCTCTCCTTATTGACGAAAATTCTGCTTCTGCAAGCGAAATTGTAGCAGGGGCAATACAAGATTGGGACAGAGGCATTATTGTAGGAAGGAAGTCATTCGGAAAGGGGCTTGTCCAACAGATGCTGCCATTAAACGACGGATCGCAGATAAGACTTACTATTGCACGGTATCACACACCTTCTGGCAGGGTAATCCAGACACCTTACAAACAGGGAGAGTCGGCTAAGTACTACAAGGCTTTGATGGACAGATACAGCAAGGGAGAGTACTTCACTAAAGACAGCATACATTTTCTTGACTCTCTTAAATTCAAGACTTTGATTAAAGGGAGAACGGTATATGGCGGAGGAGGAATCATGCCAGATTTGTTTGTACCTGCAGATACAACTCATTATACAGATTACTATGGTATTCTCATAAGAAAAGGGATCCTTCTGGACTTTATGAATGACTATTCGGATGCAAACAGACTCAAATGGAAAAAAGAGTACACCTCATTCGAGAAATTCTCAAAGAATTTCATTATTGACAAGGGACTTCTTGACAAGCTTGTAAGTTATGCCAAGGAGAGAAAACTGGAGCCCAACCTCAAGCAGCTGGAGATATCAAAGAATGAGATTGCTGTGAGCATAAAGGCAATGGCAGCAAGGACAATATTTGGTACTGAAGCCTACTTCAAAGTAGTGAATTCCTCCGATGATGAGATATTTGAAAAGGCTCTTTCAGTTATAAAGAGTGAAGCCGGCTTATAGCCTTCTGGTATGCTCTTGCATTACGGCTATGTTCTGCCAGAGTTACTGCAAAGTTGTGTGAACCGTCCAGAGATGGCTTCGCGCAGAAATATTGAAAGTTATGCCTTTCATAGTTAAGAACTGCATCGATTGTGTGCAGAGCCGGAATTACAATCGGCCCCGGAGGTAAACCCCTGTTTATGTATGTGTTGTAAGGCGAATTGATTTTCAGGTGTTTATAGAGGATCCGTTTTATTGCGGTGTCGTTAATTGCAAATTTTATGGTAGGGTCTGCCTGAAGTGGAATTCCTTTGTGAAGTCTGTTAATATATACTCCTGCTATTCGTGGTTGTTCATCTCTGAAATTACTCTCTTCAGATACTATAGAGGCAAGTGTGATTACTTCTGAAGGGGTGAGACCTATCTCTTTGGCTTTTGTTTTTCTCTCCTGGTTCCAGAATTTGTCATACTCTGTCTTTAGTCTGATTACAAGATTCTTAGGGGTGATAGTCCAGTATACCTCATATGTATTTGGCAGAAAAATAGATATAAAAGTATTTTGTGTGAATCCCAATGAGTCGGCAAATTTGTTGTCTTCCAGAACATTCAGTATAGTAAGTGAGTCACTCGAAATTTTTCTTGAAAAGATGGAAGCCAGTTTCTCTCTTGTTCGTATATTCCCTGCAATAGTTATTCTGGTGGGAGTTTGCCATCCATATTTAATTGAGCGCACAATCTCCCTGTTAGTCATTCCTCTCTCAATTTTGTATCGGCCCGGATTAATGGTTAAAGATAATTTTTCAAATTTGGCTGCTTTTTCAAATGAGTTGATATTGATGAGTTTATCAAGCACCTTGATGCTGTCCATAAGCTGGTTGTAGGTTGTTCCGGTGGGCAGGTATAAGTACCCTGTTCCAGAAGTAACATTGGGTTTGAAAAGGGCACGATAACCTGTGTATACAAAAAGCGATGCAACAATTGCAAGAATAATGGCAATGAATAGTAATATCCGCTTCATATTTATCTTAATCTGATTTCAAGGCCCTCAGAAGGTTCTTCTCCGGGTTTCATGTTATTTAACTTGTACAACTCTTTAAGAACGATTGCATATTTCTGAGATATTCCATACATAGTTTCTCCCACTTCACAAACATGTTTATCCAGGAACTTATCTCCTGCCTTTCTCTTCTTTTCTACGTATATGACAGTACCATCTTTAATTGGCCCGTCACTTTTAAGGTCATTAAACCTGAGCAGTTCTGATGTGAAAAGACGATATTCTCTGGCCAGATTGTCATAAGAGTCATAACTGCTTCCTACAATGTAAGCAACTCCATTCTTGCTGAAAAGTTTCCTTGAAAGAGAAAATTTGTAAAGAGAGCTGCTTTTGACGGGTTTGTACTCCTGATCTGCAATAATCTTTGAAGGACTTGGTGGAACAACATCAACAAAATAATCATATTGAGTGAGATTGTTTTCTTCTATAAGTTTTATAAGAAGCTGGGGATATTGAGGGTTAGTGGCGTAGCCGGCGCTTTTGAGTCCATATGCCCATGCCTTGTAATCTGTAGGTTCCAGATCAAAAAGAAACTTATAGCGCTCTCTGTATCTTAAAAAGTCGGAGTGGTCCTTGAATGAGTCTTCTACCTTCTCGTATTTTCTGAAACACTCGTTTCTGGAATCGTCGTCATGTAGAATTGTAGCGCCTGTCCAGTTACTGCACTTTATTCCGAAATGGTTATTTGCCTCCTTTGCCAGTCTTGAATTGCCGTTGTTTGACTCAAGGCAGGCCTGCGCAAGTATTATACTTGCAGGAATGCCATGGGACTTCATCTGTGCAATGGCGAGGTCGCGGTATTTAAGTATATATTCCTCTCTGCCGGTTTTCTGGGAGAAGAGGAACGGGGCCGCAAGCAGTATTAAAACAGCAGAAAAACAAAATTTCCTTATTATTATCATATGGATAAGTTACTCAATCCCGCAAAATTACTAATTTTGTAAGAATCTCAATTAAAAAACTATGCACCAAAAGAGTATTAACATCTCCTACGAAGAATATTATTCTAACGAAGGACTTGACATCAGAGATAAAGAGTTATTAGATAAAGCAATAGAAGCCACTAAGAGCTCCTATGCCCCTTATTCTAAATTTAATGTAGGAGCAGCGCTCAGATTAGATAACGGGGAGATTATCTCTGCAAGCAATCAGGAGAATGCTGCCTATCCATCGGGATTATGTGCAGAAAGAGTAGCCATTTTCTACGCACATGCAAAATATCCCAAAGCATCTATAGAATCGTTGGCAGTAACTGCATCTGTAAATGAAAAACAGTGTGAAACACCAACATATCCTTGTGGGGCATGTCGTCAGGTTATGGCAGAGTCAGAATCAAGGTCAGGAAAACCTATCAGGATTATCATTGGAGGAGAGAAGGTTACACAGATTGTAGATAATATTGGCTCGCTGTTGCCTTTTGTTTTTGATAATCTT
>MEOK01000012.1:0-8000 GCA_001769195.1 Bacteroidetes bacterium GWF2_40_14 | reverse complement strand
TCCGGTGGAGTTGATTCCAGTGTGGCGGCACTTCTTCTAAAACAGGCTGGCCACGAGGTAATTGCCTTGTTCATGCAGAACTGGCACGATACAACAGGAACACTTCATGGCGATTGCGGATGGAAAGATGACAAAACCATTGCAAAACTGGTCGCTAAAAAATTAGACATTCCATTTCATTTTGTAGATCTCAGTGTTGCTTACAGGCAAAAGGTCGTTGACTATATGTTTGATGAGTACAAACTGGGCAGAACTCCCAACCCCGACATTCTTTGCAACAGAGAGATAAAATTTGATGTTTTTCTCAAAACAGCACTTAAACTTGGGGTCGATTGCGTTGCCACGGGCCATTACTGCAGAAAAGAGAGTTTTGTTAACGATAATGGAGAGGAGGTTTTCAGAATTCTTGCCGGTTCCGACCCTAACAAAGATCAGAGCTATTTTCTATGTCAGCTTACCCAGGAACAACTCTCAAAAGCAATTTTCCCTATTGGACACCTTCTTAAGCCGGAGGTGAGAAGGCTGGCGGCAGAGGCCGGGCTCCAGTCGGCAGAGAAAAAGGACTCTCAGGGTATCTGTTTTGTGGGCAAGATAGACCTGCCTGTTTTCCTGCAACAAAAACTTGAAGCAAAGGAGGGTGTGGTAGTTGAAGTCTTTAATGACTTCTATAAAGACAATCATCTGACTGCATATAACATACATGGGTACGGGATGGCAGACAGATCACTCCTGAAAGACATTTCTCAACCATATCAGTATGGCCTCGATTCAGGAAAATTGATCGGCAAGCATCAGGGGGCCCATTTCTATACAATAGGACAAAGAAAGGGTCTGAATATTGGGGGGCACGTTGAGTCTATTTTCGTTATATCTACCGATGTTGAGAATAACATCATCTATGTAGGGGAGGGGCAGAGCCATCACGGCCTATATCGAAAAGGACTGTTCATAGACGAAAGTGAAATCCACTGGATAAGGCCGGATCTGAGAATGTCTTCGGGCGAAATGAGAGAGTATCAGGTACGGATAAGGTATCGTCAGCCTTTACAGGAGGCCAGGCTCTACAAAGAGGACGAAGGTCTCTATATAATTTTTGACGAACCTCAAAGGGGAATCACCCCCGGCCAGTTCGCTGCCTGGTATTCAGATGAGGAGATGCTCGGTTCGGGGGTTATTTGCTAGTTTTAAAAGAATATTTCAATAAAATTTTATTCAAAATCATTACTGTTTTTGTGCTGTTTTACTATCTTTACATTACAATAATACAATGAATTATGGATGATGGGTTTTACTTTCTTATGTGTAATTATAATAATAAAGGTTACAAAAAAACAGTTAAATATGAGGGAATTTTTAGTATTAAAGATAATGTAGTTACTCGATATAGTTTAGGTGATCAAGTAATAAAAAATAGTCGTGTTTATTATTTATTGCCTCCAACTGCAGAGCAATCCTTTATAGTTCCATCTCACCAGAATATTATTAAAGAAATCAGTTCTCATTTTGAAGATATTAAGTACCGTGAACAATTCGTACTTAAATTACAAAAATCGACACTGAATGCAGGTGAGTACTATTCAAATATATATAGACCATTTATATCAAATGATTTTTTAGAAAAACAAAGGGGTTTACCTGAACGGATTGACATTTCTCATACATTTTTTCCTGATGATGTTTTATTTGATGATAGGGAATATTTATCTCGTCTGAACCAACTTGAATTACTGGTAGATGAATTAGATAGTATATTTAAAAATATTGAACCTGTAAAAATGAATATGAAATCTTACGGGCATAGAATTCGCAATATCATGATGCTTGCCTGTACAGAGATTGATTCAATGTGCAAGAACATTCTAGAAGTAAATGGATATCAACATGAAGGGATGTATAAAACAAATGATTATGTTAAACTTAAGGATGTTTTGAAACTTGATAAATATTGCATAAATTATATCAGATACCCAGAAATTGGAGACATATCACCATTTCGATTGTGGAACGCTATTAAACCCACAAAAAGTCTTAAATGGTATGATGATTATAATGCTATAAAACATGATCGGATAACTCAATTTCGGTTAGCGACTTTAGAAAATGCCATTTCATCTGTTGCTGCTGTCGCTTTATTAATAATTGCGCAATATGGTGTTAATAACAACTATTGGAAAGAAAAATTACATAAGTACTTCTTCATATCAAAGTTTCCTTCATGGCGATACTCAGATTTATATATTCCAATTATTTGGGAAAAAGGTGCATCTTTGAAATCGGTTAAGTACAATTTTTTATAATACATTTTGCTTTGCATTATTATATATTTTCATTATTTTTGCACTGTTTTCAGTAAGTGTGAAAATAATGCAACAATCAAGATAATATGGATAAAGTATTTATTGCCGGACAAAAACTGGATATGACCAAGATGAGTAAATCCGAACTCAAAGGGTTGTATTTGGATTTACTACTGGGATTTGCATATTATAGGGTTAGATTTAATAATGAAATATTCTGCTTAGTGAAATCGAACCGAAAAAGTAAAGAAACTCCAGCTACATATAAAAAGCTAGCAAAAAGTATCAATTCTGTTTTAGGAACTCCTGTTGTATTCTTATTTGATTATTTGGAATACTATGAACGCAACCGGTTAATCGGTCAAGATGTTTATTTTGTTGTATCCAACAAATATGCATTTCTACCATACCTGATAATAAATTCTAAACCCAAAACATCAAACCAGAAAAACAAACTAACCCCTGCTGCCCAATACCTTTTGTTGTTCCATTTACAGACAAATGGCGTTGACAACTGGTCAATAAATAAACTTAAAACACACATTACAAGTTACAATTATATAGCTCTTACTAGGGCGGTAGTCTGTTTGGAAAATGTTGGTCTTTGCAGGACAGAAAAAGATTTAAATAAAGAGAAGCATGTTGTATTTGATTGCTCACGAAAGGAATTGTGGGAGAAGGCGCAACGGTTATTAATACCACCCATCAAGAAGATTATGTATTGTGATTCCATGCCAAAAGGCAACTTCCTTCTAAGCGGGTTAAATGCTTTGGCACATTACTCTCACATCAACCCCGATGATTCTTCTTCTCTGGCAATAACAGAGAAAGAGTACCGAATAATTGAACAGCAACTTAAAATTTGTGGGCTCAATCCGATTGAAGGACGAATAAAAATCGAAATATGGCGATATCCTGCTATAAATGCAGATACATTATTAAATAATTGTGTTGATAGATTATCTTTATACTTAACATTAAAAGATGACAAAGACGCACGTATAGAGAAAGAAATGGGATTGATGATAAATGATTTATGGTAATAGGACTTGATAAATTTCGAGAAGCTTTCGTCGGTTTTACAGACAATTATATCATAATAGGAGGAACAGCCTGCGATATTGTATTGCGGGATACTGCCATGAGACCTCGTGCCACCAATGATATAGATATGATTCTTGTAATCGAAAAGATGACTCCGGAATTCGGGAAAAAATTTTGGGAGTTTATCAGGGAAGGGGGATATAAAAATAATCAGCGCAAACGAGGAAAAGATAAAGAACCTGTCTATGAATTGTTCCGTTTTATAGAGCCAAAAGCTGGCTATCCCTTTCAACTCGAATTGTTGTCTCGTTATCCGGAAGTATTGGGAGTTCCAGCAGGATTTCTTTTAGCACCTATACCTGTTGGAGAAGACTTGTCAAGCTTATCGGCGATAATGATGGATGAGGATTTATATGATTATACTGTTAGGTATAGTGAAATTAATGACGGAATAAGAGTTGCTACATCTTATGCATTGATCTGTCTGAAAACAAAGGCATACAACAATCTATTTGAAGATAAACTAAATGGTAAACCTATCAATGAGAAAGACCTGAAAAAACATAGAAGTGACGTTTTGAAACTTATTGCAACATCACCAATCGTCGAACCAATTATTGTGTCAAAAGGAATATTTGATTGCACTTCCCAATTTTGTGATAGGATGATGGATTTGCTTGGTAATAGTTCGCAGTCCCTAACCGATGCTCTTCACCGTAATCCGGAAGAAATTATAGTCTATATTAACACTCTAAGAGACTCTTTTACAACTGAAAAATAATGGTTATCCAATACGCATCGGATTTGCATTTGGAATTTTCAGATAATTGGAATTATCTGAAACAACATCCAATCAAACCTGTCGGTGAAATACTAATATTGGCAGGAGATATTGGCTACCTTGGAGATGATAACTATTCTAAACATCCATTTTGGGATTGGGCTTCGGAAAATTTCAAACAAGTGATTGTTGCTTTAGGCAACCATGAATTTTATAAGAAATACGATATATCTGCTTTGCAAAATGGATTATGCGGGGAAATCAGAGATAATGTCCACTTTTATTACAACTCTGTGGTTAGAGTTGATGATATTGATATTATCATTACTACCTTGTGGGCGCATATTTCATTGGAAGATGCTTATATTACAGAATGTTGCGTAAGTGATTTTCAAAGGATAATGTATGGGAATTCACTTTTGACTTTTGCAGAATTCAATAACGAACACAAAAGGTGTCTGTCATTCTTACAAAATGCATTAGATATAAGCAACGCTCAAAAAAAGATTGTAGTAACACATCATGTGCCTTCATTTAAATTGTTATCACCTGAGTATAAATGCAGCCGAGTAAATGGAGCTTTTATCGTCGAACTCTTTGATTATATTGCAGAGAGCAACATTGCCTATTGGATTTATGGACATTCACACCACAATATTGACGCAACCATCGGTACAACAAAATGCGTCTGCAACCAATTGGGATACGTATTTAAAAATGAGCACCGGACTTATGACAATCGTCGATGTATTATCATTTGATAATTGTCTATCTCTTACTTATGCAACTATCTATCGTCGTAAAACTGAATATGAATCCATTCTCAATCAGTCTTGTTGGTAAAACCCTCTGACCATCTGTAAACAGTGTGGATGCTTCTCCGTATGTTCCTTTAAAAATGAAAGTGGGAATTTTAAGCTTTATGGGGCATTTGTAATGTCTGGCAAGTGTTTGGGTTAATTCAGAGTTATTTACCGGATTTGGGGAGGTGAAATTAAAAATACCGCTCAGCTCCTCTTTTTCAATTAGAAATGCAAAGGCTCTAAGTAAATCTTCTAGTGCGATCCATGAGAACGGCTGTTTCCCGTTGCCTATTGTACCTGCCACACCAAATTTAAAAGGAAGTGACATTTTGGGTAATGCTCCTCCTTTATTGGAAAGGACGACGCCAAAACGTGCAATGACAACTCTAATACTATTATTTGCTTTTAAGGCTTCATTTTCCCAATCTATGCATGTTTGTGTAAGAAAGTCATCTCCTCGTTCCGGAGAGTATTCGTCATGTGCTTTAATGTCAACATTTGTTTTGCTTTTGCTTGAAGGATATATTCCTATCGCAGAGGCAGATATTAGCAATGATGTCCTTTTTGAATCAGAATCGTTTAGAAATCCGACCAATCTTTTTGTTGTTTCAACACGACTCTCTCTTATCAGCTTTCTTGCACTGTTGCTCCATCTTCTGTTGATTGATGCGCCGGCAAGGTTTATAATAATATCACAATCATCTACATCTGTAAGGGTGAATCCTCTCTTTAAAGGGATGATCAGATATCCCTTCCCTTTTAGAAATTGAGATAATGCGCTTCCGATAAAGCCAGTGGCGCCAGTGATTCCGATTGTTTTGGTGGGAGGGGGCATAATGGGTTAATGTGCTAATTTGCTAATGTGCTAATTTGCTAATGTGCTAATTGGTGGTGATGACGAGGGTGTCGTAGGCGGCAAGGATGCCGTCGGGGAGCTCGGTTGAGAGTTGTGCATGTGTGCCAATCTGGTGTGACAGATGGGTGAGGTAGCTGTTTTTTGCGCCGATACGTTGGGCAACGTCAATTGCCTCCTGCAGGCTGAAATGGGAGATGTGGCGCTGTTTGCGGACAGTATTTATTACTAGTACGTCAAGGTTTTTCAGTTTGGAGTACTCCTCTTCATCAATTTTATTAGCATCGGTTATGTATGCAATGTCCCCTATTCTGAAACCAAGCACAGGGAGGGTGTAATGCTTTACTCTAATGGGAGTTATAGTTACAGGGGCGATGTCATGACCTATCACAAATGGTTCGGCATCAATTATCCTTACATCGAACTGGGGGGCACCCGGGTACCGGTATTCGGAAAATGCATAGGCGTACTCTTGTTCAAGTGATTTTTTTACCCTCGCTTCGCAATATATTGGAAGTGCCTTTTTGCTGAAGTAGTTTATTGCCCTTACGTCGTCGAGACCACCTGTGTGGTCCTTGTGTTCATGCGTGAGTAGAATGGCATCAAGGTCGCTTATATCTGCCCTAAGTAGCTGTTGTCTGAAATCAGGGCCGGCATCTATCAGAATTGAAAGTCCTTTGTGCTCGACCAGTACAGAGGAGCGGAGACGGTTGTCACGGATGTCTTCAGATGTGCAGACCGGGCATTTGCAGCCGATCATTGGTATTCCCTGCGATGTGCCTGTTCCAAGGAATGTCACTCTTGTTGTATAACTCATTTTCACATTATAAAGATAGAAACTTTTCCTACCTTTGGAAAATTTTTGTTTTGAAAGGAGTACTATATCTAATACCCTCACCTTTAGGAGATAATGACCCTAAAGAGGTGATTCCGGCAACAGTGATGGAGCTGGCGTCTACATTAAAACATTTTGTAGTTGAGGAGGTTAGAACTGCAAGAAGATATCTTTCAAAAATCGGGCTCAAGGGTAGAATTGATTCTCTGGAATTTTACGAACTTAACGAACATACAAAACCTCAGGAGGTAGAAGCATATATAAAGATACTACTTTCCGGAGAGAGTATGGGCCTTATTAGTGAAGCTGGACTTCCGGCCGTTGCTGACCCCGGTTCCTTGCTGGTTGAGCTGGCTCACAACAACGGAATAGAGGTGAAGCCTATGGTTGGTCCATCCTCTCTCATGATGGCTCTTATGGCATCGGGAATGAACGGGCAAAGCTTTGCATTTACAGGGTATTTACCGGTTAAACCTGAAGAGAGAAGAGCCAGAATAAAACATCTGGAAAAGTTGTCTCTCACTCAACATCAGACGCAGATAATAATTGAGACACCGTACAGGAACAATTCGCTTCTTGGAGATATGCTGTTGGCTTGTTCTCCTAAAACCAGACTTTGCATTGCTGCGGAAATCTCTCTTGAAGGGGCATTTATAAAGACAAAAACAATTGAACAATGGGGACGCGAAAAGGTGGACCTCAATAAAAAACCTTGTGTATTTATATTATGAACAATAATATATCAGAAAAAAACCTTGTAGAGCTTGTAAACATGGAGTTCTTCGCTCATCATGGACACTTTGAGGAGGAGCAGATTATCGGAAACAAGTTTATAGTAAACTTCTCTGCCGAGACAGATGTAATTACTCCGGGAATTAGCGATGATCTTAAGGATGCGCTTAACTATCAGGAACTCTATAACCTAATAAGCGAAGAGATGTCTGTAACATCCAAATTGCTTGAAAATGTTGCAGTAAGAATAATCAACAGGGTAAAAAAAACATACCCTCAGGTCAAGTGGGCAAGGGTAAGCATATCTAAGCTCAATCCTCCGGTTGGCGGTAAGGTAGAGGCCTCCAGAGTTGTTCTCTCATATTAAACAGTTGTCCCGATGAAAGAGATGAGTGGAAATCGTGTTGCCTTTCTGACACTTGGGTGTAAGTTAAATTATTCAGAGTCATCATCGCTTGCCAGGGAGTTTGTGGAAAACGGATATGAGAAGGTGTCATGTAATAGTGAGGCAGATATTTATGTTATAAACACTTGTTCTGTAACTGAACATGCCGACAAAAAGTGCAGATCTGCAATCAGAAAGCTTCATAAAATAAATTCCGACGCAATAATTGCAGTAACAGGTTGTTATGCGCAACTAAAGCCACAGGAGATT
>MEOK01000011.1:27188-30455 GCA_001769195.1 Bacteroidetes bacterium GWF2_40_14 | reverse complement strand
GCGCAAACTGCAGCTCTTTTGCATTGGCATACTCGGTTTGCGCATATGTTTTTTAGTAAAGCGACTTGAATGTGGGTAAATCCGGAACACGTCTCTCAGACTCCCTCACCCTGACCGGGGAAAAGTCACTCAACAGCACATTTGTAAAAAAATTTGGAACTGACGTATACAATAAATATATTTGCAACCACTTTAGACAAATGAACAGAGAGAATATCATACAAATTCATTCAGGCAGAACATCTTCTGCTTCTCTTTCTGTCATGTCAGCATCAATGATGATGATGATGCGAATGCATCGTCAGATGCATCAATAAAATCCGGGTCTGAATCAGGTCCATTGGGCGAGGTCCCATAAAGTTTCATAACACATTTTCCAATCAATTTAAACATTACTAAAATGAATTATACTCATTTTGACACCTTACAGGTGCATGCCGGTCATACACCGGACCCTGCCAACGGCTCTTGTGTTACGCCAATACACCAGACAGCCTCATTCGTTTTCAACAGCGTGGAACACGGCGCAAGACTCTTCGCACTAGAAGAGGCCGGCCACATTTACACACGTCTTTCAAACCCCACTACCGATGTCTTCGAAAAGCGAATTGCAGCATTGGAAGGGGGAACAGCAGCAGTCGCCACATCATCAGGACATGCTTCTCAATTCATTATCATTCAAAATCTTGCCGAAAGCGGAGACAATATTGTCTCTTCCTCTTCGCTTTATGGAGGTACCTACAATCAGTTCAAGATAAGCTTTAAAAAGCTAGGCATAGAGTTTCGTTTTGCAAAAAAAGGTTCCGTTGAAGAGTATGCAAAACTTATTGATGAGCGTACAAAGGCCGTCTATATTGAGTCAATAGGTAATTCCGATTTTTATATTCCAGACTTCGAAGGTATTGCACAACTATGCAGAAAACACAGGATACCCCTTATTATCGACAACACATTCGGAGCAGCAGGATATCTTTTCAAACCAGTGGAATGGGGAGCAAATATAATATCACATTCGGCAACCAAATGGATAGGCGGCCACGGCAGCAGCATAGCCGGAGTACTTGTGGACTGTGGAAACTTCGACTGGAGCTCCGGAAAGTTCCCTCGTTTTACCGAACCCTCGGAATCGTATCACGGGCTTAAGTTCTGGGAATCATTCGGCGCAGGGTCACCCTCCGGCAACATAGCGTTTGCAATAAAGGCACGGGTAGAAGGTTTGCGCGACTGGGGATGTACCATAAGTCCGTTTAACTCATTTTTGCTATTGCAGGGTGTCGAGACACTCTCCCTAAGAATGGACAGGATAATGAGCAATGCCCTGGAACTTGCAGAGTGGCTAAGCTCTCATCCAAAAGTGGAATCTGTCAATTACCCCGGCTTGAAGGATAATCCCAACCATGAAGCGGCAAAACGCTACCTTAAGAGAGGCTTTGGAGGTGTTCTTTCCTTCTGTCTTAAGGGCGACAGGCAACAGACAGCCGACTTTGTAAATTCTCTCTCACTCATAACACATCTAGTGAACGTAGGCGACAACAAAACCCTTATCAGCCACTCAGCATCAACAACACATGCACAGCTCAATGCCGCTGCGCTGGAAGCTGCCGGGTTGAAGACAAATATGCTCAGAATATCTGTTGGCATAGAGCACATTGACGATATAAAGGCAGATCTGGAAGAGTCACTTAAGAGAATCTGATTAATGAAGAGTGCGATTTTTATGAAGAGAGCAATTTTTGAATATAACAGCCCGTTTGTTTTGGAAAGCGGTCAGGTTCTGGAAAACCTGGAGATATGTTATCACTATACCGACAACATATCCGAGGGTAAAGAGGTTATCTGGGTATGCCATGCTCTCACTGCAAATTCAAATCCGCTTGAGTGGTGGAGCGACCTGGTTGGCGAAGGAAAACTGTTTGACACAAGGAGATATACTGTAATTTGCGCAAATGTATTGGGTTCGTGTTATGGCAGCAGTGGCCCGGCAAGTTTTAAAGACTCCGGGGACCGATATCTTCTTTCATTTCCTGAAGTGACGGTACGCGATACTGTAAGGGCACACAATCTCCTCAGGGAACATCTTGGCATAAAGAACATCGACCTTATACTGGGCGGTTCAATCGGAGGATTTCAGGCACTGGAGTGGGGAATAATTTACCCTGATGTAGTAAAGAACATTGTACTGATAGCTTGCAATGCAAGGGTGTCTCCATGGGGAACAGCATTTAACGAATCACAACGTATGGCTCTTTTTGCCGACAGTTCATTTGAGGAACAGAGGGATTTATATGGAGGGAAGGCCGGTCTTGCAGCAGCCAGATCTATTGCATTGCTCTCATACAGATCTGTACTTGGTTATGGACTTACTCAGAAAGAGAGTGACGATGACACTATCTTCGCACAACGAGCATGCAGTTATCAGCAGTATCAAGGCAAGAAGCTGGTAGACAGATTTGACGCATATTCATACTACACCCTCACCAAATCAATAGACAGCCATAATGTGGGCAGAGGAAGAGGTGGAGTTGAAGAGGCTCTTAAGAAAGTCATTGCCAACACGTTAATCATAGGAATAGACAGCGATCTGCTTTTCCCTATAGAAGAACAAAAATATTTACATTCAAAAATTGAGGGGTCGGGTTTCGAACAGATATCTTCTGAATTCGGACATGACGGATTTCTTCTGGAGTGGGAGAGAATTGAGACAGCAATAAAAAAACATATAAAATTTTTAAACTGATATGCAGATACTTAAATTTGGCGGAAGCTCCGTTGCCGACGCCTCCAATATATCCAACGTAGTAAAGATTGTTAAAGAGAGCGTAAGGAAGGACCGTACAATTGTTGTATCATCTGCAATAGGAGGATGTACCGACAAACTCATTGAGATAGGCCGACGCGCCTCTGTGCAGGACGACAGCTATAGAAAACTGATTGACAGTCTTGAGAAACAACACCTTACAATTATAAACGATCTTATTCCAATTGAATATCAGCCATCTATAGACCTGAAGGTGAAAAACCTTTTTAATCAACTCAGAGATGTCTGCAAAGGGGTGTATTACCTTAAAGAACTGAGTAACTTTTCATTGGATCTCATAATGAGCTTTGGAGAGATAATCTCCACCAGAATAATAAGTGTCAAATTTATATCCATCGGAATCAACAACCTATGGATAGATGCCAGAGAGCTTATTAGAACAGATCTTGTTAACTCTCAGAATTTGGTGGACATGGAGACAACATGTGCAAACGTAAGGGAACTCACAG
>MEOK01000011.1:0-27179 GCA_001769195.1 Bacteroidetes bacterium GWF2_40_14 | reverse complement strand
GCGACTCGGCAAAGAGGACAACTACTCTGGGAAGAGGTGGGTCAGATTATACAGCCGCCCTTCTTGCAGTTGCAACAGAGGCACGTGTACTTGAGATCTGGAGTGACGTAAACGGCATGATGACCGCCGACCCAAGAGTTGTGCCGGAGGCAAGGACAATTGACCATATCTCATATAAAGAGGCTCTGGAGCTGTCGCACTTTGGGGCAAAAGTTGTCTACCCACCAACAATACAACCTGTGGTGAGCAAGGGAATCCCGATAGTTGTAAAAAACACCTTTGCACCTAAAGATGCAGGAACCATAATTGAAAAATGTCCTCCCGAAAGTCGTGGTAAGATAAAGGGCATATCATGCAGCAACAAGATAGCGCTTCTCTCGATGGAGGGGAGCGGAATGGTAGGTGTCCCGGGATATTCAAGCAGATTGTTTGATGCTCTCACAAAAGCCGCAATCAATATAATTCTTATAACACAGGCATCGTCTGTCCATACAATGTGTGTTGCAATAGATGAGTCTGATTCAGAAAAGGCAAAGCAGGCAGCAGACGACGCATTCGCCTATGAAATAAGCTTGAACAGGGTCAACCCATTAAAAGTGGAGAAGGGCTTTTCTATTATCACTTTGGTAGGTGATGATATGAAAAACCAGTCAGGAACAAGCGGGAAGATGTTCAACGCACTGGGCAGGGCCGGAATAAACATCAGGGCAATAGCACAGGGTTCATCGGAAAAGAATATTTCTACGGTGGTGAACCAGGAGGATTCCGACGAGTCTATAAGGGTAATACACAAAGAGTTCTTTGGTGAGAGTGTAAAAAAGATAAACCTCTTCATTGCCGGATACGGGAATGTTGCAAAGGCACTAATCTCCATAATTGAATCACAATCTGAATATATATCAAGAACATACCGCCGTGAAATTTGCATTGCAGGTATCTGCAACAGCAAAAAAATGGTATTCAACAGAGGGGGTATAGCTCCCGAGTCAATACCTGAATTACTGAAAAACGGCAAGGACGCAGGTATATACAAATTCTGCCAAACCAGCAACGAAATGGGACTGGTAAACTCAGTATTTATAGACTGCACAGCTCATCAGAGTGTGGCTTCTACATATCAGGAAATGCTTTCAAATAACATCTCGGTAATTACATGCAATAAAATCGCACACTCTTCATCTTTTGACAATTATAAATCACTTAAGGAGAGCGAACAAAATTCTGATGCCTCTTTCTTTTACGAAACAACAGTTGGGGCAGCATTGCCTGTAATTTCAACAATCCGGCAAATGATACAAGGTGGCGATAAGATTGTATCAATAGAAGCCATTCTCTCAGGCACCCTAAACTTTATTCTGAGCAATTACGACGGCACCGACAGCTTCGCCAACCTTATAAATAAAGCAAAGGCATTGGGCTATACAGAACCTGATCCAAGACAGGATCTTTCGGGTACCGATGTGTTGAGGAAAACCATAATCCTATGTAGGGAAATTGGATATGAGACAGAGGCTTCGGACGTAAGTATTGCTCCTCTCGACGACAACGAAGAGAAGATTTCCATTGCCTATAAAGAAGCTAAATCTAAGGGAGGGAAACTAAAATATGTTGCATCAATAAGGAATGGCGTGTGCAAAATAGGACTGGAGACTTTGAGTCCTGCTCACCCTCTTTATGAGGTTTCCGGGACAGACAATGCAATCATAATCACTAGTAGCGACTATTCATCTCCTCTTAAAATTGTGGGTGCAGGTGCCGGAGCAAGGCAAACTGCTACAGGATTATTTAATGAAATTTTAAAAATAAAAGGGTAAATTTTGTAACTTCGCAGAAAATTCCCCCAAATGAACACATATACCGAGAATGAAGTTAAAACTTTAGAGTGGAACGAACATATCCGACGCCGGCCTGGAATGTATATCGGCAAGCTTGGAGATGGCTCATCGCCTGACGATGGCATTTACGTTCTTCTCAAAGAGGTGATGGACAACTCGGTAGATGAGTTTGCAATGGGCTACGGCAAATCTATTGTAATCTCCATACAGGAGAGAGTGGTTTCTGTAAGGGACTATGGGCGTGGAATTCCTCTTGGCAGCCTTGTTGATGCCGCCAGCAGAATGAATACCGGTGCAAAATATGACGACAAGGCATTCAAGAAATCGGTGGGGCTGAACGGTGTAGGTATCAAGGCTGTAAACGCCCTTTCCGTATCCTTCAACATTCAGTCTTTCAGAGAAGGTGAGAGCCACTTTGCACGGTTCAGCCGGGGCGAGCTCATTGAGGAGGGAAGAGTTCTGAGCAATGAGAAAAACGGTACCGTGGTTACCTTTATTGCGGACGAAGAGCTCTTTGGCGACTATACCTTCAACTACGAGTTTATCGAGAGTATGCTCAGAAACTACTCTTATCTGAATACTGGTCTCACAATAAAGCTCGACGGAAAGGAGTTCATTTCAAAAAACGGTCTGCTTGACCTGCTGAATGAATCTCTCACAAAAGAACCCCTCTACACACCAATTCACCTCAAGGGTGACGACATTGAGATAGCAATTACTCATGGGAATGACTATGGCGAGGGCATATCTTCGTTTGTGAACGGTCAGTATACAACCCAGGGCGGAACCCACCTATCTGCATTCAGAGAGGCAATAGCAAAGACAATCAAAGATTTTTACAAGAGGGACTTCGACCCAAGCGATATTCGTCAGTCTATGATAGCCGCAGTAAGCATAAAGGTTCAGGAGCCTGTATTTGAGTCACAGACAAAGACAAAGCTTGGCTCCAAAGAGATGTCGGCAGGTGGCATAAGCGTCAGGAATTTCATTGGCGACTTTCTAAAGGAACATCTCGACAACTTTCTGCATCGTCATCCTGATATAGCAGACGCTATCCTTAGAAAGATATTCGATTCAGAAAAAGAGAGAAAGGCAATATCGGGCATACAGAAGCTTGCACGCGAGAGGGCGAAGAAAGCAAACCTCCACAACAAAAAGCTAAGGGATTGCCGCGTTCATTACAACGAAAAACATGACCGTTCACAGGAGAGTATGCTCTTTATTACAGAGGGTGACTCTGCAAGCGGTTCAATAACAAAGAGCAGAGACGTTGCTGTACAGGCAGTTTTCAGCCTCAAGGGAAAACCGTTGAACACATACGGGCTCACAAAAAAGATAATTTACGAAAACGAGGAGTTTAACCTTTTGCAGGCAGCTCTCAACATTGAGGAAGATCTTGAAAACCTGCGCTACAATCAGATAATAATTGCAACCGATGCCGACGTTGACGGGATGCATATCCGCCTTCTGCTTATGACATTCTTCCTGCAGTTCTTCCCCGATCTTATAAGGCAGGGCCATCTTTATATACTTCAGACCCCACTCTTCAGGGTAAGGAACAAAAAGGAGACAATATACTGCTACTCACCCGATGAGCGCGACAGAGCCATCAAAAAGCTAGGAACCAATCCAGAGATAACCCGATTCAAAGGTCTTGGAGAGATCTCCCCCGACGAGTTCAAGTTCTTTATAGGTGAGAGCATACGTCTTGACAAGGTACGTCTTGGGAACGACGACAACATTCCGGAACTTCTGGAGTTCTATATGGGCAAGAACACACCTGACAGGCAGCACTTTATTAGGTCTAACCTCAGATCTTATCTGGTTCTTGAAGAGGCCATTTAAGGGATTTCCCCCAGGCTTTTCACCACCTTATAATACTATGTCTCTTCAAAGTACTCCTTCTCCGGATTAGTCAGAATCTCCTGTACAATTTTAGTTACCGACCGGAAGTCAATCTTACCGGAACTCATCATAGGAAACTCCCTTATGACTATGAAATGTTTAGGAAGGGCTATATTTGGCAATTCGTCTCCCATTTTCCTGAGTATCTCAGCTTTGTTTACCTCAATGGTAACAGTTGCTATTATTGAAGAGCCTCTCAATTCATCTGTAACGTCCACCACACAGCAGGAGACGCCCATAGGAAGGTACTTCTCAAGTGTGTTTTCCACTTTTACCAGAGAGACCATTTCGCCCCCTATTTTAACAAACCTTTTGAATCGTCCTGCATGCCATAGATAGTTGTCTTCATCCATGTAACCCATATCGCCAGTATTGTACCAGCCATCGGCCAAAGCCTCTGCAGTAAGCTCAGGATCATCATAGTAACCCTTCATTACAGAGTCACCCTTCACCAACACCTTACCCACCTCTCTCACCTTGCACTCCTCTCCTGTCTCGAAGTTTTCTACTCTTACCTTAACACCTGGAATGACTCTTCCTGTACTTCCCGGTCTGTTGAATTCATGTGAGTTCACCGATATCACCGGAGATGTTTCAGTTGCTCCATAACCCTCAAGCAGAGTTACGCCATGTTTATTCATATACCCTTCACGTAAAGCATCCGGACACTTATCTGCCCCAGATACCATTATCCGCAAAGTTTTAAAGTCACCCGGTTCCGACTTATGGAGATATCCCCAAAAGAAACTTGGTGTACCTACCATTATTGTTGGTTTTTCCTCACGCGCAATATTGCATACAGTCTGAAAATCAAGAGGATTTGCATAGGTGACCATAGTCATGCCTTTGTATAAGGCTACCCAAAGATTTACTGTAAGGCCAAAGACATGGAAAAACACGAGGTTTGCAAGTAATACATCTTTATCACTGATATTGACATAATCTCCGAAATTCTCAATATTTGAAGCAATGTTTCTATGAGTCAGCTGAACTGCCTTTGGATCCTTTTCACTACCGCTTGTAAACAGAATTGCAGCGGTATCATTTTCATCGCCCTTATGTATGCAGCTGAATATCAAGCTCACAGGAAGCAATGATTTTGCTGCAGCTGTAAGTTTGTCTCCTGTTGAAACACTTGTCATAATATCTTCTATCATAATCATACCATCCAGAACCGGGCATTTGATTTTTTCCAGAAGTGCCCTTGAGGTGATTATTGTCTTGAACTTACATTTACTCTGAGCATACTTTGCATTTACTTCTGCCCCTGTAGAATAATTAATCATAACCGGAATCCTTCCACTCATCAATGCCGCTACTGTAGCAAGTGCGCAGCCGGCAGATGTTGGAATCATTATACCAATGAACCCTGCATCATATTTCTTGAATTTTGAGCTAAGGATTAGAGAACCAATCAAAGCCTTGGAATAAGTGACTTTCTTGTCTGTTGTTTTGTCAATAATTGCAAACTTTTTGGCATTTTTCTTTGCCATCCGTACAAATTGCTGATGTAGTAACATAAAGGTAGGTTTTAGTTAAAGCTGTTTTACGGGGCTAATATAATAATTTATTTTTTACAAATGCAAATATGAGTGTAAATATGAGTTTATATCTTTATTATGTTTTATCAGGCATTCCAATTGCTTCAGATACTCATATAGAAGATATAGTGTAATTATAAAGTAAGGTTTGTAAATTAGATATATCCAATCTTAGAATTAAAATGTTTAATTTTAAGTACTATTTTTTAAGAAAATTCTATAAATATAATGAAGTACTCCTTACTCAAACCCACTCTACTCGTTCTCTTACTTTTCCCCGTATTGCTTTCTCTGTCTTGCAAGAACAACAGGATAAATCAGTTTGATCAATTGAACAGCACTTCACGGGATAAAGGTCAGAAAGAATCTCCTGTTAAGGCAGACAGCAATGTGCCGGAGTCACCCGCTGATACTGCAAGAACATGCGATACAGCAAACTCAGATAAAGAAATAAGAACATCAAATGCAAGTTCAGTAAGCGGGAAAATTTACCTGAAAGTTACGAGGGTTATAGATGGTGACACTTTCGTAATTCTTAATAATGATGGTTCGGATGAAAAAGTAAGACTGACCGGTGTAAACGCTCCGGAGTCGAGAAATACGGGGAAAAAGAAAAAGGAGGAGTTCGGAATTGAATCAAAGGCGTTTCTGACAAAGTTTCTCACGGAGAAAAAAGTAAGGCTTGAGTTTGATGTGCAAAAAAATGACAGATACGGACGCACACTTGCTTATGTATATCTGGAAGATGGTACTTTTCTTAATGAATACCTCGTAAAGGAAGGTTATGCCCAGGTTTCAACCTTCCCTCCAAATGTAAAATACAAGGATACCTTTATTGCTGCCCAGAGGTATGCCCGTGAAAAGAAAACGGGTCTCTGGAAATAGACCTCACCAGATACTCCTTCCTGATAGTGGCAGGCAACTTTCCGTAGTTTTTCAGAAATGACCGGTTCATGGCCCGCACACTGCCAAAACCCGATATCATTGCAATATCTGCCAATGGTTGGATTTCCTGAGTCAGTAGAAGGTTCTTTGCATGCTCTGCTCTAAGATTATTTATATAGTCGGTAAACCTGCATCTTTTCACTTCACCGATATATCGGGAAAGGTATGTTCTGTTTGTTCCCAACTCCTTCGCAAGCATTGTGAGAGTGAAACCCTGGTTCAGATAAAGCTTTCTGGTTTCAATTGCGTTTTCCGTTTTTGTACAAGCCTTTGGAATTTTTACATAACAATCCTCTTTAATATCTTCTTCTAGAAGACCCGACAGAAAAAGGACTTTTTTAATGATCTTTATAGCAGCTCCCCGCCTATTCATTTTGAAGTTTCAGCTTTTGTTCCTTGCACCAGTCGGCAGGTGTATAACCCAGATAATACCTGAAAGCAATGGAAAAAGTTGCCATTGAACCAAAACCAGACATGTTGCATAAGTCCTGAATAGTCAGCTTTAAATTGGAATAGAACAGCCTCTTGGTCTCCTCTATTCTGTAATAGTTCACAAACTGGTTGAAGTTTTGATTGTGTTTGTCATTAATTATCCTGGAGAGATAGGTTTTGTTTGAATAGAGATACATTGCAACCTCCCTTATCTTGAGGTCGGCACGCAGGTATGGTTTCTCCTTTTCGAAATAGGCTAAAAGCCTTTCATACAATTCATCGGCTTTCATGTTCTCCGACATCTGTCTTTTAATCTTATGTCTTTCGGCTAAAAGAGTGGAGGTGGGGTCATTAAAAGATGTTTCGTCGTTCATGCCGTTATAATTAAAAGGGTATGTTGTCCTGAAAAAAAGGAAGATATTGATAATTGTAAAAAGTGACAATAATTCAATAACATAGATATATCTGACATTGATGTACATGAACAGCAAGAGCAGTATTGAAGCTATTGTCAGAGCCAGAAATATGAATATGTCATTCTTGTGACATATAAGTGAGTGACTTTCATCCTCTGAAATACAGCACAGTCTTTTATAAAACTTATAAGCGAGGTAACTACTGTATATTATGAACACAGCAGTGGCAAGTAAAAGATATATATTGTCTATCTGCTTGTGTGAAGTTATTGTTTTGACCGAGACAAACTGAGTTAATATATTTGCAGCCATAAGGATTGACAATGCAACAAGATATACTTTAACCGAATAGTCTACAGAATTTATGCTGGTAGAACAGTAATATTGAACAGGCAACGCTATAAGCATCATAAACAATACCTTAGATATATTTGTCTGGTAATAGTCAAACTCAGGTAATGAATCATGAACCACAAGTCTCACAATGAATGTCAGCGATATTGCCAAAAAACCATAAGAGGTAGCATATACTAATCTCTTCTCCCTCGGTAATATATTCTTCTTCATATAAAGAAGAAAAAACAGATAAATCGAAAACAAAAAATAGATAATCCCATAAAGAAACTCAATCCTGGATTGCATTTCAACAAAATTCAGCAACTCACTCATACATTAGTCATTAAGTTTTCAAATTTAATAACAAATATCAAACCTAACAAACTAATTCATTATGAGCTAATAATTTATCTAATTGTAAGAATTTTTTCCAAATTAAGAAAAAAAATACACCTAATTGCCCATTGCCTAATGCCTATTGCCTAATGCCTATTGCCCACCTCACCTCTTCATCTCATCAAACCCCTTACCATAAACACCCATAACGTTTCCCACAGAAAGAAACGCCTCCTTGTCCACCTCGCGCACAACCCTGAACACATAGTTAGATTCTGTGCGCCTTACAATTACCATAAGAACCTTACCCTCCTGTTTTGTGAACCAGCCCTGTGCATTTATAACAGTCACCCCACGGCCAATTGTCGTAATTTTGTCTGCAACCTCTTCGTACTTTTTGGAGAAAATGAAAATCTGAATTGACTGCCTGGCACCGGATAATACGAGATCTACAGTGTAGCTGGTTACCGTAATAAGCATGTACCCATAAATGATAATTGCGATCTTCATACCTAACGACTCATCGGAAGGAATTATTATAGAGCTTGCAATTATTAATATATCAATCATCAGGATTATCCTGCCGGGCGATACATTTCTATATTTGTTAACTATCAATGCAATAATGTCTGTCCCTCCGGAACTTCCACCCTGAGTGAATGTGGTTGCAATACCTACTCCGGCACAGGCTCCCCCCATTATGGCACTAAGAAGCTTGCCGTTTCCTATTGCAATGTCGTTAATCAGTTCTTGAGGTACCAATCCGGGAATGACATCGAGAAATATTGTAATAATGACTATAGCATAAAATGTCTTAGCCCCAAAAGCCTTGCCCAGTATCTTTAACCCTATACCCAAAAGCACAGCATTAATAAGGAAAAACGAGTAACTGACAGGGAACCCTGTAGAGTAATAAAGTATAGCAGAGATACCGGTGACCCCGCCTCCGACAAGGCCGTTCGGAATAAGAAACACCGACCAACCTATTGCATACAGAAGGAGTCCGAAAGTTATTATAACGTACTCCTTAACACCATTTAAGATTCCTTTTGTTTTTTTGTCCATTCTATTTTCCCTGCTTTAAATTGATCGAATCCCTGACCATAGACACTCATTACAGTCGTCACCGACATAAATGCATTCCTGTCAATTTCCCTTACGATATTGCTGATTTCTGCCATCTGACTTTTACGAAGCACAATTACAAGAACCTTGCTGTCGGTCTGTGAATACCAGCCGGTAGAAGAGATTGCCGTAACCCCGCGCCCAAGCTCCTTTGTAACCCTGTCGGCAATTTCAGTATACTTGTTTGAGAAGACCATAATCTGGACAGATTGTTTGTTTCCGGTAAGAATCAAGTCTATAACATAGGAGAATGAAACCATAACTATATAACCGTAAATAACATCTGAGAGCTCCTTGCCCGGGATAAAAAAGACAGAGCCTATTATAACAAGGTCGCAATAGAGAAAGACCCTGCCGGGCGATGTCTCTCTGTACTTTGCAATTATAAGAGCAACAATATCTGTCCCTCCCGTACTGCCACCCTGAAGAAAAATAGCACCTATTCCGACACCACTCAGTGTACCCCCTAGTACAGCGTTAATAAGTTTATCATCAATATCGGATATCCATGGTATGAGTGGAAGGAACTTGAACATTAAAGCCGTTACAGCAATACAGTAGATTGTTTTAAAACCGAATCCCCTGCCCAGAAAAAGGAAAGCAATACCAAGCAATATGGCGTTCATAATCAGATAAGAATAGAACACCTCAACGCCTGTGGAATATTGTATTACAGATGCAAGACCACTCACACCCCCGCCAGCAATTTCATGCGGAATCAGAAATGCCGTCCAGCTGAAGACATAAATGAAAAGCCCAAAAGTCATAATTGTGTATGACTTCATGGTGCTGAAGAATGATCTGTCCATATTGTGTTTTTTACAAATATAGTTCCGATTTGGAGAAGATTACGGCGCTTCCCTTAATTAATACCCTTTCCTCTTCCATTATACAGGTTATTGCGCCTCCTCTTTTGGAAAGTTGCCTTGCTTTGAGAGAATCCTTCTTAAGCCTTTTTGCCCAGTATGGAGCAAGGGTGCAGTGCGCAGAACCTGTTACAGGATCTTCATGAATGGTGGCTTGCGGGGTGAAATATCTCGAAACAAAATCACACTCCTTGCCCGGAGCTGTTACAATCACACCACCCGGGTCAATGTTGATTTCGTCAAAGACCGACCTTTCAATCTCTATCATCTCAATCTCCTCCTGTCTGGCATATACAAGAAGATAGTCCCTAGCTTTATATATCTCCAGAGG
Organism: Bacteroidetes bacterium GWF2_40_14; assembly: GCA_001769195.1. Classification (GTDB taxonomy): domain Bacteria; phylum Bacteroidota; class Bacteroidia; order Bacteroidales; family UBA932; genus Bact-08. Next base: position 17,111 of record MEOK01000011.1, on the reverse strand, counting down.
TTTAATGTTGAGACTGTCATAAATCTCCTCCGGAAGCGGCGATTTTATTGCCTCTCTAAGCGGAAAATCCATAGAAATCATATCCCCATCCTTTTTGACAGCAATCTGCCCGGAAGCAGTGTTGAACAGAATCTCTTCTTCCTTGTATTTGTACCATGTAAAAAGGACATGTGCCGATGCAAGAGTTGCATGGCCGCAAAGATCCATCTCCATGTCGGGAGTGAACCATCGGAGAGAATAATTATTGCCATCAGGAAGTATGAACGCAGTTTCCGGAACATAGTTCTCCTGGGCAATTTTCCTCAGAACAGAATCGGGGAGTTTCTCCTCCAGCATAACAACCACAGCAGGATTACCGGAAAAGATCCTGTCTGTAAAAGCATCAACTTGAAAAGATTGCAAAACCATCAGCAAACAATATTAATAATTTTATTCGGGACCACTATGATTTTCTTGATTGTACTCTCTGATAGGTATCGTGCAGTATTCTCGTCTTCCAGGACTGCCGCCTCTATCTCTTTTACAGATAGTCCTATTGCAAGGGTAAGTTTAAACCTGAGCTTTCCGTTAAATGAAACCGGATACTCAAATGAATTCTCTACGGTATTAGCCTCAATATATTCAGGAAACGTCGCAAATGATATACTCTCATTGTGACCAAGCATCTTCCACAGCTCCTCGCAAATGTGAGGGGCAAACGGCGATAATAGTATTGTCATAGGTTCCAGAATCTCTCTTTTAGTGCAGCCGACTTCGTAAAGATCGTTTGTTGCAATCATAAAGGCACTTACACTTGTGTTAAAGGAAAAGTTTTCAATATCTTCCTGAACCTTTTTTATTAGCTTGTGAAGTATTTTAAGCTCTTTTGCAGTTGCCTTCTCTTCCGATACGGCAAATACCTCCTTCTGTATGAACAACCTCCAGAACCTCTTCAGAAACCGGTGCACACCGTCAATTCCGTTAGTATCCCAAGGTTTGGATTGTTCCAGGGGGCCCAGAAACATCTCGTACATTCTGAGTGTGTCTGCGCCATAGTTTGTGCAAATAATATCTGGGTTTACCACGTTGAACATAGACTTACTCATCTTCTCAACTGCCCAGCCACAAACATACTCTCCGTTTTCCAGAATGAACTCTGCATTTTCGTACTCAGGCATCCATGACTTGAAAGCAGCAATGTCCAGTTTATCGTTGCTGACAATATTTACATCTACATGTATCTCAGTTGTTTCGTATTTTTCCTTAAGCCCAAGAGAGACAAAGGTATTGCCCCCTTTAACCCTGTAGACAAAGTTTGAACGCCCCTGAATCATTCCCTGATTGATAAGCTTTTTGAACGGCTCCGGCTCACAAACGTAACCAAGGTCGAACAGGAACTTGTTCCAGAAACGCGAATATATGAGGTGCCCTGTTGCATGCTCTGTACCACCTATGTACAGGTCAACATTTCTCCAGTAGCTATTTGCCTCTTTGCCAACCAGTTCATTGGAGTTTGACGGGTCCATATATCTAAGGTAGTATGCGCTGCTGCCTGCGAAACCGGGCATTGTACTCTTCTCCAGAGGATAACCTTCAAAAATCCAATTCTCTGCACGAGCCAATGGCGGTTCCCCACTCTCTGTAGGCAAGAACTTGTCCACCTCCGGAAGTTCCAGCGGCAGGTTTTTAAGCTCCAATGGCATAGCCATTCCATCTTTGTAATATATGGGAAAAGGTTCTCCCCAGTAACGCTGACGAGAGAAAATTGCATCTCTCAGGCGGAAGTTAATCTTCTTTTTGCCTATTCCAAGCTTCTCAACCTCGTTTATTGCAGCCGGTATTGCCTCTTTTACAGTCATTCCGTTGAGGAAACCGGAGTTGCACATAATTCCCTCCTTTGCATCGAAACTTGCTGAAGAGATATCGCATCCCTCAATAAGAGGAATTACAGGAAGATCGAATTGTCTTGCAAATGTGTAATCCCTGCTGTCATGTGCCGGAACGGCCATAATTGCCCCTGTTCCATATCCTGCAAGAACATATTCAGATATCCATACAGGAATATTCTGCAAAGTGAACGGATTGACTGCAAAGCTTCCTGTAAATACTCCTGAAGCCTTTTTGGTCTCAGCCATCCTCTCCCGCTCAGTCTTCTTTTTGGCATTTACCAGATACTCCTCAACAGCAGACCTTTGTTCTCCCGTAGTAAGTTTTTCTACCCATTCGCTTTCAGGAGCAAGCACCATAAATGTAGCTCCGAACACTGTATCTGCCCTGGTCGTGAATATCTCCAGGTCATATTGTTGCTCTCCGTTTGAAACCTTGAATATCATTTCGGCACCTTCTGAACGGCCAATCCAGTTGCGCTGCATCTCCTTAAGCGAATCACTCCATTCAACCTTGTCAAGATCGAACAGGAGCCTCTCGGCATATGCAGACACTCTAAGTTGCCACTGCCTCATTTTCCTCTGCTCCACAGGATTGCCCCCTCTGACTGAAAGCCCCTCTTTCACCTCATCGTTTGCAAGTACGGTTCCCAGAGCTGCGCACCAGTTAACCGATGTCTCTCCCAGATATGCAACCCTGTATTGCATGAGAATTGCCGATTTTTCAGCCTCGCTGAATGTGTTCCACTGCGTAGAAGTGAATGCATCCACCTCTCCGCTTGCTGCATTTATCTCACTGTTACCCGCTTTCTCAAAAATTGAAACAAGCTCAGAAATTGGCCGGGCCTTCTGACTCTTTTTATTGTACCAATGAGAGAACATCTCCAGAAATGCCCATTGGGTCCACTTGTAATACGAAGGATCACAAGTTCTTACTTCACGTGACCAGTCATACGAAAATCCGATTCTGTCCAACTGTTCGCGATAGCGGAGAATATTTTTTTCTGTTGTTGTAGTAGGGTGTTGGCCGGTCTGAATGGCATATTGTTCTGCCGGCAGACCGAAGGCATCGTATCCCATAGGGTGAAGGACATTGAAACCCTTCAGTCTTTTGTATCTGCTGTAAATGTCGCTGGCAATATATCCGAGAGGATGCCCCACATGAAGACCTGCTCCGGAGGGATAGGGAAACATATCCAAAACATAAAACTTAGGTTTTGAACTATCCGTTTTTACTTTAAATGTTTTGTTTTCTGACCAATAGCGATGCCAATTCTGTTCAATCTCAAGAAAATTATACTCCATTTCACGTCAATTATTTCAGACGGCAAATGTAGTAATTTTTCTATCTCTTTAGCTTAAATTCTATGGGTACAGAAATTTTGACTCTTACAGGTGCTCCACCTTTGATTCCGGGCTTCCATCTGGGTGAAGCCCTGACCACTTTTACTGCCTCAGCATCAAGTGCATCGTCTACCGATTTAACAACTTCGACAGAACTCACTTCGCCGCTTTTCTCAACAATGAACTCCACTATAACCCGTCCCTGAATACCAGCATTCATTGCAGATTGAGGGTACTTAATATAGTCGTAAACCCATTTGTCCAGAAACTGCCTCTGGTCGCCACGTAAAAAAGTAGGTGCCTGATCTACTTCGTAAGTGGAGTATACTGTACCAGAACTATCCTTACCGGCAAGTGAAGCTTTTTTGTCGTCGGCAAATGCTGTTCTTGGAAGCGGTCTTATCTGGTTAGATGCGCTCTTTGCCAGTTCAAATACATATCTGGAAATTGAGGCCATGCTCTTATAGTCCAGGCTCTCTGGCAGATCACGTGGAGTGTGGTAATCGCGGTGTATTCCGGTAGTTACAAGAGCAACAGGGATACCCTTTGAGCTGAAATTCTGATGATCCGATGCAAAGTAGTCCGTTGCAATTATTTTAGGAGATATCATTGCCGGCAAATCCGACACATCCTTAAGCATTGTGGAGAGTTCTACTCCAGGTAGAACAGTATAAACTCTTGGGTAGTTATCTCCTCCCGATTTGCCCACCATATCCAGATTTATCATCAGATTTATATTTCCGGCGTAACTGAAGGCTCTGTTTACAAAATACCACGACCCTATAAGTCCCTGCTCCTCAGCACCAAATGCTGCAATAATTACAGATCTCCTAAAGTTGAACGACTCTCTCCTTATATCTTTGGCAACCTCTAAAAGTATGCTCACTCCCGATGCATTGTCGTCCGCACCTTTGTAAATCCGGAGAGATTCCTTTCCGTCAATTTGCATTTTGTTGTAACCAAGATGGTCGTAGTGTGCCCCTATGAGTACATATTCGTTTTTAAGGGCAGGATCATACCCTTCGATAATTGCCACAACGTTTTTTGAATAGAGGGTATCGCCTTTGTCCGACACAAACGAAAAGTCCTGTCCTGTTTTGTTATAAAGGGTTGTAATGTCAGACTTCTTCAAAGCCTTGATAAGGTAATCGTATGCAATCGCCTCTCCCCTGGACCCCGAAAACCTGCCCATAAGTGAATCTGCAGTGAGTGCATTGACGTGCTTTTTCAGCTGCAACTCAACATCTGTCTGAGAGAATAGCTCTGCGGAAAACGATAGTATGAGAGCTGCCGCTATAAATAATCTTTTCAACATCATTTTCTTACAGGTATAATTTCCAGCCAGTAACCATCAGGATCGTTAATAAAGTAGATTCCCATCTTGTTGTTTTCATAACAGATGCATCCCATCTCCTTGTGTTTGTTGTATGCTGCCTCGTAATCATCTGTCCTGAAAGCCAGATGAAATTCGTTATCACCCAAGTTATACGGTCTTTCCCAATCTCTGAGCCATGTAAGTTCAAGCTGATGCTGGGTTGAGCCGTCAGAAAGAAAGACTATAACAAAAGAACCATCTTCGGGAGTGATCCTTCTGATTTCGGAAAGGCCGAGAGCAGCATGGTAAAACTCCATGCTTCTCTCCAGCTCCTTTACGTTAATGTTGTTGTGTGCAAAACTGAATTTAGCCATTTGTAATTGTATTGGATTATCTGATAAAGTGCGGCATCTCTTCCGGCAACACAATCGAAAACTCGACAAGTCCCATCAATTCGCCATTCCGGTACCAAGGGGTCTGATGAATCATCTTTTTAACACCTTTTTTTTCTATGGTGTAGGTATTAGACTTTCCATTTTTCAGCATATCCAGAATCATGTTCCACGACTTTTCTCCGTGGCACTCTTTCAGATTTTTCCCGATAAGGTCGCCGTAATTTTCAAAAGTTTTACGTGCCTTTTCGTTTTGATATACAACATTTGCCTCTTTGTCGCAGACAGTTACCGCACATGATAACTCGTCGGCCCATCTGAGCTCTGTCATTTTTCAAATATTACTGCTTGTAGAAAGGCATTTTAACAACCTTTGCCTTTAGCAGTTTTTCACGTACCTTAATGAAAATCTCGCTGTCTGTCTTGCTATAGGCAGCAGCTACATACGCCATTCCTACAGGTTTCTTTATTGCCGGACCCATTGTTCCGGAAGTAACGATACCAATTTCTGTGCCAGATGCGTCACAAACAGAATAGCCATGTCTTGGAATACCTTTGTCTACAAGTTCAAAACCTACCAGCCTCTTTATAGGTCCTTCTTTTTTAAGCTTAAGCATGTAATCCTTGTCTATGAAATCACCCTTAGCCTCACTGAATTTTGTAATCCATCCCAGACCTGCCTCTATTGGAGAGGTTGTGTCATCAATGTCGTTTCCATACAGACAGTAACCCATCTCAAGACGAAGTGTGTCCCTTGCGCCAAGACCAATTGCCCTTATGTCAAACTCTTTGCCGGCTTCAAAAACTGCTTTCCAAAGTTTATCTGCATCCTCATTTGCAACATATATTTCGCAACCACCCGAACCGGTGTAACCTGTTGTTGAGAAGATTACGTTTGGAATTCCTGCGCAGGTAAGCTTCTTGAATGTATAGTATTCCATATCTGTAACATTCTGGTCGCAGATTTTCTGCATTGCCTTAAGTGCCAGAGGGCCCTGAACAGCAAGCTGGGCAATTTCGTCTGAAGCATTGTAAAGCTCCTTGCCGGGAGTAATACTGAACTTAGGAGCAACAGCTGCAATATGAGCATAATCTTTATCTACATTGGATGCATTTACAACCAATAGATATGTAACTGAATCTATGCAATATACAAGAAGGTCGTCTACAATGCCACCTTTACCGTTAGGGAAACACGAGTACTGAACCTTGCCGGGCGTAAGAACCGATACATCATTTGATGTGACATACTGAAGGAATGCTAGTGCATTTGGTCCCTTTACCCAAATCTCTCCCATATGTGAAACGTCAAATACACCAACCTTGGTTCTGACGTGATTGTGTTCCTCATTAATTCCAAAATACTCTACCGGCATGTTGTATCCGGCAAAAGGTACCATTTTAGCTCCTAACGCAATGTGTTTTTCTGTAAATGCAGTGGTTTTCATTATTTTTTAATATAGTTATTATTTAACATGCAATCTTTGATTTGTATCGTAAACCCAGATATCCTCAGGTGCAAAATCTGTATTCATAATCTTGAGCATCTCATTTGAAGCCTCCTGTTGTGTTGTGAAAGATGCAGCAGAAACCAGCTTGTAACCATTCTTGAACTCTATGAGTTTTGGTTTGTATCCGTTCTTCGAAAGGTAAAGAAACATCTTTTCTGAATTTAAAGGATCCTTGAAACTCCCGACAATAACATAAAAGCGGTCGCTATAATCTGCTTTTGGAATTTCAACAATCTTATTTGTTGGTTTTGTGACATTATTTATTGGCTGTACAACACTTTTGGCTTTTTCAGCAATATTTCCCGACACCTCCCCGACATCCTTGGCAATCTCTTTAACGTCGCCTGTCACCGCTGCTCCCGCCCCCCTTACAATATCTCTCACCTGCTGCGAAAGCGAAGCAGTATCTGCAGATGCCTTTGCTATAGAGTCAATTTGCAATCTTAGAAGTGAGTCCTTTAACCTCTGTTCCTCAACAAAGAGATTAGCACTTTTTTTTGCTTCAAGCTCCCTTGAGGTTGGCATTCCCAATTGAAACCTTACCCAGTCACATCCTGAAAGGAAAAAAGAGAAAAATACCAGAAGAATAACCAAATTTGACTTTCTCATAATATACTAATCATTAGGAAATTTGTACTTTTACAAAAATAGCTAATTTAGCAGAAAGATAAAAATAAAAGTATATTTGATATATGGTACAATACATGGCCCTTCTCTCCCAGTTCCTGTTTATGAGTCTCTTTCCTGTTCAGGAGGATACTCTTAAACTTCTTTTCATAGGAGATATTATGCAGCATCAGGCACAACTTGATGCAGCGCTCGTTAAAGGATCGGTTAAGAAAGGGACCCCGTTATATGACTACTCCTCATATTTCTCAAAACTAAAAGAACACTTCAACAGGGCCGACCTCACCATAGCAAACATGGAGACTACATTTGCCGGTCCTCCCTATTCCGGATACCCAAACTTCAACTCACCTCACTCTCTTCTGACAGCCTCAGCAGAAAGCGGTATAGACATATTTCTTGCCGCAAACAACCACACATGCGACAAAGGAAGAAGGGGGCTCACTGGCACAATTGGGCTATACGACAGTCTGGGAATCAAGTATACCGGCATTTACCGCAACCCCGAAGAGGAAATCAACCGTAATCCACTCATAGTCAACATCAGGGAATTTAAAGTAGCATTCCTAAACTACACTTACGGAACAAACGGTATACCCATACCTCCCCCATTTGTGGTTAAACTTCTGGACACATTGGCAATAAAAACCGATCTTGCACGAGCCAAAGCACTCAATCCTGATTTCATTATTGTCTGTCCCCATTGGGGCGAAGAGTACAAGCTTGTCCACTCGGCTCAGCAGGAGAGGATGGAGAGATATTTTTATGAAAACGGAGCCGACCTGATTATTGGTTCGCACCCCCATGTTCATCAGGATTATAACATCATAAAGCCCGACGGCACCACAATTGAGCATATAACCATCTACTCTTTAGGCAATGCAATTTCAAATATGACTGCTCCCAATACCAGAGTAGGAATGATGGCAGAAATTGTGCTTTGTAAGGGTGAAGATGGCTCCAGACGTATACTTGAGCCTAACATTGAATATATTTGGACATTACGGCCAAAAATGTTTGACCGTAATTATTCCATTTTGCCTATTAATAAGAAAGAGAATTATTTACAATTCAAGAGATGACAGAGAGAATAATTGTACTGGAAGAGATTGACCCGGTTGACATATACGGGGTGAACAACAAACTGATAGACCTTCTCAACAGCTACTTCCCAAAGATGAAGGTTGTTGCAAGAGGGTCCGAGATATTTTTGCGTGGCAGCATAAGTGACGTACGAAAATTTGAAGAGAAGCTTAACATTCTCATTGATATACGAAGCAGAAAAAGCCGGCTTAACGAAGATGACATAAACACCCTTTTCGACGGATCGTTTGTTGGCGACCAGGGCGTTTCTGACGAGAGGGACATAATTGTATACGGAACCGAGGGCAAAATTATAAGGGCACGTACCAAAAATCAGAAGAGGCTGCTTGACTGCTATTACGACAACGACCTGATATTTGCCATAGGGCCGGCCGGTACAGGAAAGACATACACTGCAATCGCCCTTGCAGTGAGGGCACTGAAGAACCGCGAAGTGAAAAAACTCATTCTCACGCGGCCGGCCGTGGAAGCCGGAGAGAGGCTTGGATTTCTCCCGGGTGATCTTCGTGAAAAGCTGGATCCATACCTTCAACCACTTTATGATGCACTAAGGGACATGCTGCCGGCCAAGAAATTGCAGGATCTTATGGAGGAGGGGGTTATTCAGATAGCTCCACTTGCTTACATGAGGGGACGCACTCTGGACAGTGCCTTTGTGATTCTGGACGAGGCACAGAATACAACACTTGGGCAACTTAAGATGTTCCTGACAAGGATGGGCTGCAATGCCAAGTTCATTGTCACAGGCGATGCAACACAGATAGACCTTCCAAAGAGGTCAGACTCCGGCTTGTTGAAGGGAGTGGAACTTTGCAACAAAATCAAGGGTGTGAGTGTTATAAATTTTGGCAAGGAAGATATTGTAAGACACGCCCTTGTCACCAAAATTGTGAACGCATTCGAGAAGCACGAAGAGAGAGAAGAGGGTTAAACAGCAGTCACTATATATCTTTGACACATCTCACTGAAAAGCCATAGCTCTTAGTATAGTTGCTCATGAAAAGTTCAACGTAATCTTTGCCCATGTTCAGATAACCGGCATTTGTTATTGTAATTTCGGTAGAACTCCACCAGAGACCATAGTATCCGATAGTATCGAAAAAGCCCAGGGACGAATGGTAACCACCTGGAAGGGCAGTAAATCCGCTGCTGTTGGTTGCTCCTAAATTAGGATTTTGCCAATGACCGGTACCTGCTTCCTTAAGTTTACCTCCTGCCACACTCAGCCCTCCCAAAAAAGTGGCCAGAGTTGTCCATTCGGCATTAGTAGGCACATGCCAGCCAACCGGACATATATTACGGCTATCGTTTACAACATACCATGTATATAAACGGCCATAAGAAGCAACATTTTCCTCGTTGCCACTATAGGCCCATTGGTATTTCGGACTACTTTCACCTGATATATCTAATGTTGCAGGAGTCGTTGTTCCTATCAGATCATTATTACGGTACCTGGTAGTCTTAAGGTTGCTTCCCATCCATGTCTGAGTCCCAATTGTAACTATCGTGTATATATTGCCGTCAACATCCGTAACAGATTCATCCAATAGTGCCTGATAAATAAACTCCCTGTCAATATTACCTACCAAAGGTCTGTACCAGTCGGTGTAGCTTATACCTCCGGATGTTGCCCACTCGCTGAAATGAGAATATGCATCTATAATTGAGCTCTCTTCAGATGGGTACTCAAAAGGCTCAGGTATCAATAGTCCCCACATCATGCCATCTGAGTTCTTGAACATGTCACCCGGGTAAAGAGTATACCCATTGGCAAGTGAGGCATCGAATTTAGTAGTTCCCAGATATGTAGGAAGATGAATCTCTCTGCCTCTCTCATTAGCAACAATAAACATGTTAAATGAACTCATCGTTATATTAGCTTGCAAAACGGGAGCAGTAAATCTCATACTTATTTGACTGTCAGCCGTGACAACACTTGTTCCGCTCACGGTATTAAGATATTCCGGGTATGAAACAATATCTCTTGTATTGTTGAACAAAGGCAAAACAGCCAACAATACCCCATTCTCTGTTCCGTTAGAACCAACCTCAAATGGAGATGATCCGACTAAAACCTGTCCTGTAACAGATGCAACATTAGAAGCGGCAACATTATCTAACTGAAATGCCGCTGCCAGATTGTGTTTGCATCCCGCAGCTCGTAAATTATAGTCAAGATTGAGTTTGGTAATTAAATTTGAAGAATTGGTAAAAAAGGTAACCTTAAAGCCCAGAACCATATCATTCACATCGTAGTCTCCCTTTACTGGCCATAAATCTTCAAATATGTATGTTCCCCATGTGCTGGCAGAGGGGAAGTATGATGCAAAGGCAACGCTTGCATCGCTATCATCAACATCACAGTCATTGAAAACTCCATCTCCGTCATTATCAACTAAAGGAACATTAGCTGAAATATATGACGCATTGGAAATTATTTGTGGCGAACCGGCAGGTGTAGATGATAAAAAGCTGATATTTAATGCAGAGCCTGTAACAGCCACAACCTGCATGATTTTTGTTCCGTCCGGCAAGATCTGCTGTACATATATTGATTGAAGGGCCGTTGGCAAAGTCAGCTTTACATTAAATGCCATATCGGGTTTTGCCGCTCCACTGGCAATTAAAGTACCATCACTCAACTGAGAGCTGTTGAATATCCTTATGACACGAATAGTATTATCACTTATACCGGATATTGAGTTGACCCTAATTGTGCAGGTCAGTTCTTTTATCATCTTCCAGTCGAAGTTCTTAGGGATGGTATTTATTGAAGATTCCAAAGGATTCTGTACAGGGTCCAGATGGGTGCAACCTAGAGTTATTACAACTATAAAAAGACAGGTCGCTAAAAGAGCAAAAATGATTTTAGCCTTTTTCATGACATATAATTTTTTGATGCCCTGCATTTTAAACAGGACAAATCGCGCGATTATAATAAATATTTTTTAAAAAAACAAATTTTTTTAAAAAAATATTTAAGCAATCACTCCACCGAGATCTCCGGTAGCTACGCCATTTTTGATTGTCCAGACGCCATTTACCAGAATATGTTCTATTCCTGCAGAAAACTGATGAGGTTCTGCAAATGTTGCCCTGTCTATAATTGTATCTGGGTTAAACACCACAATATCTGCCTGATATCCTACAGTAAGCAAGCCCCTGTCCTTGAGTTTAAGTCTCGATGCCGGAAGTGATGTACACTTCTGAATACCTTTTGACAGATCCATAAGTTTTTCGTCTCTGCAGTATTTTCCGAGAAATCTTGGAAACGATCCGTAAGCCCTTGGATGAGGCATGTTTTCCGACAACCTGCCTATTGGTGAAGATGCCCCTGCATCTGTGATAGGCATTCCCAGAGGATGTGAGAGAAACAGCTTTACATTCTCTTCTCTCATTGCAAAGCCAATCATGTCTACACTTATCCGCTCTTCTATAAGCAACTTGCGGATAAATGGCCATGGCTCCAGCCCTGTCAGCTTACAGCACTCCTCAATATTGAGTCCTATAAATCTCTTGTTTTCAGGCACCCTGGCAGATGTAACCACAACATTCTGCGCACCACCCAGCCTCTTGATTCTTGCAACTGCATATTCTCCGATTGCCTTGGCAGATGCCTCATTGTTGAGTCTTGCAATTATCTCATCTGTAGTCCCCTGACGCTCCTGAAGAGGAATGAATACCGATAATCCTGTAGAGAATGCTATGTATGGATATCTGTCAAAAGCAATGTCAAGCCCCTCTCTGGCAGCAGTTTCGATCTGATTTATCAGCAAAGGTGCCTTATGCCAGTTGTTTGCATTCTGTGCCTTTAAATGAGATATCTGGAGCCTTACCCCCGCTGCCTTTGCCATTGATATAGATTCGGCAACCGCCTCCTCTACTCTGTCGTCCTCGTTTCTCATGTGTATGGCAAACAATCCGTCATACTTTGCCACAACCTTGAGAAGTTCTACAATCTCTTCGCTGGTGGCATAAGAGCCCGGTGTATATTCAAGTCCGCAAGTCATTCCAACCGCTCCTCTCTCCATCTCCGCTGCCAGAAGAGACTTCATCTCCTTCATTTGTGCCGCGGTTGCCGGTACATTATTGTCACCTACAACAACCTGTCTGAGCGTTCCTTGCCCTATATAGCTCCTTACATTGAAACCGGCTTTCTGTTTCTTTATATCGTTATAGTAATCCTCAACGCTGTTCCACCTTCCCCCTTTTGGGAAAGAGCTGTCGCCGCAATTGCCACTGATGTCTGTGGTTATACCCTGATAAATCTTGCTGTCGCCAAGTGGTGAGATGAAGATATTGCCGTCGGTATGTGAATGAATATCAATAAAACCCGGTGATATTGCATTTCCTTTTGCGTCGATTATCCTGTCGGCGCTGTCGCCTATCGATCCTATGGCAGCTATTCTCCCATCTTTGATTCCTATTGCCCCTTTAACAGGAGCCTTTCCGTCTCCGGCATATATTAATCCATTGGAAATTATTGTGTCGAACCGGTTATTCACACTTAGTTTTTTTGAGTCATAGAAACCAAGGCTGAGAGCCGCACCTGCAACCAGTGAACTCTTAAGAAAGCCGCGTCTGGAGATTAAGTTTGCCATAGTAAATTATTTATTGAGCTATTTGACGATATTTATTCCGTTTGTCTGAAAAACCTTAAACTTGTCACCATCGGCATATACAAGATATGCTTGAACCTCCTCGTATTCAGCAAGAAATACTTTAGCCTTATCCAGCCCTACAACCATGAAAAATGTAGCCAGAGCGTCTGCTGTCATTGCATCCTCTGCAACAACCGTTGCGCTAAGCAAACTGTGACGGACAGGATAGCCTGTCTTAGGGTCTATGGTATGTGAGAACTTCTCTCCCCCCTCTTCGTAGAATTTCCTGTAATTGCCCGATGTTGCCAGCCCTTTGTCTGTCAATGACAACACAACTTGCAAATCTTCTCCTTGTATCATGTTCCCCTCAACTGGTTTGTCTATGCCTATTGTCCACTCTTTACCTTTGGAATTCACTCCCTTGCAGAAAATTTCCCCTCCTATCTCTACTAAATAGTTCTGTATGCCTAGCTTGTCAAACTCCTTTGCTATTACATCTGCAGTATAGCCTTGCGCTATAGCGTTGGCATTAAGTGTCAGTCTCTTGTCACTTTTTACCAGTACTCCATTTTCTATATTCACCTTGTCCATTCCTACATACAGAAGTATGCTGTCTATCATTTTCTGGGTGACGTGCTCTTTGTTCTTGAAACCAAAGCCCCAGATATCGAAAAGGGGCGCCCCTGAAATATCAAACGCTCCGTTGCTTATCTGATAAATCTCCTTGGACCTGTTGAATACATTTATAAACAGAGAATCAATCCCGACACTGTCTCCTCTGTTCAGCGTTGATATAATTGAGCTGTCGTTGTACACCGAGAGCGAGTTGTCTACCCTTAGCAGGATATCGTTTACAAAACTGTCAAGCGAGTCTTTCACATCCGGTGAATATGCAATGTGATAGGTAGTTCCCTGAGTGAATCCCTCAATATTTCTATAGGCGGTCTCTCTTGAGCACCCCCAGGAAAAGATAGTCAGAATAATAAATGAATTGAAAATAAAGTGTGATGTTTTGCAATATTTCATGACGCAGGTATAATTTGGCACAAATTTAGTATAAAAAACATATCTTTGTGTGTTAAAAATGAACTCTAAATATAATATGAGACAATTCGCCAAACTGTTTTTTCCGATAATTATTTTAAGTATTCTCGTCGGAACTTCTTGTAAAAAAAGTGAAACCGACACAACAATCGTGTATATGACCGGAGCTCTTACATTCACTCTTCCGGATTTTATAATTGCTTCCAGCGTAATTGAGCTCAATGCCTCAGGAATTACAGAACCTACAACAGGAATCACATACAAATGGTCTATTCCCGGGTTCAGCGTTGACTCGGTAAAAACTCAGGTCGCCATTGTTAATGCTCCTTCTGTAGTTGGAAATTATGTAGTTACAATTACTGCTTCTCATCCTGACTACTCTTCTAAATCGGTTTCAAGGTCTACTATTGTAATTAATCCTTCATCACCGGAAAGTTTTTCAGGCGTGGTTAACGGACCAAACTTCATTACTGATTCAAGAGACGGACAAAAATACTACTACAATACTGTTGGCGGTCTTGACTGGTTCACCTCAAACCTAAACTGGGCAGATGCCGGCAAAACATACAGAGAAACAGCTGCCTTATCATATATTTACGGTCGTTTGTACTCATGGACAGAGGCCACAGGAGGTGTATCTTCAAATACCCTTGGTGGAGGTCCAAAAGGTGTCTGTCCTACAGGTTGGTCGGTCCCTACAGAAAAGGACTGGGAGAGTCTGGCTAAGGCACTTAACGGTAACGTCGACATCTCTTTTGACAGTACATGGCCGAACCTTGGCGGCAAGGTTACGGTTGATGCAAAGCTTAACTCCGGAAACATCTGGAAGTACAGCCCTAACAACTTAAAAAGCAACATGTTCCTTTGGAACGCTTTGCCTGCAGGAAATGCTTCGGAGAATTTCACAAGATATTCTAACATAAATCAATACGGATTCTGGTGGTCATCAACAGAAAAGGATGCTACCAATGGTGAGTACAGGTACATCTACTTCGACAGTCCGGATTTCCCTTACAATTTTGCTAACAAGAGCTATTTCGGAGCATCGGTAAGGTGTGTCCGCAAGGTTCAATAAATCTTAACCCACAAAAATTTTTATTATGAAATTATCAAAAGGTATCATTACACTGCTAGTAATTCTGGGAGCGTTCGTTCTTCTCTTCTTTTGGGCCATGGGTGGTTACAATAAGATGGTTTCTCAGGAGGAAGGAGTTACCTCTGCCTGGTCGCAGGTAGAAAACGTATATCAAAGAAGAGCCGATCTTATTCCTAACCTTGTTGCTACTGTTAAGGGTTATGCTGCTCACGAGCAGGAGACTCTTGAAGGGGTTGTTAATGCAAGGGCAAAGGCTACTCAGACAACAATAGACCCAACCAAGATGACTCAGGAGAGTCTGAACAAATTCCAGGCAGCTCAGGGCGAACTTAGTTCTGCTCTTAGCAGGCTGATGGTTGTTGTAGAAAAGTATCCCGATCTTAAGGCTAACCAGAACTTTCTTGAGCTTCAGGCTCAGCTGGAGGGCACAGAGAACAGAATCACCGTTGAGAGACAAAAGTACAACGACATTGCTAAGTCTTACAACACTCTCATCCGTCAGTTTCCTAAAAACGTAATAGCAGGTCTGTTTGGTTTCGAAAGAAAGGTTTACTTCGAGGCTAAAGAGGGTGCAGAGAATGCTCCTAAGGTTGAATTTTAACCGTGGGAACAGATACATTTCTCTCAAAAGCAGATCAGTCGCTTATTGTTAAGTCTATTGAATCTGCGGAGCTCAACACGTCCGGCGAGATTAGGGTTCACTTAGAATCGTCATGCAAGGCCGATCCTGTTGAGAGGGCAGTCTACATATTCAACAAGCTCAAGATGTTCAAAACTAAGGACCGTAACGGGGTCCTTATTTACATTGCCTATAAGTCAAGAAAGTTTTCAATAATCGGTGACTCAGGAATCAACTCCAAGGTACCGGCAAACTTCTGGGACGAAATCAAGGAGAAGCTGTTGAACTCTTTTATCTCTGGCGACATCGTGACCGGTCTGACTACCGCTATCGAAATGTCCGGAGAGAAGCTGAAAGAATTTTTTCCATACGCTAATGACGACATAAATGAACAGAGCAATGAGATCTCGTTTGGTAAATAGGGCATTTGCCACGGGCAAAAAAACTTTTGCTTTGGCGAATAGAGCTTTTGTTCTGGCAGGCAGAAAGCTCTCTGTTGCCTGTCTGCTCCTTATGTTTATATTTGTTTCCTCTACTGTGCTCTCTGCTCAGGTTCCGACAAGACCCTCTCCGCCAAAACTGGTGAATGACCTGGCAGGAATTTTTTCGTCGGAAGATGTTATCTACCTTGAAAAAAAGCTTGTCGATTTTGCCAACAAAACTTCAAACCAGATAGCAGTTGTGACACTTAAATCTCTTGAGGGGATGGACAAGTCGCAGATGGCATATTCGATTGGAGATCAATGGAAGGTTGGCCAGGAGAAGTTTGACAATGGTGTGGTAATTCTCATCAAACCAAAAGTAGGCAGCGAAAGAGGCGAAGTCTTCATTGCCACCGGCTACGGTCTTGAGGGTGCGCTTCCTGATGCAATTTGTAAACGTATTGTTGAAAACGAGATGATTCCTGAGTTCCGGTCAGATAACTACCTCGGCGGCGTAGAGAAAGCACTGGCAGTTATCATGCCTATAGCTGCAGGAGAGATAAGCTCGGCTGAATATGCCAAGAAAACCGCAGGCTCAGGAGCATTCGGCTCGATTGGGCTTATCGTGTTCATCATAGTCA
This sequence comes from Bacteroidetes bacterium GWF2_40_14, assembly GCA_001769195.1. GTDB lineage: Bacteria > Bacteroidota > Bacteroidia > Bacteroidales > UBA932 > Bact-08. The sequence continues at coordinate 527 of MEOK01000011.1, read as the reverse complement.
TGTTCATCATAATGGTCTCTAAGAAAGGTGGCTCCTCAAACATTGGTGGAGGCGGCAAAAAAGGACCAAGTGCAATGGAACTGCTTCTTTTAGCATCACTCATGTCCGGCGGTAGAGGTCGCTCAGGCGGATTCGGAGGTGGTGGCTTTGGTGGTGGCGGAGGCGGTGGTTTCGGAGGCTTTGGCGGAGGCGGTTTCGGCGGCGGCGGCGCAGGTGGCAGCTGGTAAGCGGCCAGGTACTAGACAGGCCAGGTACTAGACAGCTATGCACCAGATACCACATTGCAGCAGTTTTAAGCAATTATTTAATAACCAAATAAATAATAAGGCCAGACAAAATTTGTCTGGCCTTATTATTTACATATCTCTCGAAAAAACTTCCTTGAAGTTTTTTGTATTTATCAACCATTCAGCAATTTATAATAATTTTGCATAAAATTTCATGTAACCGTTCATTGAGCCCCGCCTTTATAGATCGAGTAGACTGCCCCGACAGTTGACCTGACGGGGAGAGCCTCTCACACCACT
>MEOK01000010.1 GCA_001769195.1 Bacteroidetes bacterium GWF2_40_14 | reverse complement strand
AACGCTGTGGCCAAGGCAAGCCTTGTTTTTCAACCACTTGTTTTACCTGTGCTTCCATTTCCTTGTTATCCAGAGAAATTCCAATCATCTCCAATCCTTTGTCGTGGTATTTATCATACATCTCTTTAAGATGCGGCATGCTGGCTATGCAGGGCTTGCACCATGTGGCCCAGAAATCAATCAGCACAACCTTCCCACGAAGGCTGGCCAAATCTACCCAGCGACCATCCAGAGCAGTGAACGGCTCCAGTTCAATGGCTTTCTCACCTGTTGCGGCTTTATCTGCCTCAAACTGTACCCGAGCTTGTTTTACCAGAGCCTCTATACCACCCTTTCCTGCCAGAGGATGTTTTGGATTTCCGTAAGTTTCCGCTATATATTTCCAGTAGCTATTAACCAGTTCCTTTGTATTGTGGGTTCCTGCAGTTGCTCCAAGGAAATTGAGAGCCCGGTCGGCTATTATTGGCAGAGCTGCATATCGTTCCAGATATTCCCTGATGCTTATCCAGGTTGCTTCCCAGTAATGTGTAGCCAGAAGTTTCCAGTAGCTGTCTTCTTCTCCACTGATTTCTATGTCAGGTCGTTCATCCCTGGCGGGGAGTTCATTCCATAGAGAATAAACCTGTCCCCAATCGCTGACAAATGCCTCCCAGGATATTTTTTCCTTATATTCAAGAGAAGGAGCCAATTCCAGTTCGAGGCGAACTATCTTATCGCGTTTTTGTCTCCACTCTGCTTCGGTTTTTAAATCGCGCGGGAACATACGGAACAAGGGTGGACCTGTGGCAATCATCTTCCCCTGCGCCTGTCCCTGTTTATAATATTCATTTCCCTGTTGGTATCTTGCATCTATTTTAGCAGATAGTTCCGGCGTTAGCCCTGTGGTATCTACCCAGCGCATCAGGTTGTACATATGCGCCTGCGCGAAGATATGAAACGCTGTTAACCTGCGTTGATCTCCACCAAGGTACATACATTTATTCCAAAAGCTTGCAGCACTGTCCAATATTCTTCGTACAAGTTTCTCTTTGTTCAATATATACGCTGAATAGCCTCGTTTTCCTGAATCTATCTTAAAAGCCACCCGTGAATTGTCATTTATTAGTTTTTCCAGTGTTGCCCAGTCGGCATTGGCTTGTTGGAGTAGTTTATAATGATTCTCAATCTTTTCCCTCGTTTCCATAATGAAGTCTAAGCAGTCCGGGTCCTCTTTTTTAGCCTCTTTTTCAGCCTCATTCAATACTTCCAGTGCTGCCTCCTTGTTATGATCGGGGTCATACCAATACATAACCCCTGCTTGAAAACATCTGGTTGTAGCCTTAAAAATTCCTCCCAAATCTTTTGATGCAGAATCACATATCTCCAAAAAACGCTGATAATTAAAGGGAAGCAGACGATGTCCTGTGTAACGTGGAATAAAATCATTGTGAAATTTTACAACCAATCGGTGCCAGGAACCCTCAGGGGTATTGGCCATCTGCTCTTTCAAACAATTGTCGGCTGCAATCGAATCATTCATAAGCAGTAAAGTTTCGTATTTCTCCATCAGAAGATTGTAACCATTTGCGTTATATTTAACATCATCAGACACATAGGGAAGAATACTGTCGATAAGATGTAATCTGCCGGGAAGGTCAAGATCTTGTTTTTGAGTCCTCAATAGTTTGTCAAATTCGATCATTCGTTTTCTCTCGATGTTTTTTGAATCTTCCTGAAGTTCCTGTTTTACCTCCTCGGTGACCGTCCCGCTTTTAAGAACCGATTCCAGTTCCTGTTCACTATGGCCGTATGAAGCGATTCGACCTTCCTGGTTAACGATAAATGTGGTAGGATAAGCACTCACACCCCACTCGGTGTTAGTTGTATTATCGGCCATATCCATCGCTACGGTATAATTTAAACCCACTTTTTCCACAAATTTCTCAAGAAATTCAGACTTGGAATTTCCGGTAACATACACTGCTATTACCTCTACCTTACCGCGAAATTTGTCCGCAATATTCTTTAAATCAGGAATTATTTTAATACAGCCCGGACAACCGATCTCTGATATATCTACCAAATAGATTTTGCCTTTTTCAAAGGCCGGGACAGGAGTGCCCTTAACCCATTTCTGGATATGCACCAGATTTGGGGCTTTGTCGCCTACTTTTAAGGTGATCGTATTGCTTTGGGCTGCTGTAGCTAGGTATAGGATACACAGCACGAGGGCTGTCATGATTTTTTGATATAACTGTTGCATTGTTTTGTGAGTAGTCGTTTAGAAAAATTGAGTTTATCTGAAAAAAGATGAAGAGATGACGCAATTACAGGCTTCACCTCTTCATCAGATACCCGTTAATATCCGGGGTTTTGTGTTAAGTTTGGATTGTTGTCCATTTCCGTTGTGTTGATCGGAAACAGAACATCTGTAGATTGCCAATTCTTATAGGACAATGCACCCAATACCGCATTGGCACGGTTGGTGCGTTTCAGGTCTAACCAGCGGTGGCCCCATTCTGTAAATAGCTCAACGCGCCTTTCCTGCTCAATGGCCAAGAGCATAGCGGCTTTTGTATTGGCGACTGTAGGGTTCAGACCTGCCCGGCCGCGAATGGTGTTAACATCCGTTTCGGCGCTGTTGGCGCCGGTCACTTTATTCTGTTGGGCCCGGGCTTCGGCACGGATCAGGTATTGCTCGGCCAGGCGCATGACCATGGAATATTCGGTAATGGTCGTTCCTGAACTTATTTTATACTTAAAAGGATAATAAGTGATCGTATTGGTGCCATCGGTACTGGTATAGGTTCCTATCCAATGTTCCCTTCGTTTATCATTAGCTTCAAATGCAGTCAAAAGCTCACTTGTAACATAGCGTGACCAGTTATTACTGACAGGAATAAAAATATTACCTTCATAGGTATTAATGCTACTTGATGTAACCGTCATGAGCTGCCAGATGGATTCTTCACTGTTTTTCAGGAAAACCTGGTTCAGGTCGTCGAGCAAGCGGTAATTGCTGTTCCCTATCACTGCGCTGGCCTGCGTTTCGGCATTGGCCCAGTCGTCGGTATAGAGATATACCCTTGCCAACAGTGCGGTGGCTACCGCTTTATTGGGTCTTATCCGTTCGGTATTTGAAATCGAATAATCACCTGCTAATTTCTCCTTCGCATCAAGCAGGTCGGCAATTATCTGTTGGTAAACCTGCTGCGCGGGTGTACGGCTTATTGTTCTGTTCTGTTGATAATCCGTAGTCTGTACCAACGGTACATCCCCAAAGAGATTTACAAGGTAAAAATGACAAAAAGCCCTGACAAACTTTGCTTCGCCTTCCAATTGTAGTTTGTTAGCCGCTGTCATCCCTGTGGAAGCAGCCATGCCTTCCAGTATGGCATTGGCATAGTAGATGTAGGTATAGGGTTGTTTCCAGAAGATTGTATAAACATTCTCAGTGCCCGCAAGTAAGGAGTTGCTGTAAAAGGGGGGTTGAAATTTTGTCTCAGTCGTTTTCATCTCATCGGCGCTCAGTGCCAGTAAATATGTTGCACTCGACAGAGCTCCATTTGCAAAACCCTCCGATATCATGGCGCTGTAAATACCCCTTATGGCCGATATTGCTGCGGCATCATCGCTGAACACGTTTGCTCTTACGATTTGATCTATGGGCGGTTCGATCCGGATAAATTTTTCACAACTGCCAAGTCCAATTGTAAAAAGAATGGCGATAAAGCTAACCCAATTTAAGGGTTTGACCGGTGAATATTTTTTTCTATTTTTCATAATTCTCAATTTTATAAGGCTATTTGAATACCGAATGCAATTGTACGCAAAGGAGGAAGATTATATCCCGAGCCTCTTTCAGGATCAAATCCAATATAATTGGTAACAGTAAACAGGTTTTGTGCCTGCAGGTATAAGCGGCAGCTTTGTAAACATGCCGCTTTGGCCAAATTTTCGGGCAACTGCCAGGACAGGGAAATATTTTGCAGGCGGATGAAAGAGGCATCAACGACGATATTGCTGGCTGGGCCAGATCCATATAAATAATCATAATATGTCAACCCCGGGTTATCCCAAGACTGAGTAAACATTTGAATATCTGTAATATCCCCTGGCTTTTGCCAGCGTTGCATGACTTCAATGGGCTGGTTTGCATTCATATTTCCCGGAGCAACAGTAAAGGACCGGTAATCATAAGCCGTTTGTTTTACAAATTGCAGGAAAAAATCCAATTGCCAGCCTTTATAATTCAGACTGTTGTACAGGCCTCCGAAATAATCCTGTCCTACTTTTTTTATAGCTATGTAGTCTTCAGCTCCAAGGGTATTTCCATCCCCATTCACATCTTCAAATATATAAACCCCGGTTTGCGGATCTACTCCGATAACATGACGCAGCTTTCTTTTGTACAAAGACTCTCCCACTTCGTAACGGTTCCGGTAAGAAGATGTTTCAATGCCGGGATACGCTACCAGTTTATTTTGCGGGAATGTGATATTGAAAGAAGAAGTCCATGAAAAATCTTTTGATTTGATATTAATGGTGTTTAACATAAACTCCAAACCAGTATTTTGTACCGTGGCCGGGAAATTGGACGTCACACTGGAGAAACCGGTGGTAGCCGGTAAGGGAAATCCTACCAACTGGTTTGACGAACGGTTGCGGTACCAGCCTGCCTCCATCGTGATCCTGTCCTGAATAAATCCTAGGTTTAATCCAACTTCTAATTTTTTATTTTCTTCCCATGCATAATCGGCGATCGCAATCCGGTTGGGCACAATGGCACTTCCCTGGTAAGCGTTTTTTGAAGAATAGGTATCTAAGTATTTGTAATCACCAATCCTGTCGTTCCCGGTGGTTCCATAGCTAGCCCTCAGCTTTCCGAAGCTTAAGTAAGGCAAGCTGTTTTTTATAAAATTCTCGTTTGAAAATATCCAGGCCATCCCCAGACTTCCGAAGTTGGCAAATTGTTTGCCGGGCCCAAAACGGCTGGAACCGTCGCGACGTCCGGTGATGTTGAAGATATATTTTCCGTCAAGATTATAGTTCAACCGCCCAAAAACAGCCTGATAACGATATTGCGTATAAGTATTTGTCTGAATCCCCATTTTTGGAGCCGATTTTATGTTTTTCAAAAGAGCATCACTTGTATAACCACCTCCCGTTATATATTCGCCTGTATGTACATCTTGTTGAAAAGTAGTACCGACCAGTATGCTTAGTTTTCCCCTTCCTATCTTTCGTTCATATTCGGCCTGGGGTTCAATGATCCAGGTTTTGCTTTTACCCCCTCCAAAATAAGCACCTCCCGTCGGATTTATTGCAGGATTTTGTGCACTGATTGGTTTAAATCTCTGCTCATCCAGGATCAAAGAGGTATAACCCAGGGTGGATTTGAGCTTAAGCCCGGGAAGTATTTCGTAGCTTACCGCCATATTAGTTAAAAAATAATCGGATTTGTTTTCATATGTATTTAATAAGGCAGCAAAAGGATTGTCCCACCAAGTTGAGTTTTCCCAGTTTAAAGTACCATTTGTTTTGTAAATGGCCGGTGCATCAGGAGCTAAATTGATTGTACTATAAGTAGGATCGTCAGCCGGCTGGAAATTTTTGTCGGAAGTGTAATTGGCCGAGAGCAGTATCCTGAATTTTTTGTTTTCCGAAAGATGATTCAGGTTGAAGTGCCCCGAACCTTTTCCATAGAAGAAATCACCGGGGAAAACCGTGGTTTCGTGCCAGAAGCCTCCGCCGATCACAAACTGTGTAAGCTCATTCCCGCCCGAAATGGAAACATTGACATTGGTTTGCTGCTTCGTATGGCCAAGTAATTCCCTTTGCCAGTCGGTATAGCGGGTAGTGTCCCATACACCGTTAATATCATAATCCCATGGTTGGGGTGGTGTACCACCATCATTTTTAAAGGCTTCATGGCGCATTTCGAGGTATTGTTCGGTATTCAACAGGTTCATATAATGCCCCACTTTGCTAAAGCCATGGCTAACATTAATATCTACTTTCGTTTTTCCGGCTTTCCCTTTTTTTGTGGTCACCAACACAACGCCATTGGCACCACGAGACCCATAAATAGCTGTAGCATCTGCATCTTTCAAAACTTCTATGCTTTCAATATCGGCAGGATTAATGCTGTTAAAAGGGCTTATGTCAGGGACAGTAAAACTTATGCGACTTGCTAGGGATGTAGAAGTAAACGGTACCCCATCAATGATATACATAGGTTCATTCCCTGCCGCAATGCTATTAATTCCCCTTATATTTACAGAAAATCCACTGCCAGAAACACCAGATTGTTGCTGAATAAAAACCCCGGGCATACGACCTTGTAATGCCTGTAAAGGATTTGTAACAGGTTGCTTTTCGATTGCCTTAGAATCTACTTTGCTAATACTACCTGTCCTCTCTTTTTCTTTTACTGTGTAATACCCTGCATTAACCGTCACCTCTTTTAGTTCAGCGATTTCTTCCAGTAAGGAAACATTAATCTCCTTCCTGTTTCCAACTGCAATCTCCTTTTTCTGATAGCCCAGAAAGCTGAAAACGAGAATAGCATTGTCAGACACTTCAATAGAGTATTTACCGTCGTCATCCGTAACAGCACCTTTTATAGTACCTTTAATAAGGACATTGACTCCCGTCAATGGATTGCCATTTTTATCTGTTACTTTTCCTTTAAGGGTGTATTTGACAGGCTGTTGAACAACATCTGCCTCTTTGGCCTTAATCACGACAGTGTTATCAACTATTGAATAAGTCAGGTTTTTCCCTTTGATACAAGTATTGACAGCATCGGTAAGTGATGCATCTTGTATATCGACACTTATGTTACCTGCTTTTTCAATAAGATCATACGAATAGAGGAAGTTATACCCACTCTGTTTTTGAATCTCCTTTAAGACCTTTTGCATGGGAGCATTCTTTACTGATACGGTAATTTGCCCATATCCGCGAGCACTTACCTGAATGCATGCAAAAAACATTAGAATCATTATCAGTTTCATAATCAGAAACATTTTTTTGTAAACCTGTCGATTTACATGAGAATCTTCATACGTACCAATGGATTGTACGATTTTTTTCATAATTTTGTTTGTTACGGGTTAATAAATCTAGTTGATATTAGTTTAACGTTTAACCCCTTACACTGCCGGATTCAATCTCCAAATTGAGTCCGGCTTCGTTTTGTATATAGGGGTAATTATGATTCGATAGATTTTTACTTAACATTCACCTCCTTTTTGGTTTTTGTAAAACAGTAATTGTGCTATCGTTGATCTCAAATTTTACATCTCCTGCCATTTCTAACATTTCAAATATTTTGGATAGGTTCACATTCTTTGAGATTGCTCCACCAAAATCTTGCTTTATCGCCCCTTCATATTTCACATCAATATCGTACCAACGTTCCAGCTGCCTCATTATTGTCTTGATGTCTGCCCGGTCAAACAGGAATCGTCCATTTTTCCATGCAATATCCTCCTCAGTATCAACTTCTACTACTGACAATGTGCCATCTTTTGTTATTAGTGCCTGTTGTCCCGGCGAAATTGTGTATGAGTTGTCCGCAATAGCAGATATTACTTTAACAGATCCTTCTACCAGTGTAGTACGGATCCCTTCTTCATTTTCATATGCGTTGATGTTGAAATGAGTGCCCAGAACTTCTATTCTTGCTTTATCTTTAAGTTCTACAATAAATGGAATTTTACCAGATAATTTGGCAACTTCTAAATAGACTTCTCCTGTAATTGTAATACGTCTTTCGTTTGAAGGAAAAACAGTCGGGAATATTATGCTGGATTCTGCATTCAGCCATACATTTGTTCCATCAGGCAAAGCAAGTTTGTATTCACCTCCCCGTGGAGTGTATAATGTATTGTACTTTATTTCATCAACTTGCCTTTTTGAGTCATCTATACAAATCAGTTTGTTATCCTGGACCTTTATTTTTGTTCCATCCATAAGAATGCTGTCTTTGACGTTGTCAAGGCTGATTACCGACCCGTCTGCCAGTTTAAGCATCGCTTTTTCTCCTCCTGGTGTAAAATCACTTACAACATGTATACTATCCTGGTCGGAACCAATATTTGTCTTTGCAAAATAGATACTTGTTGCAATTATGATGACAGAAGCTGCCGCAGATGATACCCATCTGATCAGAGATCGCCTCCTGACACGTTTGCAGTGGTTGATAATGTTGCCGAAAATTATTTCAGCATCAGCATCTTGCATATGGCGAGTATCTGGCATTGTATCGTAGAATTCATCAATCAGATTTTCTACCTGATCTTTTGACATCTTACTAATTGTACTCATCAGGTCAGACTCCTCCGCAGAAGATAGATTTTGCTCAATATGATGACGTAAGAGTTCTTTTATTCTTTCGCTGTTCATTTTATTAAATTTTAAACCAGATGATAGTAGTCCTCTTTCTTACAATAGACAATCTCTTCCGTAAAAGGAGGGGATTAGATTGAATTTATTTTGATAAATTATTTTAAGAAAATATCCAAAGCTATGATAACCAGTAAATTAATCTTTACTCCCACATATTTATATACAGACTTAGTGGCATGTTTCAGGTACTCTTTAACTGTGTACACAGAAATTCCCATTAGCTCTGCAATCTGAATATTTTTTAACCCTTTGTAATGGTGAAGAATATATACTTTTTGTTGTTGAGGGGGGAGGGCATTTACTGCTTCCCTCAGAATTTTTGATGCGGCATTCAGTTCCTCAGAATCTTCTGAATAATTTTGTTGAGTAACCTCATCTCTCTCCAATATTTTTTTCAAAGCTTCTTTTTCAATTGCAAGCCGTCTGAGATAATTAGCTGTCACATTTTTTGCAATCGTCCTGAGATAGGCATTCAAGAACTCTACATCCGGAAGCTTTTTCCTTGCCATCCAGATTCTTATGAATACCTCCTGGGTGATCTCCTCTGCAAGAAATTCTTCGTGGGTAAGATACAATGCAAAGGAGAATATTTTATTGCGATATGAGTCAAATATTATATGGAAAGCATTCTGGTCTCCCTTTGAAATTAAGAATAAAAGATGCTTAATCTCATCAATTTGAATCATGTGGTTATTATATTTATTTCCGGATCTGTTAAAACAAATATATGTATTTTTTAAAATACCAATGAAAAAGAAATTTTGTCAAGGCATAATCTACTCAATTACCGTATAGTTGTTTTAGCATGGGACACTCTGTTTATATTTTGTGTATATTGTGTAAAATAAACAGTATCACCGTTATGTATTTCGATGACTACAAGAATTTTTCTTCTGTGACTCTTAATCCAAAATTGCTATGGGATTACGACCTTAAAAATTTTGATTACGATAAGATGAGGGATATCGTTATTCAACGAGTAGTAGAACGCGGTTGGCCTCAGGACTGGTATTTTATCCTCAACAGGTACGGTGTAGATGTCGTGAGATCCTCAATTATGACCCTGCCCTACCTGAACGATAAGGATATGTATTTTGTTAGTCAACAATTTGATATCCCCCTTACCTCATTGAAATGTTACAAAAAGAAACAGTCAGCAAAGCTACATTGGAACTCCTGAATATGCGACAAGAAACCCTGCAATAGTTATCAAGGCCTTAGGCTATCATCTGGATATTGATTTCAATGGAGAGCTATCGAAAAACGCCTGTTACAAATGACCAAATCCCCTGGAATCCTTTTTGAGCCGATGAAATAGACATGGGAATTTCAAAGAGGCGAGTATGCGAGTTAAATAATAGGCCAGCATCTACTCTAAAATAGCTTCCACTGCAAATGGAAGCTATTTTTCATTAAAATGGAAAGTTCTTCATTTACTATGAGCATCACCTAAAGGTCTCCGAAGATATACCAGTATAATCAGTTTCCGCATTTGTTTTTTAGCACTGTGACTGTACAGAGGGTAAAGCCGGGACACGTATTGGAAAATCCCGCACCTTACCTTAAAACAACTCCGGCGTTGTCTGACAGTCATTAACCTAAAACTTACTTTATAACCTAGTACTATAGATCAGACAACGCGGAGTATTGCAATAAGTGTAGATATCGGTTAGTTTTTTTTAGATTTTGTACAAACGCATTCATCGTAACCCAGATTTTGCTTCAATCTCACACATATATTCCAGCGTTTGCGGGGGCATGCATTGCTCATCGCTGCATGCCTTGAAAGTTATACTGCCTTTAAGAATTGTTGTGGTGCGTCTTTTCAGTTTGATCCTTTGCACAAAATCCTGCTGTAAACCTATCTCTTTCACTTCTCCTTTCAAGGTGACAAGGGGATTATCCTCAAAGGAGAAGCTTGTGGGCACATTCATCCCACCGGATACCCCGAGGGAATAAATATGCCAGGTATCCTGTACTTTGGGAGTGAAATGAACCTCATAGGTTTTCCCGGCTATTTTCTCACACCGGATCTCCCATTTCACAACATCCTGAGCCCTGCTGATAAATGAAAAACACAGCATTAAAATTATAAAACATATTTTCTTCATTCTTTCCTTCATTATTTTCATTTTTCACCCAATATTTCACTTTTCATCACTTTTTACCCAACATCAGATAGACATAACCCCTGTGAACCAGTGTGGGATCTCCTCCTTCCTTGAGATATTCACTAACGCGATATCTCCTCCCTTCTGAATCGGGATTGCCGGTACGCTCTGCTTCCACCCTGTCAGGTGACATGAGACCGGGATTCTCTTTCGCAATATTTGTATCGTGTTCCCATGCCCAGGAAAGTTTATGATTGAATTGCCCCCCGTTGGTCGTTGCTACACTGGTCCCTATCAAAAGATCATTCACTCCGTCATTGTTCCAGTCAGTAACAAATACCCTAAGCCAACTGCCCGGAAAAGCTTTGCTACCGTCTTTAGCAGTAAATAAAGGAATCCCCTTTTCACAACGATAGCCTTCTGACGTATTTACACCACGGAAAAAGAGAACAGCATGAAAGCCGTTTTTATAATAACCGTTTGTAACCAATAAATCAAGAACTCCGTCATTATCCCAATCAACAACATGGGGAACAGCATTAGCCACACCTGCGGGATATTTTTCCAGATATCCCTTTTCACTCTTCAGTTCTTCTTCTGATGGATCGTATACCCTCAGGGATTTACCCTCGGTATCAAGCAGAAATTCACGATATGCAAATTTGGGAGAGGTCTTGGATCCTATGTTTTTGCTAAGACGCAAAGCGGACCCTCCGACTATCATATCATAGTCACCATCTCCGTCAAAATCACCAAAGCTGACAGTAGAATATGACCAATATTCCCAACTGTTAACGTCAGTGAGAGGAAGATTGGGATTCTTTTTCCCTGAGGGGTTACCCTCCTGCGGAAGTTTTTCTCCAGAGGAAAAGCCTTCCTCACTTCCCCAGAAACATGTTACCTCTCCTTGTTCATACTGCCCGGTGACTATATCCTTATAACCATCATCGTTTAAGTCGACAATCTGGGGAGTGAATCCGAGGCAACACCATGTGAAGATAGAAAGGGGGGTGCCACTGCCTGCAAAACGATTCGGCCTTACATATTCAAAATAATCACTGAATTTAGGATCTTTATCCGTTCCGGTATTTTGATATACCCTTACAAAGTTACCTACAGCACGTTCTTTGTTCTCCAGACCGCTGCCGAATTCACCGATCAAAAGATCCTTCTTGCCGTCACCATTCCAGTCGTAAATTGCCGGGGCAGCCCAGCCCATGCCCTCCGATATGAGAGGTTCTGTTCTCCCCATAAGAAGCTGCGGATCGGATAGCTTTGGAGCTCCGGGGATTTTAGCAAAAATAAGTTTTGGAAAAGTTTCTGAAGAGGGTGAATTGTTTTTTCTGCCATCCTGAGGCTGCCCCATAGCACTGATGAAAAAACAACTTGCAAAAAAGACCATTAATACAAGTCCGGCAGGTTTTAAAACGGGTATTAAAAAGTGAATATTATAATAAAATTTAGTTTTCATATGTTTTGGATTAAAATAATGTAAATATTGATGATTGTATCTGGACACACAGTTATGGATTTCATGATATAGTAAGATCACTTGTACAAAAGGCATTATCTGGCACCCTACTTCATTCCCTTGCTTATCCATACAATATTCCTCTCTTCCTTTAGAAAGTAATCGAACCAGTCAAGTATCCTGGAGGTAAGGTCAAATTGAGCCTGTTTATTATGCAGGCCATGCCCTTCTCCTTTATAAAACAGAGCAATAACACTTTTCCCGTTTTTGCGAAGAGCATTGTAAAAGGCCATGCTATGGTCACTGGTAACATTCAGGTCTTCCAGACCTGACCATAACAATACCGGAGCATTCACATTTTCGGCATCATAAATTGGGTTATTTTTAAAATACAAGGTTTTGTTCCGGGCAAAAGGTACCCCCATTTTGTACTGGTTAGCTTCTAACCGCACATAGTCGGGAAAATGGAAATTGTAGTTATAGGAATAATATGCCTTGAGAATATCGCTTTTCCCTGATCCGGAAACATACGCAGCAAAACGGTCGGAATGCGACGCTATGAAGTTGGTCTCATAACCACCAAAGGAGTGCCCTATAAGGCCAATTTTGTTTTTATCAATTATCTGGTTACCGGATAAAGCATCCAAGGCTTTGTTAACGCAGTCCAAAGCATCTATTCCGGCGCCTTTATCCTCTTTCCCCTGTATATAAATATCAGGCAGATAGACAAAATATCCCTTTTCTATAAGTAACCTGATATTGAAGCCTAAACCGTCATAATAGAACGGGTACGGATATCTGTTGGAAAGATGTCGCTGTTTTTCGTAAATGAGCACTACCATGGGATATTGTTGGTAAGGGTCATAATTCAGGGGATAATACAGAATACCTTGCAGTGGAATGCTATCACTGTTGCTGTATTCAATGATATCCTGTTTTAAGGATAAAATGGCTTTATCCGATTGGTTGCTTTGATATAATACTTTTTCCTTCCCCCCCGTCTTTTTATAAACCAGACGCGGCGGCAGATTATAATCCTCTTCCAGCCATGAGAAACAATCGTAAGATTTATTGTAAACCAGGTTCTGTATATGCCTCTTTGTAGGCTGTACAATAACCCCGGATTTTTCCTCTTTCCATAATAAATATGAAGTTATATTGTCCTGTCGGTCATATAGCTTGATAATCAGTGGTTCTGCTAAATTCACCTGTTGTTTGGTGAAACTGCCTTTATTTGTACCTATGACATTCCACTGCCCGTTAATTATGCTGGTTTTGTACCCCCTGAAAACGGCTGCTTCGGTAAGAGTGCCGCTTTTTAAATCATACTTCCACAATGCTCCCTCTCCCTCAAATAACACTGCGTTCCCATCTTTGGTAAACCACGGTTCTTCCAATCCTTTCCCGGGAATATGGGTCTTGTTTCCTGTTGGAATATGGTAAAGATACCACTCCTGATTTTTTTGAGACAGAGCATACTCTCCGCCCCAGGATAGATACACTCTTGAAGAAATGGTGTCCAGAAATGAATAACTGTTCTCAACCATGTCATAAATGTACAGTTTTATAGGGGTGCTTTCTGTCGCGTAATCATTTAAAAGATATGGATCAAAGCTTAAAAAATACCGGTCATTTCCAATATTAAGATAAGTAGTCAATTGATCGTTCCCTATTTGCCGGATTGATCGTGCATGGGGTTCCCATACATAGTATTGCATATCCGGAGAAGGGTAAAACTTCTCTTCGATCTGGTTATCTGTACTATACCAGATATCAACAACAGATTTGTCCTGTACTTCCTTTTCATTCGATACAGTAAGAAAATACATTGATCCTTCTTTAATGAACTCAGTAAATCCTCTCTGTATAGAAATGGGTAATACCTCTCTTAAAGGATAGCTCATTTTCTCATTTAAATCAATATAAACAACCTCCTGGGTATTCCTTTCTACATTTTGCTCAATGACCATAATACCCCCTTCTCCGGGATCAATATCAAGCGATTCAATTACAAGGGAAGATTCATATAATTTTTCTGTTTTATTACCGGCTAACAAGGCTACCATAAACATCTTCTCTCCCTCCTCTGCAATAACATATACATTATCGCTGCCGGCAATAAAAAACCTTCTTACATGGTCCAGGCTATTTATCAGGCTCCCGTCACTGTCATGTAATGCCAGCCTGTTGTCTTCTTTTTCATTGTAGTGTAAAAGAAATTGACTCCTGGATTTTAATGACTGGATACTCTTTACATTTTTAAAGTAGAGGCTTGTTGGTCCGTTTAGGTTAAGCAGCTCTGTTTTGAGACTGTCTGATAAAAGCAAAATCGTATTCCCTGCAAATGTAAGATCACGTATCCCTTGCCTGTAGGCTGTGATCCTGAATTTATCCGGTTTCCGGAGATCAAATATCATTATGGAGTCCTTGTCCAGATCGCTCTTATTCCAGGCAGGCAACCAACTCCGCTGCCGTAAGGCTATACACTTCCCGTCTTCACTCATCTGGGGAGATGACAGATCGTAAAATCCCTCTGTAAAGACCTTTTGAAGACTGTCATGTTTACTCTGCGCAGACAATTCCCGGCTTGCCAGTAGTGGCAGACTCAGGAATAATGCATATAAAAAGAACCTTATTTCTTTCATCGTTTTTACTTTTCATTCAAAATATCATTTTCACCAACATTTCACTTTTTACCCAGTATCAGATAAACATAACCCCTGTGAACCAGTGTAGGATCTCCTCCTTCCTTGAGATATTCACTTATGCGGTGTCTCCTCCCTTCTGAATCGGGATTGCCGGTACGCTCTGCTTCCACCCTGTCAGGTGACATGAGACCAGGATTCTCCTTTGCAGTATTTATATCGTGTTCCCATGCCCAGGAAAGTTTATGATTGAATTGCCCGCCATTGGTGGTAGCCACACTGGTACCGATCAAAAGATCATTCACCCCGTCATTGTTCCAATCAGTCACGAATACTCTAAGCCAACTGCCCGGAAAGGCTTTGTCCCCCTCTTTAGCAGTAAATAAAGGAATCCCCTTTTCACAACAATAACCCTCTGAGGTTTTTACACCACGGAAAAAGGTTACAGCATGAGAGCCTTTTGAAAAATAACCGTTAGTAACCAATAAATCCAGCACTCCGTCATTATCCCAATCAACAACATGGGGAACAGCATTTGCCACACCTGCAGGATATTTTTCCAGGTATCCCTTTATTTTCCCCAGTTCCTCTGCTGACGGATTATATACCCTCAGGGGTTTACCTTCGGTATCCAGTAAAAATTCACGATATGCAAATTTGGGAGTTGTTTTGGATCCGGTGTTCTCGCTAAGACGCAAAGCAGACCCGCCTACAACCATATCGAAATCATCATCTCCATCAAAATCACCAAAGCTGACTGCAGAATAAGACCAATATTCCCAACTGTTCACATCTGTGAGGGGAAGATTGGAATCCTTTTTCCCTCCGGGATTACCCTCCTGTGGCAGTTTTTCTCCAGAGGAAAAGCCTTCCTCACTTCCCCAAAAACATGTTACCTCTCCTTGTTCATACTGCCCGGTGACGATATCCTTATAACCATCATCGTTTAAGTCGACAATCTGGGGAGTGAATCCGAGGCAACACCAGGTAAAGATAGAAAGGGGGGTGCCACTGCCTGCAAAACGATTCGGCCTTGCATATTCAAAATAGTCACTGAATTTCGGATCCTTATCCGTTCCTATATTTTGATATACCCTTACAAAGTTACCAACAGCTCTCTCTTTGTTTTCCAAACCGCTGCCGAATTCGCCGATCAAAAGATCTTTCTTGCCGTCTCCATTCCAGTCATAAACTGCCGGAGCAGCCCAACCCATACCCTCCGAAATAAGAGGCCCTGTTTTCCCCATCAGAAGCTGCGGGTCGGATAGCTTTGGAGCTCCTGAGATATCGGGCTGTAACAACTTAGGAAAATCATTCAGCCCTTGATTTTTTAAACTGGTTTTTTCATCTTGCGCAAATAGCATAGTAAGAAAGAAATAGAACAATCCAATCAAAAAAACATTTTTTTTCATAATCATTTTTTTATTTTGATTGATAAGATTAAAGAAAAATATTCCTGAGCCCATATAAATAGTCCATAAGCTCAGGAATATCAGATTAGATAGTTTTAGTAACCTGGGTTTTGTGTCAGATTCGAATTAAGTAAAATTTCTGATTCAGGTATAGGAAATAAAACATCTGTAGCATCCCATCCCGGCTTTATCGAACCTAAGACGGTATCTGCAAATCCCATCCGTTTCATGTCGAAGAAGGGATGAGCCACTTCCAGGAAGAATTCAACCTGTCGCTCATGTAAGATTGCTTCCAACAAATTATTCAGGGTTGCCGCATTTGTATTTCCCAGACCTGCCCTGTTTCTTATTGTGTTTAAATCTTGCCTTGCGCCGGTAATATCTCCCAAATGAGCCCTCGCTTCTGCACGGATCAGGTACTGCTCTTCTATTCGCAAAAGAACAGAAAATTCCTTTGAAGGGGTTGAATTAGGAATTTCTTTATATTTGGAAGAAAAGTAAATCGTATTCCCTTCCGTAGTGGTTAAACTTCCTATCCAGAGGGATCGCCGTTGATCACTGGGTTCAAATGCATTTGCCATATACTCACTTAAGAGAAAAGCATGACTGCTTATGTAGGAAGAATTCTGAATATAAAATGTCCCATCACTCGCATTCATTGAGCTTTGAGATTTTAAACTAAATATTATTGATGTGCTTTCTTTTAAAAAAACCTTGCTCAAATCGGTTTCCATTGTAAAAAGGCTATTGGTAATAAGGGATGTACTCTCTGATTGTGCTTTTTCCCATTGTCCTGAGTATAAATAAACCCTGGAAAGTAAAGCAGAAGCAACCCATTTATTTATATGAACCCGTTCTACTGTACTTGTGTAATTTTCAGGAAGCAACTCCTTTGCGGCAATCAGATCAGCAACAAGATGCGCATAAACCTCTTGCACCGGCATCCTGGAAACTTTGCTGTTCTCAGTATAATCGGTTGTGCTAATGTAAGGGATATCACCAAAAAGATTTACCAGGTAAAAATGTAAATAAGCCCTGAAAAAAAGGGCTTCTCCTTTGATCCAGTTTTTATCTGCAGTCCCTATCGTTGTAGAGTTATCCATACCTTCAATTATGGCATTTGCCTTATAAATTGCAGTATAATCCTTACTCCAAAATCCCTTATTTGTAGAATTTGAGGGCAATACATTGCAATTTATATAGTCCTCATACATAGAGAATTGTGATCCCGTATAATATAATTCACCAGTATATAATCCTATGTAAGTGGTAAAATAACTTGCACTCGTAATTCTATCTAAAAAATCAAAATAGATGTCTGCAAGAGCCGCATTAGCTAAGTTTTTTTCTTGAAATACCAACTCACCTACAATCTGGGATTGGGGAGGATCAACTTTAAGAAAAGATTCACAGGCATTGAGCGAAAAAATCAAATAAATCCCTAATAGTATTTTTATAATAAAATGAGGTTTTTCAAGCCGGCAATATATATGTAACTGTCTCATAAACATTATTATTTAAAAGTTAAACTGAACACCAAAATTTACACGTTTGATCATGCCAATTTGCTGCCCCGGTTGTTCCGGATCGGGTCCTTTATATTTGGTAAAGGTTAACAGGTCCTGGCCTTGTAAATAGAGACTGCATTTCATTCTTTTCAAAATGGATTCAGGAATGGTGTAGGCAATGCTTAAATTTTTTAAGCGTACATAGGATGCATCTGCATAAGCTTCATTAGA
This sequence comes from Bacteroidetes bacterium GWF2_40_14, assembly GCA_001769195.1. Lineage (GTDB taxonomy): Bacteria > Bacteroidota > Bacteroidia > Bacteroidales > UBA932 > Bact-08. The sequence goes on along the minus strand of MEOK01000010.1, from coordinate 11,516 downwards.
AGAATATAACCTGTCAGCAGCAGTTTGGGCTGCAGAATTCTTTCCTGTAGTATATCTTTGCAAATACGCCTCATCCCCGGGTTTATGCCAGCGATTCTCCAGTGTTAATGTAGACTGGTTTCCGGAAGTATAAATTTGTACTGCATAATTATAAGTTGTTTTTTGCGAGAATTGGAAGAAGAAATCCAAATCCCAGTTCTTATAGCTTAAATGGTTAGCAAGACCCCCGTAAAATTTTGTAGAAAAGTCAATGATGAATTTCTTGTCATTACCGGAACTGATCACTCCATCATTATTATAATCTTCAAATTCATAAATCCCGGTTTCCGGATTTACACCCAAATTGTGATATAATTTTTTTATGTTAAGTGATTTGCCGATAACATAGGTGTTGGCATAGGTAGAGCCTTCCAGATCCGGAAATTCAACCAGCTCATTTTTGGGGAAGGTTATATTAAATGAGGTGGTCCAGTTAAAGTGCTTTTTCCGGAAGTTCACTGTATTTAATTGAATCTCCAAACCTGTATTTTTTACTTTGGCATCTAAATTTGCCCTGAGAGAGGTAAACCCGGTAGTAGCCGGCATTGGGATCCCGACCAATTGGTTGGTTGACATATTTCGAAAATAGGTTGTAGTAACTTGAAGATGATCATTCAGTAAACCCATCTCAAGTGAAAATTCCAGTTTTTTATTCACTTCCCATGCAAAAAGAGGGTTAAATAAACGTGTTGGGGTAAATCCAATAACTCCGTCGTAATCTTTACTGGAAATGGTGTAGGTATCCATAAATTCATAATCGCCAATTTGATCATTTCCGGAACTTCCATAACTCCCCCTAAATTTCCCAAAGCTGATAAAAGGGAGTTTTTCTTTTATGAAGGGTTCTTTTGAAAAAATCCATGCAGCCCCGAAAGCTCCGAAATTGGCATATTTTTTATTGGAGCCAAAGCGGCTTGACCCATCCCGACGGCCGGTAATATTGACAATATACTTCCCCTCCCAGTTATAATTAAGTCTTGCAAAAAGGGCCTGGTACTTATATTGTTTTTTATCATCACCATTAATGTATTTAGTTGAAGCCGCGGATAAATTATTCAATAATTCATCACTGGGAAATCCATATCCGCTTGTCAGTAATTGTTTATTAACTTGGCTTTCAAAAGTAGAGCCAATAAGGAATATAAGCTTTCCTTTATTAATGGATTGTTCCCAGTTGATTTGAGGCTCTACCGTCCAGGATCGCCTGCTTGCATTATTGCGGGTTACAGAGGAGTATTTACTATCGCTATATGATGCTGGATACCTATATGTATCAGGGTATGCTGAATAATCTTCCAATTCGGTACCCGTATATCCCAGGTTAGCCTTAAACTCAAGATGGGGGATTATTTGATACGATATAACAGTATTGGACAATAGACTATAGCGCTCGTGTGAATATTTGCACGATGCCTCGGCCAAGGGGTTAGTAAATCCTGTTTCAAAATTCAGGCTCCCGTCTTCTTTGTATGGTAAGGGTGCATTTGGTTGTAATGAAACAGCAGCATAGCCAAGGCTTTGGGTATAAACGGGTAAGGCACCATTCTGCATTGTGTAACTTGCTGAAAAAGCAATTTTAAAACGCTCATCTGTAGAAGTATGGTTTGCTTTGGCAAGTATTGAACCTCTTTTATCCATATTATCTCCGACTACTACTGAGGTTTCAGTCCTGTAACTGGCACTTAATAAAATTTGAGTATTGCTGTTTCCACTCGAAACAGATGCCTGGAAATCATTTATACGGGCAGTATTACCTAATAATAATTTCTGCCAGTCTGTATAGCGGTCCGCTGGCCACGTACCATTTACAGCTCTTTCTTTAATATTTGCTTCTGCTACGCCATCATTTGCATAAGCTTCTTTACGTGACTCAATGTACTGTTCTGTAGTCAATAAGGTATGAAATTTGGTTATTTTTGCCGCACTTGTATTATAACTAATGTTAAATCTTGCTTTTCCTTCTTTCCCCTTTTTTGTGGTAATCAGCAATACACCATTGGCACCACGGGATCCATATATTGCAGTTGCATCTGCATCTTTCAATACTTCAATACTTTCTATATCAGAAGGATTGATTAAACTAAAAGGACTGAGGTCTCCCCTGAAAGTCTGTGAAACACTGCTGGTAGTCATACTTTTAGAATCATATGGTACACCATCAATAATATACAATGGTTCGTTGCCTGCAGCGATACTATTCTGTCCACGTACCCGAACGGTAAAACCGGCACCAGCTAATCCCTGAGACGGGGTAATTTGTACCCCCGGCATTCTTCCAGTCAAGGCTTCTATTGGATTGGATATGGGTTGTTGAGCGATGGTTTTTGAATCAACTTTTTCAATACTCCCTGTTTTTTCACGTTCTTTCACATTGTAGTATCCTGCATTAAAGGTTAATTCTTTCAGCTCTGCGATTTCTTCCTGTAAGGTCACATTAATTTCATTCCTGATTCCAACTGCAACTTCCTTTTTCTGATAGCCCATAAAGCTAAATACCAGAATTGCTTTTTCAGAGACTTCAATGATGTAATTGCCTTCGGAATCGGCGATTGTTCCCCTTATTGTCCCTTTTATCAAAACATTGGCTCCGGATAACGGATTACCCTTTGAATCAGAGATTTTCCCTTTTATTAGTTTTACCGGTTGTTGATCATTATCAGCTTTTTTGGTTGTAAGAACTATAGTTTTTCCGGTAATTTTATAAGAAATGGGCTGCCCTTTAAGGCAAGCATCCAATGCATCGGTCAATGGAGCATTCTGCAAGTTTACCGTTACTTTTTTGGCTGCACTGATACAATCGTCTTTATAAAAAAAGTTATATCCGGTTTGCTGGTGTATCTCCATGCAGATCTTTTCCAGAGATACCCCGAATGCATTAATGGAGACCATTTGTGCATAAGATTTGGCACTTACCTGGAAACAGGTAGCCAAGACTAAAACAAGTGATATTTTTAAAATTCTCATTGCTTGTTTTAAACCCCACCCTGTTTTAAAAAAGGAGGGATTCTGAAGTTTAAATTTCATACCTTTGTGTTTGTTGGGTTAATTGTTAATTTTCATTCGCGTGACATATTAGCTTATCCCTGACATTCCGCCACTCCGGTTGCCCCCGGGGTGGTTTGTTTATGGGATAAGGTATTTAATCCTTGTGTTATCCCTTTTCCATATTACCTCCTTTATTAGCTATGTTCATAATTCATTAAAATTAAAGCACGATAAGCCTCTCTCTGTCAATTTTGCATTTTATGCCACTTAACTGTAACATATCCAATACTTCCGAAAGATTTGTATTACGGCTTACAATACCTGAATATTCCCCCAGTGGTTTTTCATTTTGATAAATAACTTCCACTTTATACCAACGGGATATTTGTCTCATAATCTCATCAATGCTAAGGCTGTTAAACTGAAAAGTTCCATTTTTCCATGCTACAACTGCGTCTATATCTACATTTTGAACTAATATAATGCCCTGAGAATCAGTGGTAGATTGCTGTCCGGGAGATAAAGTTACAGGTGCGCCGGAAGGGTTGGTTACCTGTACAGAACCTTCCAGAAGAGTCGTCTTAACTACTCCTTCGTCAGGATAAGCATTAATATTGAAGTGTGTGCCCAGCACCTTTATCTCAGTCATACCATCTACTTTTACTATAAATGGTTTAGTTTTGTCTTTAGAAACCTCAAGATAAACCTCTCCAGTAATTTCCACCACACGTTCTTTGCCTTTAAACGCAGTCGGGTACTTTATACTAGAGGCAGCATTCAGCCAAGCTTTTGTCCCATCGGGAAGTATGACCTGGTACTCTCCCCCGAGTGGCGTGGTAATTGTATTTGTTCCGACAATCTCATCATCTACTGAAATAGAAGCAGATATATCGTAAGCCAACAGCCCTGATTCTTGTTTTATTATGCTGGTATTGCCCTGTGTGGCCAAAGTACCCGATCCGGCTTTCTCCAAAACTATTGTTGAGCCATCATCCAGAGTCAGTAACGCTTTAGATCCGCCTGGGCCGATATCATTTGTTTTTTCCAGCAACAGCAAAGCCCCAACACAAAGCATTACAAGTATGGCAGCAGCTGCATAACGATACGATTTTCTGAAATACACAGATATATTGGTCCTTACCGGAGGATTCTCAATTTTTGCCCGGATCTCTTTGAATATCTTGTTTCCAAGGATCTCTTTTTCTTCTTGAGAATATGAATCAGAAATTTTTACCTCCCGGTCGAAATATGAATAATACTTATCCAAAAAAGCCGCTTCCTCAGAAGTGGCTATACCTCTGCGATATTTCCTGATTAATTTTGTAAGCGTTTTTTGGGGATTTTTATTCATAACTAATGATATTCTGTGATTATATAATACATGTCACACAGAATAGTAAAAGTCCCAAAAAAATAAGAAATTTTTCTCGAAATAGTTTTAGATCTGATTCCCAATAACGAGAATTAATAAAGGTGCAATGCGGGTTCGAACATCCAATATAATAGATCTCAATTGGTTCTGAACCGTTTTACGCGGAATTTTCAACAGCTCTGCAATCTCCTTTGTTGATTTGTTTTCGATGAAATGAAGACGGAATATCTCTCTTTTCTTTTCGCTAAGAGTATTAATGTATGCGATAAGCAGGTTATACAGCTCTTTTTCAATTAACGAACCATCTGTCCCACTTGAGCTCAAAGCAATTTCTACCAACGGATCATAAAAAGATTTATGAGAGAGGTTCCGTTCTACATAATTAAAAACCTTGAATTTTACAGCAGTATGCAAATATGCCGGAAGATTATCGATATCTTGATTTTTTCTGCGGAGCCACAGAGCGAGAAAGACATCTTGTACAATATCTTCTGCCTGTTTTTTGTTTTTCAGACGTTTATAGGCACTGTCATACATTTCAAGCCAGTAGCATTTGTATAGCTTTTCAAATGCTTCCTGGCTATCCTGCGCCATCAGGCACAAAAGTTCTCTGTCCCGAAAATTATCCCCGCCCAAAATCTTCTTTTTGCAAATATAGAAGAATTTCTGTGGCTCGACAAGGGTGTAGTACCTGCAGTCTCCTCAGATTATCATTCTCATTTGATATATCTTTCTCGTTGGCTGAAAAAACTCCGGCGTTGTCTGACACTCCTTAACCTAAAACTTACTTTATAACCTAGTACTATAGATCAGACAACGCGGAGTATTCCAATAAGGTTAGATAATTGTTTGCTTTTTTTATTTAACCCTTACCTCAAAGAGTAGTTCCTCTTCTACCGGAGGAAGGCAAAAAACTGAATTGCAGCTTTGATAACGGAGCTTTGCTTTTATTTTATATAACCCAGGTTTTGCTTCAGGTTGTACTTTAAATAAGGGGCTAAGTTCTATCTTCCCAATGTACACCTGATACAGGTCTTTAGCCATAGGTTCCGGCCATTGAATTTTCCCTTCCGGTACAATACCCTCTGGCAACTCAAATATAATGCTGGCTACCAACATCCCCTGTTCAGCATTCGTGCCCATGGGTGCATAGATATACCACGAATCCTGAATGTCTATAAGGATCTTTACATTGAATTTTTCTCCGGCATCAATTACTGAAGGTGTTTTAGCGGTGAATTTTATAGGAAGCTTTGATTTTTCCTGTCCAAGTCCCTGGCTGATTGTACCCACAAAAAGGAGAGACAGACAGCTAAAAAGGAGGAGCAAAAAGTATAAACGACTTGTATATCTTATTTTTAACAACATAGTATCCTTATTTCTTTTGTTTTTCTCCCAACATAACATACACATATCCTTTGTGAGCAAGTGTACGATACTCCTCTTTACCATAATAATTTTTGAATAGCATTTCCCGAGTCACCATGTTTCGTTTGCGGGCCTCCTCATTGTCAATTCCCAGTTTAGAGATATTTTTATCAGCCCGTTCCATCTGTTCATTTATCGTTTTTTTAAAGTTTTCACTATAATAAACCGGATTTTTTTTAGTTATCCCAGTTTCAAATTCCCAGTTCCAGGAAAGATCATAATTAAATTCACCATCGATTGTTGCAACGCTTGTGCCTATCAGCAGGTCATTCACTCCATCATTGTTCCAGTCGGTTACATAAGTTTGAAGCCAGCTCCCGGGAAATGCCTTACTCCCGTCTTTGGTTCTGAACAGCGGCACTCCGGATTCAAAACGATGTCCCTCTTGGGTCCTCACACCCCGAAAAAAAGTCACTGCAGCTTTGCCTTTACTTAAATAACAGTCAGTGACCATCAAATCCAATACGCCATCCTGATCCCAGTCTGTTACTAAAGGAACAGTATTACCAGAACCGGCAACTGGCAGGTTTCCTTTATAATCTTCCACTTCTTCTTTTGTGTAGGCACATATTTTCAGCGGATTCCCTTCTACATCCTGTAAGAGCTCCCGGCAACCAAATTTTGGTTCGGTCCGGGTTCCTATGTTTTTACTTATTCGTATTCCGGCTCCTCCCACAACCATATCCTGAAGGCCATTTCCGTCAAAATCCCCTAAACTTACAGATGAGTAGTTCCAGTACGAATTGCTTTGCGGGTCTGTAATCGGCAAATTATTACCATAAAGCGGATGTTTATCCCGGTGTTCCTGCTCAATTTTTTCTCCAATTGAAAAACCATGCTCTCCACCTTTGAACCAAGTCACATCTCCCGGATAATAGTGGCCTGTAATAATATCTTGATAACCATCATTATTCAAATCTGCAAACTGAGGTCTGAATGACATACAGCACCATAAATAGACCGATATCGGAGTACCATTGCTTTCGGTGCCTTGTGCCGATTCAACATAGGGCATTGCATATTTAAACTCATCACTGAATTTAGGGAAGTCATCCGTACCCTTATTCATATATACCCGGATGAAATTACCCAAAACATTACCGTTTGCCATTTCCCATCCGCTTGCAAATTCACCGATGAGCAGATCCTTTCTCCCGTCACCGTTCCAGTCAAATACTGCCGGGGCAGCCCAGCCATTACCCTCTCCCATCACAGGTTTGCTCTCCCCCATAATTAACATTGGCTTACCCAGCCTGGGAGCACCGGGGATATCAGGCTGTATCAGTTCCGGAAAGTCGTCAGGACCTTTCCCCTGTTTATTAAATTGTGCTTTTAGTCCTGCAAAAGGTAGTATTATTATGACAGCCAATGCCCAGATCTTTAATCTGTTCGTTCTGCTTTTCATTATTTTTTCGTTTGTTATTTTTAGTTGTTGAAGTTGTTGCGACAAAGGATATCATGATTTAGAGCGTATCCGGAAAGTCCAATAGCAAAGTGCTATTACCCTTTCACTTTCAAAGGAAACTTTCCGGACACCCTCAAATTATCTACTCATCATAACCCGGGTTTTGCTCCATATCACTGTTTAGCAGCTGGTTCTGAGGAATCGGGTATATGGCTGCAGTTGAGGTCCAGCTTGGCTTCAATGCACCTAATACAGCATTCACTCTGCCGGTGCGCTTCAAATCAAACCAGCGGTGACCCCATTCGGTGAATAATTCTATCCGGCGCTCCTGCTCCACAGCTGCCAATGCAGCCTCTTTGGTCATAGTGGTTGACAAGACAGGCAGTGGATTGGGAACCTCGGCAGTGATAGTGACCCTTGCCCGGGCGCGTAAAACATTCAGATCGGCAATACCGTCGGCAGTTTTTCCTGACTGTTGTATCCTGGCCTCGGCTCGGATCAGATATTGCTCTGCCAGTCGGAAAACCATCTGGTACTCTGTAATAGGACTGCTACTGGCGACTTTATGTTTATTTGTACAGTAGGTAGTGGTATTTGTAATTCCCTTAACCCAATTAATTTTGCGTTTATCGCCTGCTTCAAAGCTGTTAAGCAGCTCCTGCCTCAGCACTACATACTTATTCGTAATAAAAGCAATAGCATCTCCTGAGTTATTCTTGTCATTGCTTAACTGCCATATTGCCTCTGTGCTCCCTTTTAAAAACACATTGTCCAGATTGGATTGCAGACTGTAGGGACCTGCATTGATGCAACCTGTGGCCTGTATCTCAGCATTGATCCAGTCACCTTTATAAAGGTACACCCTTGCAAGCAGAGCAGTTGCGGTACCCCAGTCTATCCGTACCCTTTCGATAGTGCCTGTATTGTATGAGGGTTGCAACAAGCTTTGTGCATCTTTTAAATCAGTTATAACCTGTTCGTATACATCAGCAACGGCTGTTCTTCCTGCTACATTGTTGACCCTGTAATCGGTAGTAAGAACAAGAGCTACATCACCGAACAGATTAGCCAGATAAAAATGGCAAAAGGCACGAATTACCTTGGCCTCGCCTTCAAATTTTCTTTTGAGCTCAGATGATAGTTCTGTCGAATTATTTACACCCTCAATCACTGCATTAGCTTTGTAAATAGTCTCGTACATCTTGTTCCAGAGTGTTGACAATTCTGAAGTTGTAGAGAGCAGGGTGTTGTTTTTAAAAAACTCGTATGTTGCTCCTGAAGATGTGTTTACTGTTTCATCTGCGGAAAGGGCAGTCAAAAAGGTTATACTTCCGATTCCTCCGGTAAAGGAGGACCAGGTGCTTCCTCCGTTTAAGGTAAAATAGAGGCCGCGCACCGCAGCCTCGGCAGTCTCCTGGTTGGCAAAAACGGTACTCCTTTCCAGTGCTGTGCGTGGCGGATCTATCTCAACGAATTTTGTACAAGAGGAGGCCAACACAACCAGTAATATATAATAATTAATTTTTAATATTTTCATAATATCAATGGTTTAAAGGTTAAAGTGTTATTCGGATACCACCTGTAATAAGCCTCAGGGGTGGCAGGGTTGTCTGTCCGGTTTCAGGATCCAAACCCTGGTAGTTGGTGATTGTCAATAAGTTTTGACCCTGGATATAGAGACTGAGCCCCTGAAGGTGCAACTTTCGGACACTTTTTTCTGAAAAGGTATAAGAGAGTGAAAGGTTTTTAAGACGGATATAAGAAGCATCGGTAAGAAAACGATCACTGCCCTTCAGTCTGGAATATGCTGTCCAAGGGGCACCGGAATCCGTTGAATATTTTTGGATATTTGTAATATTACCGGGGTTTTTCCAACGACTAAGCACAGAGGTTGGCTGGTTCTCAATCATTATACCGGGAGAGCCGATGGGATAATAATTATACCCATCCTGTTTTACAAACTGGAACAACACATCCAGTTGAAATCCTTTATATTGAAGAGTATTCAGCAAACCACCAAAGAATTTCCGTCCGAAATCCTTAATAACCGTGCGGTCGGTACTGTTGTAGGTTCCGCTACTATCCACATCCAAAAAGGTATAAAGACCGGTTTGTGGATCGACTCCTGTATAATGATACAACTTTCTTATATTCAGTGGCTCCCCAATTACAAGTGTGCTATTGTAGCTGGAATTTGCCTCCAGGTTGGGGAAATCTACCAGTTTATTACGGGGTATAGAGATGTTAAAGGAGGTATTCCACTTAAACTCTTTTTTTTGAAAGTTTGTGGTGTTCAACTCAATTTCCACCCCGGTGTTTTGAACTGTAGCCGGCAAATTGGAGAGAATACTGTTAAAGCCGGTAGTAGGGGCAAGAGCATAGCTAACCAGTTGGCTGGAAGAACGGTTTTTATAATACCCTGCCTGAAGGAATATGCGGTCTTTAAGAAAACCCATTTCAATAAACGCCTCAAATTTCTTGTTGATTTCCCAGGCATAATCGGCATTGAACAGGCGACTTGGATTAAGTGCCGACTTGCCCTGGTAAGTATTGTTGGCTGTTGTGGAATAGGTGTCCAGGTACTGGTAGTCTCCTATCTGATCATTACCGGAGGTCCCGTAACTGGCCCGCAGTTTACCAAAACTCAGAAAATCCAGATGTTTTTTGATAAAGGCCTCTTCTGAAAAGATCCAGGCCACACCGACAGCTCCGAAATTGGAAAATTGCTTGTCCGGTCCAAAGCGGCTGGAACCATCTCTACGACCCGTAAGGTTAAAAATATAGCGCTTTTCGATCGTATAATTAATCCTGCCGAACAAAGCCTGGTAACGGTATTGGTTAAAGGCTGATGTAGTAGTAATTGTTGAAGCCGAACCAATATTTTTCATTAATGCTTCATTTGGAAACCCACTTGCAGACTGATTAGTGTTTTGTTGTTCCTGGTTCATAAAGGTAGCCCCTGCTAGTACGCTTAAGGATTGATGATTTTTGAATTTCACATCATAGTTGAGCTGCGGCTCTATAATCCAGTTTTGTATATTGTTTTGAAAAAAAGTAGAGTAATAACTGTAAGTAGTGTAATAAGGATCGTACATACTTTTGGGTGCTGTCCTTACCCCCTTCATACCGGTATTGGTATAGCCTATGGAAGTTTTTAAAGTTAAATTCTGTAGTAATCGGTAACTGACATCTATGTTGCCCAAAAAGCTGTTTGTGGTGGCATCATATCCCCCTTTAAGATAAGCCAGTGGGTTTGTCCAGGAGCCAAGTCCTGAAGATTCAGGCTCCCAGTTTAAGGTGCCGTCTTCATTGTACAAAGCCGGGGCAACCGGAGCCAAAGTCAATGCCTCAGTTGTTAAATCTCTGTTTATCAGATCGGAGAAATTCACAGAATAGTTTACTACTGCATTGATCCTGAATTTTTGATCTTGTGAGGTATTGGTGAGGCTGAGATGTGTGGAGATCCTTTGATCGGCACCGTTGCCGGGGAAAACAGTCGTCTCACGGTGATATCCGCCCCCAACAGAAAATTGTGTCAAATCACTTCCTCCCGATACGGACAATTGTATATCGTTGCTTTTGGCAGTATTTCCTATCAATACCTTTTGCCAGTCGGTATAACGGGTATTGTTCCACAAGCCGTTCAGATCATAATCAGAACTGCCAGGTGTTTTTCCGTCATTAGCAAAGGCCTCCCTTCGCATCTCCAGGTATTGTTCTGAATTTAGAAGATCCATATATCTGGTCAGATTTCCTATACCACTATAGAAGTTCAGGTTAACTTTAGTCTTCCCTGCCTTTCCTTTTTTAGTTGTGATCAGGATTACTCCGTTGGCACCCCGTGAACCGTAAATTGCAGTGGCATCGGCGTCTTTTAAAATTTCAATGCTTTCAATATTCGCAGGATCAATAGTGTTCAGCGGGCTTGTTCCGGTTAAAAAAATGTGGAAGTTCGAATTATTTACAGGTGACAGGGAAGTGGATGAAAATGGTACTCCATCAATTATATATAAAGGATCATTCCCGTTGGCTATACTGTTCTGTCCACGTATACGCACCTGGAAGCTACCCCCCGGTACACCGGACTGCTGAGTAATATCCAAGCCCGGCACATTGGCCTGCAAAGCAGAGAGCACATTTTGCACAGGTTGTTTTTCAATATCTTTGGCATTGACCTTTGAAATACTGCCGGTCCGTTCTTTCTCCTTTACAGTATAATACCCTGCATTAACTGTTACCTCTTTCAGTTCGGCAATTTCTTCCTGTAAGGTCACGTTAATCTCCTTC
>MEOK01000009.1 GCA_001769195.1 Bacteroidetes bacterium GWF2_40_14 | reverse complement strand
CCCTGAAATATGGCGGTATAGCTACCTCCTGTGTGTCTGGGAGGGAGGCAGGGGAGCATCGGCGCAAACGGAGGAGGAAGACCCCAAAGCTACCACCAGACTGTGTATATCAGCACTAAGATCATTGCTATGAGAACGGCTCCCAGCTTAAACAGGAAGCTTGTCCTGAAGAGTTCTTTGTCCAGTACAATCTCTTTGTCGACATTTGGTTTGGGCCATACAATTCCGACCACAACTATTATCAACAGACACAGAAGGAATACATAACCCATCCGGTCCAGGAATGGTATTGCCGGGAATAGAAACTTGAATGCTCCGGACAGGATGAAACTCGATGCAGCAGCGGCGAGAGCACCATTTGCAGTGGCCTTTTTATAGAAGAAGGCGGCAAGGAATATGGCTAAGGCTCCCGGACTTACAAAGCCGGTAAATTCCTGAATGAACTGAAATGCCTGATCAAGATTTCCAAGAAGGGGAGCAACCACAATTGCTATTAAAAGTGCAACTATGCTGGTTATCCGACCTGTTTTGACAAGTGCGGTTTCAGATGCATCACGCTTAATGAATACTTTGAATATGTCCATTGTAAAAATAGTGGCAATACTATTCATCATTGATGCCAGCGAACTGACAATGGCTGCCACCAGTGCGGCAAAAGCCAATCCTTTAACACCAACAGGTACCAGTGACAGTAATGTAGGATATGCATCATCTGCCACAGTAATTGCAATTCTTCCCTCTTTGAACAGAACGTATGCAATAATCCCTGGTACAACAACAATCAAGGGTAACAACAACTTGAGGAAACCTGCAAAGACCAACCCTTTTTGCGCCTGGTCAATGTTTTTTGCAGCAAGTGCTCTTTGAATTATATACTGGTTGCAACCCCAATAGTATAGGTTGGCAACCCACATGCCTCCAATAAGTACCCCAATACCAGGCAGTTGTTTGTAAAACTCATTATCTTTGGAAAGGATCATATCAAATTTATTATCCGCAGAGCCGGGTCCGACCTTAATCCAGAAATCCTTTACGCCTGCAAAAAAATCACCATATCCCAATAATTCAAAGGCTACATAAGTTGTTACAAGACCACCACCTATCAGGAAAACAATTTGTATTACATCGGTCCAGGCAACAGCCTTGAGTCCTCCATATATCGAATAAACAGCAGAAAAGAGTGCCAATCCCAAAATGCCCCAGACAAGTTCGAGCCCCATCATGTTTTTTATTGCCAGTGAGCCAAGATATAATATTGATGTGAGGTTTACAAAGACAAAAACCAATAACCAGAATACTGCAAGTATTGTTTTTACCCGAAGGTCGAACCTCTGTTCCAGAAACTGAGGCATTGTATAGACCTTCTTCTTTATGAAGATGGGAAGAAAAACAACGGCTACTATTATAAGAGTGAATGCCGCCATAAGCTCATAGGTGGCAATAGCCATTCCCATTCTGAAGCCGGACCCCGACATACCGATAAACTGCTCCGCACTTATGTTTGAAGCAATTATTGATGACCCGACTGCCCACCAGGGAAGTGCGTTGCTGGCCAGAAAATAGTCGTTGGAGTTCTTTTTAACTCCCTTTTTTTCTCTGGAAACCCAAAGTCCAAGCCCGATAACAATCGCGCAATAAAGTGAAAAGACAATAAGATCAATTAATTCGAATTTCATATTTCAAGTTTTAGGGTTGTTGCGAAATTTTGTGGGTTCCTTTACCAATATTGACATCTATACAATCCGGCAAAGTGCCGTATTTATTATAAAAACTTTCAGATAATTCTTTTGTAAAGACCTCTTCTACATCTGGTCTAACGAAACATATGGTGCATCCACCAAATCCACCTCCCATCATTCTTGCGCCATAGCAACCATCAAAATTTTCTGCGGCATCAGCTAAAAAGTCCAACTCCTCACAACTAACCTGATATTTATACCTTAGCCCCTTATGGGATTGACATATAAGTTTGCCGAAAGTTATATAATCGCTGTTTCCTAAAGCATCGCAGACCATTAGAAGTCTTGCATTTTCCTCTGCAACATATGAACACCTTCTGTAAAGTATGTCTGGCAAGCTGTCTTTATATTGTTCAATCTGATCCATGCTTAAATCTCTTAAAGAAGAAATTACCGGGAAGAACTCTTTCAAAATACTTACACTTTTTTCACATTCCAGGCGTCTGATGTTGTATTCGGAAGATGCAAGGCTATGTTTGACCTTTGTGTCAAAAAGCACTATCCTTACTTTATCGTTGTCAAATAGCAAATATGAGAAATCCAATGATCTGCAGTCAAGTTTTAAGACGCTCCCTTCTCTCCCCATCATTGAGGCAAACTGATCCATGATCCCGCAATTTACTCCAATGTAATTATGCTCTGTTGCCTGGCCAATCAGTATCAGATCCTCTTTCGAAAGGTTTAATCTATACAAGTCATTTATGGCAAAAGAGAACAAATTTTCCAATGCAGCTGAAGACGAAAGCCCTGCACCCAAAGGAATATCTCCGCCAAATACGCAATCAAACGCAATACCGGTAGTAATTCGGGGATCGGCTATTTTTTTGACGATTTCCTGTGCAACCCCATAAACAAACTTGCTCCATAGCATTTCAGGCGCCACACGGTCTGTAATTTTAAATTCGCAGTACTCATTAAAGTCTGCAGAAAAAACCCTGATTAACCCGACATTGTTTTTTTTGAATGATCCTGTAATATACCTGTCAATTGCAGCTGGCAGAACGAATCCAAGATTGTAATCGGTATGCTCACCTATAATATTTATCCTCCCCGGAGATGAGTAGCTATCCTCCGGGTTACAGGAAAATCGTTCATTGAATATTATGTTCAGCTTATCAATCATCATAAATCAATAATTAATTGTTGCTGCCCACGGAATCACATAGGAGGGCGATTTCTCCTGATTCAGCAGGTCGACCATGTATTTCATATATGGTTCTGAATGTTTGTAAAACATCTTTATCCCTTCACAAAGAGAAAATTTTCTTTCACCCCCCTCTGTCAACAAATGCCTGTGTTTAGGGCATTCACCACCACATGCAAAATAGTAATGGCAACCAAGGCACTCTCCTGAGAGTGTGTTTCTTTTGTTGATTCCAAATTGGATCTGTGCATCGGAACCTATAATCTCTTTCAACGGCCGGCTTTTAATGTTACCTATCAGGTGCTCGGGATAGACAAAATGGTCACAGGAAAAGACATCTCCGTTATGCTCTACAGCAACATTGTCGCCACAAGTCTGTGAATATGCACAGACAGTAGAATTGACTCCATACCAGGAACCAAGTGTCAGGTCGAACAACTGGACAAAGTATGTACCTACGTCATTTCTTACCCAATAATTAAATATGTCAATCAGAAACTGGCCGTAGCCCTTAGCAGAAACTGACCATGGCGCCAATGTCGCTTTTTTCGATAAATCGGGCGAAACAATTATTGGCCTTTTTTTTTCATCTGCCGGCTCTATATAGTCCACGGCAGGCAGGAACTGCATGTAATGTGAACCGATGGATTTTAAAAATATATAAATTTCCCTGCCCCTCCCTTCACTAAGATTATTTACGACGGTAAGTGTGTTGAAATCCACTTTATATGTTTTAAGCAGTTCAATTCCTTTCATTGTCCGGGTAAATGATGAAAATCCCGACTTGTTTTTCCTGTATGTATCATGAATATCCTTGGGCCCATCAACAGAGACACCCACCAGAAAATTATTTCTCTTAAAGAACTTGCACCACTCTTCGTTCAGAAGAGTCCCGTTTGTCTGGATAGAGTTGTGAACCTTCTTGTTGAGATAATTATGTTTTTTCTGATATTTTACAACACTCTTATAATAGTCGATGCCGGCCATTAACGGCTCTCCTCCATGCCATATGAATGTAATTTCCGGAACCTGGTTGGCCTCAATATAGTCCCGAATGTATTTCTCCAGCATCTCTTCCGGAAATGTCTCCTGATTGTTCCCGTAAAAACGCTCCTTATCAAGATAATAACAATATGTGCAATCTAAATTACACTTTGACCCTACTGGCTTTGTCATGGCCATAAAAGATCTGGGTCCTTGAATTTTCAGAGCGTCATCTAAGGTAAGAAAGCCTTTTTTATTCATTCAGGGGAGTTTAATTAAAAAATATTTTCTTTGCATTTTATACAAAACTATAACTTTATTGAAAATTTACGGTGATAACAATAAATAAATATTCAAATAAGATGAAAAAATTATTACTGGTAGTGTTATTGAGTTTTTTTGCACTTCAAAATGGTTATGCATCAAATGAGAAAGACTACAGACTCCTTTCTCCGGACAGGAAAATTGTGTTAGAGATAAGTGTAGGCAATAAAATTACTTTTAAGGCAACCATGGACAATAAAGAGCTCTTCTCAAGCCTCCCGTTATCAGTAGAAATTAGCAGTGGAAAGGTTTTTGGAATAAATTCCAAAGCAGTAACGGTAAAGTCATATTCCAAAGCAGAGAGCATAGAAAGCCCATTTTACAGGTTCAAATCAATAAAATCGGAATATAATCTGTTGGATATAAAATTTAAGGATGACTTTGGACTTCTGTTTGCCTCGTCAAATGAAGGTTTTGCATACAGGTTCTATTTGACTTCCAAAGAAGACCTTATAATTGTCAATGAAAATTCCGGAGTAAAATTCTCTTCTGACCGTCTGGCATATCTGCCATATGTAAGAGGAGCTAAAGCAAATAAGTTCCAGTCATCTTTTCAGAGTCAGTACGATGTTGTGAACCTCAGTAAAGGGGATACATCAAAAATTATCATCACCCCACTAACCATTGTGATTGATGAATATACAAAACTTACATTGGCAGAGTCAAATGTTGTCTCTTATCCGGGTCTTTTATATAAAGTATCTGAGAACTTCACATTAAAGCCGATATTCACCCCATATCCTGCAGAGACTTATAATCATGAGAAACGAAAACAGGAGATGGTAAAATCTTTTGAAAATTACATAGCAAAGACCAGTGGAAAAAGCGACCTGCCATGGAGAATTTTTGTAATCAGTACGTCTGACACTCAGTTACCGGTGAATAATATGGTATATGAACTAGCGGACAATAGCAGGATAGATGATCATTCATGGATAAAACCCGGAAAGATTGCCTGGGATTGGTGGAACGATTGGGGGATAACAGGTGTGGACTTTAAGGTTGGGATCAATAATCAGACTTATAAATATTTCATAGATTTTGCCTCAAAAAACAATATAGAATATGTGGTGCTGGACGAGGGCTGGTCACTACCATCAAAGGGAGATATTATGTCTTCCATACCTGAAATTGATATTGATCTGTTGGCACGATATGCGAGAGAGAAAAATGTGGGTTTGATTCTCTGGGTTGTTGGAAATGTATTGGATAGTAAACTGGAAGAGGCATGTAAGTTTTATTCAAAAAAAGGGATAAAAGGATTTAAGGTTGACTTCTTTGACAGGGACGACCAACCGGTGAAAGAGAGGATAATAAGAATAGCTCAGAAATGTGCAGATTACAAACTGGTTCTGGACTTGCACGGTGTGAACAGGCCGGCAGGAATAAACAGAACTTTTCCTAACATCCTGAATCTGGAAGGAGTTTTCGGTTTAGAGGAACTTAAGTGGGATGCCAATGCAGATATGGTTCAATATGATGTGACAGCTCCATTCATACGTATGCTTGCCGGCCCGTTTGATTATACACAGGGAGCCATGACCAATGCGACAAAAAAAGATTTCAGGGTTATATACTCAAATCCCATGAGTCAGGGTACAAGGGCACATCAGTTTGGAACATACATAGTATTTGATTCTCCATTAGTAACATTGTGCGATGCTCCTTCGGCATACATTAAAGAGCAAGAGTCTGCTGATTTTATTGTTTCGATCCCTACATATTTTGACTTCACAAGAGTTCTGGAGGGGAAAATTGGAGAATATATAGTAACAGCAAGAAAGAGAGGAGACAATTGGTATATTGGAGGCCTTAACAACTGGACAGCCAGAACTATAAAAGTTGATTTGTCATTTCTTGGGGAGGGTAATTACAGGGCAACAATAATGAAAGACGGGTTGAATGCAAACAAGAGGGCTCAGGATTATAAAAAAGAGGTAATTGATATAACTACCTCTTCTGTATTTGAAATCCCTATGGCCCAAGGGGGTGGTTTTGCCATTAAAATTGAACTGTAGCCTTCTTTTGATAATTATTTAAGTTCCCAGGCCAGGGCACTTGCTCCTAAGATTGCAGCGTCAGACTCCTTCAGCTGAGAAAAAACTAGTTTAATCTTGTTCTTCCACATGTTCAGGAGATTTGCATTCATGCTCTCTTCTATTGGTTTCAATATGAGGTCTCCTGCCTTAGCAAGTCCACCGAAAAGAACAATTGCTTCAGGAGCACTGAATGCTACAAAGTCGGCAAAGGACTCACCTAACTTTTTCCCTGTAAATTCGAATATTTTTTTAGCCAGTTCATCTCCTTGAACAGCTGCTTCATATACGTCCCTTGATGTTATTGTCTCTTTTAAATCACGTAACAAACTCTTATCACAAGAGAATTCCAGCCATTCACGGGCAGTACGACCAACTCCAATTGCAGATGTATATGTCTCAAGGCAACCTGTACGGCCGCAATTGCACTGCCTTCCATTATTTCTGACCGATGTTGTGTGGCCGAGTTCGCCGGCAAATCCGTCGTGCCCGTATACAACTTCACCGTTTATCACAATCCCGCTTCCGACACCTGTACCCAGCGTTATCATAATGAAGTTCTTCATTCCCCTGGCGGCTCCGTAAGTCATCTCTCCCACAGCTGCTGCATTTGCATCATTTGTAAGAGCAACAGGAATTCCAATTTTCTCAAACATCAGTTTTGCGAATGGTATTGTATGGTTGCCGCTCCATACAAGATTGACTGCCATTTCTATTGAACCTGTATAATAGTTTCCGTTTGGTGCACCTACTCCAATTCCGCGAATCTTTTCAATACCGCCGACCTCTAGGGCCATTCTTGTTAAAGCATCACAAAGATCTGTAATATAATCATTGACATTAGAATGAGTGTCTGTTCTTATTGTTGTTTGTGTAAGAACTGTTCCGCGGGCATCTACAATTCCCATCTTGGTTGTCTGTCCCCCGATATCTATACCAGCTACATAAGGTTTTTCCATACAAATGATATTATTCTTTTTGCACCAAAGATAATGATTTGAAAGAAATGATTCACATGAATTTGTTAACTTTGTCTCAACTTAACCTAATGAACTTTGAAATAATTTTCAATGGAAGATTTTATTACTTTAATCAGAGATAATACTCAATGGCTATATACCAGACTCTTCGAAAGTAGATTTCTTTATCTGGACCTTTGGTCGTTCGTACATCTTTGGAGCGGGATGGTTATTTTTTCTTTATTTCTTGCCTTTGGTGTCAGGAAAAAATGGTTATGGCTCTTTATTCTCTTGCTTTCATACGAAATAGTTGAACAAGGAATTGTAATATTAGGATACCATGTTTTTTACCTTGAAAAAATCGTGGATGTGGTGAATGACCTGATTACAGGATTTATAGGAGCAACTATCATACATTTCATGTTCAGGTCTAAATGGTTAAGGAAAATACGGTTCCCTGTCCTGTTATTTCCCATATTCCTTGCAGCAACAACAATTTCATATATATGGGTGGGGAATTATAAATATGTGTATATCACTACTATTCTGAATTCAGAAGGTGTTTGCTGGTGGGCCTTCATCTGGTGGATATTAGGTGGCTTGGGTGTTATTGCCGGTTATATAAGGCTTTTGGATATTGTGAAAGGAAAGCTAAGAAGCTCCCTTACCGTGTGGGTTTTATATATAATGGGTCTCATAATATTCGAGTATATAGGTTTTTCGTTATTGCAGATTAGAGAGGTAGGTCATGTAGCCACCCCTCTGTTTCTAAACATAATTCATGGAACCTATACAATGCATGTCTTCTACCTGATAGCTCCTTTCCTCTTTATTTTGTTATTCGAATTGTTTTCTGTTTTATTTATCAAAGCATCTCAACAACAGAAATGAATGTGACAAATAAAAGAATTATCAGAATCGTAGTATATGGTATAGCAGCATATTTGTGTTTTTTCGTCGTTGTTTGTATAATGAGACATTATGCACGAAAAGGAGTTGAAGAGAAATTTCTTACTGCAGAACCAGGGGACATTTTTACTCGTCCTAACTCTAACCTGCTGCCAGGTAGTGAGGAGAGATTTTGGGGAGGATTGACAGGGCATGTAGCAATTGTTGTCAAAGGTGGCGTTTTTTCAAATATGGACGAAAATCTTGGAGGCATAGAAGTTGTAGAGGCCAGATTATACAACAGATATCCTATAAGTTACAAAAATCGTATAGTAAGAAACAAAGCATCTGTACATTTTGGTAAAAGATACATTGGCAGAAGATACTTTCTAAAAATGCATATAAATGAGAAAGAGATGAGCAATATGTGCAACTTTATTGACAGGGAAAAAGGCAAACATTACAATCTTTTCAGTTCCAAGGAAGATACTACTATTTACAACTGTGCTACATTTGTGAGAAGATTGTTTTTGGAGACAATGAATTATGACATCGACTGCAACAAAGGGAGCGTAATATTTCCAAATGATATAATAAATAATCCGATATTTGACACTCCTGACAACAGAGTCAGGTTTTAAGAGAGAGAAAATAATAATTAAATAAAATTCAATTGGCTATGAGAGATCGCACTACACTATTAAAGAGATGGTTTACATTATTTCTTTTCATTTTTCTGCTAAATTCAAATCTGGTTGCACAGAAATATAGCCAGATTAAAGGTTGGTCAAAAGAGATCAACAATCGTATTGAAAGGTTTCTTGATTCCACGGTAGCTCTTAAAGAGAGAAAAGTGGCTGTGTTTGACGGAGACGGGACAGTTTTCGGCCAAGTGCCACATTATCTGGCAGATGAGGCACTATTTCAATACGCAGATGATATGTTAAGAGGGAAAAATGACAAACTTTCACTGGAGAAAATGGCAATAATTGAGGAGATGGTAAAAGATGGAAACAATGTAGGCAAGCCATATGTAGAAGACCGTGTTCATTTTCTTGCAGGACTTACTCCGGAAGAGATTGCCAACATAGGTTATAATTGTTATTTAAAGTCTTACAAGGGAAAATTCTATCCTGAAATGAAGCAATTCATTGCCAACCTCAAGACATATGGTTTTGAAGTTTGGATACTGACTGCGTCACCGGAATTCTTGTATCAGAAATTCATGGCTTTGGAGTTTGGCATTTCTGAAACAAACATTATTGGAGCTAAGTCGGTGGTTGTTGATGGAAAGACATCAGGTATCATTGTTCTTCCTATACCTCAGGACGATGGCAAGGCGAATGCCATCCCTACATTTATAAAAGTAAGGCCACTGATTGTTGGAGGAAACAGCAGGGGAGACATGGATATGATAAATGAGTCAAAAGGGATGAAAATGATTGTAAACCCGGACAATGTCACTGTTAGACATGGTGACGAGGATGGTCCTATGAAAGGCTATACAGTAAAGACATATTGGGAGAAAGAGGGTGCATTGATTGTGAAATGCAATGATGTGAGAGATCCAATGGTCCGTTTTCATACCGGAGAGTGGAAAATTCGCGAAAATCTATCGAATCCCAAATAGTATCAATAACTGATCAGACTATGAAGCGACAACTCCTTCTTGCATTTGCTCTTTCTTTGTATATATATCCTGCTTTTGCCCAAGATAGCAGGGATTACGACAGGTTCGTCAGGGAAGCGGGCGAATTTTCAAATATATACAGAGGACAGGCACCTCTTGATTACAATTTTTTTCATACTGGAACTTTTTATGCTTATTCATCGGAATTTGAAAAAGGTGATGTATTGTTCAACGGCAAGTTATATAAGGATATATATATGAACCTGAACTCGCATCTTGATGAATTAAACGTACTTATAAAAACATCGGGCAGGATTGTGGTTCTCAACGGAGAGTTTGTAGATTTCTTCAATCTGGGTAAAAGGAAATTTATAAATATAAAGAAAGATGACCAGTTTCTGCAGAAAGGATACTACGAGGTGCTCTATTATGGAGTGACCAAACTATACAAGAAGACAAAAAAATTATATTCAGAAAGAATCAATGAATCCATCGGTGCTAAAACTCAAAGTAAACTGGAACGATTGTTTGTTTTATCTGAAAGTTATTACCTGGTAAAAGAGAATTCTGTGAAACTCATAAAAAACAAGTCTGACCTGCTGGCTGGTTTTCGGGACAGAAAAAGGGATATCAGACAATTTATTAGAGAGAGGAACCTGGATATGAAACACGACAAAGATCACTCATTTGCCATGATTATTGGATTTGTTGAATCATCAACAATAAAAAGCGATGAATAGACTTTTATTATTTACAGCATTATTCGCACTCGGTTTATCTAACCTGTATGCACAGTCAGGGAAACGAATTGAAATGACAAATGCAGGGATAGACTCATTAAGAAAAGTCATCCAGGAGCATACAGGAATGCAACTCTTTTTTAATCTGGAAAAAGGGGAAGACACTCTTAAGTTATCAATTGTTTGCAAGGACACGGATTTTATTGAAGAGCTCTCCAGGGTTCTTGCTAATAAACAGTATGCTCTTACAAAAATAGGCAATGCACTTTTTATACTAAAAGGAGTGGGAATATCTACATCTCTTCCTAAGGATTATTTCTCAGAGCAGAAGAGTATAGATTCCAATCAGGACTATCTGAATGCAATAACATTCAGCGACAATACAGCTAGCTTTGAAAATAAGATTTACAAGATAGGTGATCCTAATTCCCCTAAAAAAGATGGCAAAGCACTTCTTAGAGGATATATAAAGAATCTTGACAGCGGGGAGCCAATATCAGGAGTCTCAGTAATGTTAGAGAAATCTCAGACTGTTGCTACTACAGATGCTTTTGGTTTTTACAGGATACTGATTCCAACTGGAAGCATGGATATTACTCTAAAGGGATACGGTCTGGAAGACTCGCGGTTAATACTTGAGGTTTTTGGTGACGGTGAGATGGACATAATTATGAAGGACAAGGTATATTCCCTAAAAAAGATTGTCCTTACGGCAGAAAGTACACAAAAAATGAGGAGTACACAAATGGGTCTGGAGAGGGTAAGGATAGACAGAATAAAGCATGTACCTGCTGCCTTTGGCGAGGCCGACGTCATGAAGATAGTACTTACCCTTCCTGGTGTTAAGTCGGTGGGAGAGTCATCTGGCGGTTTCAATGTTAGGGGGGGAGCAACTGATCAGAATCTTATTTTGTTCAACGATGGCACTATCTATAATCCGACGCATCTGTTCGGACTTTTCTCTGCATTTAATCCTGATGTTGTAAATGATATAGAGCTGTATAAGAGCACAATTCCTGCAAAATACGGAGGGCGGATATCATCTGTATTGGAGATTAACAGCAGAACAGGCAACAGTAATAAAATTACTGGATCGGCGGGATTGGGGCTCCTCACAAGTAAGTTCCACATTGAAGGGCCAATTGTAAAGGAGAAGACTAATTTCATTGCAGGTATCAGGACAACCTATTCAAACTGGATATTAGGTCTTCTCCCTAAGGAGAGCGGATACAAGGATGGAACTGCCTCTTTCCAGGATCTCACATTGGGGCTGAGCCATAAATTCAATAATGCAAATACTCTTTACGCTTACGGATATTATTCCGGAGACGGGTTCAAGTTTAGTCCGGACACCAGTTTCTTTTACAGGAACATGAATGCCTCACTCAAGTGGAGGAGAATAATAAGTGACAAACACAATCTGCTTGTAAGTACAGGTTACGACAATTACTATTACAAGACAGAGGAAAAAGGCAATCCGGTTAATGCCTACAATATGAAGTTCAGCATTAAACAGTTTTTTCTAAAAGCTAACTTCAACCTTATGCTTAATGAGAAGCATTCTATAAACTATGGACTGAATTCAACCTTCTATAACCTCAGTCCAGGAACACTCACACCTGTTGGTGAAGAATCCCTGGTAATCCTAAAAAGATTGAATAATGAAAAAGCTCTTGAAATGGCACTCTTTTTCAGCGACAACTGGAGTATATCTGATAAATTCTCAATTGACATGGGTTTGCGTTACTCTCTTTATACTGCATTAGCAGATAGTGCAGGAGGATTTTCCAAACCATATCACGGTCCTGAGATAAGAGTATCTGCAAGGTATTCGTTTAATGAGGACCTGACATTCAAAGCCGGGTACAACAGTATGAGACAATATATCCATATGTTGTCCAACACTACCGCAGTGGCTCCGACAGATATTTGGAAGCTTAGTGATGCTAACATTGTACCTCAGAATGGATGGCAGGCAGCCTTTGGAATATATGGTAATGTATTCGGGCGCAGGACAGAGGTTTCCCTTGAAGGGTATTACAAGAAGATGAAAAACTATCTGGATTACAAAGGGGGAGCAATCCTTAACATGAACGAGCATATAGAGAGAGATGTGCTTAATACAGAGGGAAAAGCTTATGGAATAGAGATGCTGGTAAAGAAACCACTAGGGAAACTAAATGGCTGGCTTACATATACATACTCAAGAACATTGCTAAGAGAGAGCGGAAATAAAGAGACATACAGTATTAATGGTGGAAAATGGTATCCCGCATCGTATGATAAGCCACATGATTTTAAAATAATTGCAAACTATAAGTTTACACAACGGTTCAGTCTCTCCATGAATGTTGACTATGCGACAGGCCGGCCGGTGACTATCCCCATTAGCAAGTATTATTACGGTGAGGGGTACAGACTCTATTTTTCTGACAGGAATGCATATCGGATTCCGGATTATTTCAGGATGGACTTTTCTGTTAATATTGAACCAAGTCACAATCTCACACTTTGGACCCACAGTACCATAACATTCGGGGTCTACAACCTTACCGGACGCAAGAATGCATTTTCTGTATATTATGACACAAAAAGCGGAACTAAGATTCAAGGTTACAAGCTCTCCATTTTTGGGGCACCGATTCCATATGTTAACTATAATATAAAATTCTGACAAACCTGTGATGAAAAAGTTTTTTTTAACGACAGCACTTATTGCATATGCGATTATAATATACAGCTGCATCACCCCCTTTCAACCCGAGGGAGTGACAGACATCGACAATATGGTAGTAGTTGAAGGCGATATAATATTGAACGATACAACCAGGGTCATAATCAGTCGTTCACAGGCCATAAAGGATCAAAGCAAGGTCAATTACATTACTAAGGCACAGGCCTGGGTAGTCAGCGACAATGGCACTCTATATCAGGGGAAAGAGGTACTAAGAAAAGGAAAGACACAGTATATAATCAATACAATAGGGCTTGACCCTGCCAGACAATACAAGCTGCGCGTAAGATTGCTGGGTGGACAGTTATATGAATCAGATCTTTTGCCGGTACTGGTTTCTCCTTTGATTGACTCTATTGGGGTAACATCTGACTACGTAAACAAAACTGCAACTTTCTATGTAAATACACATGATTCCCAAAACAATACAAGATACTACAAGTGGTCCTTCATAGAAGACTGGGAGTTCCATTCGCAATATCTATCTATGTTTTTGTATGATCCTGTAAAAGACAAGATTAACAATATTGATTTCAATCAAAATCGATATTACTGCTGGAATTCACGTACATCTTCGGCAATACTGGTTGCATCAACGGCTAATCTGGAACAAGATGTTGTCTTTCAAAAGTTTCTGGTAAGCATGGGGCCAGAAGACAAGAGGATAAGTTACCTTTACTCAATGCATCTTACCCAAATGGCAATATCTCATGAAGCATTCATCTACTGGGAAAACATCAGTAAGAACTCTGACAAGATTGGTGGGATATTTGCACCCCAACCAACAGAGATAGGTGGCAATATCAAGTGCTTGTCAAACCCCGCGGAGAGAGTTCTCGGATACATTAGTGCGGGTATTGTTTCCAGAAAAAGGACATTTAACTACGCCACTGATATAGGTATTTATAAAGAGCCCGCATTATGTGAATCGGTATTCATAGACGGTACAAACCCGATTCCTTTCATCTCTATGTATGAATCGGGATATGACGTGATAAGTTACTCCCAAGAGGCCAGTGAGAGCTACTGGGTTCAAAAAATCTGTTCAGATTGCAGAGTTTTCGGAACTAAGATAAAACCGTCATTCTGGCCAAACAACCATATCTAAAACCGAACTCATATGAAAAATAAAATACTGTTTCTTTCACTATACCTGATAACATTGGTTTATACAAATATATGCAAGGCACAATCGGGGGTATCTGAACGTTTGTACATTTCGACAGACAGGGGTGCATATATTGCGGGAGAGGTTATGTGGCTCTCAGTTTATTGTTTCGACATCTCAAAGAGCAAGGATATGTTGTCTGATTTGAGTAATGTAGCCTATATAGAGATACATAATTCCAATGGTGTCGTCATGACATCAAAGATTGCGCTTACGGGTGGCCGCGGTAGCGGGCGTATTACATTTCCTCCTAACTTGCCCACCGGAAACTACAGGTTGACAGGCTATACTAAACAGATGCTCAACGAGGAAAAGGTTGAATACTTCGAGAAGATATTCTCTTTGTACAATACACTAACATCGGAACGTGTTCCCGGAAATGTAACTATTGGCGAAGATGATGCTAAAAAATCTCCTGCTTTGGATCAATCGTTAAAAAATGACATTTCACAAAACGAAAAGTTTATATCATTGGAAATTGGAGAAAAAGGGAAAGAGATTACCAAAAACAGCTCCTTTAAGTTGGCATTAAAAAATATCACAAAGGAGAGAATGACCCTGAATATCTCTGTAGTAAGGTCAGATTCAATACCGGAACCAGATAGTCCGCTACTTATGGAGTACTTGCCAGATGTCAGAAAATCCTCAGTGGGCGCGAGATTTACAGGCAAGTATACCCCTGAATATGAGGGAGAGATAATAAAGGGCAGAATTTTTTATGAAGGGTCTGACTTAATTACAGAAAAAATTGCTTTTCTCTCTGCCGCCAACGGAGAGTCTGACATATACACATCTTCCATAGATAGTTCGGGGAATATTGTGTTTTATACTAATTCCATATATGGTGACCGGAATATCGTTGTTGAGGTGCCAAAGACAGATTCAAACAGTAAAATGTCATTTGAAATCTTTGATCCTTTCGTCAAAACAACAAATAAACCGGTACCGTCGCTGATTCTTGGCAGCAGGATAGAGAAATCTCTTAATGAAAGAAGCATTGAGATGCAGATAGGAAGGAGGTTCGGTGCAGATACACTGTTTGAAAGGATTTCTGTAAAAAGGGACCCGCTTCTCAGTATTAAACCAGTGGTTTATAAACTGGATGATTATACCCGTTTCACCCTTATGCAGGAGGTCGTAGTCGAATATGTATCTGAATTAAGGTTCAGGAAAGTGGATGAAAGAACGGACCTACAGGTGAGGTGGGTGGATGGCTATAACTCTATGACCTACTCACGTGACAATACATTAGTGCTAATAGACGGAATAGCCGTTTTTGACCACAAGAGAGTAATGGACTACGATCCGCTTAAGGTTAAGAGCATTTCTATATATGGAAGTAAATTCTTTATAGGGCTGGCTAGTTATGCCGGTATAGTATCGATAAAAACTTATAAAGGGAATTTTCCGGGTCTTACTTTTAATAAGAATGTAAGAATTGTAGATTATCAGGGTGTTCAGTACCCATGCAGGTTTACTGGAAAAGATATTGTCTCGGCAAGCAACATACCTGATTTAAGAAGTCTGCTATTATGGGAACCTCATATTGATCTCTCTTCCAGTGACAAAACAGACCTAACGGTATATACTCCGTCATATCCGGGGAAATTCATTGTTAAGCTGGAGGGCATTACTTCAAACGGAACACCTTTCAATTATTCGAAAGTTATAAATGTCAATAATTAAATGAGATACCTCTTTTTGTTCTGCTTAATTGCATTTCCCGGCACGTTAGTACATAGTCAGGAGAAGGAAAATGATTTTAAAGTAAAATTTGATGCCACATTAAAAACAAAGTACGAGTTTGCCATAGACGAGGGTACTGGAAGATTTTCTGTAAGAAATTCAAGGATTGGACTGTTTGGAAACATCACGCCAAATGTGACATACAGGGCGCAGGTTGAGTTGAGTAGCGAAGGGAAATTTGAGCCGCTGGACCTGAACGCGAGTATCTCATTATTTAAAGGTTTTGATATCACTTTGGGTCAAACTAGTGTGCCAATTTTTAACTCATATCAGACAACACCAGCACAGATGCTTTTTGCAAACAGGACATTTCTGGCAAAGTATATTGCAGGGACAAGAGATTTGGGCATTCTTGCGTGCTATAAATTTGATGTAGGGAAGACCCCTTTATATTTTCAACTGGGAGTTTTTAATGGTTCAACTATCAACAAACCAGTTTGGAAAAAAACAGAGTCCTATAGTGCAAGATTAATTATTGGCAGTATGAAAGGAGTTAGAGCATCTGGTAAGGTATACAGATATCCATTGGGTGATAAGGAGAATTATCTGATAACTGCAATGGATTTAAGGTACGGACAAGAGAGATATAAAATCGAATCAGAGGTATTGAACAGGCACAATTACTATAACGGTATTAACAGGTTTGCATCGTATATACAGGGTGCATACTCTTTCCCTTTGACAAACCTGAGATTATTCAGGAATTTTACTACATCTGTCAGATGGGATGGTATTACAGAGAGTTCGGTCACAAATGGATTTGATGTGAACAGACTGACATTTGGACTGGCCTTTGGCTTAACATCAAAACCTTTCAATTCTCTGATCAGGCTTGATTACGAGAACTACTTTGTCAAAAAGGCAATCCCTGAATTCTCTCTTTACAATGAGGTAGATTCAGATAAAATAACATTAGAATTACTTGTTGTTTTTTAAATTTTGATAGATGAAAAATAAAATCATTCTCTTTTTTTGTCTCGGCACAATTGCATGGCCGCATTTCACTGCGTGTTCATCAGACACAGAAAATTCCGTTTCCATCTCTGAGATGAAAAGGGTGGTAAAGACACTTGCTTCAGATGGGTTTATGGGCCGACAGCCATTTACAGAAGGTGAAAGGATAACCATCGCCTTTCTTGCCGACGAACTGCGTAAGATTGGCTTTGAAGCACCATTTGAAGGGAGTTATTTCCAGGATGTGCCAATGGTAGAGATAACATCAAAAGTAATCGATAAAGCTCTGATTAATGTTGGAGGAGAGAGTTTCTCTCTTACATCTCCGGATGAGATTGCAATTAATTCCCCGCAAAATGTCAAGCAGGTAAGTTTGTCCGGTTCGAAACTGGTGTTTTGTGGTTTTGGCATTGTAGCACCTGAGTATGGATGGAACGATTTCGAAGGAGTAGATGTAAGGGGGAAAACAGTTGTAGTACTGATCAATGACCCTGGTTTATATACAAGTGACAGCTCACTTTTCAGAGGGAGAGAGATGACATACTATGGTAGGTGGACATATAAATATGAGCAGGCTGCAAAAATGGGAGCAGATGCAATATTAATAATACATGAGTCATTGGGAGCAGGGTATGAATATAATGTGCCCAGAAAGAGCTCTATCACAAGCAAACTCTTTATTGATGACACAACAGCTTCTCAACGATGTAAGGTGACAGGATGGCTCCCTGCAAAAAGTGCCGACCTTATTTTTGAGAAACTTGGTTACAAAATATCCGAACTGAGAGCCGCAGCATGCAAAAGAGGCTTCAAGCCATTTGAACTAAAAGCCAGTTTTTCTTCTACAATTGACAATGAGATAGTCAAAAATAAATCGACAAATGTTGCAGGCATTTTGAGAGGATCTTCAAAAAAAGGAGAGGCAATTGTGATTACAGCTCATTGGGATCACTTTGGAATAGGCGAGGCTGAGAACGGAGATTCAATATACAATGGAGCAGTTGACAACGGCACAACAATGGCCTGGGCATTGGAGATAGGCAGATGTTTCTCTAAACTTAAGAGGCAACCGGAAAGATCGGTAATACTTCTATTTCCAACAGCTGAGGAGCAGGGTCTTACAGGCAGTGAATATTATACTGAGCACCCAATTGTGCCAATGGATAAAACTATTGCATGTCTGAACAACGATATGATGGTGCCGAGAGGAAGGATGAAAGATGTAACAATGATAGGTTTTGGATATTCAACATTAGACAGTCTCTACAAAGAGGAGGCATTAAGGCAGGGGAGGTACCTGCTGCCTGACCCGGATTCCCATACCGGTCTGTTTTTCAGAAGTGACCATTTCCCTTTCTTCCAAAAAGGTGTTCCTTCAATATGGGCAATGGGTTGCTTTGACAGCCGTGAGCATGGGAAAAAGTGGGCTCGTGATGGATGGGATGATTACATTAAAAACGTTTATCACAGACCATCGGATAATTACAATGAGAATTGGGATTGGAAGGGAATCAAAGAAGATACAGAACTTGCTTTTAACATAGCATATCAACTAACGTCATCAACAAAACCAAGGTCCCGGTTGTTTTAAAAAACGATAATAATCAAACAATGATATGAGTGTAATTATAAGAGATGCAAATATTGAGGACCAGTCGGCAATAATAGATTTTCAGCAAGCAATGGCGCTTGAAACGGAAAATCTGCAGCTTGATAAAGAGGTCTTATCCCGGGGAGTGCTATCTGTTCTTGAAGATCAGACTAAAGCCAGATATTTTATTGCAGATTTAGATGGATTGGCTGTAGGAATGCTAATGATAACTCTTGAATGGAGCGACTGGAGGAACGGATGGGTATGGTGGATACAATCAGTATATACAAAACCAGGATACAGAAAAATTGGAGTATACAAACTTTTATATGGTCATGTAAGAGAAATTGTCGAAAAATCGGAAAATATAAGAGGGTTGAGGCTATATGTCGATAAAAGAAACATAAGGGCCCAGCAGGTATATGAATCACTTGGAATGACCGGTGAACACTACACAACCTACGAATGGATGAGAGAATAAAATTTTTACTGGGAGCCACAATCCTTATAATCTCTTATTATATAGGCGAATTGCTTAGTTACGCATTTATGGGATTTATCTCTCCGGCTGTAATGGGAATGTTGGTTCTGTTTACACTGCTAAAGACAGGCATAGTAAAAGCCATCTGGATAGAATCCTTTGCCATTTTTTTGCTTGATAACCTTATGCTTTTCTTTATTCCTGCAACTGTGGGTGTCGCACTGATTTCATTTTCATCAATAAAAGATGATGCCTTGGCGATTGTATTTTCGGCATCACTTAGTTCTCTTTTGGTCCTCTGGCTGGTAGGCTATATAGTACAGAAATTTGAAAGGTCCAATGGAAAATAAATTCATATTAGAATCACTATTTATCATTCTCTCTGTAGTTTCTTATATACTGGGGATATACATATATGCAAAAAGCAGGTTTATGCTGTTTCATACAATAATTGTTGCTACGTTACTGGTTATTCTTGCCTTGAGATTTGTTAATGTAGACATTCAATTGTATCAAGAGAACACAAAGTTGCTCAGATATCTTCTGAACCTCTCAATTGTAGCACTGGGATATCTTTTATTCAAACATTACGACTATATAAAAAGCAAGGGAGTAGCCATTATTACAGCAACATTCACAGGAAGTCTTGCAGCAATTCTTAGTGTAGGTTTTCTGGCAATCCTTTTTGGTGCAAAATACGAGACAATTGTAACATTATTGCCAAAATCCATAACAACTCCAATCGCTATAGTAATAAGTGAACAATTTGGGGGGGTAATCTCATTGACCGCTGTAATAGTTGTTATTGCAGGTATTTTTGGAGCAATAGCGGGACCATGGTTTTTAAAGTTAACAGGGATAAAGTCCAGACTGGCTACAGGTTTGGCCTTAGGCTCGGCTGCCCATGGTATAGGAACAGCAAAAGCTTTAGAAACGGGAGCATTGGAGGGAGCTGCAGGAGGACTGGCAATAGCTTTGATGGGTTTGTTTACATCAATGCTTATTCCTCTGATAGTGCCTCTTATTAAGATTGTTCTGCCTGAAATTTAGAAACAATATCTTTTGCCCATTGTGTCGCTCGCTCAATCTCAGTATCGTATAATGGCCCTTCATTTCCTGTTACAAAAAATCCTTCAGAAGGTACAATAATAGTTGCACCTTTTTTGCGAAGGAGCTTAGCTATTGTTTTGTCTGCATATCCTCCTGCCTTCACAATCAATCTTAATGCCCCGGATTTTATTGTTTCCAGCTTCACACGTGTGTCAAAAGCAGAAGCCATAACACCCTTTAGCGAGTCGGATTCTATTGATTCAAACATATCGGTGATTGGTTTTGTTGGTCTGAACCCTCTTGTAGGGGAGCCAACAATTAAAAGATCGACATCCTTGAGAAGGTCCGGAGTGAAACCATCTGGTTTGCAGATACGAGTATCCTCTTTGTTCTCAAATCCATTAAAAATTGCGTTGGCAATAACCTCTGTATTGCCAAAAACTGAGTCGTAGATGATAAGAGTTTTCATATTTGAATAAATAAAAACCCTCATACAGTTTTAATTGTATGAGGGCATTATAAAATTATTGACTAGTATCTTCTTCTAGTATCTTGTCTTTTTTCGTAGCCACCGCCGCCACCGTATCCACCGCCACCGCGACTGTCTCTGTTTTCTTTAGGTTTAGCTACATTTACGTTAATAACCTTACCGTCATACTGACCTTGGTTTAACTCTTTGATAGCTTTTTCACCTTCTGCATCGTTAGGCATTTCAACAAAGCCAAATCCTCTTGATCTGCCTGTCTCTCTGTCTGTAATTACTTTTGCTGATGAAATTTCGCCGAATTCGCCGAAAAGTTCCTTAAGATCGGCATCATTGACACCGTAACTTAAATTTGAAATAAAAATGTTCATTAAATAAACTTTAATAATAAATAAATAATTGATTGAATGAGTGTTAAAAACGAAAGTCTACTTAACAAAATCTTAATAAAAAACCAGAAAAAGCTAGATGCTTTGAATAATAGGAGCTAACACTCTATTAACGCACAAATGTAATACGGAATTTTGTAAAAAACAAATTAATTGAAAATAAGTATATTAATAAGTTGCATTCACATTATTTGTAAATAAAGCAAATATGCCTTAACATTGTATAATTTAATATTTTAAAAAAGACTTTATGCAACGGAGAGAGTTAAGGCATTTGTTGTTGTTAATTATTTTTATTACAACATTTTTAGGCGTTGCCATAGATATCTATGCCAATACTGTTGACTACAACATTTGGAAAGGGTTGTCGATATTCAAATTTTTCACCATCCAGTCAAATATGCTTATAATGCTTTATTCCTTTGTGGCGTTGACTAATTTAAATAACTGGCAGGAATCAGTTTTTTTTAAAAATCTTCTAAGTCCCATTACTTCTTATATAATGCTAACAGGAATTACTTTTGCTATCCTGCTAGCACCAACATCCACAGTACAGGGACTCCACAAGGTTGCCTCTGACCTTCTGCATTATCTGGCACCACCGATGATGTTTTTTTACTGGATTATATTTGAAGAGAGAAAACTGGAATACAAGTTCACTTTAAAGTGGCTCATATATCCAGTTTTATTTATGATTTGGGGGCTATTTCTTGCTTTTGCGTTTCAGGATTATCTCTATCCCTTCTTTGACCTCCCGAAATTCGGAAATTTTTTATACATATACCTTTTACTTATGGCAGCATCGACTACTGCCATAAGTATATTTCTGGTATTTGTCAATAAATCATTTAAATTTAAAAGACAGGATTAATCCAGCTTGTGTATTGCCAGTCCGCTCCTTAGTTTAGGTTCGAACCAAGTGGTTTTTGGAGGCATGATGTTTCCTGTGTCTGCAATATCAATCAATTGTTTCATGGATACTGCGTAAAGAGCAAAGGCTGCAGCAGACTCTCCAGAATCAACTCTTTTCTTGAGCTCGCCAAGACCACGTATTCCACCAACGAAATCAATTCTTTTTGATGTTCTCAGGTCTTTGATGTCAAGTAATTTATCAAACACAAGGTTGGAAAGTACTGTAACGTCCAGTACACCTATGGGGTCATTATCGTTAAATGTGCCGGGTTTTGCAGTTAATGAGTACCAACTGCCCTCAAGATACATAGAGAAGTTGTGAAGAGCATTTGGTTTGAAAATTTCGACTCCATTATCCTCAACAATAAAGTCATTTCTTAGTTTTTCAATCAGTTCTTCTGGCTTCATCCCGTTAAGATCCTTAACTAGTCTGTTGTAATCAATAATCTTAAGGTGACTTTCAGGAAATACCACAGCCAGGAAGTAATTGTATTCTTCTTCGCCGGTGTGATTTGGGTTAAGGTTGCGTTTTTCCTCGCCAACAAGAGCAGCGGCAGCTGTCCGGTGATGACCGTCAGCAACATACAAAGCAGGAATTGTAGCAAAAACTTCGGTAATGCGATTTATTGTCTGATCATCTTCTATTACCCAGAAGTGATGTCCAAAGCCATCTTCAGCAACGAAATCATATTCTGCATTTTTTGATTTTACAACATTGGCAACGATCGAATTGATCTCATTGTTGTCCGGATAGGCAAAGAATACAGGTTCAACATTTGCATTCTGTATGCGAACGTGTATCATTCTGTCCTCTTCCTTGTCCTTGCGTGTAAGCTCGTGTTTCTTGATTTTTCCCGAGAGGTAGTCATCAATATTTGCTCCAATAACAAGACCGTATTGTGTACGACCCTCCATTGTCTGTGCATATACGTAGTACAACTCTTTTTTGTCTTGTACCAGCCATCCTCTCTCTTGCCATTTTTTGAAGTTTTCAACGGCCTTATCATAAGCCTCTTGAGTGTGCTCGTCTATAATCGGAGAGAAGTCAATTTCCGGTTTTATTATGTGCAGGAGTGATTTTTCTCCAGCCTCTGCCTGAGCTTCAGCTGAGTTTAGAACATCATAGGGTCGGGATGCCACATCCATCGCAAAAGCCTTAGGGGGTCTAAGGGCTGCAAACGGTTTTATCTTTACCATTTTGTTAAAATATCTTATTTGTTATTTATTTAGTTGAAAAGTTTTGTCTCCTGTCTCAAAAAATCTGACAATCTGGTTTGCAGATGCCAGACCTGCATTAATATTTGCCTCAGCTGTCTCTGCACCCATTTTTTTTGGACTTGCAAATACTCGTGTGCCAAATTTTTCATTAAGAATGTCTTGATTATCAGCGGCAATATCTGTAATATATTTGATATCCGCTCTCTCCTCCATAATTTTCACCAACTCCTCCTCGTTGATTACCTCTTTGCGGGCTGTATTTATTACGCAACCGCCCTTTGGCAGTTTTGAAATAAGATTGTAGCCGACGGATTTTTTTGTTTCGGCAGTAGCTGGAATATGAAGAGAGAGAAAGTGTGATTTGCTATATAGTTCTTCAATAGAAGAGACTGGAATGACGCCCTCTTTTTCAATAGCTTCTGCTTTAACATAAGGGTCAAATGCATATACCTTCATATTGAAACCAAGTGCAAGTTTAGCAACCAGTCTGCCTACGTTTCCGAATGCGTGTATTCCAACAGATTTGCCGCTGAGTTCACTTCCGGTCCCGGGAGTAAAGCAATTTCTGGATATGTAGATCATCATGCCTATGGCAAGTTCTGCAACAGCGTTGGAGTTTTGTCCGGGTGTGTTCATTGCCACAACTCCATGTTCTCTACAAGCGGCAAGGTCAAGATTGTCATAACCTGCGCCTGCACGTACAACAATTTTCAGCTTCTTAGCAGCTTCAACAACGGCTTTTGTAACCTTGTCGGAACGCACGATTAATGCATCAGCATCGGAGACAGCAGCACAAAACTGCTCCTCAGAAGTGAATTTTTCAAGTAGAGCCAAAGTATGCCCCGAGCCTTCAACTATCGATCTTATTCCGTCGACCGCTGCTTTTGCAAACGGTTTTTCAGTTGCAACCAGTACTTTCATTTCTTGTTTTTTGCGAATAAAGATTAACCATTCAATTTTTCAAACTCCTGCATGCAGGATACCAGTGCCTTAACGCTCTCTACAGGGCAGGCATTGTAAGTAGAAGCGCGGAAACCGCCAACTGAACGGTGACCTTTGATTCCAACCATACCACGCTCTTTTGCAAATGCCATGAAAGCATCTTCTTTGTCTTTATACTCTTCACTCATTACAAAGCAGATGTTCATAATTGAGCGGTCTTCAACAGCAGCGGTGCCTACAAACATCTTGTTTCTCTCTATTTCGCTATATAACAAGGCAGCTTTTTCTTTGTTGATCTTGTACATAGCGTTAAGACCTCCAAGGTTTTTAAGCCATTTAAGAGTCTCGGTCATGATGAAAATGGAGAATACCGGAGGTGTGTTGAACATAGAATCCTCTTTAATATGGGTCCTGTAGTCAAGCATAGTAGGAAGGTAACGTGAAACCTTGCCAAGAATATCTTCTCTTACAATTACAAAAGTAACGCCCGCCGGGCCAACATTCTTCTGGGCACCGCCATAGATAAGAGCATATTTGCTTACATCAACAGGGCGGCTCATGATGTCAGAAGACATATCTGCAACCAGATTAACAGGGCTGTTCATATCTTGGTGGATCTCTGTACCGTAAATAGTGTTGTTTGTTGTTATGTGGAAATAATCCAGATCTTCAGGAATTTCATACCCTTTTGGGATATATGAAAAATTCTTGTCAGAAGAAGATGCTATTTTTACAGCATTGCCAATTGCTTTAGCTTCTGCAAATGCTTTCTTTGCCCAAACACCAGTTTCAAGATACCCTGCTTTGTTTTCAAGAAGGTTCATTGCAACATAAAGGAACTGCATGCTGGCACCACCTCCAAGAAATAGCACCTTATACCCTTCAGGTATATTAAGGATCTCTTTCCAAAGAGCACGGCACTCCTCCATTGTTGCCTCCCACTCTTTTGAACGATGGGATAATTCAATTACAGACATGCCTGTACCTTTAAAATCATGGAGAGCGTCTATAGCTGCCTGAATGGCAGATTTTGGAAGAACACAAGGTCCTGCATTAAAATTATGAGCGACTTTCATAAGAATATATTTTTTTGTGTATTGTTTTAATTTTGCTTCAAAGGTATATAAAAAATGTTAAATCCAAAGAATAATGGGCTAAAAATGCACCAATTAATAGGCTGGAGCTAGTTGTTGCTTATGATTTTTAAGTTTTCCTTGTCTGTTATCTTTTCGCAATAGTGACAAAGTAGTTTAAGTTCATTTTCATCAGTTATAGTTGTAAAAAGGGTTTCAATCGGTTGATGATTAGTGACACAAACCGGATTCATGCACTTAGCAATTCCCTTTATTGAAGATGGAATTGATAGAACTCTCTTCTCAACAACCTTGAAATTCTGTATGATATTGATTTTTGCCTGAGGCGCAATAAGGGCTATCCTGTTAATTTCATCACTCTCAAAGTATCTGTCAGAAATCTTGATTATCGCTTTTTTCCCTAAAAGCTTGCTGTCCAGATTAGTGCCAAACGTAATTTGATTGCTGATGCAACTTAGGCCCAGGATATCAATTACTTTAAAAAGTTGTTCGGCAGGAATGTGGTCCAGAACGGTTCCATTTTTAATGGCACTCACCTTTAAATGTTTTTCCATTTGCATAAAATTAAGATTAACTGAAAAGTTTTGTAATTATGGCCATTCTTGTGTATACACCATTTTTTGCCTGATCAAAATAGTATGCATGGTCGCTGTTGTCTACATCCAGAGCAATTTCGTTGACTCTTGGGAGGGGATGAAGGATTTTCATATTCGGCTTGGCCC
The DNA here is from genome assembly GCA_001769195.1 of Bacteroidetes bacterium GWF2_40_14. Taxonomy (GTDB): domain Bacteria; phylum Bacteroidota; class Bacteroidia; order Bacteroidales; family UBA932; genus Bact-08. The sequence goes on along the minus strand of MEOK01000009.1, from coordinate 4,367 downwards.
CATCAAGCATTGAATTGTTAAGACTATATACATTCTTGACTCTTTCATATTCAATTGCATCTGTAAAGCGCTCCCGTTGAACCCTTGTCATATACAGAATATCTGACTGACATATTCCGTCAGAGAGATTTCTGGTCTCCTCGAAACGGATGTTCCTTTTCCTGAGATACTCCTTGTACTCATTAGGTAGTTTCAACTCTTCCGGGGCGGTGAAAAGAAAAGTCGGGTTGAAATGAGACATGGCCTGCAGAAGAGAGTGAACCGTCCGTCCATATTTGAGGTCACCTACCATATTTATAAAAAGATTGTCAAGCCTGCCCTGAGTCTTCTGAATGGAGTAGAGGTCCAGTAAAGTCTGTGAAGGATGCTGATTTGAGCCGTCGCCTGCATTTATTACAGGTACGGGTGATATCTCAGAAGCATATCTGGCACTCCCTTCCAGAGGATGTCTCATGACTATAAGGTCGGCATAATTTGAGACCATCTTTATAGTATCTTTTATGGTCTCACCTTTTGTCACACTTGTATTGCCGGCATCCGAGAATCCTATAACCCTGGCTCCAAGTCTGTTGGCAGCAGTCTCAAAACTTAAACGGGTTCTGGTGGATGGTTCGAAAAAGATACTTGCAACAACCTTGTCCCTGAATATTGGTTGTGACGGATTTTTTTCAAACCCGGCTGCCATTTTTAGGACCTCTAAAATTTCTTCCTTAGAAAAATCCTGTATAGAAATTAAGTTTCTTGACATATATATGTTTGATTATGTTGATTTCAACATGTTAATATTATTCCTCCTGCTTCTGCTATTGCATTGGCAAACCGTTTGCTGTTGCTTTCCCTGATACTCACCGTTATTATACAGAGGTTGTCCGACTGTTGTTCAAGAATAATTGCATTGTGTTCCCTTATTAGTTTCATGATATTATTCATAAGCATGTAGTCAAAACTAAATTTCATTAACCGTACAGCAATTTTTTCAATTATTTCAGTATTATCGATAGCATCAATAGTTGCTGCTTTATATGCTCTTATAAGACCAGGCACACCCAATTTTATTCCGCCAAAGTACCTTACCACTACTACCAGAACATCGCTTATCTCTTTGGATAGAAGTTGACCGAGGATTGGTTTCCCCGAAGAAGAAGAGGGTTCACCATCGTCATTGGCTCTCCATATTTCACCATTGACACCCAAACGATAGGCGTAACAATGATGTCTTGCATCAAAATAGTTTTTTCTAAGCTCTGCCAGAATGTTTTTAATCTCTTCTTCGGATGAGACGGGATAAGCAAAAGAGAAAAATTTACTGCCAAGTTCTTTATAAATACCTGTCGAGGGCTTTGATATTGATTTATAGGAGTCTGTGGGAGAATTTTCACTCATGCTGTCATTCATAGCGTTTGGTAAAAATAGCCCCTTTTTGCTAAATTTGCAAAATGTATAAAGAAGTTTTTATAAGAGATTTTTCATTGCTTGGAAAATTATTGGATGCAACTGTTAATGGTTGCAAAGACAATCATCTGCTGGATAGAGCATTTGAAGATTCGCTACAATCCAGCCCATTATTTTCGACAGGTATGCAAAAGGAGGCAATTAGAGCTGTCATTGCAAAATTCCTTCAGGAGAACGTTTTGACAGACTGGCTGATACCTTATGAAAATAAGCTAATTGAAAAAAAATGTATTGTCGGTATCATCATGGCAGGAAACCTGCCTCTTGTAGGGTTTCATGACTTCCTTGTTACAATGGCATCGGGTTGCATGGCCCGGATAAAACTCTCAGGGAAGGACAGGTTTTTACTTCCTGCCCTTTATAACATGCTTTGCGAAATTAATCCGTACTGGAAAGAGAGAGTAGAATTTACTGAAAGTCTTCCTGACAATCCGGATCTTTTACTTGCAACCGGTGGCGATGAATCGGCAAAAATATTTGAGAACAAATACAAGAATACACCAAAAATAGTAAGGAGTTCCAGATCCAGCATTGCAATACTTCTAGGTGATGAAAATGAGGAGGAGTTGCAAAAACTTTCAAAAGATATCTTCTTATACTACGGAATGGGTTGCAGGAGTGTCTCAACGCTCTTGGTGCCGGAGGACTATTCTTTTGGATTATTAACAGAGGTTTTTGCAAGGAGCAGAACTTCTATAGAGAGTGATGATTATTTATCGGCATACAAATATCAGAAAGCAATTGCAACCATGCAGAATTCATGGTATCTGGATGGTGGCTTTTATATTTTGAGGGAATTTATGAGTTTTCCTCCCCCTATGGGAATAATTGGAATCTTGAAGTATAAAGATATCAATGAAGCCGAAAAATTTGTAAATTCAAATAAATTACACCTTCAGTGTCTTGTTGGGAAAAAATGCCGATTCGCAGATACGGAAGTCGGTGAAACACAATATCCCTCAATTTCTGATTATGCTGATGGGTTAAATAGTTTAGAATTTATACTAAATAATGTATAACTTCGCTTGAAATTCATACACGATGGTATACAGATACAAGGCTACTATAGCAGGTAATAAGATATTTCTGAGAGAGTACGAGATAAAAGGCACCATCTCGCTCTACGCCCTCCATCTTTATCTGCAGGATGACCTTGGATTTGCTCCAGATCAGATTGTCATGTTCCGGGGACTGGATAAAAACAACAAAGTGAAGGCCCATTATGGCTTGTTTGATATTGGTGACGGAACAATGGATTCCATTACTCTTGAAAAGGCAATCCTTTCCGGATTCTCAAAATTACTCTATGTATACGATACTTTCAAGGACAGATCCATAACATTGGAACTTCTTTCTAAAGAAGAGGAATTAGCCAGACGGGCTTATCCCAGACTTATTGCAGAAAAAGGAAAAAATCCTGACCAGTTTTCAGATAATTATGATGATTTTGAACAGATGATAGAGTTGAACGACTCTGAACCGCTTTTCCAGGCAGATGAACTGCCGGAGGGAGAAGAGGGATAACCGGCGTCTAATGTCTGACAAAAAACTTTTTATTGTCATTGGTCCGACTGCTGCCGGAAAAACAGACTATGCAATAGACCTGGCACAGAAACTTGGCTCTCCTGTTATATCATGCGATTCCCGGCAAATCTATCGTGAACTTAGAATAGGCACGGCACCACCGACAGATGAGCAGCTGGCAATGGTCCGGCATTACTTCATTTTTTCCCACTCTATACACGATTTATATACTGCCGGAAAATACGAAATAGAGGCCTTGAAGTTATTGGATGATCTGTTCCTGTCGCATGACTCATTGGTTATGGTTGGCGGATCCGGATTGTATGTAGATGCGGTGTGCCGTGGAATTGATGATTTTCCTCCTGCAGATATGGAATTGAGAGAAGATCTCATGCTGAGGCTTAAGAGTGAGGGAGTTGAGCCATTAAGGAAAGAACTGAGACTTTTGGACAGAGAGAGTTACGAAACGATAGACATTGCCAATCCACAGAGAGTTATAAGGGCTCTGGAAGTTTGTCTGTCAACAGGTGAGGCATTCTCCTCTTTCAAGCAATTTAAAAGTAAACCGCGCAATTTTAAAATTGAGAAAATCCTGATTGAAAGACCCAGAGAAGAACTCTACGAGAGGATTGACAGGAGGGTGGATATAATGATGGATAAGGGACTGCTGGATGAGGTTAAGGGTTTGTATGAATTCCGAGTGAGACCTGCTTTAAAGACTGTTGGATACAGAGAGTTGTTCGACTATATTGACGGCAAATACTCACTTGACGAAGCAATTGAACTGATAAAAAGGAACAGTCGCCGTTACGCAAAAAGACAGATGACCTGGTGGAGAAAGGAACAGCCATAAAAAGTAGCGTTAAAAAAACAACTAGTGCCCCCTGCATCTGATATACGTCGGCAAACTCATGGGGCATCTTTGTTTTTTAGCGGGTGTGCCCTGCATGAGCAGAGCACACCCTGTCCGAAGCTCATTGAAAAATTCAAAAATACAAATTTAATTTTAAGATAGAGAAGGATAGGGTGTATTTTTCCAGAGGGTGCAAGTCCCTTATGCGCAAGGGTCGCGCCTTGAAGCATTAGCAAGTCGCAAGGTGGTTTACCGTGAGGTATGCACTGAAGGCAGCGAGACTGCAAAATCCGGTACTGACGAACAGGAAGGGTATACGAGGCTATAAAGCGAGGATAAGCAAACCCGCCATTGTAAAGTCCCAACCCCACAAGACGTTTTATAGTATATACCACAGGCATCGGAAGAAGGAAAAAAGCTCTTACCGGGGGAGGTCTTGGGAGCTACGGGATAGCCAGACCAAGAAGTCAGCAGAGGCCATATTAGTTGTGGAATACGAGCTGCTATAAGATAAGCAGAGGACTCACAGATCAATGAA
>MEOK01000008.1:112362-118973 GCA_001769195.1 Bacteroidetes bacterium GWF2_40_14 | reverse complement strand
CTTTTGAAAATTAAAATAAATTTGTATTTTTGGATTTTTCAATGAGCTTACAGGCGGGTGTGCTCTGCTCATGCAGGGCACACGCGACCAAAAAAATGCACTTGCAGCACGAGGTTATTGGCAGGCTTTTCAGAAGGTCAAAATGAGTGTTTCAGAGATTTTTGAAAATCAGGATTCCGGCAAAATAGTTACGAGAGATCTTTCCGTCTGGCACCAGGAGATGTTTATGCCTTGTGTTATGGCTGGAATTATAAAACCCTCTGATATTGTAGGATATCGCAACAGTCAGGTCTATATCAGAAATTCAATGCATACTCCTCTCAACCACGATGCTTTACCAGATGCTATGACAACTTTATTTGAACTCCTCAGAGAGGAAAAAGATGCTTCGGTAAGAGCCGTATTGGGGCATTTCCTGTTTACCTATATTCACCCGTTTATGGACGGAAACGGCCGTATAGGGCGATTCTTGATGAATGTAATGTTTGCATCGGGTGGTTACGATTGGGTTATCATACCCGTTGATAAAAGAGATGCATACATGAATGCTTTGGAGAAAGCCAGTGTCCAAGGCGACATCAAGCCTTTTGCTAAGTTTATTTCGTCGTTAACGTGATTTGTTTTTAATATATTTGTCTAACCAAATCACCTAAACAAAATCTTATGTCAAATCAGTATGTACTTACGCTCGATGAGGGAACTACGAGTGCAAGGGCCATTCTTTTCAACAAGAAGGGGCAGATTGTTGCTTCCAGCCAGAAGGAGTTCAGACAAATCTATCCGAGACCGGGATGGATAGAACATGATCCTGCAGAGATCTGGGATTCTCAGATAGAGTCGGCCCGGCAAGTCATGGAGGAGGCATCAAAATACAGTGCTTCCATGGCGTGTATCGGCATTACAAATCAGCGAGAAACAACCGTAGTCTGGGACAGATCAACAGGTGAACCAATTTATAATGCAATTGTATGGCAGGACCGCCGGACGTCGGAATATTGCGACGAACTCAATAGTGGTAAATGGGCAGAAATAATTAAGTTCAGGACAGGTCTGGTTATTGATTCATATTTTTCGGTAACCAAACTCCGGTGGATACTCAATAATGTAGAGGGGGCAATGAAGAGGGCAAGAGCCGGGGAGCTTGCTTTCGGAACCATAGACAGCTGGCTGGTATGGAAGCTGACCAATGGTAAAAAGCATATAACAGATGTTAGCAATGCCAGCCGGACAATGATGTTCAACATTAGAACATTGGAATGGGATAATGAGTTGCTGGAATTGTTCGGGATACCCAAAGAGGTTTTGCCTGAAGTAAAGTCATCTTCTGAGATATACGGGTATACAGCAAAAGAGCTTTTTGATGTTGCAATTCCTATCTCCGGCATAGCCGGTGACCAACAAGCGGCCACTTTCGGACAGATGTGCTTTGAAAAAGGAACAGTCAAGAATACATACGGCACCGGGTGTTTTATGCTTTGCAATACCGGTAAGGAGATTGTAAGCTCAAACAACAACATGCTTACAACCATAGGCTGGCAGATAAACGGGGAGACAACATACGCAATAGAGGGCAGTATCTTTACAGGGGGTTCGGTGGTACAATGGCTGCGCGACGAGCTGGGTATAATAAAATCCTCTTCGGAGGTTGAAGAGCTGGCCGGCAGGGTTCCCGACAATGGAGGGGTCTATCTTGTTCCAGCACATACTGGTCTGGGTGCTCCTCATTGGGATCAATATGCAAGGGGTACAATCATTGGCCTGACAAGAGGCTCTAATGCAGCAAATATAGCTCGCGCAGCCCTGGAGGGGATAGCATTCCAGACTTATGACGTGTTGCAGGCAATGCAGGAAGATCTTGGCTCTCCAATCAAGGAACTTAGGGTAGATGGTGGTGCGGCAGTCAATAATCTGTTGATGCAGTTTCAGGCCGATATCCTCGGAATTCCGGTATATCGATCTGCTATTTCCGAAACAACCGCATTGGGAGCAGCTTATCTTGCAGGTTTAGCTGTGGGTTTCTGGAAAGATCTCGATGAAATAAAAGAACAGAAAGCCTATGACCGGTGTTTCTCCCGGGAACTTGATATCCCCTCAATTGAGAGACTTTTAAAAGGTTGGACAAAGGCACTATCAAGGGCCAAAAACTGGATAGAACCGGAAAATGAGTAAAACAGAATTAGATTAATAAAACTAAAAACTTCTTAAAAATGGGAGAATTTTATGCAGAACTTATCGGAACAATGGTTCTGATACTTTTAGGCGATGGTGTGGTTGCCAATGTTTGTTTGAAAGGGTCGAAGGCCTATAACGGAGGTTGGATAGTAATTGCATTGGGCTGGGGTCTTGCTGTATTTACAGGTGTTATTATTGCCGGCCCGTATTCCGGGGCTCACCTGAATCCTGCAGTTACACTCGGACTTGCCATTGCCGGGAAATTTGCATGGGTCAAGGTCGGGCTATTTATTGTTGCCCAGTTGCTGGGTGCTGCATTAGGGGCACTTCTTGTATGGATTTTCTTCAGACATCATTTCAATCAGACAGAAGACAAAGAGACAATTTTTGCATGTTTTGCCACCAAGCCTGCCATTCGCAAGATTCCGAGTAATTTCTTCTGTGAGGTTGTTGGAACATTCGTACTTGTTTTTGTTGTCTTTTATGTTGAGGGAGCAGGAATTACCTGCAAAACGATCCCTGATCTTAAGATTGGGCTCGGAAGTGTAGGTGCGCTACCTATAGCGTTGGTGGTCACTGCAATCGGCTTATCTCTGGGGGGTGTGACAGGATATGCAATAAATCCTGCCCGTGACCTTGCCCCAAGGTTCATTCACTCAATCGTTCCTATAAAACATAAGGGAGGCAGTGACTGGGGATACGCTTTTGTACCGGTTTTGGCTCCTATCGTTGGTGCTGCAATAGCTGCCGGAATGTATCTTGTTTTAAGCTACTAACGGCTTTGGCAGAGTTTAGTAGGCAGAGTGGTTAGTAAATGATTGACTAGTAGGCGAATACGCACACATCTCATATTCAGCGAAGTGCTAATCCCTCTGGCAGAGTCACCTTGCAATAACAACTACGGGATTATCAAGATCACCAAGGGATTCTATAATTTTTGCAAGTTTTGGTGATACTTTATGAGTTCCTTTCCATTTCAACAACTCTTCCACCGTATAGATGGTTATCAGCTCTCCTTTTGAAGAGATTGAACTCGGCCAGAAAGGAGGTCCACTCAAAATATCTTCATTGATACCGGGCATACTCATCTCCGGCTGGTTGAGAAGGGTAAAATATCCGGTTTTCTTATTGAAAAGGGCATAACAATCTGTTTGAGAGATACTTTTCACAGTACCATTTTTTAAGGTATAAACTTTTTCATAAGGCTCATGGGCAAAAACTTTGAGCTCGAACAATAGGTATAGATAACCTTCACTCTCCTTAGGAGTCCTGAGAAGAGAAGCTTGCTTTTCTTTATTGGTTTTTCCAAAATGAATGATGTATGCTGACTGGAGCTTAAGATCCGGAGAGAGGGAAAAAATCGTATCGTTATATGAAAATACCACTCTTGCAGAATCTTTATATCTGTATATATTGGTCCCCATCCCAACAAAAACCATATCTTTCATTGATGGTGGCAGCTTGTCTTTGTCTGATTGTTGAATATCAATCAGATATTTTTGATTCTGCTGGGTTATAGGCATAAGATATTTTATGGAGTCGGATGGATTAAAAATCAGGACAGAATATTCCGGAATACTTTTGTCGTAGGCATCAATAATAGCTGCGTAAGTACTGTCGTTTAGATATATAGCCGGATAGACGGTAAAATTGTCTCCCTGGGGTATTGAAAATCTGCCAAGATATTTTCCATTGCCGTCATATTGTATAATATCTCTATTTGACATGTACACATTTATATAACCGCTTCCAGGGAGAATATCATAGTTATACAGACTCGTATATTCCTCCGGGCCGCGTCCCTGTCTATTGAAAGTCCGCAGATAATGTCCGTCGGAATCAAAAATAATAATCCGGTTTTTTTGTCGAAAACATAAATTTGCCCGTTTTCGTAATTGATTTTTGTTACATTTCCCAGTAGAGAACTGTCTGATGTCTCAAGTGGTATATATCTTATATCTGAGACAATATCGCCTATATTCACAATTTTACCGCTTCCCACACTTGCTTCAAGATCAATAATATTTACAGCTTTCTTATTGTTATCCCATGAGCAGGCAGGGACAAGTAGAATAAAGGCAGCAGATAACAATGCAGTTATGGCATCAACTCGCTTCATAACATATATGATTATTTGGTAATTGTTTGAATTTCTTCAAATTCAGTGCCAGACAAGTAAACCGATATTGGAGTATGTTTGTTTTAAATTATCTTTAATTTTTATTTAAAAACATTTTACTATGAACCAATTAAAATTTTCCGTTTCGGTTCTGTTTCTTCTGTTGTCGACATTTGCTCAGGCTCAGACAACCAAAGAAGAATTTCTGAGCGACGTCAATCATGCAAGCGGTATATATCAGATATACAAATATGTACCCACTCCTGCCACCCCTGCCCCCAAAGGTTATGAGCCATTTTACATAAGTCATTACGGGCGTCATGGTTCCCGCTGGATACATACCCCCGAAACTTATGCTTATCCGCTGAATGTTCTGAATGAAGCACATAAGGCCGGCAAACTTTCGGCTTTGGGAGAGAGTCTATACGAAAGAGTTTCTCTGGCAGCTAAAGATGCCGAAGGGCGATATGGTGACCTTACTCCGCTTGGAGTGAGAGAGCACCGCGAAATTGCAGAGCGGATGTTCCGCTCATTTCCAGAAGTGTTTTCTACAAAAAAAGGACGTAAATGCTACATTTACAGCCGCTCGACAGTTGTTCCCAGATGTATTTTAAGTATGGCTGCCAATAACGAAAGACTTAAGGAGTTGAATCCTGAAATTGAGATTACAAGAGATGCTGCGGCAAGATTTACATATCTCAATAACAGCTATGCGAATGTAAAAAGGGATTCTGTATATGCCATTCGCGACAATTTCATTAAAAAGCATTTAGACACAGAGCGTTTTATCAACTCTTTGTTTACCGACAAGGCATATGTAAAAGATCATGTTAGCGATCCCGTAACTTTCATTCGCAATATACATTTGATTTCCGGTGACCTGCCCGATGTTGATCATCTTAAAATATCCATGGCTGACCTCTTCACATCAGACGATCACTTTACCCTGTGGCAGGCTCTTAATATGTCTTCTTATTACAATGTGGGCCCCTCCGCTGTCAACGGCAAGGTTGCAATGGACAGTTCTAAACTATTGCTGAGAGAAATCCTGGAATGTGCCGACAATGCTGTCAAAACCGGCAACAGATCTGCCGATCTGCGATTTGGCCACGACACTTATATAATTCCATTGCTAGCCCTCCTGGATATCAAGGGGATGAATAATCGGGAGAGTGTCCCTGAAAATATCTATGCAGTCTGGAGTGACTTCAAAGTTAGCCCAATGGGGGCCAATCTGCAGATTATTTTTTACAGGAATGGCAAAACAGGCGACGTGGTAGTAAAACTCCTGCACTGTGAAAAAGAAGTGGAAATTCCGGTTAAAACCGATATCGCTCCTTATTATCACTGGAAAGATTTTAAAGCCTATTATCAGAGCGTACTACGCTAGGTTTCATCCTTTGTTGTACGAACAAGACCAATGCCTGCAATGAAAAACACCAACCCAAGCACTCCGTAAATTATGAGCCCTTTAGTACTGTGTGTACTACTTGAGTTGCTCATAAAAAGGACAGCAGCATAGATGAGACCCGCTATCCCCAGGACAGTAAGTAACGCCCCAAAGATTCTTTTAATGTTCATAAGATTGTCATTTAAACAGATATATCCCGCAGGAAATCCAATAAACCGAACAGTCTTAGCAGCCAGATGATAATTATAATCACAACCACGATGTTCAGGATTTTCTTGATTTTGATATCCATGGGAATGAATGTGTTTACAAGCCATAGGGCTACACCTGCAATAATTAAAACGATTAAGACAGTTAATAGTGGCATAATATTTATTTTTTAGTACGTATCAAAGTTAGCCTGCCACAAATTTTTAGTGTTACATAATATTGATGAAATGTTATATAATTCTATTCACTATATTTACGTCCGGAAAAACTTACTGCTATATAAACTTCACATTACTTCTTTATGGGTAAAAAAATTAAGCTTGCTCTGCCCTGGCAGATTCTGATTGGGATTTGCCTGGGCATTTTGTTAGGGTTATTTGGACATGAGTACACTGTTTACACAAAGTGGTTGGGAGATCTCTTTTTGAGAGGGCTTCAGATGGTGATAATCCCATTGGTATTCAGCGCATTGGTAATGGGTGTTTCAAGTATTGGAGAGACTAAGGATTTAGGCCGGATTGCCGGCAAAACATTTGCCTATTACATTATTACGACTCTTATTGCATGTGTGTTAGGCCTGCTTCTTGTAAACACATTCGAACCCGGAGTGGGGGTTGATTTACAATTAAAAGAGACAGTTACAAATGTTGCCAGTACTGAAGTTTCTTTTATTGACCAGATTGTGGCCATTGTGCCAAA
>MEOK01000008.1:0-112353 GCA_001769195.1 Bacteroidetes bacterium GWF2_40_14 | reverse complement strand
ACGGGCAATGGCTGACGGAAGCATGCTGCCAGTAATATTCTTTGCAATCCTGTTTGGATTTTTCATAACCACATCAACAAACAAAACCCGAACACTTTTAACCGATATGTTTAACGGGTTATATGAGGTTATGATAAAAATAACATTTCTTGTTATCCGTTTTGCTCCTTTTGGATTATTTGGCGTAGTCTCTTCTATGGTCGGAGCTCAGGCCGGAAACCCGGAAGCATTGAAAATTATGTTTACCAGCCTGGGTATATATTCAGCAATTATTGCCGGTGGTTGTCTGATTCAGGGCCTTGGCATATTACCTGCCATATTTTTATTATTTACCCGAAAGAATCCGTTCAAATTCATGGAACAGATGGGAACAGGCTTGATGACCACTTTTTTCACGGCCTCTTCTGCTGCATCGTTGCCAATAACCCTAAGGGATATACAGGAAAAAAGCAATGTCTCGCGCAAAATAGCCGGATTTTGCCTGCCACTGGGAAATACAGTAAACATGAATGGAACTGCTTTATTTGAAAGTGTAACCGCTTTATTCATTGCTCAGGCTTATGGTATTGACCTTACATTGGGTCAGCAGATTGTGGTAGTTGTTACAAGCCTTCTGGCTGCTATTGGTACTGCTGGCATTCCGCTTGCGGGTTTAGTTATGCTTGCTGTTGTACTGAGAGCTGTCGGGCTTCCTCTGGAAGGGATAGGGCTTGTACTTGTTGTGCAGCAACCGCTTGATATGATTCGTTCTGCAGTTAACGTATGGGGCGACCTTACCGGTGCTGCCATTGTTGCCAAAAGTGAAGGAGAAAAATTAACTATATAACACTATGCCCTGTCAATTCATTTGCCCCGCCTGCGGAGCCCGTTACCCGACAGATAGAGCCATCTGGCGATGTGAGTGCGGCAACTATCTTGATCTTGATTATATGCCAGTATTGGACAGGAACTTGTTGCCCGATGAAAAAAGCTTCTGGCGATACAGACAGGTACTTCCTTTAGAAGATTTCCAATCTGCAATATCCTTCAACGAGGGATTCACCCCACTGGTCCCTATGGATTTCCGGGGAATGTCTGTACTTGGCAAACTTGATTTTATGTTACCAACAGGGTCGTTCAAGGACCGAGGTGCCGCAATAATGATAAGTAAATGCAAAGAATTGGGGATTAAAGAGATCGTAGAAGATTCCTCAGGAAATTCGGCATGTGCCATTGCTGCATATTGTGCAAGGGCAAAAATTAAGGCACATATTTACATGCCGGCAGGAAACTCATCGGCCAAATCTTTCCAGGTGCGTGCCTATGGTGCTGAATTACATCTTATCGAAGGTAATCGTATTGATTGTGCCAATGCTGCTATTGAAGGGGCAACCAAAAGTTACTACGCTGCCCATGCATGGAACCCATATTTTTTACATGGCACCAAAACAGCCATTTATGAGATAGTTGAACAGATGAACTGGAATGCTCCTGATTATTACTTTGTCCCGGTAGGAAGTGGTTCTCAGATTATTGGAGCCTATCTTGGACTTCAGGAGATGAAGCTAGCGGGCATTATTGACCATATGCCAAAATTAATGGCAGTACAAAGCAATAAGTGCTCTCCCCTTAAAGACTTCATAGAAGGAAAGGAGACACCAATAAGTTCAAGCAATCCCTCAATCGCAGAAGGAATTGCCATCCATAGGCCTGTCAGACTTAAACAGATAATAGATGTTGTTCAAAAGACAGGTGGTGAGTTTGTAACTGTAGATGATACAGAAATCATTGAAGCATTGAAAGCCTCATTCTTACAGGGTATTTATATTGAACCTACCTCTGCTGCTGCTGTTGCTGCAATTAAACAGTATGAAGGCAAAATCCAGAAAGATGAGAAAATAGTTGTCTCCCTCACTGGAAGTGGATTAAAGGCATCATCAAAAATCAACGATTTGCTTTCTGAATAAAAAAAACTCCAATACCTACAGAAACTGTAATAAGTACATCCAGAAAATCCGACATCCTGGAGGCGAAAAGCATCCAGATACATATGATGATACCCAGTATTGCAGAGAAATGACCATAACGCAATACAAAGGTGGCTTTACTTGGTTTGTTGACTCGTCTGAACTTTATAAGAGCGGCAGAAATCGTGGCAAAGATGAACACTTTGCTAATGACACTTATGGTTAACGCATATATAAAAGTTCCGGTTACTGAAACCAGTATTGTCACGACCGCATAAAGGACAAGACTTATGTATGGAACAGCTGTTTTATCATGAGTTTTTGCAAATATTGCCGGGAACTGACCTGCCTCTCCAAATGCAAAAGGGAGTCTTGACCCTGCCAGCATGTTTGCATTGAGTGTACCACCTATACAAATAACTGCCCCAACCGTAATCAGCAACCCCCCGGCAGGTCCTAAGAAATTATGAGCTGCGTCGGCAATAGGCTTAGTTGAATCTGCAAGTTGAGGGAATGTCCCGATGCATACTATCTGGATTAAAGAATAGAAAACACCCACGAACAGCGTTGTGACGAGCAGGGCAAAAGGAATATCCTTTTGAGGGTCCGACATTTCGCCAGTGTTAATGACTGCTGCCTCAAATCCTGTAAAAGCAAAGACAAATACCAAAATGGCCGATGAGAAACCGGTTATGTCAGGAGATGTACGGTCAAAATCAAGCAAGGTTGAATCCAGCATAAATAATCCCGCAACAATGAATATCAATAACGGAACCAGCTTTGCCACACCCAGAAAATTATTGAGTCTTGAGCTGCTTCTTACCCCTTTGTAATTTACGAAGAAAATAAAGGCTGTGAATAGAACAATGGTTGCATTTCTTATTAGCTGGTTGTTGAATGCTTCATTCAGATAACTCAGATAGTCGACCAGCAGATTTACAAGAGCAGCATAGGCTGCAATCCTGGAAACCAGGGCCAGCCATCCTATTATGTATCCGGGAAATTTTCCGAAAGCTTCCAGTGTATACAAATAGGGACCTCCGGTTTTATTAAACTGACTGGCAACTTCAGAAAAATTCAACGTTATAACAGTCACCAGAACACCACAAACCATTATTGCCAGAATGCTATATACCCCTGCATGGTTAAAAATTACCGAAGGCAGCCCAAAAATTCCTGCTCCAATTACAGTATTAATCATGAGCAGGACAAGATCCCACCTTTTAATTTCCCGTTTTAGCATGGTCTGTATGGTTTTAAATATTTGTTAAAATTACAAAATCAATTTATAACTTTGTTACAATCGCAGGCTCGGTAATAACAAGAAAAAATTAATATTATGAAGCGAATTTTTATTTTCCTGACACTTCTCTTTGTCTTTATTGCAGGAACATCAAATGCTCAGACCGTTTCACGCAAAATCACAGATTCATTTAACCCTTCTACCGTTAGGAACTTATATGAAATTACCATACACGTTCCTCTTGATGAGGCAAAACAGCTTGCTTTGGCAAAGCTCATAGAAGAAGAGGACGCATACTTCGTAAATATTCTCAGGAAGGAGATATACATAAGCATACCATCAGGAAATGTATTGAAAAAATTACATGAAGAGAATCTGAGGAAAGTTCTCAACGATGAGGAGCTTGACCAGTATTACCGCGGAATATGCGATGATCAGGCCGAAGCGAAGGCTGTTGAAATGAGAGAGAAGACTAAAGTTCTTCTTAATACTTCTTACGAGGAGGGCAAATTCGTCTTTGCTTCCTTCTATAAAATTTTTCTCCTGTCCGAAGTGGCAAAGATCAATTATGCAGGTCAGCCAAAAATCCTTGAGTCAGAAATCAATCGAATAACAGAGGAAGAACTGAATGTCTTGAGGGAAAAGTGTGGAATATCATTTGATAAAAACCTCAATGCGAGCAGGGTGTGGAAGTTCAAGACAAATACTCCTTACAGATAAAATCCTAATAAGCATGAACACAAATAATTTAAGTAAATACATCATAGGTCTTGGCACTGTTGCTTGTACCAGCACCATATGGCCTCTCTTATGTTCTGCCCAGGATCAGAATACATCCGGAAATAATTCCAAAAAACCAAATGTATTGTTCATTGCAATAGACGATCTAAGGCCGGTCATATCTGTTTATGGAGATAATATGGCCCGTACTCCCAATTTCAAGCGTCTCGCAAAGTACGGGGTCACCTTTACCAACAACTACTGTCAGTTTGCACTCAGCGGACCAACAAGGGCGAGCCTGCTAACTGGTGTTCGTCCGGATAATACCGGAGTGTGGTCGCTGCAGGGAAATTTCAGAACTAATAATCCATCTCTGGTGACCCTCCCTGAACTTTTCAAAAAAAACGGGTATGAAACTGTTGGAATGGGCAAAATATATCACCCTTTGGATGACAGGAACTATAGGGACGACCCGCAATCGTGGAGCATACCATATATTAAGACACCTGCTCCTACTTATGTTATTTCCAATGGGAGAAAGGCGACAGAATGTGCAGATGTTCCGGATAATGCATACGAAGACGGAATTATTGCAGAAAAGGGTGTTGAGATGATTAAAAGCTTTGCTGAAACTGGCAAATCATTCTTTCTTGCCATTGGCTTCAAAAAACCACACGCACCATATGTTGCTCCAAAAAAATACTGGGACATGTATGATAGAGACAAAATGCCTTTGGCAGAATATCAGGATGTCACCTCCGATCCTGTAGTTTATGCATATCACCCTTCAAACGAACTTAAGGTCTATTCCGATATACCTCCTTTCCACAGCTACGAAGACACAAAACATTTGGATGTAGCAACTCAGCGCAGAGTGATACATGCATACTATGCTTGCGTTTCTTATGTAGATGCCCAGTTGGGAAAACTTCTGGATGCTCTTGAGGAGAAGGGAATGGCAGAAAACACAATAATTGTTCTGTGGAGCGACCATGGATATCATCTTGGAGATCATGGCTTATGGAACAAAAACAGCAACTTTGAGACAGCTACACGAACTGTAATGTTGATCAGTGCCCCGGGTATGAAGAGAGGAGCCTATACCAGCAACGTTACTGAGTTTGTAGACATCTTTCCAACACTGTGCGAGTTAACCGGAGTTAAGGCTCCTACATATCTTGACGGACACAGTCTTGTGCCTGTTCTTCAAGAACCTTCGAAAAAGGTAGCCGGATATGCATTCGGACAATACAACAGAGGCCAGGTAAACGGTTATTCTATAAGAAGTTCCCGCTACAGAATGGTAGAGTGGGTAAAGGATTTCAGGACATATCTTCCTTTTGACGGCAAAGAGATAATGGGAGTGGAACTTTACGATTATGAAAACGACCCGCTGGAGACCAGAAACGAAGCTGGGAATCCTTTATATAAAAAGGTTCTGGAAAAGCTACAGAAAGAGCTTCATCTGTTTTATAAGATGCAATACAAGAAAAGCAGGATTTTCAATACTTATAAACTTTTCCCTGTAGAGGAGAATTCTCTGGAGGGCTACGACAACTTCTCATAATGAATACTATGAAAAACCTGACCATAATTTTCATTCTGATTATTGCCACATCCTGTAATCAGAAGCAGCCGGATATTTCAAAAATACTTGCACAGGGCACCTGGGTGGACCTTACATGGGATTTTGAGGAGAGTACCGTTTACTGGCCCACAAATGTGCCGTTCAAACACGACACTGTCTTTTTTGGCATTAATGACAATGGCTACTTCTACTCCTCATTCAAGTATTCTGCTGAGGAGCACGGAGGCACCCATTTTGATGCTCCTCTCCATTTTGCTCAGGGCGGTCGTTCTATAGAACAGATTAATGTCGATGAGCTTACCGGAGCTGCCATTGTGGTAGATGTAACAGCTAAGTCGGCACAGAATCCTGACTATCTCGTAACCATAGATGACTTCATCCTATGGGAAAAAGCAAACGGGCAAATACCGGAACAATCTATAATATTGCTGAATACAGGTTTTGGCAAGTATTGGCAGGATCATCTGCAGTATACCGGCACGCTCAAATCCGGTGTTGAAGGGGTAGAAGAGCTCCATTTCCCCGGACTGGACCCCGAAGCAGCAAACTGGCTTGTTAGCGAGCGGAAGATTAAGGCAGTAGGGATTGACACCCCTAGCATCGATTTTGGTCAATCAAAGGATTTCAGAACCCACAGGTGTCTTTGCAGCAATAATATTACAGCATACGAAAACATAGCAAATCTTGAAAAGCTTCCCGCCAAAGGTGCATACATTGTAGCTGCCCCAATGAAGATAAAGGGTGGCAGTGGTTCTCCATTAAGGCTACTTGCCTGGGTACCTACTTTAGCAGAATGAATCCCCTTTGATAAGAACAACGCAATTTGGAGTATAATCCAGCATCGCGTTTATCAGAAAACATCCGTCGTATTTTTTAATATCGTCTACTCTTATATCTCTCTCTTTTATCCTCCCCTCTCTTAAAAGAGATTGCCTCTTTACTCCGTTCAGTAAAAAGGTAGACGGGGTGAACAAATCCTCTCCCTGTGCAAATACTACGTTGGTATATGATGTATCGGTCACATAACCATCTTTTATAATAAGTAAGTCATCACAATCTGTTTTAAGGCTGAGCAGCGCCTCTATTGCAGAACGATTCTCATATTTGAACCGATAGTCAATGCCCTCTCCATCTACTATCCTGAGTCTCTTTATTGTCCTTGGAACATATTGATCTATACTGAACTCTTCAATATCTTTTGAATACACCACCCTAAGTTTGTATGTTCCCTTTGTCAGACTAATATCTACCGGCACCAACATGTCAAAAGGTAATGATTTTTTAACTCCAAAATGAAAAAGTATTGTCTCCTTTGCCCTTTTTTTATGGAGGTCAAGATTGCATAGCTGCCCGTTTTCAACTCTGATTGTCTCAATAAATCTCATAATCTCGTTTGTGGAAGATAAATTTTTTCTATTAGCTCCTCATATTCATCACTGCATTTGCTGTTAACCGTTATCCCGCCACCACTCCTGTAAAAGAGCTTCCCCGATTCATCACGCTCGATATACCTTATCAACACAGCCGAGTCAAGAACCCTACCATCATAGTATCCGCATATGCCTGTATAAAAGCCCCTCTTTTCTCCCTCTGCTTCTGAAATAATACTAATAGTGGATGGTTTGGGAGCCCCTGATATTGACCCTGCAGGAAGAAGGGAGAAAATTGTATCGCCAAGACGCTTGCAGTTACCCTCATAAAGCCTTCCCCTAATCTCAGAACTAACCTGCAGTATCTCATTGCGGTTGGTTTCAATTTTCTCTATATAACGGAACCTCTCCACCCACACACTCTCCGAAACCATTCCCAGGTCGTTCCTTATAAGATCTACAATTGTATTATGTTCGCAACTCTCCTTGTAATCGTTCATGATTATCTCCTCTGCATCAGGTAAAGATGCATCTATGGTTCCCTTCATGGGAAAAGAAGATATTATGCCATTCTCAATTCTGACAAAACGCTCAGGCGAGAAAGAGACAAAGTGGTCACCTGCACAAAATCCAAATGGAGAATTTGCAGATAACATTATCTCTCTGATTTCAAGTGATGTTTCTATCTCTGTCCTTGCGGTAAGGTTCAGCAGATAGGAGTCGCCTCTTATTAACCCATCCATAACAACATTGAATTTTGATTCATAAGTTGCGTATGAAACGGTGTCAATTATTTTCAAAGCGGATTTGTCAATTGTAATATCTGAATCGGTATAGTTTCTCACAGCTCCGAAACGGAACAGGATATCATTCTGATTCATTGGCTCCTCAACAAATATCCCCCTCTCCAACTCATAATCCACTGCAAAGAGGAAGGGCCGGTAATTCGAACCTGAGCTGTTCATGAGCTCTCTGACTTCATATGCAGATATGTACCTGCTCATATTTTTTTACGCAAATGTAACTATATTATATATTTTTGCTCAATGAAGAGAATCCTGCTGATAGATAATTACGATTCGTTCGTCTACAACATTTTTCACCTTGTAAAAAAGGTAACTGAATCAAGGGTGGATATTGTCTTAAACGATCATATTCCATTTGATGCAATGGATAATTACAGTCATATAATACTCTCTCCCGGTCCTGGTTTGCCCGAAGATGCAGGAGATCTGCTTAAGGCAATCGAATGTTTTAAAACCAGCCATTCTATACTGGGTATTTGTCTTGGCCATCAGGCAATAGCCTGCCATTTTGGAGCAATTCTGTATAACCTCACTCATCCTCTGCACGGGCATAAGTCTATGATAAACATAACTGAGAAAAGCGACCCTCTGCTTGGGAGTATTGTGGACAAAAACGGAAGGTCCGCGGAAATAAAAGCCGGATTGTACCACTCATGGGCAGTCTCTCCTGAATCTTTACCAAAAGAGCTTATAGTGGGGTCTGTAAATGAAGAGGGTATTATTATGTCGCTCTTTCATAAGGAGCTTAAGTTGTTTGGACTTCAGTTTCATCCGGAGTCAGTGATTTCCGGTTATGGTGAGGAAATTATATCTAACTGGCTGAAATTATAGCTCTGTAAATTCCTGTGACACCTTCTGAAACCTTACTACTGTCGAATCTGCTTTTTACAAGTTGAAATGCATTTTCTCCGTGTCTGGTTGCTTTCTCCCTATCCCGGCAATATTCAAGTATCCTTTCTGAGATCCCTGATACATCTCCGAATGCAGCGATTGATCCATTTACTCCATCACTGATAATTTCACTCGTACCATCGGTGGGTGTCACAACTAATGCCTTTTTCATGGCCATTGCCTCAAGCAAAGAGATTGACAAACCTTCCCACAGGCTTGGCTGACAAAATACATCCATAGAACTCAGCAGGTCGGGAATGTCTTTCCGGAACCCATCTGTGTATATTACTTCTGCTAATATCTGTTTATCTATATATTGCATTACCTGCTCCTTAAGGTCCCCATCTCCTATTATAAGTGCCTTGATTCTCTGGTCGGCTGCATGTGCCAATTCCACTGCCTTGATAATTGTCACAGGGTCCTTTTGTATTGTAATTCTTCCGATAAAACCAACCACGAAATCATCCGGAAGTATTCCAAACTCCTCTCTTATATTGCTGTATGAACTGTAGGGATTGAATTTACCGAAACTTATACCGTTCTCTATTACTGTTGCATTGTTGAGACCAAATGCCTTCACGCCTGTTATCCTGTTGCTTTCAGAAACGCAAATAACCTTACGGCTAAGCAGACAAATCAACTTCTCTACAAGTATTCTTAATGTTTTGCTCAAAACAGACTGATCCTGATGAAAGCTCCATCCGTGCACTGTATATACCATTGGAATTTTCATGAGCCTGGCAATCAGAAGCATATTGGAAGCAGCTCTGCTACCATGCGAATGGATTATCTCTATCTTCTCCTTGAGAAGTATCTCTTTTATCCCTTTTAATGCTCTTATATCAAATGGGTATTTTGTTTCCATTACATAGCATTTGACACCTGCTTCTCTCAGATAATCTATCATATGCCCTGGTGTAAAAGCCAGAACCACAGGAGAAACATCAGGTCCAAATCCAGAGATCAGGTCTATCAGGTGCGATTCTCCTCCACCAATTTGTCCCTGTCTGATCACTTCCAATACTTTAATTGAGCCCATCCAATAAATTTTGCTCAAAGTTAAGAGATTGTTTTTAAATGTAATCTTTTAGCTGCTATTTATTTGTATAAAGTGTTCATAATTTGTTTATAACTTTATTTTATGTACTTTTGCCACATTAAGATAATTAGCTAAAAAAATATAATTATGAAAAAGCAACCAAACAAATTTAGCGTATTAGTGCTATTTGTTCTTTTTGCAGCGATTACATCGTCATGTGTCAATTTAAATCCTCCTGACAATACTCCTATAGTATCACCTGTGGGGATTATCCCTAAGGACTTCGACTGGAAAACAGTAAAGGAGATTACTTGTACCGTAAAGGTTCAGCCTGTAGTAGGAATTGCAGACAATATGATTCGTGTAATCAAAATTTTCAACAGTCCTCTTCTTAATGACGGCGCCCTTATGGCAAGCGGAGCGGCAACACCATTAACACCTTATGGCGTGAAAATTACCCTTGCTACAGCAATACCAACAATTTACGTGCAGGAGATACTTCCAAATGGAGTCAGGGTACTAAAGACTGTCGATGTCTCAGGTACAACTATTAATGTCGATTTTACCGCCTCAGTGGCAGCAAACGCCCCGATGGTCACTAAAGCCTCTCCATCACCTACAATTCCAATACCTACAAACTACGACGTTACAATAAACAACAATAACAGCCTTACCCTTAATGGTTTTACATCAGGAAACGGTTCATACGGCAACACTTACAAATCGTATCTCATACCAACTGGTTTTACAAGAACAGCCACTCTTGAGGTAGGAAACTGGATATCTCATGCTGTACTTTATATAAAAGGTGTTTACAGAATAAGCAATTCTATGGATCTTAACAATGTCTCTGTTGTGGTCCTTAACGGGGGCAGGCTAGAGGTAGACGGTATAACTACAGGTACACAGAATGCAAATACTGTTACCGTATATGTAGAGAATGGAGGAACACTTGTTTCTTCCGATGAGGTACATATTTCAAACGGCAAATCAATTGTCAACAAAGGAACAATGACTTTGAGTTACCACCTCAACGTCTCCACAAGATCAAACTTCTACAATGAGGGAACATTGACCGTAACAAACGCAAAAAAACCAAAAACCATCTTTGTAACAAACTACTCCTTTTTTTATAACAGTTCTTCCGTTTATTGCGACAAAATCGAGATGTCGGACAACGCATCGCTGCTTAATGATGCAGGCTCAACCTTTGAAACAGAGAATTGGTATCAGACAACAGGTACAACTACAAACAACCATGGTCACATTGTTGCTACAACGGAATTCAAGTCAAGCGGAAATTCATACACAGTAAACAACTTCTGCAACATTAATGCACGTCATGCCAGTCTTCAGGGCGCTACATACAACCTTTACGAAGGCTCTCTGTTCGTCAGCCAGACATTATACACCAATAACATAATAATTAACATGTTCGGTGGCAGTATGATGCAAACGGGCAGTATCACAGAGGTATACAGCATGAAGGTCCGTTCATCATCTGACAGTTACTCTGTATTCAAATGTACCGGAACCATTCCGGACATGAGATATGCAGCATCTGAATTCAATGGCAAGATAGAGCTTGTTCACGCCCTTCTGGTAGAGGGAAGCGGTACAAACGGCAGGGATAGATATGTAGCAATGTTCAACAATAATGGTTCGATCCTCTCAAAGACACAGACTCAAAACATTGTCGCAACAACTTGTAACGACGGAGCCGGACAAATAGTAACTCCACCTCCGGCAGTTACAGATAACGACGGAGATGGTGTTGGTGCAGCCCTTGATGTAGACGATAACGATGCCACTGTAGCATTTGTATCTTACTTCCCTTCCGGAAGCACATGGGGAACATATGCTTTCGAGGACCTGTGGCCGGTTAAAGGGGACTATGATGTAAACGACATGATACTTGGGTTCAAGATTTCTTATTATACAAATGCATCCAACCTTGTTACAAAACTTCGTCTCGATTATAACCTCAGAGCTGCTGGTAGCACGTATAACCTGGCAGCAGCATTTCAACTGGACAAAGTATCTGCGTCTAATGTTCTGTCTGTGACAGGTCGCGAGATTAGTGGCACATCACCTTTCGGCGTTAATGCAAATGGTGCAGAGGGGGGAGTCTCTCTGGCAGTAATTCCGCTTTTCAACAGTCAGAAAGATGTTGTGTCGAATCAAGGGTTCCTTAACACATTGAGTGGAACCCATGTAATAACTCCTGACCAGTACATGAATGTAAAGTTTGTAACACCGTTCCAGCAGTCCGACATTGCAATGAGCTCGTTTAATCTGTTCATTGCTGTAAATACAAGAGACCGGGAGATTCACCTTCCTACTTTCGCAGGCACATCAAAGTTCAACCCATTGCTGGCAAGCGGGGGCACACTCTATCCGGGTGATCAGTTTAAAAACGCAGATGGGATGATGTGGGGATTGATGATTCCAGAACCATTCCAGTATCCGTCTGAATATAACTCTATTGTAAAAGCGTATCTGCACTTTGCAGAGTGGGCCACATCCGGTGGCACAAGCTATCCTGACTGGTACAAAGAACTTTCTGGTTACATAGACCAGGAGTTTGTTTATCAACCATAACAACTTATAATTTTTTTTATTATTTTTACTTGTCAAAAGCTGCTTTGCAGATAAAAATTATAACTATGAAAAAACTATTGTTACTCTTGTTTATGATCATACCTGGGTTGGTATTTTCTATCGGGAAAGGAGAAGGTCAGCAAGTCCCAAAAATGAATTTTTATGGTGTGGATTTCACCTTGGTTAAAACGTTTGGAGTTAAGGAAGAGGCTGGTAAGGTTGCAAAAGCCTTTGAAGAGATCAACAAACTTATTGTAACAGAGACAAAGAAATATCAGTATGGCAATTTCTTTGCAAAATATGTAAGGGAAATTGATCAATCGGCAGAACTCAAAAAAATTCAGTTTACAACATTTGACAACGTAAACATAGACGAAGCAATCTACAGAGCAAGAGTTATGAACGAAGCCGGAATGCCTACTTACAACAAAGCTTTCAGAATAGACGATACCGCACTTGCTTCTCTCATCAAGTCTTTCAATACCGGAAAGGATACCGGATATGGTGTAATTTATATTGCCGAACTTCTCAACAAAGAAGATGGCCTTGGTAACTTTATTGCTGTTTGCTTCAATGTCAAAACAAAAAAAATTGTATTTGCAGACAGAGTCTCTGCAAAGGCAGGAGGTTTCGGGCTGAGAAACTACTGGGCGGGACCTCTTGAAAAAATATTCAAGCTGTAATTTTCTTCGAACAAAATCATCATGAAAAAATTTATTTTGATTACTCTGATTCTATGTATCGGAGTTGTCGCATCGGGCCAGAGTATAAAAAGAACTTCCGGCAATCTTGATGTACTGAAAAGTACAAAAAACATTGGGGTATCATTCACATATGAAAACATGAAAGTGGGTAAACTAGATGAAGCGAGATATGTTCAGGAGAAGATTTCTGATTACAATAAAAAGAAATCCGGTTCCGGAGATGCATGGCACAGAGAGTGGCTTGCCGACAGGAGTGAGAGGTTCGAGCCAAAATTCATTGAACTGTTTTCAAAATATATTGGAGAAAAAGGCATTAATGCTAACCTTGGGTCGGGTGATATACTAATCAAGATAAATGTCGATCTTATTGAACCAGGCTTTAATGTTGGTGTTGCCAGGCGTAATGCTTCGGTCGATTTTACATGTATCATAACCGATTCTGATGGAAAAGAGATAGCCTCTGTTATTGTAAAGGAAGCATCGGCTAACAGTTTTGGTGGAAATGACTATGATGTAGGGTTCAGGGTTCAGGAGTCCTTTGCAAAAGGTGGCCGGGAGCTGGCGAAGTTTCTGATTAAAGATGCCCGGCTTTAACTGTATTACAGCTATCTGCTCTTCCTGTAACTTAAAACGGCCCAGCTATTGAACAATACAGCAAAACCCAGCAATGCAGATATTTGTCTTGTAAGTGCATCAAGTCCGCTACCCTTAAGATATACCATTCTCATAATCTCTATGAAGTATTTCATGGGGTTGAAGAGGGTTATTATCTGTGCCCATTTGGGCATGCTTTCAACCGGTGTGAAAAGGCCGCTCATAAGAATGAATATGAGCATAAAGAAAAACATCACAAACATAGCCTGTTGCATTGTGTTTGAGTAGTTCGAGATCACGAGCCCGAAACCCGACACAACAAATACAAAGACAGATGCAAGCAGATAAAATGTGAAAAGGCTCCCCTGCGGGGTTATCCCGTATATGACTCTCCCGATTATAACAGCAATTGTAAGTACCACAAAGCCAATCAGCCAGTAAGGTATAAGTTTGGCAAGAATAAATGTGAATTTGCCCACCGGAGTCACGTTAATCTGTTCTATTGTGCCTATCTCTTTTTCTGAAACAATATTGAGTGCAGGCAAAAACCCGCACAGGATTGTCAGCAACATGACCATCAACGCAGGGACCATGAATTTCTTATAGTCCATTGCAGGATTGTATCTGTTTTGGGGAACAATCTCTATTCCTCTTGTAATCGTTTGGTTGTTAAGCTCTCTGGAATAATCGGAAATTATGGATACAAGATATGCACTACCCATTCCCGCCTTGGTTCCGTTGACAGCATTTGCCGCTATAAGCACCTTTGCATTACCCTCCTTTACAAGAGATTTCTCGAAACCCTCCGGAATTTCAAGGATTATGTCTGCATCACCCTTATCAAGCGTTTTAAGCGCATTGTTGTAACTTTCAGAAACACTGCTTAGATTGAAATAGGCCGAAGCCGATATTTTTTCTGCAAGTTTACCCGAGAGCTGGCTGTGGTCACGGTTCACTACAGCAACATCAATATCTTTTACATCAAGGTTTGCAGCCCATGGAAGTACAATCATCATCATGGTTGGGAAGAACAGTATAAGTCTGGGCAGAAATTTATTCCGTCTTATATGTTTGAACTCTTTCTCAATTAAATATTTTAACATATCATGCAAGTCGTTTTTTGAACATTTTCAAGCTTATCAATATAAAAACCATAGCCATTGTAAATAACACGCCAAGTTCCAAAAATGCAGAATCTATTGAAAGTCCCTGAATCATCAGTTTTTTTACTGCAATAATATACCACTTTGCAGGAATGAAATTACTGATGAGTCTTAGTATCCACGGCATATTCTCCACAGGATAAATCATGCCGGAAAGCACCATTGTCGGCATCATGAAGACCATCCCCGATATGAGCATGGCTGCTACCTGTGTATCTACCAATGTGGAAATCAGAAGACCTATTGAGAGAGCAACCAGAATAAAGATAAGGGATATGAAAATAAGCCAGAAAAGACTGCCAGATATAGGAACACCCAGAACAAAAACAGCCAGCAGTAATATTGTAGTAAGGTTCACAAATGAAAGAACAAAGTACGGAACAGCTTTAGATATGATAATATATATGGGTCTCATTGGAGAAACAAGCAAAACCTCCATTGTGCCTACCTCCTTCTCTCTGACAATTGAAATTGATGTCATCATTGCGCATATAAGCATGAGTATAAGCCCCATCACCCCGGGCACAAAATTGTAGGAGCTCTTCATCTGAGGATTGTACAGCAATTTTACCTCAGGAATTATAATGATTTCTGAAGTTATTGCCGGGCGTGTTACCGACGGAACCTGACTTTGCAGAAGCTCCTTCTGGCTGGCCATAATTATATTTGTGGCATATCTTGTGACAGCATTGGCAGTATTAGGTTCCGTTCCATCTGTTATTAGCTGTATCTGCGCGTGCCCGGTATGAATTAAATTTTCATGGAACTTCTCACTGTATAAAAGTACTATGTTTGCTTTGCCAGACTTAAAGAGTGATTCAACATCGTCAGGATCTGATATCATCTTTACAACCTTAAAATATTTGCTTGCCGATATTCTTTCAGTAATCAACTGAGTTGCATGATCCTTTGAGGGATCGAAAATGGCAATTTTTACATTGTTCACCTCGCTTGACAAGGCAAAGCCGAACAAAATAATCTGAACGACAGGCATCAGCAGAAGAATCATAACTGTCCTCACATCTCTGAAAATGTGATAGAACTCCTTCCTTACGAATACTAAAAACTGTTTCATCTCCCGTAAATGTTTAATCTGCTTTTCTGTTTGAACCCCCTGCCAGATGTATGAACACCTCATTCATATTTGCAGCATTATAAATACTCTTGAGATTCCTTGGCGAGTCCAAAGCATCTATCCTGCCATCTACCATTATTGAAACCCTGTTGCAATACTCAGCCTCATCCATATAGTGAGTTGTCACAAAAACCGTGATTCCTCTGTCAGACGCCTTGTAAATAAGCTCCCAGAACTGTCGTCGCGTTACAGGATCCACTCCACCGGTAGGCTCATCCAAAAACACAATTTTCGGTTCATGGAAAATTGCTACTGAAAATGCTAATTTCTGTTTCCAGCCGAGCGGCAGTGAACTTACCAATGAATTTTTCTCTTTTTCAAAACCCAGTTGCGCAAGCATTTCATCTGTCCTTGGGCCAATCTCTTTATCATTGACACCATAAATGCCTCCAAATAACCTGAAATTCTCCCACACTTTTAAATCTTCGTAAAGAGAGAACTTCTGACTCATATATCCAATATTGGCCTTGACGCTTTCTGACTCTTTCTCTATGTTGTATCCTGCTACGCTCCCCTTGCCGGAAGTAGGTTTACTAAGACCACAAAGCATTTTCATGGCTGTAGTCTTGCCTGCTCCGTTAGCCCCGAGAAATCCAAAGATTTCTCCCTTGTATACTTCAAAGGAGATATTGTCTACTGCTGTAAAATGGCCAAACCTCTTGGTAAGATGCTCTACCTTTATTACCTGCTGCCTATCTTGTTCTACTTCGTTCATCATTTCCTGTTATTGTGAAAGAGCCATATAACAATCTTCTATTCCTGCATTTATCTCCTTTACAAAGATATTGGAACACCCTTTTTCAAGCAGTCCAGCCTCAATATCCGTATGGTCGAGCATAGGATTCCTGAGTGTGACATGATGTTCATCGCCAAAGGCAAAGGCACTGCTTACAATATCCATTTCCCTTACATCGTTCAACAACCTTGACATGTTGTCTCCTGTAACAGCAAACAATTTTTTCCCAAAGGCACTGATTATATTCTGTGGCGTTTCAATTTGCATGAATTTGCCCTCGTTTATAAGAGCAATCCTGTCGCAGATTATTGCTTCATCCATATATGGAGTAGAGACTATAATTGTAATATTCTGTTGTTTGAGCCTCTTGAGCATCTCCCAGAACTCCTTCCTGGAAACCGGGTCCACACCTGTTGTGGGTTCATCCAGAAAAAGTACCGATGGTTTATGGATGAGGGCACAACTCAGTGCCAACTTCTGCTTCATCCCCCCGGACAATGCCCCCGCCTTTCTCGTCTTGAAAGGCTCTATGTGCCGGTAAATGTCTTTGATAAGATGATAGTTCTCCTTTATGGTAGTGTTGAACAGAGTAGCAAAAAACTCCAGGTTCTCTTCTACCGAAAGGTCCTGATAGAGCGAGAACTTACCTGGCATATACCCTACTCTTCCGCGAATTTCCTTGTAATCTTTTACAACGTCGAATCCGTCAACAGTTGCACTGCCGGCATCTGCCAGCAGCAAAGTTGTAAGAATCCTGAAGAGCGATGTCTTGCCCGCTCCGTCAGGTCCTATGAGCCCGAACATCTCTCCCCGGGAAACCTGAAAGCTAACCCCTCTTAGCGCCTTTACTGTTCCGTAGCTTATCTCCAAATTGTCTGCTGTAACGCTGTACATATTGTTTAACAGTTAGTTGCCAAAATTTACCTGGCCATACATGCCTATTTTGAGAAAACCGTCGTTTTTCACTAGTATTTTAGTTGCGTAGACCAGATTTGCCCTCTCATCTTTAGTCTGGATTGTCTTGGGAGTAAACTCTGCCTTGTCTGAAATCCAGGAAATTTTCCCCTCGTACTCCTTTTGAGCATCATCTCCAAAATCTGCATAAACCTTTACTATCTGACCAATTTTCAATTTCGAAAGCTGGCCGGAAGTCATGTAAGCTCTCAATATTATGTTGTCTATATTTGCAATCTTGAAAAGTGGTTTTCCCATAGCTGTAATCTCTCCCTTCTCTGCATATTTTGCCAGAACGGTACCCTTGATAGGAGTTGTAATCTTACATTTGTCGAGCTGATCCTGAAGCTGTGCAACCTGAATCTCCAGTGCGGCACTCTCTTTGTCAACACTGTTGTTCCCTTTTTCAAGGTTCGATTTCTGGGCATCAAGTTGTCTCTCCAAAGTTGAAATCTGAGCATTTATATCGTCAAGCAATTTTTTGTTCCCGGCATTTGCACTTATTAGATTATTAGCTCTCTGTTTTTCTATCTGCAGATTTGCAATCTGTTGCCTTGTAACTGCTATCTGTTTTGTCACATCTGCCCTTCTGCTTATAACGGCACCGTTACTTGCAAGAAGTCTCTGCTTTTGCAGCTGAAGTTGTATACTATCTACATATCCGAGATATTGGCCGGCATCCAGAACTACGCCCTCTTCAATGTTGAATTCCAGAATTTTTCCATTTGCCTCCGATGAGACTATAATTTCTGTCGCCTCGAAATTACCCGAAATATCATATTCCGTTCCTTTATTTCCACAAGAGGGAATTAGAGCCGATGCAAGTAAAACCGCTAGTATTAAAGCTGAATTTTTCATATATCTTTTAATTATTTCTTTAGTTATTTGTCGTATTCTTAAGATCATAAATTGCCATAATCAGTTCAATATCATGCCTTGCCCTGTTGGTTCTTGCAATATCCAGAAGATTTATCTCCCTTAGAAGTTCTGAAACCGAAATTGTTCCATTTTGCAGTTTTACCTCTGCCGCCTTTTTAATGTTCTCCCTCAAGGTAATCAGCTCGTCATCTCTCTCCATGAGCATCTTTATTTTGTTTATTGCCACAGATTGTTGGGTACTCTTGAGGTTTGAATTGTATAGAAATATCTCTTTTTGATTGTCTGCTGTTCTCCTGCTGATATCTATAAGCTTAAGCTCATTTTTTTTTGTATAGACCCCCCCAAGGTTCCAGGCAACTTTTACCCCTGCAATATAAAATGGCGAAAATTCTGCCTTTAACATATTGAGTCCGGGCCTTCCGTAACCCACCTGAATATAAGCCCCGGCCTTGATTCTGTTTTTTGCAGCGATTAAAGATGCCTGACTGTCATAAAACAAGCCTTGCGCTTGAAAAAAATCCAACTCGGGTCGTTTATTCTCTTTGGAATAGCCTGGAGTGGCTGGTTTTTCGAATGTTGCATCGGAGTTAATCTTTTCTCCTAACATTGCAGATAGCATTGAGATGAAAGCCTCCTTGTTTGCAAGAATCTCTGTCTCTCGTTGAAGCGTGTTCAGCTGCTCTACTTTTACTGCATCAATATCTGATTGGTTTGCCATACCATTATGCATATATGAAGAGACCTGATTATAACTTCTCTCCAGTTCTCTCTTGAGTATTTCTGTCTGGAGCAGTTGCTCGTTCAACAGTACTATCCCAAAAAATAGCTGGTTAACCCTCTCTTTTAAAGCATAAATATCCACATCCAGTTTGCTTTTTTCCAAACCTGACTGAGCCTTTATTCCCTCCTTTTGAGACATTGTAGTACCCCCATCCCAGATGGTCTGGTCAAGCTGTACGACAGCACTGTACTGATCCTTGCTCATTGATTTAATAGTAGCTCCGGGCAATGTGAATGGTATTTCAGTTACCTCAGACTGATAACTCGCCTTTGCACTAAGAGATATTTGCGGGAGAAAGTTTTTGTTTGCATTGTCTAACCTGAATTCTCTGGAACTCTCAATCATTCCGTATTGAACTATCATAGGATAATTATCCTTTGCTTTGGTCTGACAATAGTCAATTGTATACTGGGCAAAACAATCTGCGCCAAAAAACGTCGCAAGTATTATAAGAAATAGTCGGATTTTTTTCATGTGAGTAAATAAATAAAAATATATTGGTTGTAAATAACGTTTATTATTTGATGCAAATTCCTCCCCAGATTGTCTTGATTATCTCTTGTCTTCTCTTTTGAACAAAAGAGTCAAATTCGTCCGGATTCAGGTTCCTTACCCCAAGTAAAAGAGGTTTTGCCAGAAACATAAATATGTTTAGTGAAAGAATATTGAGTAACAGGTCAAATGCCGATATTTCCCTTATTGTCCCCTTTTTAATTTCAGTTTCAATATCCTTTTCCAACTCACCTAGAATTATCAGTGACTGCTCCCTCAGTTTACTGACGATGTTTTCAAATCTGGCAGGATTAGTTGTCAGTTCATTGATAATCAAAAAAGGCAATTTGGGATTTGCAATAATCACATCCATGTGTTTATTTGTTATTGCCTCTATTTTTTCTTTTAATCCGCTATTTCTCTGAGGTTCAGAAGATATTGCGGAGGTAAGTATGGTAAATTTCTTCTCGAAAAGTTTTTCAAAAAGGTTGTATTTTGTTCTGAAATAGTAGTGGACAAGAGCCTGGTTACAACCAACCCTTCTGGCAATCTCTGTGGTTGTAGTCATAGCAAACCCTTTACTCAGAAACAGCTCTTCTGCAACCTCCAGTATTTGTTGCTCTGTATTTATGGTTGACTCAGCTTCCCTCATTCTCCGGATTATAATTATTAATAACTTTATTTAATAGCTCTATTAATAAGCAAATTAAAATAAATATTTTCAAACACACAACTATTTTTTTTGCACTTGTAAATTCCTGTCATAGATTGGGGCAAAAAAGGGCAATAATACTCAGTCATCTTTTGTTGATAACTCTGATTTATTGTTAATAACAACCATTTTTTATAATTTTGCGTTATATCATAAATAGTTGACAAAATGAAAACTGCCAATTTAAATTATCGATTAGTATTTATACTGTCTGTTTCTATCATTCTTGCATCCTGTGTTAAGTTTGCAAACAACCCGGAAACCAAAACAGACGAACTTGTGATTCCGAATGGTTTTGACTGGAAAACAGTTGAAG
The DNA here is from genome assembly GCA_001769195.1 of Bacteroidetes bacterium GWF2_40_14. Lineage (GTDB taxonomy): Bacteria > Bacteroidota > Bacteroidia > Bacteroidales > UBA932 > Bact-08. The sequence continues at coordinate 91,683 of MEOK01000008.1, read as the reverse complement.
AACTCACTTGTACGGTTAGTGTTAATTCTGTTGCCGGTATCGGTGACAATTTACTCCGCATAATCAGAATATACAACAGCCCTCTTCTTAATGAAGGCTCCCTGCTTGCAAGCGGTAGCGCTAAACCATCTTCACCGTACACTGTTAAAATTACCCTACCAACTGCTGCTGAAAAACTTTATGTTCAGGAGATCATGCCAAATGGGACCCGAACCGTCAAAACTGTTACTGTAAGCTCTAAAGTTCTTAATATCAGTTTTTCTCAGGTTATGACCATGGGCGCCCCCCTTATTGCCAAGGCATCACCCTCTCCATCTATTACTATTCCGGCTAATTATGATGAAATAATCAACAATAATAACAGTCTGGAACTCTCAGGCTTTAAAACCGGCAATGGCGTTTATGGAAACACATACAAATCCTATCTTATTCCTGAAGGATTTACCCGGACCAATACCATAAGCTTCGACAACAAGAACACACATACAATCTTGTACGTAAAAGGAATCCTTAGAACGTCAGAACTTATTGAGCTTAATGATGCGTCAATAGTTGTATTGAACGGCGGAAGAGTAGAGGCTGGCAGGATAGAGACAAAATCATCTAAAGAAGAGGTTGTTACTATTTATGTTGAAGCAGGCGGCACATTGATTACATCAAACGGGATGGAGCTTTCAAACGGAAAATCAAGCGTAAACAAGGGTACAACAACAATGAGCGGTGATTTTACAATATCTGACCACTCTGATTTCTTCAATGAAGGAACCCTGACAGTAAGCAAGATTACTCCTTTGAAAAGCATAATATTGTCCAGTCTATCATTTCTTTACAACAGCTCGACTGTAGTATGTGATAAAATTGAAATTAACTCCAACTCATCTGTCCTTAATGATGTCGGTTCAACTATAGACACAAAAGAGTGGTCCCAGAACACAAATACAACAACAAACAACCATGGACACATTACTGCAACTACAAAATTTGTCTCCGACAGCGATGCTGAGGTGAACAATTTCTGTAACATAACGACCGACCTGGCAGACTTGAAGAACTCGACCTATAATTTGTATGAGGGTTCACTTTTCAGTAGTCAGAGTCTTATACCATACAACCTGGATATGTTTATGAGAGGAGGAAGCATGTTCCAGACCGGAAGCATAGACAACACTATCCATAAAATGTTTGTAGAGTCAACTTTTGCAACAAGTTATGCTGTATTCAAGTGTACCGGCAATGTTCCTGACTTCAGACCAACAAACACTGCAAAATTTGACGGGAAAATTGAAATGGTTCATGCCCTGCTTGTAGAAGGCAGCGGTGCAAACGGAAGAGTATTATATGAGTCTACTTTCAACAACAATGGTTCTATTCTCTCTAAAACTCAGACTAAGAACATACCCGCTACATCTTGTAACGATGCTGCTGGTGTTATAGATAATCCTCCTACACCTACTGACGATAACGACGGCGATGGTGTCACAAACGAATTCGACGTCGATGACAACGACCCAACCATAGCATTTGTATCATATTTCCCTTCTGCAAATACATGGGGGACATATGCTTTTGAGGATTTATGGCCGGTTAAGGGTGACTACGACGTTAACGACCTCGTATTAGGTTTTAGAATAGCCTATTACACAAATTCTTCCAACCTTGTCTCTGTCATTCGATTTGACTATAATATGCATGCATCTGGCAGTATTTACAATCTTGGTTGTGCATTTCAACTTGATAATGTTGCTGCTTCAAATGTCACCTCGGTAACCGGTCAGATTGTTAACGGGACATCTCCGTTTGCCTTGATTTCCAACGGAACTGAAAGCGGTGTTTCAAGTGCTGTTATCCCTCTTTTCAATAATCAGAAGGATGTAGTCTCGTTTGGTTCGTTCCTTAACACAGAGAGCGGTTCGCACGTTATCACACCTGATAAATATGTAAGGGTAAGGTTTACTGTTCCTTTCCAGCAGGCAGACATTACCATGAGCAAGTTCAACTTGTTCATAGTTGTAAATACCCGGGGACGCGAGGTACATCTTCCTACGTATCTAGGAACTTCAAAATTCGACCCTATGCTTGCAAGTGGTTCTACAATGTATCCGGGTGACTTTTTCAAGTATATAGACGGAATGATGTGGGGGCTTATGCTTCCTGAGCCATTTGCATATCCTGCTGAATACAACTCCATAGTTGATACATACCTCCATTTTGGCGAGTGGGCCACTTCTGGCGGGACAAGTTTCACAGATTGGTATACTCAAAAACCGGGATATGTAAATCCAAGTCTGATTTATCAGTACTGATATTGAGAGGGTTCGCAAAGAGTTTATGATATGGAGTTTCGACCGGGTTACCGGTTGAAACTCTTTTCATATATTTTTGTTATATTTGAACGTTAAAGAATGATTTGATGCGTAATTCCTTTTTTATTATTGTTTCTTGTCTGCTTCTGACCTCTTGTTTCAAGATGCCAAATGACCCCTATATTTCTCCTTTGCAAGTACCGGGAGATTTTGACTGGAAATCAATTGAAGCAAAAAAGGTAACCATTACACAAGTCTCTTCTGTCTTGAATGAAGACGGTGATACTGTTGCCTCCTTTCTCCCTCCCGGAGATTACGGACTTATTGTGGGTAAGACCAGCACACTCAGGATAGTGCAGGAGACTGTTACAGCTGCTGTTCCAACAAAGGCACTGGACAATATCAAGTCCAAAGAGAAGATTCATTTCCCTGCAAAGGATAAATATGCAACAGTAATGTTCGAGGACTTGTTTCCCAATAAAGGTGACATGGATATGAACGACATTGTATTTGGGTTAAACATTGTCTATTATCTTGATAAGTCGTCTAACGTTATTGCTATTTTAATAAATATTGAGCCAAGGGCACTCGGTAGCCTGGCAATCAATATTGGTCTCGCGGCACAATTGTCGTCGCCCAACAAATTAAATATTGTAGAAAATATCTCCCATTCCGCCGATCCTGCACTTGCCTCTTTTTTTAGTGTCACTACAAACAGCGGTGGATATTCACCAGAACTGGGTAATGTTTACTCTCAGGTCTTACCTTTGACTGGCGATATCCGTACTTATTTCGATAATACCAGAGATCTGTTCCTCAATGTAAGAAATGTGGATGTTGTAACACATACACATGAATTCTCTGTCCTTATCGAGATTAAATCTGCCAATGTTTTCCCTTACTCAAGCATGACTTTCCTAGAAACTACTCAGACTGGAAAGATAAATCTTGACATATTCGCTGTAGTTGACAACAGAGGTAAGGAGATTCATTTTAAGGGACAAAGGGCAACTGACAAGTTTGATTTCCGCTATTTCATGGCCACATGGCCAAAAAGTGACTTTTCAACCGTTGACAACTGGGTTTGGGCCGTTATCTCTGATAAGTCGATAAGGTACAACCTGGAATATGTGAAGATATACAATGCGTATCCTAACTTTAAAGTGTGGGCCGAGGGTGGAGGTGACACAAATTCCGACTGGTACAACCCTTCTGTGAGCGACAGCCTTTATAAGAAATCAAATTACAACTACATCAATTAAGTACGGCGTCCTCTTCTGAAAAGTCTGGACTTAATCTTTACTGTAAAAGGGAATAGCAGTATTATCAGGTTCTTGGGAGTTACATGTTTTACAAAACCTTTCCAGCAGAAGTATTTAAGTATCTTAAGTCTCTCTTTAAGTGACATTACACACGCATTGTAAGCAACAGCGTTAACTATATCGGATATCAACCTCTCAGAGATATCTCTTAAACGCTTATCCCGGTCGGCAAAGATGAGTGTAAGCTGTTCTATTACACAGAAGTATCCTTTTATGTTTCTTTGAGAGAAGTTGTTTGTCATTGTAGAATTTGCCCTTATCCTTCTATGGAAGAAGTTTCTGGGAATATAGCCTATTCTCTTTGCTGCAACATACAGTATAGGGGTGAAGAGCTCGTCTTCGTGAATGATTCCGGGAAAGAACCGTAATTGGATTTTTTCAATTAGCTCCCTCCTTGCGAAAATGAGCCATGGTGCTGCTCTGAATATGTTTTTATCAAGAAGTGTCTCTGTCATCTCTACTCCGTCATAAACCTTCTCCTCAATTTTGCCTGCACGGAAGTAGTTATAACCCCAACCGTCAGATTTGTTATCTTCAGAAAAAATGACAGAGTCAAAGGTCACAATATCCAGATCCTGAGAAATGCATTTTTGGTAACACATCTCCAGAGCATCCTCCTCCAGAAGGTCATCGCTGTCCATAAAATAGAGATAATCTCCTGTTGCATTATCCAGCCCTGTGTTCCGGGCAACTGACTGACCGCTGTTTGGCTGTGAAAAGCATCTTATCCTGCTGTCTGTCTTTGCAATACTGTCGATTATCTCAGCGCTGCCATCAGTTGATCCGTCGTTGACCACAATAATCTCGATATCCCGGAGAGTCTGGTTCTGAATTGAAGAGAACGACGCCGGGAGATACTTGTCTGTATTATAGACAGGAATTATAACACTGACTTTGGGTGTTGTCATTTTTTATAGTCTGCAAAATTTACAGGTCCTTTTTTCATGCTTACTGCCCTTGAAAACTTATCTGCAAGCATATGGCAAAATGCTTTAAAGAAATTCCGAAATTCAACTCCAAATGATGTTTCAGGGAAAACCTTCCGAACCATCTCAGGTGTCCATTTCTTTGTAAAGAATGAACTATAATATTCATCTTCGGGGTTTACTAATATTTCAAGGGAGTCCTTCCATTCAATTCTGACTGTTGTCATATTCACCCTTGAGAACATAAGAAGACGGAAAGGAACTGACTGGTAGGGGAGATAATTCAGGAAAAGATCGCCATAGTCTGCATCAAATTTATATGGCATCTTAGATTTTTCATAAATCACCATTTTATTGTCAATCTCCAGCATTACCCACCTGTGCGAGGCTTTTGGTGCCAGAAACTCCCCAAGAAGGCTTGGTGTCTCTATGTATCCCTTCTTGGAAACACGAAACTGCTCCTGCATAAACTTATAGGGGTTGTCTACATGCTCAAGTACATGACAGCAAATTACATAGTCAAACTCCCTGTCACCAAAAGGCAGATTCTCACCGTCGGCCTGAACCAGCGTCTGGTGAGGATATAGCATAAAATCTCCTCTTCTGTGGAAGTTGTCATCTACATATCTTTCGGTTAGAACGTTTGCCCGACGAGTTGGATTGCTTCCGGGACCCACCTCCAGTACCCTGAAGGATCTTTTTAAGGACAAACTGTCCTTACTGTAAGGATTTCTGATTTTCATTTTCAAAATAATTCCCGTAAATTTAGCAAAAACATACAAGAACTAAAAATTCCATCATATATTCTCATGAGTATTAAAGTTGCATATTGCATACCCGCTCTCTACTCAATAAGCGGAATGGAGAAAACCCTGACAATCAAGGCTAACTACTTTGCCGACGTCCTCAATTATAAAGTCTGTATAATCCTTACAGACGGAAAGGGTCGTGCAAATGCATTCGCACTTTCTGACAAAATAGAGGTTATTAACCTGGATATAAATTACGACAAAATCTGGAGCTATCCCATTCATAAAAAATCAGTCATTTATCTGCAGAAGCAGTGGCTCTTTAGAAAAAGGCTCACAAAGGTGTTAAATGAGATTAAACCGGACATTACAGTATCTATGCTCAGGAGGGAGATAAATTTCATCACAAAAATAAAGGATGGAAGCAAAAAAGTTGGAGAGATGCACTTTAACAAGAGCAACTACCGTGATTTTGACAAAACAGGCTCACCTAACATTTTTAAAACATTACTTGCAAAGCTATGGATGAATCAATTGGTCAGGAGCTTAAAAAGGCTTGACAAGTTTGTGGTCCTCAGCTACGAGGACAAGGAGAAGTGGGTGGAACTGAATAATGTAGCAGTAATTTACAATCCAATAGCAAATGTACCATCTGTAACATCCGACTGCTCTTCAAAAAAAGTAGTTGCTGCCGGTCGCTTTGTCAGACAAAAGGGATTCGATATGTTGATAGAGAGTTGGAAAACTGTTTACCAAAAGCACCCTGACTGGACACTTACCATCTATGGCAGCGGCAACAAAGAGGCATTTCAAAAACAGGTTGACGACAATAAAACCACAGAATCCTGCATTCTCAAAGATGCTGTCCTTAACCTTGATGATAAATTTGCAGAGAGTTCTATATTTGCATTCAGTTCGCGTTTCGAAGGTTTCGGAATGGTAATATCCGAAGCAATGGCCAGCGGCCTTCCTGCAGTCGCTTTTGCCTGTCCCTGCGGACCTAAAGACATTATAGAAGATGGAGTGAATGGATTGTTGGTAGAGCTTGGAGACACTGAAGGGCTGGCAGAAAAGATTTCACTTCTGATAAAAAATGAGACAATGAGAAAAGAGATGGGTAGGATGGCAAGAATAAGAGCAGAGAGATTTGGCATTGAGACCATAGCCGGTGAATGGAATGAACTTTTTGTTTCTCTATTGGTTAAATAATCATACTTTTACCAACAAATATCCAAACCAGGATGCAAACATTGTTTAATTGGATCAGGCAGAATCCAGCTGTCAAGAAGAGAGTTCACTTCTTGATAGAACGACCTCATCGTTCCAGACCACGTTGGTGGATAAGAAATTTAGTAATGCCATTTCTTATTAAAAAAGGGAAAAGGGCATTCATCGCATCTACTGTCCGTCGCGACCTTTATCCATTTAACTCTTTTGAAATAGGGTACAAGTCTATAATAGAGGACTATGCAACATTGAATAATGGTATGGGGCCAATAAAAATCGGGGAACACTGCCGCATAGGAATCGGGTCAGTAATTCTTGGGGATATTATAATTGGCAATTATGTAACAACCGGACAGCACTGCATGTTGTCGGGTATGAACCATAATTATCAGGATATAGAAAAACCGATGGAAGATCAGGGAGCATATGCACTTCCCATTATAATTGAAGATTGTGTTTCCATAGGTGCCAACACAGTCGTTTTACCTGGAGTTACCATTGGCGCTCATAGTTATATTGGTGCAGGAAGCATTGTAACCAGATCTATACCCCCGTATTCAATAGTATCGGGGCCGTCTGCCAAAGTTACATTTGACCTTAAAAGTGGAACAAGAGTAAAATAAGTTATTATATGGAACTAGAAGTATTTGTTGCCAAATTCGCTGCTCAGTTTGAACTTACTAATGTGGAAGACATTTCTGCGGATACCGACTTCAAGGAACTGGACGAGTGGGATTCACTGGTGAGTCTTTCTGTTATTGGAATGGTCAAGAATGAGTACAAAGTAAAAATTGCAGGAAGTGATATAAAGAATGCAAAAACGGTAGAAGATTTATATAATCTGGTTAAATCAAGAATGTGATGTCACAAGACAATATATTCTCTTTGCAAGGGAAATCGATACTTGTTTCAGGAGCATCATCAGGTATAGGTAAGGTCATTGCTGTTAGTTTGTCAAGACAAGGAGCGAATGTGTTAGTTACCGGACGGAACGAGCAGAGACTTATGGAAACGGCACGCAAACTTGAGGGGTCCGGCCATAGTGTGATTATTGCCGACATAACCAGGGCATACGATCTGGAAAAAATCTCGGACAAAGTAACTCAGCTGGATGGAGTAGTCTTTTGTGCAGGTATAATAGACTATATGATTGCAAAAAATATTGATATGAACTCTCTTGATGAAATTATGACTGTAAATTTTAAAAGTCAGATAGCCCTGTATCAGAAACTTCATCAGAACAAGAAACTCAATAAAAATGCGTCACTTGTATTTATCTCTTCTCTTGCAGCAATTTCCGCAGTACCGGCAACGCTTGCTTACGCTGCATCAAAGGCTGCAGTCAACAGCTCTGTAAGGATACTTGCCGCAGAACTGGCAAAGTCCAAAATTCGTGTGAACAGTATAAGTCCCGGCTTGATCGAATCTCCATTGCTGCAAAACTCTGTACTTGAAAGAGAATCAATTCAGACAAGCTTCTCAAAGTATCCTCTGGGACCAGGCAAGGAAGAAGATGTTGCTAACACGGCTGTTTTTTTACTATCCGATGCATCGCGCTGGATTACAGGAACAACAATTATAGTTGACGGTGGATATATGTTAAACAACTAAGGACAATAAAGAGACACAGTGGTGAAAACATTTATTAAAGCAATATCTTATTACTTACCTGAGACTTTCGTTACAAATGCAGACATTGTAAAAGATTTTCCTGATTGGTCAGAAGATAAGATTGCAAAAAAAATCGGAATCAATAAAAGATACATAGCCAAAGAGATGACATCGGGCGATATGGCGGAACATGCAGCAAACAAGTTGTTTGAGGAGTATTCGATTAACCGCTCTTCTGTTGACACACTCATTCTTTGCACTCAAAGTCCGGATTACTTTCTACCCACAACTGCCTGTGTACTCCAGGACAAACTTGGTCTTCCTACAACTGTTGTTGCATTTGATTTCAATCTTGGCTGCTCAGGATTTGTATACGGACTGGGCATTGCCAAAGGATTGATCTCTGCTGGCATTTCAACCAATATACTACTACTTACAGCAGAATCATACAACAAGTTCATACACCCCATGGACAGGGGAAATCGCGCTCTTTTTTCCGATGCTGCTGCCGCAACTTTAATCTCAACAGACGGGGTACTTGAAATTGAGGATATGGTTTTTGGAACAGATGGACGCGGTGCAAAGAACCTGATTCTGGAAAATGGCGCTTTCCGGCAACGCGAGAAGCAGAATATAGATATTGATCCGGAAAAAGGGATCAATCAATCACCCGATTTCCTTTTTATGGACGGTCCGGAAATTTACAACTTCACACTAGAGGCTGTACCGGCAATGGTTGAGGAGCTATTGCTTAAAAGCAACCTTTTAAAAGAGGATGTAGATTTATATGTCTTCCATCAGGCAAACAAGCACATGCTCAGATTCATAAGAGAATCAATCGGAATCCCCGATGATAAATTCTATATGTGTCTGGAAAACATTGGAAATACCGTTTCATCTACAATTCCTATTGCTTTGTACCACGCCTTTAAGGAGAACCGGATAAATAGCGAATCCAAAGTTATGATTGCCGGATTTGGAGTGGGATACTCTTGGGGAGGTGCAATATTGTCCGGAAACAAGATGTAATAATCAGACTACCCTTTTCGCTTTTTCCCAGGTACCATCACCCCTTTTCTTTTTAATCAGGTATAGGAAACCTTTTATGACATTTATGTTCATAAAGAGAAAATAGTATGGGACAAAAAGAATTTTATTTCTGAGTTTCCTCTCCTCCATTCTTTTTCCAAGATATGCCAGCAGATAAAACAGAAGCTGTAATGCAAGCAACACTGAGTATATAATTGCCCCTCCAAGAATTACCAGTAACAGATTCAGCGGTAGCAATGCAAACAGGAACAGAGGAGTTATTGTCCATCTTAATACCCTGTGCGATATGTACTGGAACGACAAAATTGGATACCTGAAGAAATTCAGCAAACCTCTCAACCTATATACAGACTGGATACCTCCTGCCGCAATTCTAACTTTCCTCTTCTTCTCCTCTGACATGTTGTACGACCCCTCCTCCATTGCATAAGCATTGCTGCAATACTCTATCTTGTAGCCCCTTTGTGCAATTCGCATAGAGAGGATAAAATCGTCAAGCAGAGTGTCGGGCTTCATTACTTCAAACAGTTCTCTCCTTATTGCAAAAAGTTCTCCGGCGGCTCCAACCGCTGTATACAATCTGGAATCCCACGCCTTTAGAGTTGATTCATATTTCCAGTATATACCTTCTCCTCCGGATGATGCACTATCCTTGTTTTTTGAAGCAATTCTCTTTTCTCCTGCAACACAACCGACTTTTGGGTCAGAAAATGCCTTTACTATCTCCTTAACCGCCTCTTTGTTAAGCATTGTATTGGCATCTGTGAATATAATAAGGTTGGTTCTTACATATGTCAACGCTCTGTTTAGAGCAGCAGTCTTACCTCCTCTTCTTGGTTCAAACAGAATTTCAACATTATCATAGCCAGATAATTTCCGGTTTGTACCATCAGTCGAACCATCCGTAACCCATACGATTTTAAGCTTGTCTGCCGGATAGTCCTGAGCCAGTGTGTTAGCCATTTTCTCGTCAACAATATCCTCCTCGTTATAAGCAGCAATCAGGAGAGTTATTTCCGGATGCTCTTCCTGAGACAATTTGAATTTCTGTGGTTTAGAAAACTTTTCCTTTATCTTTACCATAAGGTACAGAAGGATTCCGTAACCCAGATAGGTATAGAAAACAATGAACAACGATATCCAGAAAAGAAAAAGTAATGTTTTCATTATTTTTTGAATGTTTCGTCGATAACCTTCTGCATCTGCACATTCCATGAAAGAGTACCGGCAATTGTGGCCCTTATCTCCGACGGGCTCATTTTCAGTGATCTGTAGAAGTCAATTATTCCATTGATATCTATTGCAGATTCATCTGCCGGAGCTTTTAGGATATACGGCATATTTTCAAAGTCGTCATCAATCTCAGAATAGATAAATGGTATGCCACGTGCTGCATATTCCCTGTTTTTCAACGTTTTAATCTTTGTTATGTCGGATCTGTGTCTTGCAAGACTGGCTATACCGAAATCAGATTTTTCAAAAAGTCCGTCAAGCTCTTCTCCAAAACTGGATCCTAAAAAATGAACATATTTATCTAGTCCGTTCTCTTTAGACAACTCCATGAGCATTTTAACATCCTTTGGCACCCCATCACCCACAATATTGAAATGTACTTCGACCTTAGGATTTTGTTTGTAATATTCTGCCATTCCTCTTATAATACGGTCGAAACCATGCCAGAAATGAATCTCTGCAACACCAATAAGATTTAATTTATCATGGGTTTCATTTATGGTTGATTTAAGTTTGATGTTGTTGAAATCAATCCCATTTGATATACAGATTGTCTTGACTCCGTGAATAACCGGGTAATCTGTAAATGTGACTATCCTGTCTATGTAGTTTTTTAGTCTGTTGCGGTAAATACGGTTTAAAATAAAAATGAATCTGTATTTGAGGGCTGTATTTTTAACTTCTGTGTCATACGGATAGGTTGGCAGTTCCATAACTACCTTTATTCCTGCTCTCTTAAGCCTGCCAAGCATTTTAAGAAGAGGAGGGTTGATGTTGTAAAAGCTTCTGATGTATACAAATTCAATTTTCTTACTAAGGATATAGTCGGTCAGTTTGCTGAATTTAAACCATTTCAGAAATTTCGCTGAGAAACCGTTGCCGAAATCCTCTATTATAGTTTCTCCGCAGAGTCTTCTCTGGTTTCCATGCTCGTCAATATCCATGTAACACAACTCTACATCCATACCGCAGGCTTTCAGTGCATCTATCTGATAGATGATTTTCTTGCTAATGCCGCTTTGAGGAGCAAAGTCGTAAAAGTGGACAAACAGAGCTTTCATTTGTTTTTTATAAGATTTGAGGGTTGATCTTTCACATCTCCGGTAGCTTTTACAAAGTACTTCCTTATACCCTTTAAAACTCCTTGCACTCTGGTCCAGAAAGCCTTTTTAAGTGATCCGTCGGCACTTATGGTAGATGTGCAACTTATAGCTCTTGCCTTTTTCCCTCTTACAAATGCAATTTTTCCATATTGCTTCAACCCATAGGCCATTGCTCCATCTTCTCCCCTGATAATCTGAACACGATAACCCACCTTCTTGCCAAACTCAATGTTATAGGCAAACACAAGACCCCTGACGCTTCGTTCAGGGCTTTTGAATGACTGTAAGAAAAGATGTATATCTCTTAAAAGCTCATAGAAGAACATCCAGAACCTGGGATACTCCTTGCTGGGCACATAACTCCACAACGATGATACAGCTACAATTCCGGGTTTCTCAAGCGCATCTATCATGGTCTCGACATACTTTTCCGGATACATTGTATCGGAGTCTATGCATATATAATACTTGCCCTTTGCCTCCTGAAGTCCCCTGTTTCTTGCGTAACCACAGCTCTTTTTGTCCTCATTGTAGAACCTGAGACCAACTGCTTTGTATACATCGGCGGTTCTGTCGGCAGAGTTGTTGTCAACTCCTATGATCTCAATAGGGTACTTGCATTTGCTCTCACTGAGTGACCATAGGCAGCTGAGTAGTCTGGTTTCGTCGTTGTAAGCGATTACTACTACAGAGGCTATAGGATTTTCGCTTTGAACAGCAGCCAGTTTTGCCTTTGCATCATCTATAATATGCTGAGGAGCTGTGCTGAACGGCTTTTCGAAAACTTCCAGATACTTACTATACCACTTCATATACCGGATTTTTAGCTGTAAAACTTATTTTGAGTAAAAAGCAACTATTGCAGAACAGATATGTTTAATCTGTTCGTCTGTCAGCTGAACCGCCGATGGAAGCCACAGACCTTTTTGCCCTACCATGTTAGAAACGGGATGTTCACCCGGAACATTATATGCCACCTGCTTGTTGATTGGTGGATACATTATTCTTGTTCCAACCTGATTCTCTTTTAGATACTGCTGAAGCTTTTCTCTGTCTTCCACAAATGTATCAATGAACCATGGTGTGGTAATGCTTAGATCCTGGTCAAAAAATGAGACTGCTGTTACATCTTTTAGAAGTTTTTTGTACAGCGTAAGTATCTCTTTTTTTCTCTCAACCCTCCAAGGTAGTTTTTTCATCTGTTCATTACCGATTACTGCCTGCAACTCGGTGAATTTGAAGTTGTATCCAATAGTGTCATGAACATCATTCCCTCCTCCGCTACGCCCAAAATCCTTGAGTCTTTTCAACTTGTATGCCATATCGTCGTCGTTGGTTATTATGGCACCCCCTTGTCCTGTTGAGATAACTTTTGGTGCCGAGAATGAGAAACTTCCCGCAAGAGAGAATGCCCCCTGATGTTTTCCGTTCGGATACCATGAGCCAAGCGACTGAGCTGAGTCTTCGAGCAGAATCAGTCCGTTGTCGTCACAAAGTTTCTGGAAAGCCTCTATTCCTGCCTTTGGATATCTCCCATTAGCCGTTACAATAAAAATTGCCCTGGTTTTTGGAGTGATTGCCTTTCTGGCACACTCTATATCCATGCATAAGGTCTCCCTCTCAACATCTACAAAAACCGGCTCTGCACCAAACATTTTCACAGAGTTGGGAGTTGCTATCATTGTAAAATTGGGAACTATAACCTGGTCCCCTGCCTTTATTCCTGCAGCAATAGCCATAAGAGTGAGGCTGATTGTACCATTGTTCACGACAAAGCAATATCTGGAACCAGTGTAATCTGCTATGCGTTTCTCAAATTCTGCTGTATTTCTGAATTCGGTGAGCCACCCCCCCTCGTCCATGTATCTGCTTAGTGCTTCCTTCTCTTCTGAACCAAACAAGGGTTCCATTTGCGGTATAAATTCCATAGTTTTGATTTTTTCTTTTTAAAACCTTCTTCTGTCTCTCTCGGCTCCAAGGTATGGTCCGTTCTTTATTTCAAGCACCTGGGTACCGTCCTCAAGAATTTCATATCCGTGTCCGGAATTCAGTAGTATGAGGGTATCTCCCTGTTTTACGATAAGCTCCTCAACAAAAACCTCGTCCAAAGTATAGATTTTCGCCTTGATGCTCCCACGTTTTATGTACAAAACCTCCTGGGTCCTGTCTACGCTTCTTTCCACCTGGTTGTGAATATGCTTCAGAAGTTCTTTCCCCTGATTGTATTGCCATGAACCCACCTGGACAAATTCATCGTCCATAGAATAAAATCCCAGACCTTCTGACCAAGATTCTGATGGGATGTGTCTTGCCAGCACCTGATTGTTGTGTTTTATCTCTCTTACTTCCATTATGTTATATTTTTAAGGTACCACTCTATTGTCTCTCTTACGCCTTGCTCAAAAGGCTTCTGCGGCTTCCAGTTCATAAGCTCCTCACCAAGTTTTCCCTCTACTGTCTTGTAAATAGCGCCATCCGGTTTTGTAGGGTCAAGTTCAATTGCCCCTTCGTAACCGACATGTTTTTTTATCATATTCGCCATATCTATAACAGATATTCCAGAGCCAATGCCGACATTAACCGGACCGGGATAAAACGGCATGTCAATGGCCCTTATTAGAGCCTCTGCTCCATCATCAACATGCATCCACTCTCTTACAGGTGTTCCCGTCCCCCAGACAATAACCTTTGGTTCATTGTTCTGTCTGGCTTTCACAAACTTCATAATCAAGGCTCCAAGGGCATGTGACCGTTCTTCTTCAAAATGGTCACCCGGGCCATACATGTTGGAAAGAATTATATTGTATATTCTCTCACCAAACTGCTTGCCATATGCATATGCCCCTATTATAAATGCCTTTCTTACAAAACCATAGACCACCACAGATTCATGCATCTCGCCATCCCATATCTCAGTTTCTTTGAAAAGTGTTGCTTTGGCGGGATAAACACAGTTAGAGACAGGGTTTATGAATTTTTGTACGTTTGTTGCATGGGAAGCAGCTAATACACTTGTCACCATCTTAAGGTTGTTATGGAACAGCTCTACAGGATGCTTGTAGCCAAACTGGATACCTCCCACAAAGGAGGCGCAGTTGATTACGGTTTCGGGCTTTACCTTTTCAAAAAGGGAAAGAGTCTGATTCTCATCTCTTAAATCTGTCCCCATAGAGAGTGATGACGCAATATATTCAAGGCCTCTCTCCCTTAGTTTAAGACAAACCGTTTTACCTAAGAAGCCTGTTGCTCCAAGTACTAAAATCATATTTCAACTCCTCCGTAGTTGTCGTTTTCAAGGTCATACTTAACCATTTTGTATACCAACTCCTCAAGTCCAACTTTAGTCTGCCAGCCCAACTCTCTCTTAGCCTTGGATGGATCACCCCAAAGTAAATCGACCTCAGAAGGTCTGAAGTATATTGGGTCTATCTTAACAAGAATCTCACCTGTTTTTTTGTTTCTGCCAATCTCATCAACACCGGAGCCCTCCCACTGTATCTCAACGTCAATAACCTTAAATGCCATATTCACAAAATCCCTCACTGTGTATGTGTGTCCGGTAGCAATCACATAGTCGTCCGGTTTATCCTGTTGAAGCATGAGCCACATAGCCTCCACATACTCCTTGGCATAACCCCAGTCCCTTTTTGAGTCAAGATTACCGAGTGACAACTGTGTCAGCTTCTTATTGTGTATATTGGCAACTGCCTTTGTAATTTTTTTTGTCACAAATGTCTCGCCCCTTCTGGGAGATTCATGGTTGAACAGAATTCCGTTGCAGGCAAACAGATTGTAAGCCTCCCTATAGTTGACGGTAACCCAGTATGCATATAGTTTTGCAGCTCCATAAGGCGATTTTGGATAAAAGGGTGTTTTTTCGCTCTGAGGTGCAGTGTCGGGAAGTCCCCCGAACAGTTCCGATGTGGAGGCCTGATAATATTTACAAGGAATGCCTGTATCTCTTATGGCATCAAGAAGACGTATTGCTCCTATTGCATCAACCTCTCCTGTGTATTCAGGAACTTCAAATGAAACCGCAACATGTGACTGGGCTCCCAGATTATATATTTCATCTGGCTTGATCTGTGATATAAGCCGATGAAGGTTGCTTGAGTCCGCAAGGTCGCCATGGAATGTATAGTAGTTAGGATGAGTCCATATCTTATCCAGGATTCTCTGGGTGGTAAATACAGATGAGCGCCTCAGTATTCCATAAACTTCGTAACCTTTTTCCAGGAGGAACTCCGAAAGGTATGAACCATCCTGGCCGGTAATACCTGTAATAAATGCTTTTTTCATATTCAAATATACTTATTTTTTTTTGTGCTATATTTATATCAAATTTAAAACTTTGTAAATGGTCTACTCAACACTAACCAACGGACTGGCTAACAACCTGTTCCAGATAGCAACAGGAGCATCTCTTGCGCGTCGGAACAATACGGATTATGTGGCATGCACAATAGAAGAAACAGTGCCTAATGATATGACTTTCAATGATTTTATAAATCAGTACCAACATAATACATTACGGGACGTAAATTTTGTTGAGGGTATCCCTGATGGTTCTATAGAGTACATCCAACCCGGTTTTAATTATTCCCCTATTGAATATTTCGACAAAATCAGGCTATCAGGCTATTATCAAAGCGAGAAATTTTTTGATAAGGATTATGTCAGGGAACTATTTGCTCTTGATGAAGATAGGCTCTCATATATTATGAAAAAATACGGGCATCTTCTTAATCAGGAGATTATATCAATTCACGTAAGAAGAGGAGACTATGTGAACCGCCCTCTCAGGCAACCTGTCTGCTGTATGCCATACTTCCGCAGGGCAATTGCCTGTTTTGGAAAAGAAAAGCAATATTTTGTCTTTAGCGATGATGTAAAGTGGTGTAAAAAAAAGTTTACAGGCGCAAACTTTCATTTTCCTGACCGCGAGTCACCTGTTACCGACTTGTATCTTCAATCGTTGTGTACCCACAATATCATAAGCAACTCTTCGTACAGCTGGTGGGGAGCATGGCTCAACAACAACCCGGACAAGATTGTGCTTGTCCCAAAAACCTGGTTCGGAATCCAGATGAAGGATTATGACCTGTCTGATCTTATTCCCGAAGGATGGATAAAAATAAGAAACCCAAAGACAATCTCCCTGACGCTCAAGATTGCTTTATACTGGTCCGTAGATATTACGAAAAGAGCCTGGTGGAAACTTACACACCTCTAATTTTCCTTCCTGAGAATCTTCTTGTTGACAAACTCCTTGATCCCAATCATTTTATCCAGTTGCCTGAATGAATAGACAATGGAAAACAGCAACAGGAGAGATGCAACAATATAAGAGGCCATCCCTTCCAGAAGCCTGAAGGAGAAAAATACAGCCGCCATTAATGAAATCTGGAACAGCAGGACCTTCTTAAGTTCATTACTTAATGAAAATTCGTACAACCTTGCTGTTACAATATTTATTATTACAAAATAAACCAAATGTGCCAGCATGAAGGCCCATGCAAGGCCGGCCAGACCGTTTAGCAGATATCCCGCAATACTGAAAATCAGCATACTCACATTTGAGTATATCCCCTCAAGAAAGAAAAAAACTTTCTTGTTACCTTTTGCGAAAGATATGGCCCCAATGGAATAAGATGCAGCCTTGAAAATCATACCAAATGCCAACATCCTTATAAACCCGGTAATTGGTAAAAACTCCTTTGAGAGAAGTATCTGAATTACAATTGGTGCGGTAATTACAAGCATCAGCAGTATTGGTGTTGCTATAAGAAGTGTCACCTCTCCCTGCTGGTTAACCATCTCCCTGACTTTGCCGTTATCTTCACTCACAGCCGCCAGTCTCGGGTAATAGTCGATGGCCATCGCTGAAAATACTAGTCCTATCGATTGTGATGTTATGCTCATTCCTGCCTGATATAATCCTAGGTCTGCGACAGAACCTGAGTTAATGATAAAATTGTTAAGCAGGTATCCTGTGAAAGAGCCAATTGATATTGAAAGCATCATTGCCACACCAAGCTTCACCATATCTGCACCTCCGGAGTATGTCTCTTTCCATGATACCTTTACATCGGTGGTTTTTACCTTAGATGTATAGAAAACACTTAAAATATAAGTAATCAGTGACGACAAAATCAGTGCCGGAACAATTCCCTTAACTCCGAAGAAGAAGAACAGAGGTGCAGATACCAGAAGTGCCACCAGAGTACCTGTAACAGAGTTTATTGCATACCATTTAAGATTTCTTGTACCCTGAAGAAGAGAGGAGTTTCCCGATGCGAGTATGTTGAACAGAACCATAAAGCCCAATAGCATAAACGCCCAAGTGTATTCTCCACTCTTGAAGGCGAACCGGCTGAGTAATGGTGAAAGGGCCACTACTGCAACAAGCCCAAGTAAGGCACTACCAAAGAGCCAACGTCGGAATACTTTTAACGTTCTGGATAGCTTATCAATATCGCCAGACTCGCTTGATTTGGAAATATCCCTTACCGCACTGTAGTTTAATCCCAGACCGGCTATATTATTGATGAGCGCAACCGAAGATACAAAGAGCCCGTTCAAACCCATACCTGAGGGACCAAGCAAAACGGCAATTATTTTTCCTCTTACCAGATTGATGAACACATCTATTATCTGTGTTCCTCCAAAAAGTGATGTTGCCTTAAAAATGCTCTTATATGAGCTCTTCTCTTTTGATGCCATTTATCAGGATACTTTTTCCCACGACTTTGTTGTCTTGTCATAGCTCCTTATAACTCTGGCAGGATTACCTGCAACAACACTATAAGGTGGCACATCCCTGTTAACCAGACTGCATGCTGCTACTACACTATGACGGCCAATTTTTACCCCTTTTGTGATTACAGAATTTGCACCAATCCACACATCATTCTCAATCACTATTTGTTCAGTGCTAACTCCCTGTTGGTCAATTCTGCATGAGACATCCCTGAAATTATGATCTATGCCTGACAAGATGATATTCTGTGCCAGATTTACATGATCTCCAATTTTCACCGGGCCTATCACTACATTCCCCAGTCCAATCCTTGTATGGTCCCCTATCCTCACATCGCCAACCAGATTGTTGACAATTGAGAAATCCTCTATTACAGAATTTTTGCCAATGGAAAACTTGTTGAAGGGGGCAATATCCTTTCTGACACTTCTGTATATTACCGATCCTCGTCCCCTTTTGATATAAAAAGGCATAAAGCATCTTAGCCAAAATCTGGGTCTTGTTTTTACAGGATGAATCATTGCATTCAGAATAAATTCTTTAAATGCCGGTTTACCTTTAAAATATTTCTTAATCTTCCCTGTTTTCATAATTCATTTTTTAAAAATCCTTGTTGGTGTGAATGAATTTCTTATTCACCCCTTTTGTCCTGAAAAGATTAATAAACATCATTATAAATATTAAAGGCAAGCGGTTAATAGCCTTGAGACTTCTTTTTGTTATAAGAAAATCAGGAACCGCCATTGCAAAAGAGATCAGCATCAATACCAGCAAGGCCCACCATTTTATTGTAAGTCTCCACTGGAGAACCAGAGTTACAAGTGATGTCAGGGCAATAATACCCATTATAATGATTTTCGGGGGCAGCATCCAGACAAATATCCTCTCCACATAATCAATATTACGAGAAAAAATTGCTCCGGGTAAATCTTTAAGTGCAGAGAAAAGAGAACCGAATTGAGCAGCTATCCATCTGCGTCTCTGGTTGTAAAAACCTCTTTCGCCTTGAATTTTTTCGTCATAAACCATAAGGTTGTCCAGGTAATCTACAAATATTCTATCTTTAAAAAGTAAGATTTCCAGCTCCTTATCCTCTCCCGAGGTTGAAAGTTGTTTAACAATATGTTTAAACCATTTATAATCGAAAGCCATACCGGAACCTATCAGAGCCGAGGAAAATCCCATATTCACATGCCCTTTCCTGAAGATAGAGTTGTTTATCTCCTCGCTTATTGCATCGAGAATTGCCATATCGTTATTCAGGTTTTTTGCGGTCCGGTGTGCCTGAATTGCAGTAAGGCCAAAGTAGAATGCGTCGTTTATCTCTGATATAAAATTTGGATCAACAACATTATCGGCATCAAGAATTACAATAAGGTCATATTTCTCTCCCCTGAGGCTTTCAATTGCCATATTGAGGGCAACTGCCTTGGAACTGATTTCAGGATTGATTGCAAGTAATTTGACGGGGAGTGTAGAGAGCATCTCGTTTGTTTCGTCTCTCATCTTGTCTGAAATAACTACAATATCCATCTTATTTTCCGGATACTCCTGTGCCATGAGGGATCGGACAGATCCTTCAATCACCCTGTCCTCCTTGTAGGCAGGTATCAGCACAACAACTCTGGATTTCTTTTTGGCAACAGGATATTTTTTTCCTCCTCCCCACAATGAGAAAAATGAGAAAACAAGATAATACCCTACAGGTATTGCCATTATTATAAACAAGATCCACTCTGCCTTAGATAAAAATTGTAACATAATTAATTTATTTAGCTGATCCCTTATTTAGCATAAAATAGCCGTAAATTCCCCTTAAAGTAGCCATAACAAGATCCTTTCTCCCTTTCACTAAGGAAAGCATTATCAATTTTATATCTGCTACAAGCAACTGATAGACTATTGCAAGCAGCCTGACAATCCCTTTTCTGTTTCTGCGGGCAAACAACAACCTGTTTCTTGTAAGATAATATCTCTTAAGGTAGCTGTCACTTCCTGTGCTCTGGCTCTCTTTATGGATTATCAATGCTGCTGGCTGATACATGAGCTTGTACCCAAACTCTTTCATCTTTGTACACCAGTCCAGTTCCTCATAATAAAGAAAGTAAATTTCCGGCATATAACCAATTTTTTCGATAACCTCCCTTTTCACCATCATTGCCGCGCCATGTGTAGATGCAGTCTCCGCAGGAGTGTTGTACTGCCCGCGGTCATATTCATTATAACCGACACCCCTGTTTCTGAGTGTAATACATGTCATCTCTGTGAATCCGGCAAATTGAATTGTGCCCGGGGGTGATATAAAGTGTATCTTAGGAGAAACTGCTCCAATAGATGAATCGCTTTCAAGCATCTTTACCAACTCTGAAACGGAACTGTCGCATAAAAGAGTGTCATTATTTATCAACATTATATATTTACCCGCCGAGGCGCGGATTCCAATGTTGTTCCCTCCGGAAAAACCGAGGTTAATCTCGCTTCTGATATTTATTACCTCAGGAAATTCTTCTGACAGAGGGATAGATTCATTATTACGGGAACCATTATCCACCACAATTATCTCACAGGATACTCTCTGCAGATGCACTTGCATAGACAAGAGGAGCTCTCTTGTATGTGTCAGCCCGTTAAAGTTGACAACAATAAATGATATTTCAGGATTCATCATCTTTATAAAGCTCTGGATAGAGAAGTTTATGCTCGTCAATCTCTTTTTCGTAAACAGGGCTCATAAACAGAAAAGCCATACTGAAATAAAGGATTGGGCCAAACGGGAACTGTCCGATAATCTCAATACTGTAAGAAGATACATAAAGCCCCGCTATACCGCATAGCAAAGCCGCCATCAACCCTTTGAGCTGATGGTTTTTCAGTTTAAAGAAGACCAGATATCCTCCGTGAAAAATGATGTATAGAAGTATAAATGCGTGTAAAGTAAGACCGATAATTCCAGTCTCCATCCATACCAGAACATACCAAGAGTCAGCAGGAATCTTGGACAATATGGGGTCGGTCCTGTATGTCCTTATCTCTCCCCGGCTCATCCCCAACCCCACCCCGATGGGTTTATTTGCAAGATAAGCACCAATTTTAAGCTGATTTACAACCCTCACAACATATGATGCGTCATCTGTGTTAAAAAAAGACCTCATCCTCCTAATGTATGAGTTCCCCTGTCCGTAATAGGTAAAACGCAAAAAGACAAAGGCCGTCACCACAATCATTGTAGTTACAATAAGTGGGACAAACCTTTTGGAAACAATCGCATATATAGTAAGTGCAACAAATGGAAGAGCAAGGGAGCCCCTGGTTCCTGAAAGTA
Organism: Bacteroidetes bacterium GWF2_40_14; assembly: GCA_001769195.1. Lineage (GTDB taxonomy): Bacteria > Bacteroidota > Bacteroidia > Bacteroidales > UBA932 > Bact-08. The sequence goes on along the minus strand of MEOK01000008.1, from coordinate 70,077 downwards.
ACATTCCATACATACAGGCCAAAGCCGTAAACATATAGAAAACTTTCATTTTTGTCTCTTTGAAATAGAGTGCCGATATACCGAATACTACACCTGAGAATGCTATTCCTGTTCCAAAGTTTCCTGCATCGGTAAAAATTGAAAAGTATCGGGTTCCTGAGTAAATAATGTGAGTAGAAGCAGCTCCCTCTGTGAAGAGCCATCTCGACTCAGCAAAGTCAAATCCTATTGTTTTCTGAAGCACTGCCTTGAGAACAGCAATCAGGGAAAAAATTGCCCATATAAACAGCATCCGTTTAAAATCCTTGTATTTCCTAACAACAATTGCAACCAGGAATACAATAATGAAAAAGTAGATACCCATTCCCCGAACAGATGTCAACCATGCTACAATAGTAGAGGAGTATGGATTGAATATTTCGAACACACAGTAAAATACCCAGATTAAAGCAACGAGTGTAAGACCGTTGAACGAGTTGCTCATCTTAACATCCGACTTTTTGTTAAAACTGCTGAATAACACAGCAACCATAACCACTACGAGCAACATGTCCATCGATATACCGGGGGCAATTCCTTGCACATACCGCGACAAACCCGATATAAAATAGTTCCCTGTGAATACCAGTATAACCCCTATGTTAGGGTTACTGACAACAACAAGAAAAACAAGAAACATGAGAGGCAGCATAGAAAAGACCCCTCCAAAGAGAAAGCCCATTCTGGTGTTCAGGTAAACAATAACCAGAACCAGTCCCAGCAGGAGCAGGTACACCAAAGCCTTGTTGACATTATTGAAAAGGTTATTGATAATACCACTCATAGTAGCATTATTTAGATGTCAGGCCGAATTGAGTCAGTTTGTAAACAAGTTTCCTGAAGTATGTATATGGCGGCAACATTCCGACAAAGCTCTCTTCTACACTTGTGCTTGCCTGTGTCAGATAAAGCTGCAAAGGAGCGTCTTGTGCCTGCGTTTTAAGCCTTTCAAAAGCCAGCTTGTCAATGTCGCGCCAAACTTTATCTGCCCTTATTACCACAAGATTTATTGAGGCTTCTCTCAACAGACCGACAGGAATTGCCGATTTTGAGATAGATCTGTGCTCAACCAGAATTACGTCTTCGTTCTCATAATCGTAAAGCTCCGACAGATTCATGGATAGTATATAATCCCTGGAATCACTTGTTATCCCTTCATGCCATGATATTATCCTTACACGGAGCCCTCTCTCTGTCCAATACTCATTCAGATGGTCAATAAGCAGGCTCTTGCCTGTCCCTTCATCGGTACTTATAAAGTTGATAATATCGGGCTTCTCCTTCGGATTCAGGTACGGAATGATTGCATTTGCCAGGTAGTTTGCAGCAATCCTCTCATACTCCTTGTTATATCCTCTGTACTTGAATCTGTTTCTTGTAGGGAATGCTCCCAGAACTACTGCCGGAATCAACCTTTCTGCTCGTATTTTGTCCCTCACGGTACGGTCGAATAGCTCTAGCAACAGAAAATATCCTATGATAAAAATGAGGGTTCCAATATATGTTATCAAAACAATTACCCTCCTTGCCGTCGGCATCGGAGATACAGGGAATAGCGGAGGATTGATGGCCTTAAGCGTTGCTGAGGTCATCTGAAGAGTCTTCTGCCGCAACAGAGCAGCATTAAGACTCTGTAATACACTAAGATAGGATTGCTCTGTAAAACCGATATCCCTCTCCTTCCTTTTTAATGTCGAACCTATAGGAGAGAAATATGTATATTGGTTTTCGAGAGTTTTCTTTACCTCCTCCATAACCTTCATTTCAGATATGGCTTTCTCCCTTATTATAATTTCCGCAATCCACTGTTCAACAAATGTTGTTGTGGCAATTCCCTCTTTTGTGTACTTCTGGTCGCTTACCAGTGCCGAGAATGACTTAAGATCATTTTCTGCATCTTTTAGCCTCCTTTTATATTCCTCCAGTGTCTTTGAATATGTAGACAGGGAGTCTGTCTGAAATGTCTCAAGACGCGCCACTTGAGTGCTGTACAGTGAGAGTGTATTCAGCTTGTCAAGAAACAAACTATTGTTCTGAATCGCTTTTATTTGGTCTTTTATCCTCTCTTCCAGGTCGTTTACGGTTGTACTCGCACTTGTGTATCTTAGTAAAGCGTCGTTATACAACAGATCGTAGTCCCTTGAGAGGGCTGTTACCTGTTTAGTCTGCTCATCGTAATTTATGACTTTTTTCTCTATATAATACTGAGTAAGAGAATCTTCAGAAGCTCTTAGTTTTCTGCCTAGTTTTGCAAGTTCGTTGCGGAAGTACTCCACAACGTTGTTTGTCTCGCCAAATCTGAGTATTTCATATTGCTTAACAAACTCGTCATTCAGAAGGACAAGTGTATTGTATGTGATACCCGGGTCATCGTTCGAATAGGTAATGTCCAACATGTCACTATCGAAAAGCCTCCTTACTTCAATCTTTGATAAGGCATTGTAACTATAATGCTGGTGGTTCCAGTTGAAAAGACCATAAACGAAGTTGGTTGGAGAGGCTCTTTCATAGGCATTGAGGTTCTCAATGGTCTTCTCTTCCGAGGTCTTGTCTATTAGTGCCCGTACCTCTTTTGGGGTTATGAGCAGCAGGTTCCTGTAATTGCTTGCGAGAATGTAGTTGTTATCCTTCTGGGGATCTCCGTAAATCATATGCTGTGCATACAATCTTAAAGATACGTTCCTGAGGGTAGACTTGGATTTGATGATGCTTATAAGGTTGTCAATACCATTGTTTACGCTACTCCAGTCAATTCTTCCTCCCCCTACTCCCGACTCAATCGTAAAGCCCGATGCTATACCTGTGTATATGGTTGTTGTAACCACATATTCCCGTTGCATGTTCCTTGTAAGGTATATGGCAATAAGGGCAGCAATCAGTGGCAGGAACAGCAACCAATATTTGATTCTTAAAAGTAGCTTTACTATCTGCGATAATATTTCCATATACTACCTATTAATAATTTTTGTGGTAGCAAGAACTTCCAGCTTAAGGATAGCTGTATTAAGCTCCTGTCTTACATTTTCCAACTGCATGAATGCCTGAACCTGGGTACCCTTGGCACTACTAAGACCCTGCGCATTAATGGCCCCCATCATAAAATCCTTCTGTGATAGCTCAAACTGAGCATTTGCCAGGTTTGACTGTTCAAGCACAATTTTCAAAACCTTGAGCATACCCTGAGCTTTTATATAAAGCTCTACAATCAAAACTCTCTGCTGGTCATACCACATCTCCTTCTCTTTCATGGTCTCCTGAATTTTGAGCTGCTGGGTCCTTATCCTGTTTCTTCTGTCAAATACCTTATTTAGAGGAATGTTCAGTGCCGCTCCTATGTTGTACCAAAGCTGTTCACCTCCTGTGTTCTGGTATACTATTGGGTAATTGGACCCAAGATTTGTATATGAGTTTATGCCCATTACTCCATACTGATATGTTCCGAATATTGTTACATACTCCAGCCAGCTTCTTCGTTCAGTCTTTAGGGCAAGCTCCTGTCCTGACATTCTGTATCCATAGAATTCAACCATGGAACTTCTTCTTGCTCCCTCGAAGAGAGAATCCAGGGGTGGTAATTGTAGTGACAATAAGTCTTCAGCCGATAATTGCTGGGCAGAGATTTTCTGCGTAAATGGTATGATGGTGAATAGAAGTAGTATAAGATATCTCTTCATCATTCTTTTATTAAACATTCTCCTTTTGTATAAAGGCAGTTATTGTCTTAAATATAATTTTTACATCCATCCAGAAGTTGTAGTTCTTTGCATAGAATATATCTAGCTGTTTCCTCTCCTCAGGAGAAAGCTTGCCTGAGTCCCCCCTTTTTTCTACCTGCCATAATCCTGTAAGACCTGCCGGGCCTAAAAACCTGTCTATGTATTGGTCAGATGTCAGCTGTTCTGCCTCATATAACGGCAGAGGTCTGTTGCCGACAACAGACATGTCACCTTTAAGTATATTGAACAATTGCGGCAATTCATCTATACTGTATTTTCTGAGCAACCGTCCTATTTTAGTTATCCGCGGATCATTTTCGTACTTTACGAAATTGTTTAATTGTTTACTGGTTTTGTCTCTCAAAAAATCTTTCTCAGAGATAACATCGTCGTCAGAAACAAAATAACCCTCTCCCATATCACCTACTATAGGAATAAGTGAGGAGTTGAAGAAATCGTAACCACCCTCGCTTTCAACCTCCTGATATTGATTCAGGTTCATAAACTCTTTCAACCGTTTGTCAGCATCGCAGTACATAGAACGGAACTTAAGGAAGTCGAAAATTTCGTAGTTGCTGCCAACACGTTTGGATTTGTATATAATTTTCCCTTTGCTCTCGAGCCGGATGAGTATTGCAACAACAATCAGTAATGGAGAGAGTATCAGGAGAGCAGCCAGAGACGACAATATGTCGAAAGTTCTTTTCCAGAATGGTATCGTATACGTTTTAAGTGGTTGCTGCTCTAGTGAGGCCGACTGTATAAGTTCCTGGTTTTTAGCTACAAACTCCAATCCGTTCTTTAATCTCGTCTCAGATACGTCGGTATGAGTTGTGTCATTCACCCCGCACTTCTGATATTGTGATATCTCCTCTTTCTCAATTCTATCAGCTACCAGTACAATATAAGCCGTAGGAAACTCCTTTTTCAGGTATTCAATTCTGGGGCTGTCAATCTTTATTGAAGATTTTTCATAGAGGACCAAAAGCGGAAGGTTCCCTCTTCTTTCAGAAATCTTTCTGGCAGCATCTGCATGATCTTGTGCAACAACCAGTAATTTACCTAAATAGGAACTGAAACGGGATATTGTATCCGCGTTTTTCCCGACATATATTGTATAGACTATCACGAAACTATTTTTTTAAGCCTTACTTTTAACTCCATTGGGTTAAATGGTTTTGAAATATAGTCATCTGCTCCCTTCTCCAGCAGTGCAATCTTCTGAGATGTGCTATCTTCACTTGAAAGAACAACAAAAGGTATCGATTTGAAAAGGTCGTTCTTCTTTACATAATCCAGAAAATCTACACCGGACATGTTTGGCATATAAATATCTGAAACTATTAAATCTGGTATATTACCCTCTTGTAACCAGGCAATTGCCTTGATGGGATCCTCGAAATACACACACTCGAATGTTTCTGAAATATATACCTGTATTACTTTTGCAATAGTGGGCTTATCATCTACAATCAGAACTCGCTTTTTCACAATTGTTCTATGTTAGTTATTAATTCAAATTTTGTGTAAATGTATAAAAAATATAACAATAAAAGAACCCTCCGGTTTAATTAGTCTGTTTTTTGGGCATGCACAATTAATTCTCCGTTTTGTCGAGTTACATTGCCAACAATTTTAACCATTAAAAGATAGAATCCAATGCCGAAAATATTATACAAAGGCAATAACAGATTAAATCCCATAGTGTACTTAAGCTGGTTTTTCACTGGTCTGAAGCCGGCAAGGTTCAGCAAATTGTTAATGGCCCTGAAATTCCAGGTGAACAGATGGTTGTTAAGGTCCGGTTCAAATCCGGCTTTTCCATGGTTGTCCTTAGGAAGTATCAGAAGCAATGTGCCCCCTTTTTTTAGTTTTGCTCTCATCTGAACAAGAGATTCAAGTGGATCAGGTACATGTTCCAGTGAGTGTCTCGATAAAACAATATCAAACTCTTCATTTGGAATCTCATCCAGAGTTTCAAAAACAGGAATGTCTCTCTTTCTGCAGGCATCAAGAGCGTCTTTGCTTATATCATAACCGTAAACATTTGTAAGAGAGGCTATATTCTGCCCTATTCCAACTCCAAACTCAAGTATCTTTGGATTGTCGGTAAATTCCGAAAAATACATTTTAGCTGCAGTCTTTGACTTTGCCCAAAAGTATTTGTCATTCAGCAATAAATTTTCATGCCTTTTTGTGTGGTATGAGTTATTGTAATAGTCAAACAGTTGGTTTGTGCTCATGCTTACGTTTTTTTATAGGGTACGTTCGTACAAATATAAAAAAATATTTTGTACCTCTTCTATAAAGTTGGTAGCTTTGTTTAGGTTATGTTACATTTAAATCATTAGTTATATGGGTTTGAAAGCTGTCAGATTATTGGTAAATGCCACTGTTGTGGTTTTTAGCTTCGTGGTTCTAGCATTTAGCATTGCAGCCATGCTCTCTTCCAATACCGACCCAAACATTAATGTAAACTCAGCATTCATAGCTCTTGCCCTTCCGCTGATTCTGGTAATTGCTTTTATACTAGTGGTTTTTCAGCTGTTCAGAAAAAGTTTCTGGTTTATTATCCCGCTCATTGCGATAGCAGTCAACTATCAGTATGTATCATCTATGATTCAGGTTAATATCTTCTCCGGAAAAAATTCAGCTGCAAATAATCCTGCTATAAAAGTTGGAACTTATAATATCCATGGGTTCAGACATATCAGGAACAATGTGTCGGTAAATTACATTGCAAATTATATGTCCACAGAAAATGTGACCGTTCTTTGCATGCAAGAGTTCTCTTCACACAGCCTGTTCAATATGAACGAAGTTGCCGGGGCATTTGATTTTCTGCCCTATTCCACGCTTGTAAACAACGCTTCTCCAAAAGCAGGACTTGTTATTTTCAGCAGGTTTCCAATTAAGGCTAACGGAATGCTTAAAATTGAATCCCTCTCCAACGGAGTAATATGGGCAGACGTCGAACTTCCCGGCGGACGGATAATAAGGGTAATAAATGCTCATCTCCAGACAACCGGAATCAGCCGTTCCTATTACCTTGGATTCAGAAGAAACATAAAGTTGATCGGAGACAACTATAAGTTAAGAGCAACACAGGCAAATATTCTAAATGCATTCATCGACTCTTCAGAAACGCCGGTTGTCTTATGTGGCGATTTTAATGACACTCCTTCGTCATACACATACAAAAAAGCAAAAGGTAATCTGATAGATGGGTTCAAGGAAGCCGGATCTGGGCTAGGAAGTACATTCATGCATAAATCAAGCATGCTCAGAATAGACTATATAATGTATTCAAGGCAATTGAAAGGGACAGGATACAATTCCGGCTATCAGAAATGGAGCGATCACAATCCTGTTATTGCTGAGTTGGAATATCGAAACTAAAGATAGATCCAATACCCTCCTGCGAGGTGAAGCCAAGTGTACCTCCGTTCCGTTTGACAAATTCGTTGCAAAGCAGAAGGCCAAGTCCTGAACCCTCTTCGTTGTCTGTGCCAAAACTTGTGAAATGTGATTCTGATTTGAACAGCCTCTCCTGGTTCTCCATGCTGATACCGGCCCCATGGTCCTTTACAAAAATAACTATCCTTTCAGGTTCTTCCACAATTTCCACATCAACGACAGAACCGTCATAACTGAACTTTATTGCGTTGCTTATAAGGTTCCTTAGCGCTGTCTTTACCATGTCGATATCTATCCTTGCAATCCTTTCTGTACTACCTATAATATTGATTGTAATATTCTTAAGCTTTGCTACTGCTCTTAATACCTCAACCACTCCACTTACCAGATTCATAACATCCACGTTATCCTGGAAAACTGTGTTGAGACGTCCTGTCTGACTCTTTGTCCATTTAAGAAGATTGTCCAGAAGGGTGAAGCTGTCATCTGTAAGCCTGTTTGCCATTATAAGCAACTCATACATATCCTCGTCTATGTTTTCCCTCTTTATTCCGGCAATCAATACTTCCATGACCATCCTTATGGATGCTATAGGTGCCCTTAGATCATGAGCAATAACCGAATATAGTTTATCCCTTCCTATGATTGTCTTGCGGAGCTCTTCTGTCTGTCGCGATATTAGTCTTTTGGCAGCAATAAGTGATACCTGATGGTTTATGCGGGTAAGTAGTTCATCCTTGTTGAAAGGCTTCGACACATAGTCTGCTGCGCCTAATTTGAACCCTTGTACGATATCTTCGGTAGAGTTAAGTGCCGAAAGAAAAATAATTGGAATTTCTGCTTTATCCGGCATCTCTCTCAGACGTCTGGCAACTTCGTGCCCATCCATGATAGGCATCATAATATCAAGCAATATAAGGTCTGGCCTGTGTTTTTCTACTATTTCCAGTGCGTCCCTGCCATTAAATGCAGTTAATGTCTTATAGCCGGCTTTTGATATTAAAAGCTTCAATAATAAGACGTTAGCATCAACGTCATCTACGATTAAAATCGTAAATTCAGAATTATTTATCTCCATCACGATTTGTTATCTGTTTTCTAAAATAATCAATAGTCTTCCCAAGCCCCTCATCTAATTGTATTACGGGTTCCCAGTCAAAAAGTTTCTTTGCAAGCGTAATATCAGGTTGTCTTTGTTTAGGGTCGTCCAGAGGTAGCTCTTTATGAACAATTGCAGATTCAGAACCTGTAAGCATTATGATCTTTTCTGCCAGCTCCCTGATTGTAAACTCGTTTGGATTGCCTATATTCACGGGACCGGTGAAGTCATCACCAGAATTCATGACCCTTATCATTCCCTCAACCAGGTCATCTATGTATTGAAAGCTTCTGGTCTGCAGGCCCTCTCCATAAAGTGTAATATCTTCGTTTTGCAGAGCTTGTACAATAAAATTGGAAACAACCCTTCCATCGTTGGCATTCATGTTTGGTCCATAGGTGTTGAATATCCTTATAATTTTGATTCTTACCCTGTTCTGGCGATGATAATCCATAAAAAGAGTCTCGGCACATCTTTTACCTTCGTCATAACAAGAACGGATTCCTATGGTATTAACGTTTCCCCAGTATGATTCTGTCTGAGGGTGGATTATCGGGTCACCATATACTTCGCTTGTAGAGGCCTGCAATATTTTTGCATTTGTTCTTTTAGCCAGACCAAGCATATTTATGGCTCCCATCACAGAAGTCTTTATTGTTTTTATGGGATTGTACTGATAGTGCACAGGAGATGCGGGACAGGCAAGATTGTAAATCTGATCCACCTCGGCATGAAAAGGGTTAATTACATCGTGCCTGACAAGTTCGAAGTTTGGATTGCCTATAAGTTTAATAATGTTCTGCTTGGAACCTGTAAAAAAGTTATCCAGGCAAATAACATCGTTTCCCTCATTGACAAGTCTTGTGCATAGATGAGATCCTATGAAACCTGCGCCCCCGGTGACCAGTATCCTTTTCATGTCAGTGTTTTTTCCCTATTGAGTAGTAGTTGAGTCCTTCTGCCTTGAGTTCTGCAGGATCATAAATATTACGTCCGTCTACAACTACATTTCCCTTCATCAACTGTTTGATATGTGACCAGTTGATAAGTCTGAATGGTTTCCACTCTGTTACCAGAGCAACTGCATCAGCACCGTCGACCGCATCATATGGGTTTTTGCAAAAAGTCACTTTGTTTCCTAATTTTTGTGCTGTCTCCTCCATTGCTACAGGGTCGAAGATTCTTACTTTGACTCCTGCGTTTAAAAGATCGTTTATTACCACCATAGATGGAGCCTCTCTCATGTCGTCTGTATCTGGCTTGAAGGTAAGTCCCCAGATTGCAATTGTCTTTCCCTTTATCTTGTTTTTGAATGCATCGTTTAATTTCCTGAAAATTATTCCCTTCTGATGTTCATTGACAAGTTCTACAGCCTCAACTATCTTCATTTGAAAGCCAAACTCCTTTGCTGTTGTAATCAGAGCTTTAACATCCTTAGGAAAGCATGAGCCACCGTAACCCGCTCCTGCATATAGAAAACTTGAGCCTATCCTTTTATCGCTGCCTATTCCTTTTCTTACAGAATCTACATTGGCGCCTGTTGCCTCGCAAAGAGCGGCAATCTCGTTCATAAAGCTTATTCTGGTTGCCAACATAGCGTTTGCTGCATATTTCGACATCTCGGCTGATGCTATATCCATGAATATAATAGGGAAACCATTCAATAAAAATGGTTTATACAATCTTTCCATTAGTAGTCTTGCTCTTTCGCTGTCTACCCCCACTACTACTCTGTCCGGAGACATAAAATCTTTAATTGCAGCTCCTTCTTTAAGGAACTCGGGATTTGAAGCAACATCGAAAGGAATGTCCACTCCTCTCTTATCGAGCTCAGCCTGAATCACTTTTTTTACTTTAGGGGCGGTTCCTACCGGAACAGTACTCTTGGTAACAAGCAATTTATAGTTGTTCATGTGTTTCCCAACATTTCTGGCAACATCAAGCACATACTTAAGGTCTGCGCTTCCGTCTTCGTCCGGAGGTGTACCCACTGCGCTGAAAATAACAGAAACATCATCAAGAATGTCTATCAGATTTGTAGTGAAACTCAGACGCCCCTCATCTGCATTTTTGTTAACCAGTTCCTGAATGCCAGGTTCAAAAATCGGCATCACTCCATTCTTGAGTTTTTCTATCTTACTCTTATCGATGTCTACACAGACAACGTTAAGACCCATCTCTGCGAAACAAGCGCCGGTTACCAAACCAACATATCCTGTTCCTACTATTGCAATTTTCATAGGCTTAAGTATAACATTTATCGTAATAAGCAAAGATAATAAAATTATAGTTGACAATAATATATCATTGCCTAAAAAAAAAGGAGCCTTCCGGCTCCTCTAATTTAAGTTCTGTTAGTTTTTTATAGATGCTATCTCTTTTATGGCTTCTATTGCTGCATCTACCTCTGCTTCCGTCGTAAAGGCTCCTATGCTCATTCTGACTGTTCCATGTATGTCTGCAGTGCCGATATGTTGGTGGACTTTAGGGGCACACTGCAATCCTGTCCTTACTGCAATATTATAATCTACGTCAAGCATTGTGCCAACATCTCCTGCTTCGAACCCTTTAATATTGAACGATAGAACTGGATTTTTATTCTCTTTTCCGTTTGCGCAATATGTTGTTACGCCTTCGATACTCTGAGCAGCTTTACGTAGTTTATCCCAAAGTTCTATCTCTCTGTTGTGAATGTTCATTATCCCCTGCTCTGTGATCCATTTCACGCCGGCATAAAGTCCACTGACTCCCAGAAGATTTAGTGTTCCATACTCCAACCTGTAAGGATACTCCTCAAGATGAGCAGGATATGCCGAACGAACCCCAGTTCCTCCAGCACGTGTATGCTTTATCACAATTCCATCCCTTACATAAGACCCACCTATACCTGTTGGCCCCATAAGACATTTGTGTCCGGTAAAACAGTAAACATCTACGTTGCAAGCCTGCATGTCAAAGTCTACAGAACCTGCGCCCTGACTGCCGTCTACAACAAATATGACTCCCTTCTCCTTGCATATTTTACCTATTTCTGCTATAGGTTGAATTGTTCCCAGCACGTTTGAGCAATGAGTAACTATGACGAATTTGGTATTTTTCTTTATTGCATTTTTAATATCGTCCGGGTTTACATAACCGTTATTGTCAAAAGGAACGTATGCTACTTCTATGGTTCCTTCCTGCTCATGAACATACAGAGGCCTCAGGACAGAGTTGTGCTCAAGCAATGTTGTTACTACATGAGTGCCCTTCTCAACCAGTCCATTAATAATAAGATTAAGTGAATCTGTTGCATTATAGCTGAATGTCAGCCTATTATGGTCTGGTCCTCCGTTAAAAAGGGTTGTCAACATTTTACGTGTGTTATTTACCACCTCTTCTGTCTCCACTGCAGCATCAAATCCGGAGCGGCCCGGGCTAACTCCTTTGGTTCTGAAAAAGGTGTTCATAAAGTCATAGACAGAATCCGGCTTTGGAAAGCTTGTTGCTGAGTTATCCAGGTAAATCAGTTTACTCATAATTGTATTTTTTAGTTTGTTTTTATGATTATCAATGCATCAGCCACTACTTCTGATATGGTTTTAATCTGAACGCCAAGTTTATATGTATGATTCAATTGGAGTAACTGATCTACACAATTATGGCATGGGGTTATAACAACCTTTGCTCCGGTTTTTCTTATCTGGTCAGCTTTTATCTCTCCTATTTTAAGCCTTCTGTCGTTGTACTCGCTCATCGCAAGAGCTCCTCCTCCTCCTCCGCAACAGAAATTATCATTTCCGAAAGGGTTCATCTCAATGAAGTTTGCAACCGAGCTTTTGACCACAAATCTGAGTTCTTCAAGCATTCCGCCATTTCTTACAAGGTTGCATGGGTCGTGAATTGTGTAGAGCTCCTTGTTAAGAGATTTGTCAAGCTTTATTTTACCGTCTCTTATATAACCGCCAATGAGCTCAACAGCAGTAATTGTATCAAAATCATATGCTTTTTTTAGATAGTTGGGACCATCCCATCTGTTGGCCCTCGATCCGTGCCCGCACTCTCCAAGTATAAGTCTCTTCCCTCTGAGTTTGTGAATCTCGTCATATAAATTTTTTGCTATCTGTGTGGCTTCTGCCATATTGGCGTTGAAAAAACCGTAGTTTGTAACATCGTAGTATTTGGATGAAAGGGTCCAGCTTGCTTCTGCTGCATATAAGACCTTAGCCATAGCAGATATCGACAGAGGAAAAAACTTAGGTTCCCTGGGATTAAGAGTGTAAAAAATATCCTTATCAATCTCATCCAGAGGAATCCTTGCTTTATCATCCTGCATCTCGTCAATCAGCTCTTCTTCCATCCATTTTATAGTATCAACAAACTCCACTGTAGGTATACCCATATTGTTGCCGGTATTAATAGCAGCATCAACTGTGGCCTGAAGGGTTTTTGGAACCATATCCATAGTTGCCAGCATCTCTCTCCCTTTTTTCACTATATAAGGAATATCCACGCCTATAGAGCAGTGTTTGACACACCTTCCACACATTGTGCATGATCCGTATAATGAATCAATCATCTCTTCTGCCATAGATTCATCCAGATCCTTTGCATTCACCAAGGCAGGAACTGTTTTTCCGGCCAAGGTGCAATACCTTCTGTATATGGAACTTACAAGGTCAATCTTTTTTGCCGGAATGTACTTTGCCTCCTTCATTGTTATGTAGTACATACAACTGCCTGCACATAACCCGCATCTTACACATGAGTTGAGATGAGTTATAAGCTTACTGTCAGATTTTGATCTGAGCAGATCTATAGCCTTCTCTCTTTTTTCTTTATCTATTTTTTCCATATTATCTTAATGCTGTTTTTGTGGCCATGTTCCTCTCCACCCATAGAAAAATCCGAGGTGAAACCTGGCGAAAAAGAAGTACATGAGATGCTTTGTCTTACCTAACGGCAACCAAATAAACAAAAGTGCAGAAGTCAGAAAATAAAAAATCTCTACTGAAGGAAAAAGCAGATAGAGAGCACTAACAAGCTGTATTCCGCTTGTTAGAATATTTGAAATATAATCGTCAAATCCTGAAAGAGATCTCAACTCCCGGTTCAATATCCTTTTAAAGAGAATTCCTATTCCGGACAATGAGGTAAAGAGAAATGCTCCGGAAACTACTGTTGATATAAAGACCGGGAGCATAATACCGGCAAATGAGAAAATCATAAGCAAGACAAACAGAAGAAGTGCGGCAAACGTCCCCATATGATATACAAGACCCGCTGCATATGTAGGCAGATGCATATATGCCGATTCTTTTTGAGCAGGTGCCATTGCATTTGTAAAAGAATAAATTACAGCGCCTTTAACATCTCCGTCTCTTTTTGAGAGATCTTTAGGGACACCGAGTTTGATCAGTCTGATAAACTGAATGGCAAAAACCATAATACAGATAAAAAGAGCTGCAACAGCAATCAATTTATACCACTCCATATTCACATGATGTTAAACGCAACCATCCGGTTTTGGCAAACCTGCAACTTTGCATGCTCCTCTTGCAGGGCCGAGTGGAAACAACTCGTAAATTTCACGCAGTTTGAGACCGGTTTCCTGGCAAATGGTACGAATCATTGGAGCATTTCCCTTCTCTTCGAAATTGCTTCTGATAATTCTGACAATAGCCCAATGCTTGTCTGTTAATTCTTCGATACCATCTGATTTCGCAAACAATTTTGCTACATCATCATTCCAAATATTCGGATCAGTTAAAAATCCATCACCATCTACTTCAAATACCTTTCCTTCTACTTCAAATGTTGCCATTATTATTTTATTCTTTTAGCGTTAATACTGTTTACGAAGATAAATAAAAAAAAATCACTTTAAAAAAACTTTATTTATATTAATTTGTTATATAATAATTACTTTTTAAAACAACTTAACACCCAAACCATTACTAATTATGACAGATCAACAGATAGCGCATACTATCAAAATGCGGCCAATAGGAGAGGTGGCAAAACAGCTTGGAATTGATCCTGAAGAGTTGGAACTCTATGGCAAATACAAGGCAAAACTTCCGCTAAAGTATATAGACAGGACAAAGTTCGGAAAGTTGATACTTGTTTCTGCAATCTCCCCGACACCTGCCGGAGAGGGCAAAACAACAGTTTCTATCGGGCTTTCCCAGGCGCTGAACAGAATCGGTAAAAAGTCTGTTGTAGTTCTGAGGGAACCATCTCTGGGCCCGGTTTTTGGAATCAAGGGGGGAGCAACCGGTGGAGGATACTCTCAGGTTTTGCCAATGGAAGATATAAATCTCCATTTTACAGGTGATTTTGCGGCAATCGAAAAGGCACATAATCTACTGGCAGCACTCATAGACAACAATATACAAAGCAAAACAAGATCGCTCAACCTGGACCCTCGTACAATCTCTTGGAGGAGGGTTATGGATATGAATGACCGCTCCCTCAGGTCTATGGTACTGGGTTTGGGAGGTACCGGAAACGGAATTCCCCGGGAGACTGGATTTGATATCACCGCTGCCTCGGAAGTTATGGCAATTCTTTGTTTATCAAACGATATTAACGACCTCAAGCAACGACTTGGGAACATTTTCATCGGATTTACATTTGACAAGAAACCCATATATGCCCGTGACCTCAAGGCCAACGGTGCAATGGCTGCACTTCTGAAAGAAGCAATAAAACCTAACCTGGTGCAGACAATAGAGGGAACCCCTGCAATCATTCATGGCGGTCCTTTTGCAAATATTGCACAAGGGACAAACTCAGTGATTGCAACCCAGACTGCAATGTCGCTCACAGATTACACAGTTACCGAAGCCGGCTTCGGTTTTGACCTGGGCGCCGAAAAGTTTCTGGACATAAAGTGCCGCAGTGCAAAATTGTCGCCTAATGCGGCAGTTCTGGTGGCTACAGTAAGGGCGCTCAAGTATCATGGAGGTCAACCACTGAAAGAGATTAAAAACGAAAACCTTGCAGCACTTGAAAAAGGTATCGTCAACCTGGAAAAACACGTGGAGAACATAAGGCAGTTCAGTCTTGCACCCGTTGTTGCTGTTAACAGGTTCCTCACAGACACTCAGGCAGAGCTGGACTTTATTGCAGAGTTCTGCAAACAGAAAAACATACCGGTATCAATTATTGATGTATGGGGCAAAGGTGGTGCCGGTGCTGAGGAATTGGCGCGACTCGTCGTAACTGCGTCCGACGACTGCTGTCCTAACTTCCTGCCGCTTTATCCCCTTACAGACAGCGTAGAGAAGAAGATTGAAACTATTGCAAAAAAAATCTACGGTGCAGAAGCTGTGGACTATACAGCAAAAGCAAAGGCAAATCTTGTAAAAATAGCAAACCTCGGACTTAATGACCTGGCTATATGCATGGCTAAAACACAGAAATCTCTTTCGGATAATCCGGAACTTCTGGGCCGCCCGAAAGATTTTATAATTACAGTGAGGGAGATAGAGATAGCCTCAGGTGCCGGCTTCCTTATTCCCATCACAGGAGATATAATGCGTATGCCCGGATTGCCTGAAGAGCCATCTTCGGAGCGAATAGACATAGACAATGATGGTAATATAACAGGGCTTTTTTAAATCTCCTCCGCAGTAAGTAGTAACTATAAGATTATCTCACTTACTGCGACGGAGAAGTTCCTCCTCTATATCGGAAATTGTTAGATTTTCATTTTCCATTAGTACCAACAGGTGAAACACCAGGTCTGAAATTTCGTATTTCAACCTCTCCTTGTCGCCTTTCAAGGCTTCAATGACCGTCTCTACTGCCTCCTCTCCCACCTTCTGGGCAATTTTTGAGATACCGTCACGGAAAAGGCTTGTTGTATACGACCCCTCAGGCATGGCTTCATGTCTCTCCTTTATGGTTTTGGCAAGTTGGCGGATGAAACCCTGGCTGTCGGCATCTCCAAAGCAGCTTACGGTCCCTTTGTGACACACAACACCGCGTGGTTCCGCCTTAATCAAAAGAGTATCACCGTCGCAATCTGCATCGATACTAACCAACCTAAGGAAGTTGCCACTTGTCTCTCCCTTTGTCCAGAGCTTTTGAATGCTCCTGCTGTAAAATGTCACATTACAGCTCTCCATGCTAAGGGCAAGAGAGCCCTTGCTCATATAGCCTAACATTAGCACCCGTAGTGTGCGGCTGTCCTGAATGATAGCAGGAATGAGGCCGTCTTTGTTCTTGTCAAAATCAAGTTCATTAAAATTCTTCATAATCTTATCTCTATTTTATTTTCTTGTAGCTTTCTCTTTAAATCCGGGATACATATCTGGTTATAGTGAAAAACGGATGATGCCAGAGCAGCATCGGCACAATCTCCCTTGAACAACTCAATAAAGTGCCCCACACAACCAGCACCTCCGGAAGCTATGAGCGGAATCGAAAGCATCTCCGAGAGCCTTCGCAACTCACTGCAAGGGTAACCTCTCTTGGTTCCATCATGATCCATAGATGTGAACAGTATCTCCCCTGCGCCGCGGTTTTCTGCCTCCTTTGCCCATGAGAAGAGCTCCAGAGTGGTCTTTTTGTTCCCGCTGTGAGTAACCACTGTCCACTTATTGTCTATTAACATGGCATCTATTGCCACAACCAGAAACTGTGATCCATACTTGTCTGCTATCTGCGTTATTAGTCCCGGGTTATTTACAGCTGCGCTGTTGATGCTTATCTTGTCGGCGCCTGCAAGCAACAACGCTGATGCATCTTCGATAGTGGATATTCCTCCGCCTACCGTGAACGGGATACTGATATTTTTGGCCACTGAAGATACAAGCCGGAGAAATGTGCCCCTGCCCTCAAGGGTTGCGCTGATATCTAGGTAGACAAGCTCATCGGCACCATCGGCTGCGTATCTTTTACCCATCTCCACAGGATCTCCAACCTCCCTGAGGCCCAGAAAATTTACCCCTTTTACCGTTTTACCGTCTCTTACATCGAGACACGGAATTATTCTTTTTGCTAACATCTGCTTAACTCCTCCATGTCAATTCTTCCCTCGTATATAGCCTTTCCCACAATCACTCCGTCTATGAGGGATTTGTCAATTATTCTGATGTCTTGTATTGAGGAGACCCCTCCGCTTATGGTTATACGCAGGTCGGGAAACCTCTCCTTTAGTGAGTAGTACCGCTCGTAAGAGGGCCCGCTCAGGGTGCCATCCTTAGAAATATCAGTAGATATCAGTTGTTTGAGACCAGCTTGGTAAAATTCACCTACAATATCATACAGAGTCTTGTTGGTCTGTGTTTTCCAGCCGTCTATTGCTACGTTCGCATCTCTAAAATCGGCTCCAAGTATGAGAACTTCCGGACCGAAGTCCCTGAGCCAATCCAGAAAAAGGGAGGGGTTTGTTACCGCAATACTTCCACAGATTACCCTTTTTGCTCCTGCATCAATTATACTTTGCAGCGATTTTATACTCTTTACCCCACCCCCGTACTGTATCTCCAGAGATGTTGCCCTGGCTATACTCTCCAGCACATTCAGATTTTTTGGCCCTGACGACTTTGCTCCATCCAGATCGACAATATGTAACCTCTCAAACCCAAGATCCTCATACTTTTTTGCAATATCTACAGGTGTTTTCGAATAGACCTTCTTTGTGTCGTATTCTCCCTTGGAAAGCCTTACGCACTCTCCTTCAATTAAATCTATGGCAGGAATTATATACATTCTCTTTTGGCTTTAATATTTATAAAATTGCGGAGTATCTTTTCTCCGGCTGCACCGCTCTTTTCCGGATGAAACTGTGTACTGTAAAAATTCCTGAAAGAGAGTGCAGAACTGAACTCAGCACCATGTTCCGTTGAGGCTATTGTGCAAGAGCCCACATTGGGTGCATAAGAGTGGACGAAGTAGAGGTACTCTCCCTCATCTATGCCGGCAAAAAGCTCCGATTTCAATTTTGTGATTCTGTTCCAGCCCATGTGCGGAACCTTTATTGCATCTCCCTGTAATCTGACAACCTCATTGTCAAAGATTCCCATACATTTTGCTGCTCCCTCCTCGCTTGACTTACACATAAGCTGCATACCTATACAGATACCAAGCACCGGCATCTCAAGTGTTGGGATGAGTATGTCCAGACCTCTCTCCACAAGCTTTGCCATTGCAGAGGATGCCTCTCCCACTCCCGGAAGAATCACATAATCTGCAGCTCTTATAACCTCGGGCGATGATGTCACGACATATTCCGCACCAAGCCTTTCGAGAGAGCTGGTCAGGGAAAAAAGGTTACCCGTGTTGTAATCAATTATTGCAATCATAATATCCCTTTTGTTGTCGGAAGTTTGTAATTGAACTGCTCTTTTTTGACTGCCATCTTAAGCGATCTTGCGAATGCCTTGAATATGCATTCCGCCTTATGGTGATCGTTTTGGCCTGTAGCAGAGATATAAATTGTAGATTTCATTGCTATTGCCAGAGAATAGAAGAAGTGGCGGAACATCTCGGTGGGAAATGTCCCAATCTGATTATTGTCGAAGGATACGTTCCAGTTGAGCCATGCCCTGCCTCCCATATCTATGGCAACCTCAGCCAGAGAGTCGTCCATGGGAAGCACAAAACCATACCGGCCGATTCCCTCCTTGGAGCCCAATGCTTTGTTAACGGCATCGCCGAGAATTATTGCAACATCCTCCACAGTGTGGTGTTCATCCACCTCAAGGTCACCAATGACATTGAGTCTTATAGATACTCCTGAGTGGAAGGCCAGCTGGTCGAGCATGTGGTCAAAAAAAGGAATGCCGGTATCGTTTTTTGATTCAAATGAGCCGTCAATGTCTACATCAAGCGAAATGTTTGTCTCTTTGGTAACTCTGGTCAAACTGACAAATCTGGAGTTAGTATAACTCTCCCCCTTGAGTACCTTTAAAACCTTGTCATTCTCCCTTGCAAGGCCGATGCTGATTCTCAGGCATCCTCCGCACAATGGCTGTGAGGACCTGTCTCTTACCACGATACCCGCGTTTACAAGTTTATCGTAAACCTCCCTTGGGTTTTTGAATTTAACCAGCAGAAAGTTGGCGTCGCTCTCGTATATCCCCTCTACCCCCGGGATAGTTTTCAACACTTCAGACAATCTTCCTCTTTCATTTTTAATCGTTTTTATCTTCTCATATGGAAGGGAACCAAGCAGCTTCTGAGCTCTCTCCTGAGTGTCAGAACCTATATTGTATGGGTACTTTACATTGGAGAGGAGTGATATTATTGCTGCGTCTGCAAATGCAAACCCTATTCTGAGACCGGCCATAGCCCAGGCTTTGGAAAGTGTCTGCAAGACAACCATATTGGGAAACTCATTCAATCTCCTTAAGAATCCCTCCTCGCTAGAAAAATCGATATATGCCTCATCTACAACAACGATCCCTTTAAATTCCGATGCTATTCTCTCAATTTCCGCACTATCAAGCATATTGCCTGTCGGATTGTTTGGCGAGCATAAAAAGATAAGTTTGGAGCATGAGTCTGTAGCTGCAAGGATCTTTCCGGCATTCAGCGAAAAATCTTCTTCAAGAAGAACCTCCCTGTACTCCACATCGTTTATCTGTGCAGCAACCTTGTACATGCCGTATGTGGGAGAAATAGCAACTACATTGTCTTTCCCGGGCTCACAGAACACCCTGAAGAGCAAATCT
The DNA here is from genome assembly GCA_001769195.1 of Bacteroidetes bacterium GWF2_40_14. Classification (GTDB taxonomy): domain Bacteria; phylum Bacteroidota; class Bacteroidia; order Bacteroidales; family UBA932; genus Bact-08. Next base: position 50,140 of record MEOK01000008.1, on the reverse strand, counting down.
ATTGCCTCGTCGCTGCCATTGCCTATGAATATGTTTTCTGATGGTACACACTTGATTTTTGAGATTGTTTCCTTTAGTTCCCTCTGCTTAGGATCGGGATACCTGTTCACTCCGTTCTCATATGGACTCTCGTTGGCATCGAGATATACGGAGAGCCCGCTCTGAGCCTCATCTCTTGCTGTTGAGTAGGGAGCCAGTTTCTGAATATTTTTTCTTACGATGTTACTATAGTCCATTTTGTATCTCCTTTAGTCGTATTGTTACTGCATTTTTGTGAGCAAAGAGACCCTCTGCCTCAGCCATGGTCTCAACTGCCGGTCCTATTGCCTGTAGCCCATTTGTGGAAATCTCCTGATAGCTTATCTTGTGAAGAAAGCTCTCTACCGAAATTCCACTTACAGATTTTGTCCATCCGTTTGTCGGAAGGCTGTGGTTTGTTCCCGATGCATAGTCACCCGCGCTCTCGGGCGAAAAGCTTCCAAGAAAGATGCTGCCTGCACTCTCAATTTTGTCTGCTATACTCCACGGATCTTCTGTTGATATCATAAGGTGCTCAGCTCCATAAAGATTTGCAAAGTCAATCATTTCCTCTTCGTTCCTTAGCATCACTATTTTGCTGTTTAGCAAGGCCATAGCGGCAATCTCCTTTCTTGGAAGGTTATCAAGCTGGATTGCAAGCTGTAGCATTACTCTATCTGCAAGCTCCCGTTCACTTGTCAAGAGAAAAAGTTGCGAGTCCGGTCCGTGCTCTGCTTGTGAAAGCAGATCGGCAGCAATGAACGATGGGTTGGCGGTGTTATCGGCAATTATCATAAGTTCTGAGGGGCCGGCGATCATGTCAATTGAGACGAAGTTGCTTACCTGTAACTTTGCTTCGGCAACATAGCTGTTCCCCGGACCAAATATCTTGTCAACCTTTCTAATACTCTCTGTTCCAAATGCCATTGCTGCAATTGCCTGAGCCCCGCCGGCCCTTACCACCTCTGTTATTCCAAGAAGTTGAGCCACATAAAGAATTACAGGCGAGACAGAGCCATCTTTAAAAGGAGGGGTGAAGAGAGTAATGTCGCTGCATCCGGCAATCTTTGCGGGTATGACAAGCATCAGTACAGTTGAGAAGAGTGGTGCAGTTCCTCCCGGGATATAAAGTCCAATCCTCTTTATTGGGAGTGATTTTTGATAACAACGAACCCCTTCGCATGTCTCTGTCTCCACGTTTTGGGGTCTCTGTACAGAATGGAATTTTTCTATGTTGGAGACAGCAATATCTATTGCAGCTTTCAAACCATTATCAACTTGGTTATTGGCGGCATCAAACTCCGGTAGAGTTACAATCAGTGATTCAGTTGTCGCTCCGTCGTATTGTAATGTCAGTTCTCTTAAAGCAGCATCTCCCCCCTCTCTTATACGAGCCATCGTATCCGATACGCTTTTAGATACAGCTTCGCGGTTTGTTCCGGGTCTGGAACAAATCTCTGTCCAGCGGGTTCTTTCGGGGTAAGTCAGAATATCCTTCATGGCATCATCTTTTCTAGTGACAATACAAGTATTCCCTCTGCTCCAATTGATTTAAGCCCCTCTATCCTGTCCCACAGCTGCTTCTCCTCCACCACAACGTGAACCGAGCACCACCCCTTCTGGGCCAGTGGAAGAATTGTCGGGCTCCTCATTCCGGGCAACATCTCTGTTGCATCGTCCAGTCTGTCAAGCGGAAGATTCATAAGCAGATACTTCATCCCCTTACTTCTCTCCACTGCCTCGAACCGCATCATCAACTGCTTAAGGATATCCCTTTTGTCACTCTCCATGTTCGGGGTTGCTATCAACACCGCCTGGGAATCCATAACCGACACAACCTCCTTGAGTCCGTTGGTGATGAGTGTCCCTCCTGAACTTACTATATCAAATATTGCATCTGCAAGTCCCACCGAAGGTGCAATTTCCACAGACCCGGCTATCTGGTGTATCTCAGCTGTGATTCCCTCTTTTTTGAAATATCTCTCCAGAAGGACAGGATAGGATGTGGCAATCCTTTTACCCTGAAAGTATCCTATTCCATTATAGATCTCGCTTTTAGGAATTGCCAGCGACAATCTGCACTTTCCAAAAGCAAGGTTGTGGACCTTGTCAACTATAAATGAACGCTCCTCTACCTCGTTCAGACCCACAATTCCTATGTCTGCCACGCCCATCGATACAGCCTGAGGGATGTCGTCATCTCTCAGGAAAAGTATCTCCAAAGGAAAGTCCCCGCATTTTGTAAGGAGTTTTTTCTTGCTTGGCTCTACTACGAGCCCGCTCTCTTTAAGAAGATCCAGGCTCTCTTCGTTTAACCTGCCTTTTGCCTGAATTGCCAATCTGATCATTTTTTCTGATTTTTTTGAATAAAAAAAAGGGCCTACCTGTCTGGTAAGCCCTTTTTTTGTGATTTATATATATTTAACGATTATTCATTTGAGATATATGCAAACATAAAACAACGCCTACCATGGGAATGAAGGTGATGATGATGGAGTACGTTTGTGTTTGCTAAAAAAGACACTATTGTTTGTTTTTGTTGGCGTAAAGTTAAGTTAAAAAAAATGTGGCATCCAAATATTTTATTGAAAAACTTTAATATACATGAATACTTCCCTGAGCTGCTGGCAGATAACTTACTCCTAACCATGTTATCATAAGTAGGACAAAACCGATCGGTATTATCCAGAGAGTGATTTTCCGGCTGTAACCCCCCCTTCTTGAGTGAATATACAACAGGTAGGCACAAACCGTTATGAGTGCCCAGGTCTCCTTGATATCCCACGACCAGTAGTCGCCCCACGCAGCCTTTGCCCACAAGGCTCCCATAAGTATTCCGGCCATAAGAAAAGCAAGTCCTATATAGACCAGATTATCAATCATATTAATAAGTTTTTCACTCTCGGCAGAGGAACCGTAAAGGGCAATCAAAGCAGCAATAGTTGCCGCACCCATCATTGCATAGGCAAGAATATAGACTGTTACATGAGGTACGAACCACGGGCTTTGAAGTGCCGGCATAAGGTTGGCCGTATGGATTTCCGGTTTGAGAAGGTTAATGAGAATGAATACTGCCGAGACCAGGGTGCTGTATGCTACCAGCCATTTGTACCGCCACCTCAGGTAAGTAAGGTAGCCGACAATGACCAGAAAGAAGGAGTACCAGAGTCTGGTCTCGCCCATGGTTCTCAATGGCGGATGTTTGAGCCATATCCACAATAATACAATAAATGAAGCAAATACAATTAAACCGGCCGATATGAGCAGATCAGAAAAGTACCTTTTTTTAAACAGATAGAGAGCTACCACACCAGAAAACCACAGAACAAGTGCCGCTGCTGCAAAGTATATGAATTCATTCCAGCTCATCTTTTACCTCCTTTCCAGAAAAGTGTCACAGAACCGATAAATAACATAAATATCCCGATATATGCAGGAATAAGCCAGGGGTCATGGACAAGCTGAAAGACAGAGTATCCGGAGTCCCTCCCTTTTTGCATGTCGTATGAATACTGATAAATTTTCCAGCTTCCCACAGTAAGAGGATGGTTCACCTGAACCACTCCGGATTTGGAGCTACCCCTCTCTCTCTTCACCTCAATTTCAGATGAGAAGGATTTTGGCTCCGGATATGCCATTGCCACACAAATTCTCTCTGTAAGGTCCAATACCCTGAACGGTTGTGAATAATTGCCACAACTTACCCAACCTTCATATTTATCACCTGTTTTGTTGTTACTTGCACGAATGTACGCAGCAGGCGCGTGATTGTCATTGTCGACCAGAGAATCCGACACTATTACCCAGTCATAGGAAGGGATGGCATCACCGCTCCTTTTGTCTATTATAATTGATTTGGGGAAATACTCCTCCATGTCAAAGTTCTTGAGCAGGATAGCGACAGGAAGCTCATCAATCTGACCTGTTTTTATATTCTCCCCTCTCCACTCTACCCTCCCCTCATATACAGTCATGAAATACTTGCCCGAATCTGCAGAGCCAAAACCGGCAGAAAAAAGAAGGATGAAAAGACCCGCGTGGTTTAGCATGAACCCTGAATCCTTAAGTCTGAAGGCTCTTGCTCTCCTTCCTGCAACCAGAACGAGGTTTGTCAAAAGCATAAGGTAAGTAAGGGCGAATGGCCATGAGTTGACTATACCACTTTGAGGTATCAGCCCCATGATAAGAGACAGTATCAAGAATGAAGAGATGAGAATGACCGACAAGCTAAGTGTCCCTAATCGTGCAACCACACTGTTTGGAGGCAATGCCGCAGCTACCAGAAAAATGAGCAGAAAGACAGCATTTGCAGGAAATCTTACTATGGCAGAATTAAAGGGTCCTGTCACTATTTGCAGGGCAGCTCCGGCAACAATTACTGCAAGTACTATTGTCAGTTCTGTTATATAAGTTTTTTTCCTGCCTTTGCCTTCTCTATCCATTTGGGAACCATTACTGATTTAAACTCCTCTTTTTTCTCCCTCAGGGTCTTCATATCCAACCCTATATACTCTTGAGCCTTGGCTTTTGTAGAGATATCCGGAGTTGGCACCTCACCCTTCACACCAAGAGATGCAAGCACTTTCTGTACCTCCAACTGCGCCTGATAACTTTTGTCGAGCGAATGTGCCATTATCCTCTGGGTCTCCACCGGTGCATGGAACGACGCTCCGTGCGAGGCCACTGCAAAATCCCATCTCCATTGTGCAGCTCTTAAAAGCTTAAGAACAGGTTCCATCTGTTTTTCATTTGCTCCGTTATCCCATGCATATTTTGCTCCAATATGAGCCTTTACAAGCTCCTTCTCTACCCTATCTCTTATTTCCAGCACCTTATCCTGATAATCGGTAACATATCCTGTCAGCTTTTCAGGAGTATCCCTGTGACAGGTGAGACAGGTACGGTCTATGTTCATAAGAGGCGACACCAGATGGTGGTCGCTGTATTTTATTGCTCCGTCGGTCTTGTAAGGCATGTGGCAATCTGCACAGGAGAGTCCTCTCTGGGCATGTGGCCCCAGAAGGAAAAGCTCATAATCCGGATGCTGTGCCTTAAGCATAGGAGCCCTGCTGAGTTTGTGAGTCCAGTCGCTGAAGCCAATGGAGTCGTAATACTGTTCTATTGTTTCAACTGTCATACCCTTGTCCCACGGAAAGGTCAGATACTTTTCGTCCCCCTTGAAATAATACTCAACATGGCACTGGGCACAGGCAAGCGTCCGCAGATCCTGAATTGTGGCTTTCTCTACATCTTTCCCTATTCTCAGAAATGCCTCTATAAGAGCTGGTCTGGAGATATTTACATTCATGTTTTCCGGGTTGTGGCAGTCGGCACATCCAATTGTGTTCACTATCTCCGGCCCCATTGCTCCCCATTTTTTTGAATAGAATCCTGCGATTCCTATCTCTGCCATCATTCTCGGGACATCCGGACTTTTACAGCTCCAGCAGGTTGCCGGTTGGGGCCCCTCGGTATCGGTCATTGGAGAGCCGGTCCTGAGTGTGCGCCTTACATCTTCTATTGCGTGATAGTGACCACGAGGTGCCGAGTAATCCATTGAGAATGCATAACCGGCCCACAAAACAACCATATCGGGCCTCATCTCCAGTACATCCTGCTCAATATTGCCATTGTGCTTGCTTTTGAATCCGGTCTCTTCTGTCTTCTTCCATGTCTCAAATTCCCGAGGATAGTTCTCTCCCCATATCTCGTTTCTGGCTTCGATTCCCTTAATCTCCACCTTTTTGTTGTTAAACAGAGTGGCAATTTCTGCCCTTCTCTCGTTTATTGAAGCAGCAAGCAGTCCCAGCAGAAAGACGACAACTACTGTTGTGAAAAAAAGGGTCCAAAGCAGAGCTCCTCGATGTTTTTCAAAGAATTGTTTAAGTTTCATAGGGATATGTTTTTATTGCATTATCTTTTTAAGCCATTTGGGAACCGGCGATTCGGGCAGCGGGACAATTGCATTCGGACTCATGGCCAGATTCGAAAGCCTGCCGTGAGTAACCTCTCTGTGACAATTCCAACAAGCCTTCCCCTCTCCTCTCTTAACTTGCGAATAGCTTATCATTCCTGTTTTAACGAATTCTGTATTAAGCTGGGTGTGACATCTTACGCAGTTCTCCATTATTGCTGTATAACTCGCATCTCTCGGCCTGATTACCTGTGGTTCCATTCTGGCTGTAAATACCGCAGCATGATAAAGGCCATCCTTTGCTTTAAAGGCATATCCTCTAATCATATTGTCCTGGGGAACATGGCAGTCATTGCAATTGGTCCACGGTGAATGGGAACTCTTTTGCCACGATTGGTAATAGGGCGCCATTATATGGCAGTTTACACAGGAGGAAGGGTCATGTGAGAGGTAGGATGTCATCCTGGAGACATAAACAAGATAGATGAAAATACCCACGGCACAACCGAGCAGAATTACTACAGGCACAACTAAACGTGAAGGAAATCTCATCTCTGTATGTGTCTTTATTATGACCCATTACAAAGATATAAAAAAGTGAATACAAATCAATACCCTAGCCTATAGTCCAGAACTATTGCAGAGAGACCTTTGTCCATCCATTCAGGCATCTTTTCTCCTTTTAGGAAGTGGTTGAAAAACTGCAACATCCTCTTCTGGAAATCTGCCTTGTTAGGGAGTTTCTGGGGCCAGTGCACCTCACCTGTATAATTAAGTAGCCATACCGGTTTCTGAAGTCTCTTAAGTGCCTCAAAATACTCTATTCCCTGGTACCATGGAACATGTCCGTCCTGGTCGTTGGACATTATCAGAATTGGAGTAGTGACCTTGTCCATAAAGAATATCGGTGAATTTTCCACATACCTCTGTTGAGCTTCCCATGGAGTCTTCCCAATGCGGCTCTGCTCGTGCTCATACTGGAACGATCTGTTAAGACCGGTGCCCCATCTGATTCCGCCATAGGCGCTGAACATATTTACTACCGGAGCTCCCGATTCTATTGCTGCAAAGAGATTTGTCCTTGTGGCAAGATAGGCAACCTGATATCCTCCCCAGCTGTGCCCCTGCGCACCTATCCTTGCCTTGTCCACATAACCGGCATTTAGTATAGTGGTGATTCCCGGCATAATGCAGTTGTAAGCACTTTCGCCCGGATAGCCCTCTTTGTATACGATGTCGGGGTTGAATATTATATATCCATTGCTTGTATACATGTGATAATCCACAGTCGACCGATGAGCCTCAGGAATTCTATATGAATATAGTGTAGATGAGTTTCTTTCGTAAAAGTTAGCGATCATTGGATACTTTTTGCCGGGGTCAAAGTCTGCCGGTTTATAAACAACTCCCTCAAGCTCCTTACCATCCAGAGAGGTCCAGTTTATCAGTTCAGCGGTACCCCAGTTGAATTGCGACTGTTGAGGATTGGCATTGGTGATTTTAACCGGCTTTTTGAATGACAAGTTGCTTAACCATAAGTCAGGAAATTGTTCGAAGGTCTCCATTGAGAAAACAACAGCGTCAGATTTTTTGGCCTTGAGCGGTTCCGATAAGGAGAAGGGGCCGGACAGTAACTCTACAGGAGCTTTCTCTCCATTAATTTTTAGTGAATAGTACCCGCTTCCCTTTGTCTTTTCATTAAATCCACTTAACAGAAGCTCTTTTTCTGCATCTATGAATCTTGTCTCTTCTACCAACTTTATAACTCTGTAAACCAGATTATTTTCCCTCCCGTTTAATGTAATCCTGCGGGCTTTCCTGCCAGCCAGCGGATCTACATTCCAGATATCGTAACGATCATATATAAGAATCTCCCTATCACCCTCTGTCCAACCCGCAAAAGAGTAAGAGACCGGCCACTCTGGAACATCGTTAAGTTCGTCATAGGTCCTTATTTCATCAGGTCTGGTAATCTTAGAGAATTTGCTTCCTCCTATCGAGTATGTGAACCAAGAGCTGTCAGGGGCACTGTACCAGTAGAGATATTTTCCCGCCGGCGACACAAGAACATTGGCCAGAAGTCCCTCCTTAAGAAGATTTGCTCTTTCAAGTGCTGTATTTATCAGATAGACATCGTACCTGCTTTTTCCCTCCCACATCTCTTCAAGCTGAAACCTTTTGTTGGTTGCAGCGAGCACAAAATCAGAATTACCGTTTTCTATGAGTGTAACTTCCGGCATATCTTCATTCGTTATCTGGAAAATACTGCCTTGCCCGATATTGTAAACAGCCTGATAACTTCTGTTCATCTCTGTCTTCTTGTCTATCACCTGCTGAGTGAACTGAACTCCCTCTTTCCAGTGCCAGATGTGAACCTTTGGAAAATCGGCTTCTGCAATTGAGGTGTCTTTTTGTCTTGCTGCAGGGATGGTACCAAAGTAGAGTTTCTCCCCGTTTTTGGAAAATTTGAGTTCCCTCTCTGCCGATAATCTCCAACCCTCGTATATACCTCTGCTTTTTTGAGTAACAACTGTTTTCAGTCCCGTTCCTCCGTTGCCCCAAAGAAATATTGTATCCTTTATAAGAAGGGCCACACTCTCTCCATCTTCTGAAATTGTGCTCTTCAGAACCTTTTTCCCTAGTCTGGAAATGGTGTCTGTCAATCCAATTGAGGCATCATATCTTAAAATGAACTTTGGAGTTGTTATGAGAGTAACGGCACTCTCCTTTGCCAAAACATAACCTGTAACTTTCTCGAATGTTTTAGCCGCTCCTCCGTCAATTGTGGAGATTGTCATTACGGAATCCTTTGTAAGGTATACAATAAATCCATTCCACTTCTGAGGTAACTGAAAGGATTTAAGGCTATCTACTACCTTGGATGTCCTGCTTATGATATTAAAAATGTTCAGTGATTCATTTTTGGCTTTTGATATTTTATATACCAGAAACCTTGAGTCAGGACTAAAGCTGATACTTGTTGCAGAATCAACAGAGAGAAGCTCCCTGGCTTTGGAGTCAAAAAGTTTTACAACAGCAGTCCCCTTCCAAGGCTCATGCTTTGCTGCAATCCACTTACCGTCATCTGAAATTACTTTCTCAGTGATTCTGTTCCACTTCAACAGATCGTCTACTGTAAGCAGCTTCTTTTCTGTCTGCCCCTGAAGGGCGCAGAAGATAAGGGACAAAAAAAACATCAGTGCTATTTTCTTTTTCATAACTTACTTACCAAATTTTGCCAGGTTGGTCAACTCTCCCATAACTACAATTATATCACCCTCCAGCAGATCTACTTCTCCCTTGGCTGTATCTATAACTCTTAGTTCTTTATGAGTCATTCCGAATAGGTTGGGAACATCAATCTTCCTTTTTAGGCCAATCAATTTAACATTATGCTCAGCCTTAAAGTTGATTTTTGACAATCTTATTCCCATAAATCTTCTGGGAACCTGCATCTGAACTATATATGTCTCTTCATCTAGCTTATATGAGCTGACATATCTTTCCAGTTCCAGTGTCATTACATACTTCTGGGCGGCATCCTTTTCAGGAAATATTACATTCTCAACACCCAGAGACGTTAACACGGTTGCATGAAGGTCACTCACTGCTCTCACGATTATTTTCTTTACCCCAAACTCCCTGAAAATTGCATAAGCCATAAGAGATTCGTCAAACTCCCTGCCCAAGGCAATTATCACACCATCAGCGTTATGAACCGGTAATATCCTCAAGCTGTTCCTGTCAATGACATTCAGACACACTGCCAGAGATATTTTTGACTTTATATCCTCTACCTTCTCTATATTCTTGTCTACACCCACTACTTCGTAACCCATCTGAGTAAAGCGCTCTGCAAGTACAGAACCAAAGTTTCCCAAACCTAAAATAATATATTTCATCGCTTTAAAATTTTTCTAACTAATCATAATGTCTGTTTTAGGATACTTGTATCTCTGTCCCTTAGGAGCTCTTATAAAGGCCGACAGAAATGTAACTACACCAACCCTGCCCACAAACATCAAGATGGTCAATACCAACTTACTGGCCGGTTGTAGCTCGGTTGTTATCCCCATTGAGAGACCAACAGTACTTATTGCAGAGACAACTTCAAAAATTATTTTCTGGGGATCCAGGGCAGGTTCAATTGAAATAATTGCAATTTGAGCAAGTGCAATAAACAACAGAGAGAGAGAGATCGTGGCAAATGCTCTCGTAACAGAAATCGGAGATACTTCTCTTCCAAAGAGTTCTACACGGTCGTTACCTTTTAAAAGCTGGGAGAAATTTCTTACCATAAGGGCAAATGTGGTAACTTTTATCCCCCCTCCTGTTGATTGAGGAGCTGCACCAATCCACATCAGAAAAAGGATCACTATAAATGTAACAGGAGTTAAGGCTCCTGTGTCTGTAGAATTGAACCCGGCTGTTCTGGGTACAACTGAATGAAAGAATGCCTGAATAATTTTATCGCCTCCTTTGAACTGAGCCAGAATGCCGTTTCCTTCGAATACAAAAAAGTAAATTGACCCAAACAACAGGAGATAGGCCGTGGTCTTTATAACTACTATTGAACTTACATCCCAGTCGTGAACATATTTTCTATATTTTCTTCCTCTGAGGATTCTGAAAAATTGCCTTGTCTTGTGATGAAAGACTTTTACTATATTTGAAAGAATTGGAAATCCGATACCTCCCACAATAACAAGAACTGAAATTACCAGATAGAGTGGTCCAATATCTATAATCCTGCTGTCTGCCAAGCCGTTGTGCAAGGTTGAAAAACCGGCATTACAAAAAGCAGATACAGAATGAAATACAGAAAAGAAAACTTTGCCGGAGAAGCCCATGTTTAAGTGGGTAGAGGTAAAAGCGTATATACAAATTGCTCCTACAAATTCAACAACAAAGGTAAGCTTGATAATCTTTCTCAGTAGTGAGACAAGGTCGGCACTTCTGTTACCTGCTACAATGTCCTTTATCATAAATTCGCTGTTGGCAGTAATTCCTTTTAAAAAGAAGAGTGCAAAAAACGAAGTTATGGTTACTACTCCAAGCCCTCCCATCTGAATCAGTAACAAGACTATAATCTGACCGCTTATTGTAAATGTCTGGTCAAATGGCACACAATTCAGTCCTGTCACACAAACTGCAGATGTGGTTGTAAACAGAGCATCCACAATGGTAATTCCGCTATAGGTGGAGTTCGGCAACATCAACAGGGTTGTTCCTGCTATTATCAGCAATAAAAAACTGACTACAAAAATTATAAGAGGATTTGCCTCCTTTGCCAGGACTGCAATAATATCGCCGGATATCTCAACCAAAGCAAAATATAAAAGTACCGAAATTACAATCCAGTATGACCATGAAAATGGAATCATACTGTATAATGCAATAGCATCTATCTTAAAAACTCCAAGAGCTGTAAAAAAAAGGAGAGCCAGAGACAGCCACTCCGATTTTGTTTTTGTTCTTACCCTTCTGTCATGTTTGTAAACAATTCTTAAAACAGAAACAATACTCAATGCAAGTAAAATAATCTTTAGTATGGAAAAAACAAACTCTTTTTGATCCTGAGAGACGTTGAATCCTATGTTATATCCCACTATCAATAAGGTAATTATACTGCAAAAAAAGGCTATCCATGTCGAGGCTATCAAAAGGGACGATCTGATTTTGCTAAAAAAAACTCTTATCCTATATAGAAGATATTTCACTATTTAACAATAAGTTTTTCTCCTGCGTTCTCCTTAACTGCTCTTTTCCACTCCTCAGAATAGCCCGGCTGCTTTGGAAAAGCCGGTATAGATTTGCTGAATCCGTTATTGAGGAAGCAACCGTCGGCATCCTGGTTTTTAATATTTCCGTCTATGTATTTAACCAGAAGGTATCTGTCGAGGTTCACCCACTTGTCAAACAACTCCTGTGCTGTATTTACCGAGTAATCTGTAAGAAACTCTCTTGCCTTTGCCGGTGACTCTTTGTAAAGCATCATAGCTGCCGCGTCTATTGCCGCGGTTCTCTCAATGGCCTTTATTTCATGATCGTCACCTACCTTTCTGATCTCCGGAGCAAGCATGTCATATCTTAAGTATGCAAAGTTGGTAACTCTGTTGAAAATCCAGAAAGCAGATGTTGGTGAATATGTGAGCATATCTCCGTTTCCTACCCTGAAGCACTCCGGAACCCTTAAAGAGCTTGAATAAATAGGAGTAAGTGCCGATGTTGCGGCATCATCCACTCCAAACCAGAAGATACCTCCAATCTCATCTGGCAGCCAGTTGCGGGCCTGTCCCAGAAGCCAGAATCCGGTCTGTTGTGTGGCTATCGCCCTCTCATTAGTATAACTCTTGTCGTCCACTTTGAAGGTCATAGGTCTCCACCTGTATGGAAGAGCATGTCCACCGGCACCAACATCCTTGGTCATGTCAAGAGCTGTTCCGTCGTAGTGGTCACGCATTACATCTGCTATCATTTTAACAGTCACCTTCTCCTTTGGCTTAATATAAAGAGGAAGTCTGTTCTTTGCATTATGGCCCATTGCATAGTCAAGATAGTCTGTGTATGGTTTGTCACCAATCATTCCTCCACCAAGTATATTGAAAGCTGCCCACACTCTGGCCTCGCAACCTCTCATAGATCCAAAATCCAGAGGCGCGTATACGTCAGAAAAGCTGAAATCCTTGTCGGCCCCTTTGTAAAGTCCGTTATCCTTTGCATAGAATATTACATCTGGTGCATACAGACAATTTTCAGGGTCGTTGAGCGGGAACTGTGTTATTCTGGCATGGTTGGCATGTGCCGATATATAACCGTCAGGTATACGAACAGCTACCCATACCACTCCCTTGTTGACATTTTTTCCATTGACCATCTTTACACCCTTGCCAATAATCTCGAAAATCCACACCTCGTTCTTATCTGCAACAGAGAAAGACTCCCCGGAAGAGATATATCCGTGTGTATTGGCAAGGTCTATCATTATCCTGATGGCCTCTCTGGCTGTTGTTGCTCTTTGCAGGGCAATATATATAAGTGACCCGTAGTCTATCTTTCCTGTAGTGTCGACCAGCTGTTCAAGCCCTCCGTATGTGGTCTCTGTGATAATTACCTGGTGTTCGTTCATATTACCAACAGTATTGTATGTTTTTGAGGCCTGCGGTATATCTCCTAAATATTTTCCGCTGTCCCACTCATAAATTTTCATCATTGTTCCGGGAGTAAAATTTGCTCCTTTGGTAAAATAGAGCTCTCCGTAAAGTTGGTGAGAATCAGCAGAGTAAGTAACCATTACTGAACCATCTTTGCTTGCGCCTTTAGTAATGAGCAAGTTAGTACAAGTACTTCCCGTTTTTGGAGTAACCACCAAAAGCAGGAGTGTAAAAATAAGCAGATGTGATTTTTTCATATTTAATTTTTCTTTCATTTCGGATAGCAAAGATAATCGAAAAAAGGTTATTTGTTCCAGTGGTTGTGGCAGCATTTTTGTTGACCACATTTTTACAACATAAATATTATGAAATCACTACTTTACCTCATCCGCCGTGGTCACGGGTTTGTAACTATTTTGTCTCTTTTTATTGCCTCGGGCCTGCTTGGTCAATCAAAATTCAAAATTCAGATAGTAGATAGTGTAAGCAACAAAGGGGTGGAGTTTGCCGCAGCCACTTAGAGTCAGGTTGGCCAGAGCCATGTTTTCAAATATGACGAATCAGATTCAACAGGTAAAGCGGAGATTCTAAATGTTCCGTATGGCAAGTACCTTCTTAATGTCAATCATCTTAACTATAGGTCTTTCAGTAAAGAGATTACAATAAACAAGGAGACTCATGATTTCGGCAAGGTTCGGGTTCGCGAAAAGCTTACATCTATGCAATCGGTTACCATTACTGCTCTGGCCAACCCTATTGTTGTCAAACAAGACACAATAGAATTCACTGCTGCGGCCTTTCCTGTTGCTGAGGGGGATGTGCTTGAACAGCTTCTTAAAAAGATGCCCGGTCTTGAGATGGACAGCAAGGGAAAATTTTCATATAACGGCAAAACCATCAACAAAATAATGGTTGACGGCAAGGATTTTTTTGCCAATGATTCAAAGACATTAACCTCCAATCTCCCCGCCCGCATCGTTGACAAGGTCAAGGTTATTGACCAGAAAACGGAACAGGCTAAATTTACAGGGGTTGACGACGGAACCAGGGAGACCGTAATGGATGTGACCCTTAAGGATGGATTTAAAAACGGATTGTTTGGCAACGCAACCGGCGGATATGGTACACAGGATACCTATACAGCTAATCTGTTTACTGCAAGATTTGATAAAAACACAAATTTCGGGTTGGTGGGCAGCTCCTCTAACACACCAGGATTTGGTGGTGGAATAATGATAGATGGCGGAGGTCAGGAGGTTATCTATTTTATGTCTGACAACGGAGGAAAGACCACTACTTCAAATATAGGTCTGAACGGAAATACAGAATTCAACAAGGGTAAGGTAAAATTAGGGGGGAGCTACTCCTATTCGGAATATGACACAGAAACCATGACAAACAGAACCAGACAGACATTCCTGGAGGATAGCTCTTTTATTTACAATCAGGTATCAACAGGCAAGAGTGGCAACAAGTCTGACAGGTTTGCCGGCATACTTGAGTGGAGACCATCTGATAAGGTGCTGATGTTTTTCAGACCTAATTTTGATATAACACGGTCTTCTTCTTTAAACAGGAGCGACTATACAACAAATGGAGTATCGGGTGTTCCTGTAAACGAAGGAAACTCCAGCAACTACTCAGAAGGGCTGACGAAAAATTTCGGAGGCTCATTGATTTTAATGTATTCTTTCAAGAAAAAAAGAAGATCTCTTTCTTTAAATGTCAGTTATGGATTGTCTAGCAGCAACATGGACGGTCTTAACCAGTCTTCAACAACGAGGTATGACAACAACTCAACAATTATCGATTCCGTAAGACAAAAATCCAATACAATAAGTGATAATTACAACTTCAACATAAGAACCTCCTATACAGAGCCCTTGAGCAGCAAATATGTTCTTGACCTCTCATACAACTTACAATACGGATACAGGATTTCTGACAAAAATACATTCAACTGGAACGCCTTGACAGAAAGTTATGATAGCAGGGATGATGTTTACAGTAACGATTATCAGGACATTAGTTTAAACCAGAATATTGGGCTGAACATAAACAGAATGGAAAAAAAGTACAATTACTCCCTGGGATTCAGCCTGCAGCCGACATATACAAAAAGTACCGGAACAAACAGAGATTACACAAGTTCTGTATTCAACTACGCTCCATCTCTTACAATGCAATATACTCTGAATAAAACTACTTTTCTCAGATTCTCTTACCGAGGCGGTTCTTCACAACCATCCATCAGTCAAAAGGAACCCGTACCGGACAATTCTAATCCTCTGTATATCAGAATCGGAAATCCCCGGCTTTTACCCGGATTTAATAATAACCTTTCTCTCTCCCTGAATGGCGGCAACAGGGAGAAGTCACGATCATTCGATATATCAATAGACGGAAATTACCGAACAAATTCATTCAGCAATATCACAGCATACAGTACAGGAGGAATTCAGTACTCAGTGCCCGTCAATACAGACCCTATCTACAGTGGTTCTATAAGACTAATGTACAACACCCCTCTTTTTACCAAGAAGTTCTTTGTGAATATAAGCGGAAGTGCAAATTACAATAATAACCTGAGCTATACTGCTAAAATAGAGGCTGATCCTCAGGCCGACCCAAGAGATGTGACTATAGACAACTTTAAAAACATAGTTGCAAATACAACAAACACTCTCTTTATAAGAAATGGCCTTCGCCTTACTTATAAGTTCAACAAGGCCGATTTCTCTTTAAGCAGCAATATAAGCTACCGAGACACCTGGTACTCTATAGCAAACCAGAGCAAACCGGAAATGTGGAACTACACAGCATCGGCTAACCTTAACCTGAGGCTTCCTTATGACTTTTCCATGATTGCAGGTATGGATTTCTCTGTGAGCAAGGGTTATGGTGGCGACAGAGATAAGCCCTTCACAATCTTTAATGCCGACATCAATAAAGGCCTGTTCAAGAACAAGTTTGCCCTCAAGCTTCGTATGTACGACATACTTAATCAGGCGAGGGGCATAAGGCGTACAACCACAGAAAACTATATTGAGGATACAGAGTTCTACACTCAGAAACAATACTTCATGCTGTCACTCTCATATAAGTTCGGCAAGTTTCCGGGTAGCTCAAGAGGCATGAGAGGGAATGCGAATAGTATGGTTTTCGAAAATGGCAGAGGAGAGATATTTGTCAGGTAAATTTTATGCCAGCCGGTTACAGAAGAGTTACACCCGCTGCGGCAAGTTTTCTCATCTCTACCTCCGGCCAGATGCTAACCTGAACCTCTCCAATGTGTTGTTTCTTGAGCATGAACATACATACCCTGGATTGTCCTATTCCTCCACCGATGCTCTCCGGAAGTTCTCCTGCAAGCAGCATACTGTGAAATGTAAGCAACGACCGGTCTGAACAACCTCTCTCCTCCAGCTGGCGGACAAGTGCCACTTTATCTACCCTCACCCCCATTGAGGAGAGTTCAAACGCACACTGTAATACAGGGTTCCAGACAATAATATCACCGTTGATTCCTGAATATCCCTCTTCGTTGAGTGTGCTCCAGTCGTCATAGTCCGGTGCCCGGCCATCATGACGTTCCCCGTTGGACAGTAATCCCCCTATTCCAATAATGAATATTGCACCATACTCCTTAGCCGCGGCATACTCTCTCTCCTTTGGAGAAAGCCATGGATAGCAACAAAGAAGCTCCTCCGAATGGATAAAGGTGATGTCTGCAGGCAAAACCGGCTCAATTTGAGGGTATTGCTCATAAACTGCGAGTTCCGTTGCCCTAAGTGCAGAGTAGATTTTCCTTACTGTATCCTTTAACCGGTCAAGTGTTCTGTCGCCGGGCCAGATACGCTGCTCCCAATCCCACTGATCCACATAAATAGAGTGCAGTGCAGTAAAATCTTCGTCAGGTCTGAGAGCCCTCATGTCGGTAAGAATACCACTGTTAGGTTCCATCTCCAGCTGTTTAAGTCTAAGACGCTTCCACTTTGCAAGGGAGTGCACAACAACAGCTCTTTTATCTTCCAGAGCCTTAACCGGAAAAGAGACGGGTCGTTCAATACCGTTAAGGTCGTCATTAATACCTGTTCCGTCAAGAACGGCTATTGGTGATGATACTTTTACCAGCTTAAGCTGACGCGACAACTCTCCCTCGAATGTCTTCTTGACAAGAGTGATTGCCTTTTCTGTTTTTAGAATTTCCTGTTTCATTTCTATTGAGTTTTGCACATAAAAAAAGCCCCCCGGGATGCGGGAGGCTTGTCATATATATTGTTAATAATTTACTTGTTTAACAACAATAACCTCCCTGTCCGAATATGATTATTATTCGAATTATTAAAGAGATTATTATTATTCCTTAAAAAGGTCATTCTTTTTTTATAGTGTTTCCAGTGCGTAAAAGTATACATTTGTTTTTAATTGCCAAAAAATGTTACTATATTTTGCTAACATTTTAACAATGGAGGATAAATCATGAAAACAGTTTCAGAAGAGATTGACAGGCAACCCGCTGTAGCGGGAAGTTTTTATCCTGCAGACAAGCAAAAACTGCACAAGGAGCTCGAAAACATATTTGCTTCTGCAATTCCCAAACGTTGCAGCAATGTAAGAGCTATCATCTGCCCGCACGCCGGGTATATATATTCAGGCGAAGTAGCAGCATCTGCCTTCAATCAGATTGATACGGACATCGCCTATAAGAGGATATTTGTAATAGCTTCATCTCACCAGGAGTGGTTCGAAGGGGCCGCGGTATACTGCGACGGTGATTTTATTATGCCTTTTGGAACAGTTCCGGTAGACCGCTCTTTCGGGAAGATGCTTGTCGAAAGATTTCCGGTATTGTTCACCTCCGATCGCGGCCCTCATCAGAAAGAACACAGTCTGGAGGTGCAGCTCCCCTTTCTCAACCATATTCTTAAAAGTGAGTACAGCATTGTCCCAATAATTATCGGCACCTCCGACAAGGATATTTGCAAAGAGATTGCCTTGACACTTAAACCTTATTTTACTCCTGAAAATCTATTCATAATAAGCTCCGACTTTTCGCACTACCCTAACTATGCAGATGCCCAGAAGGTAGACGACATTACAAAGGAGGCTATCCTGGCAAATAATCCTGATGTCCTGCTTGCCTCTATCAAAAAGACAGCAGAAAAAAAGATTCCGCACCTCGTAACAAGCCTCTGTGGTTGGACATCTGTATTGACGCTTCTATACATGACCTCAAATGAAAAATCCCTGGAATATATTGCTGTCGACTACAGAAACTCCGGTGACGTCGAATACTATGGCGAAACCAACAGGGTTGTTGGCTACTGGGGCATAGCTGTTTGTGGAAAACAACCGCCCCATTAAGCAGCATCGTATCATAAAATGCAGAACCAATACTCTTATTACATAAACTATCCCTATACATACGATCCCTAATACACAAACTACCCCTAACAATCTATAAAAATCATGATATCTGATATAACCACTCCATCCACAGACTCATCAAATCCACTTTCAGAAACAGATAAACAAACCCTGTTGGACATAGCTCGTGAATCTATACATTCGGCAGTTCTTGGAGGGAAAAAATTCAAGGTGACCCCCGATGAATACTCTGATATTCTCAAAACAACCTGCGGAGCATTTGTAACGCTGCACAACAAAGGAAAGCTACGCGGTTGCCTCGGCCGTATGACCGGCGACCTGCCCCTTTACAAAATGATTCAGGAGATGGCAATATCTGCATCGCTTTACGATTATCGGTTTACCCCTATAGGGCCGGACGAACTGTCAAAAATAGATATCGAGATATCGGTGCTCTCTCCCATGACCAGGATAGACGATATTACAGAGATTGAGCTAGGAAAGCATGGCATCTTTATACAGAAGGGTGTCGACTCCGGAGTGTTTCTCCCTCAGGTTGCTACCGAAACCGGCTGGAGCCGTGAAGATTTTCTTGGACATTGCTCCCGCGACAAGGCCGGCTTAGGCTGGACCGGCTGGAAGAGCGCCGATGTCTACATCTTTACCGCTACCATACTCACATCTGGTGATTGATCAACCCCAGACTCCTGCGATTTTTTCACCGCAAAACCCGCATAATCCTGTACTGTCATTTATTGCGGCATCTGCATCGAAGTTCTTATCTATGTGTGTCTCTATTTTCATCTCTGTTACCCGATATCCCTCTCGCTCAACTAATGTTTTTCCACACTTTGGACAATGAGTATTCTCTCCGCGAAGATATGGAAGATTTCCAATGTAGACATATTTGAGTCCTGCTCGTTCTGCAATCTCTTTGGAGTTTATCAGACACTCCGGAGATGTTGGCAGTAGTTGCGTCAGCTTGAAGGTTGGAAAGAACCGGCTGAAATGGAGTGGGGTATCTGCAAATCCATTCTCGGCAAGCCATTCACACATAGCCTTAATCATGTCTGGGTCATCGGTGAGTGAAGGGATAATCAGGTTAGTGATTTCCAGCCAGACACCTCTCTCTTTGAGCGTTTTGAGTGTATCGAGTACCGGTTGCAGAGAACCACCGGTGAGCTTATGGTATATAGCATCGTCAAAACATTTGAGGTCTATGTTGGCGGCATCCAGATACGGAACAAGGTCGAGCAAAGGTTGACGGTTAATGTATCCATTTGATATCATTACCGTTTTTACTCCTTGCTTATGTGCCTCCCTGGCAATATCATACATATACTCGAAGAAAACGGTTGGCTCTGTATAGGTGAATGCAATACTACTGGTAATATGTAGTTCTTTGTTGGATGATTTATGGCGCAATGCTTCAGCCACAACCTCCTGAGGCTTCATGTCGTAATACTGTAAATCCGAAGGTGCCTTCTGCGAGATGGACCAGTTCTGGCAATTAAGACAACGGAAATTGCATCCAGCAGTAGAAAGAGAAAATATCCCTGAGCCCGGAAAGAAGTGAAAAAGAGGTTTCTTTTCCATCGGGTCCACAGAAATTGAACATGGATTACCGTATGCCATTGTATATAACACTCCGTTTTTGTTGACCCTTGTTTTGCATACTCCGGACCTTCCCACATTGATAATGCAATTGTGAGGACAAAGCAGGCAATGCACCCGGCGGAGGGAAATGCTGCCGGAAGAGGCAGTGCCCACCAAGGAATTCTCTGGAAGCCCCTCCTGATAGCTTGCCTGACGGCTGAATCTGTCAGGATTAGCCAGCTTGTCCGGTTTTTCTGGTTTTTCCGGTTTTTCTGATTGCATGTATGCTGAATTTCTTGTTTATATCACTTAGTATCCATAAGATAACGCCACTAATAAGAGCGGCAAAGAAACACCACACAGAGGTAAGATATTGAGTAAAAAAAATTACGGTTACCAGACACGAAAGGAACATCAATATGCCAAGCATATGCGTCCTTTTTATGCTGGAGACAAACAATGGAGAGATAGAAACAATAACATACAGATAGAATGCAGGCATTCTCAGCTGTTCCGGGAAGTCGTTGAGATATTGGATATGAAACCCCGAAATTTGCGGATTCACATCGAATGTCAATAAACAAAAGGCATAATAGGCCGACAATAAAATTCCAAGAACCAGCAGGATTCTGAGTAATTTTCTCCTTCCGTCATTCTTCTCCATAAGAAGAACAGAGAGGGGAATCATGGTAGGCCATAGAACCTCTGCCATTGTCAAAAAAATGTAAGTGCTTATTTTTTGAACAGTCTCATACTCTTGATACCTCAGGGAGAGCCACACAAAACCTTCTGCAAATTGCTGAAATGCAAACACCAAAGGAATAAGTGCGAATATTTTCTGCGAAGGATTTTTTACCTTCTTGACTGCTAAAATGCCTATTGCAGAAATGACTACTCCTCCCACAAAACTGGCTTCGGCTGAAAAACACATATTATTGCTCCTTTATTGTATTGATTAGTATTAGCTAAATATACGGCAACTAAATGGTATCGGCACAAATAGCCACTGCTCTCACCGGAGATCCGTCGCTGTCTGCAATTTTCAAAGGGAGACAGGAGAATCGGAAAAACTGATCTATTAAGGGTTCCAGATTGCAGAGGTTCTCTATTATAACTAAATTTTTGCCAAGAATTATTCTGTGATTAGGCAAATTTGTAGAACTGACAGGGTCCGCCGAAATGCAATCAAATCCTATTCCCTTCAACTTGAAGGTGCAAAGCCATTTTACAGCATTCTCGGAGAGAGTCGGAAAATCTTGAAAGTAACCGGCACTTCCCCATTTCCTGTCCCAACCTGTCCTAAGGAGAATAAAGTCAGAAGCGGCAATACGTACAGCGTGCTTTTCCAGATTGCTTTTCTCTATAATCCACTCTTTTCCGTCACTTACACTATCGCCGTCACCTTCTTTTGGCCTCGTGCTTACATCTATAACAACACCTTTGCCAATAAATTTATCTGCACTAAAATGGTCAAGAGTATATTTTCCTTTTAAAATATGAGCGGGAGCATCTATATGAGTTCCGGTATGAGTGAAGAATGAAATCAGTTTTTCTGCATAACCCTCTTTATCTATAGTCGTTGCATTGGTTATAACCGGAGGTTCAGTTCCGGGAAAAACCGGCATCTCAGAAGAGATTGTGCGTGTAAGATCTATGATTTTCATTAGGTAAATGTATTAAATATTTTTATTAAAGGAAATTCCTTAAATTTCGATTTGAAATTAAATTTTATGAAAAAGTACATTCGACCTTTGCTGACAGTGTTAGCCTTAGTTTCAATTTTAGTTTTCTCCGATTTCCTTAACCGCAGAGGAACAGGTAATAGCGCCCCAAAAACAAGGATTGCGGTCTTCCGTTTCAATTCAAATCAGCTTCAGGAGGAGACCGAAAAGGGGCTCCTGAATAAAATTCAGACATCAAAGGAATTTTTAGAAGGACGCCTGGAAATTCAAAGATACTGCTCCGAGGGAGACATGCCAACGGCAAATATGATTGCGCTTAATATTGTAAACGAAAAATTCGACATGGTAGTTTCCATAAGTACTCCCGGACTCCAGGTTATGGCAAATGCCAACAAGGAGGGCAAGGTTTTACATGTGTTCTGCGCAGTGACCGACCCTGTCGTATCTGGTGTTGGTATTACCGGTACTGCAACAAACGAACATCCGGCGCATCTTGTAGGTATTGGCACATTTCAACCAGTTGAGTCGATTATCAGGATTGCCAGAGAGATGAATCCCAAACTCAAAAAACTGGGAGTTGTATGGTGTACGGGAGAAACTTGCTCAGAAGCCTGCGTCAAAAAGGCCCGCGTTACCTGCAAAGAGCTTGGAATAGAGCTGGTTGAAATGAGTGTAGAGACTGTATCACAAGTTTATGAAGCTGCTCTGGCTGTTGGTGAGAAGGGAGTGGAAGCCCTCTGGATAGGCGGAGACAATGTAGTTGAGTCGGCAATTGAGATGTATATAGCAGCAGCAAACAAATATAAGATTCCAGTATTCACAAATAATCCAAAGCACGCCCTAAAAGGGGCAATGGCAAACCTTGGGGCCAACTATTACGAGGTAGGATCCACTGCCGGGGCTATGGTGATTTCCCTAATAGAGGGTATGCCGACAAATAAAATTGAGATTAAGAATGTAGTTCCCGAACAGTTGTTCATTAACGACTCTGTGAGAACGCTTATGAAAGAGAAGTGGAACTATCCGGAAGAGTTGCGAGCCAGAAGTACCGACTGGCACAAGAAATAGCTGATGAGAGAGTCTTTATTTTTTTCTTTGATCTTTCCAGAGCAACTTTCCATTTGTCCGGGTCGAACCAAAATCTGAGTACTTACCGTCACCCATGCCACTGAATCCTCCGTCCGGATGACCAAGCAATTTGCCTGTTGCGTCATACAGGTCGCTGTAAATATCGCAGCAATAGGGAGGAATATAGTAAACAACCGCACCTTTATAGTCAAACTGCCAAACCTCTGCTGGCGGATTTCGTACCGGCTCGTTCTTAATCTGCTCAATTTTTTTTGTTATGAGCTCCGGTAAAGCTTCTGACCTGTAAAGATCTTCACACGATGCCAACACAAAAAGTGTTAACATAAAAAATATAGTTCTCTTAATCTTTTTCATATCAACGTATAATTAAGTTTTTTCAATTTGAAATTTATTCAATAGATGCATAATCAGGGATGGTTTTCAGGTAAAATGTTTGTCTAAGGTTACTTTTCAACAGTATATCCATCGATTTGGAATAATCCAGTGAAATATCTCCCGGTTCAATTTTTCCATTGCCGTCTGAGTCCCACTCGACAACAATATAGTAAAGAGCATTCTCTTTTCTATCAATATATTTAATCAAATCTGCGGCATTGCCCGGTACCCGCATACTCTCTTTAAAAGGTACCGCCGATGCGCTAAACTTTTTTTGTGCTATCAATGTGGCAGGAGGTCCACTCACAGACATATCGAAGCCGTAAATACTCACAGTTAAGTCTCTGTTTTTTATATTAAATGAATCAAATGTCTTGAATTCCAGATAGACATGTCTGTCGTTGCTAAATTTATTGCATGAAACCAACATTAATGCAATTATACTGATAACCAACAAAATAGACGCCTTCATAATAGTATAAACCCTTTTATTTAAGTTAATTAATAAGTCCGACTAATATTAAGACGCTGAAATCAGTCAAATCGCTGCATGTGTTATGTTAAAATTCAACTGTGATTCCGATAGTGGGAACAATTGTTCCATCTGTGAGCTGGATCCTCTTCATCTGGTAACGTTGCTCACTGTACGGTGCATCCGGATTCAGTATTGTTCCTGTACTCACAAGTACGTCGGCATTGCTGAACTTTTTGTTTAGGGCATTCTGGATGTCGATATAAATTTTAAGAGCAAACTTATTAAAGAAGAACTCTTTGTCAATTCTTACATCAAGTTGATTAAACTGTTTAAGATAGAGAGAGTTGTAAAGGCCATAATTTAGATATGCGCGCCCACTGGCATTCCATGCAGCAACAAGAGATGATTTTTCTTCGTCCAGAGGTGTGTAGGGATTGCCACCTGAATAGCGGAACTTGGCCCCTATAAGGAAGTT
This sequence comes from Bacteroidetes bacterium GWF2_40_14, assembly GCA_001769195.1. GTDB lineage: Bacteria > Bacteroidota > Bacteroidia > Bacteroidales > UBA932 > Bact-08. The sequence continues at coordinate 25,992 of MEOK01000008.1, read as the reverse complement.
TGCTGGTAACTTGTACCCGGCCGATATGTTCATTAGCCTGCGTGTATCCCAGGTTTTTGATGTCCAGTTTCCGTTTGCCGCGCGGAACTCGCTACGGAAGATAGTAACAGAGCCCAGCATATTAAATTTATCTGTAACAAACCACCTGATTGAAAATTCCGAACCGTAGGCGCGGCTCTTTATTGTCGAGGTTACCTCTTCATTACCTACCGTTCCGTAGTTTATACCTTTGCCCTCAACAGGAATACCATCAGCAACAGAATAAAGACCATTAAAGTTCCACTTTTGGAAAAATTCAAGTGTCATCTGAAGTCCGGATCCACTCCTGTAATCGACCCCTGCCACAATCTGGTCAGAACCCAGATATTTTATCGCCTCGTTTGTGAAATGGCCGTTTGCATTCTTGTAGCCCATGGCTGTATAGGGTGGAAGCTGGTAATATCGTCCGGCACTTGCATTCAGGTAAAATTTATCGGCAACCTCGTACGAAACCGATCCTCTTGGCGAAAACTGTTTAAATGGATTAGCCATTTGTGCAGAGTAACTGTTTCCGTCTACTCTGGCCCCTATATTGGCAGTCAGCTTTTTGTCCGGCGATGTGTAGTTCATATTTGCAAAAAGGGAATACTTGAACATCGACAGTTTAGTATCGTAGTTTACAGTTACAGGGGTTGCAAGAAATACCTTTTGATATGTATCGTTCGAATACTGAGGAACCTCAGCACCAAAGCCGGCAGTTATCCTGAAATCCGACAGTTTTGTTATGTTTTCTGCACGGAACTTTGTCTCCTGTTCTATTGAACGATACTTCAAAGATAGATTCTGCTCAGATGATTCGTCGTTGTCTTTGTACTTGGTATTGCGGTTGTTCAGATAACTGTGGCTCAGATACAGGTTCAATGTGTTGTTCCCGTAATAGTGGCGGTAAATTGTACCTAATGTGAATACCTCCTGCTGAATTACAGGCAGATATGCAAGAATATACTCATTAGACTCCTTTCCTCCGGTATCCTCGTTAAGAGTCATATCGTCGAATCCTGCCAGTCCTATAAAAGTGAGCTCATGCTTATTGTCTATGCGAGTCTTTATTTTAAACTGTGCATCTGTAAAAGTAGTAAGAAAGGGCAGACCGATAGCCTTAAAAAGCAGCTGAAGATACGACTGTCTTACAGACACAAGATAGTTTGTCTTCTCCGTAAAGTGTCCGCTTGATGTTATACCTGCCTCAGAAGCACCAATAGTAAATTTATATCTGTTTTTTACAGGGTCTCCCTCTTTAAGTTTGAAATCCAGGATAGAACTAATACCTCCTCCCCTGGCAACTGGAAAAGAACCTGCATAAAAATCAACCTCTCTTATGAAATCGGCATCTATTATTCCTACCGGACCTCCGGATGAACCCTGGGTACTAAAGTGGTTTATAGATGGTATCTCTATGCCGTCAAGATAGAAACGGTTTTCAGAAGGGCCTCCTCCTCTTACAAGAAGATCGTTACGGTATCCCCCTCCCGTCGGAGTCCCAACACCCGGCAGGGTGCTTACCACTCTGGAAATATCTCTGTTTGAACCCGGATTACGTTCAATCTCCTGAACCCCAAGTGTGCGCTGCGAAAGGGGACTTTCAAGAACCCTCTTGTAAGGATCGGCCTTTGGCTTAACAACAACCTGATTGAGTAACATACTCTCCTCCTCTATCTCTGCCCTGACAAAGTAACCCATGGTAGAAACCATGAACTCTTCAGATATGTATTGGCTGTACCCAAGTAAATCTACCTGCACTCTGTACGCACCTGCCGGCAGACCCTCAATTGTAAATTGCCCTTGTAGATTTGTGGTCGCATATTTGTTGCCCTTCCATACAGAAACCGTTGCAAAGGAGACCGGCTCTCTGGTGATTTTGTCAATTACAACTCCGCTAATGGAAAATGTCTTGATTGTTTCTGCATTTGCCTGCAAGGGAAGAAGCAGGCTAAAAGATAGTATTATGTTTGTAAATGTCAGTAGAAGTTTCATTTATTGAACCGATTGATATCATTTAAAAATTTATTCATAACAACATATTGTCTCAATAATTGTTCATCTGCTTTTTTTCTTTACCTTTAATAGCCATTAAATTTTACATACAAATGAAAAAGCTTGCAATTGTAATCGCTTTGTTTGGCATGATTCTTATCCCTGTTTTGCTAAGCAAAAAGTGCGATGAACCCAAAATTCCAAAGACCAGTATTGCTGTATTCAGGTTTAATTCAAACATGCTTCAGGTAGAAGCAGAAAAAGGGTTGCTTGATAAACTCATTAACTCCGATGCATTTCTAAAAAATCGTATTAAAATTGAAAATTTCTGTGCAGAGGGCGACTTGTCTGCTGCAAAGAAAATTGCGCAGGAGATTCTGAAAGCCAGGTTTGATATGGTTGTATCTATAAGTACACCAATGTTACAGGTGATGGCCCGGGAAAATAAGAAAGGTAAGGTAACACATGTATTTTGTGCGGTCACCGACCCTATTGCTGCCGGGGTTGGAATTTCAGGTACCGGACCAGCAGAACATCCTCATTATATGGCAGGGATAAGCACTTTCCAGCCGGTGGAATCAATATTCAGGATTGCCCGACAGATGAACCCGGAGCTAAAAAAGGTGGGTGTAGTGTGGTGTACAGTAGAAACCTGTTCAAAGGCCTGTGTCGGCAAGGCACGTTTGATATGTGAAGAACTAGGTATTGAATTGGTGGAAATGACTGTAGAAAAAGACACCCAGGTATATGATGCTGCAATTGCAGTATGTGAGAAAGGGGTTGGAGCTCTCTGGATTGGCGGAGATAATGTTGTTGAACCAGTTATTGACAAATATGTCCGGGCTGCTAATAAATACCGTATACCTGTACTTACAAACAATCCGGTACACGCATTTAAGGGAGCAATGGCAAACCTGGGAGCAAATTACTTTGAAGTTGGAGCCGCTGCAGGAGACCTGGTTTATTCAATAATAAGTGGAACTCCTGCAGACAAGACAACCATTAACAGTGTTGTTCCGGAACAACTGTTTATAAATGATTCCGTACGAATCCTCATGAAAGACAAGTGGTTGCTTCCCGAGGAATTACTTGCCCGAACCGATTCCATCGTAGGGCGCATATCATTTTAATTGGTTCCGCTTATTTCTTTCACAAAAGGTTCCGCCCTTTTCTTATCTGATTCATTTACATAAAGATCTGCCAAATTAGGAATGCCTCCTGCAAATCCTGCCACTATTCCTGCTTCGAAGTCATTTTTAACCAACGAAGGTATCCCAGCTTCTTCTAACTCTTCCTTAAGAATATTAACTGTTATTGTGCTGCCTGTGAAAATCTTAACTATATCTTCGTCTTTTTTCATGATAATGTGTTTTATTTACTAAAGTTAACTAAAAAAATTATCAAAATGGTGTTTCACTGCCTGTGTAGCATGCAATTCCATTGGCTCGAAAAAGTGTCTGTATTTCAGTAAGGCTTCTTGCTTTATTGTGATTTTGAGCGTCTTGTGTAAAATAGGTGTCCCCAGAATAATTTTTATTTAACATTCTATACTTTTCGCGCCCTAAATGGTGCAGTGGTAGAATGTTTATTTCGTTACGGCCCGTCTCTTTTAAAAAGGCAAATAATGAGTCAATGTTCTCTTCTGAGTCGTTAAAGCCGGGAACCAGCGGCATGCGAAAGATAATTCTACCGGGAAACACTTTTGAAAGCATTCGTGCATTTTCAAGTATCTGTGAATTACCGCAACCAGTAGCTTTTTTGTGCTCTACATTGTCAAGATGTTTAATGTCGAAAAATATCCAGTCCAGATAAGGAAGTATCTCTGTAAAGTTTTCCCATGGAACATTACCACAGGTTTCAACGGCAGTGTGTATATATGCACGGTGACATTCCTGCAATATCTCTTTTGCAAAATCAATCTGCAGAAGCGGCTCACCCCCGGTTAACGTAACGCCTCCTCCATTGCCCCAGAACTGTCTGTCTCGCCTGATAATCTCCATAAGTCTGGCCGTCGTTATTTTGTATCCGCATAACTTTAAGGCATCGGTATAGCACTCTTTTACACAGTCTTGATTTTTACACACACTACATAGTTCTCTTGAAATTTTAAGAGAACCATTCACTATCTCTATTGCTTTATCTTTGCAGGACGCTGCACAATTGCCACATGCAATACATTTGGAAGAGAAGTACATAAGCGAGGGCAACGGACTGATTCCCTCAGGATTGGAGCACCATAAACAGTTAAGCGGACACCCCTTCAGAAATATCAGGGTCCTGCAGCCGGGACCATCATGAACAGAAAGGCCCTGAATATCAAAAATATAGCCTTGTATACCCAAAATATTATGTGGTAAATTCCTTGCAGGTAACAGCATTCATCTCTGGATAAGCATCATACCTTCCCATGCATGTTCCAAGATCTTCTGAAGTATATGAAAAGTTTAAACAATGCCTGCATTTCTGAGCCTTTTCAAAATTCTGACAGCTGTTGTCGTCGGCATTTATGCTGGTTTTATCTCTTTTGCACATACCCTTAAAGACATCGGTGGCAAGATAAAATTTACAATCGTAGTGTTTCATATATGCAATTTTTAACCTAACTGTTCATATTCCGTACGCGCAATAACCTCATCCTGAATTTGTTTACCTAGTTCCACCCAATACTGTGTAAAACCGGCCACACGAACCATCAACCCCCTGTATTGCTCCGGATGCATCTGCGCATCTCTGAGCATTCTGGAATCCACCACATTAAACTGAACATGGAAAGCACCCTTACGAAGATATGCCTTAATCATCTCAAGAAACTTACGGGAACCCTCCCTGCCCATAACTACAGAGGGATGAATCTTCATGTTCAGCTGAGAATTTTGAGACTGTGAATGGTCGTAGCAGGTAGCAGAGTTAAATAGTGCATAAGGTCCGTTCCTGTCTGTTCCGGGATATGCCGATACTGAGCCGTCGGCAAACGTGGTACCGCACAACCTTCCGTCAGGTGTTGCCAGAGTCACTGCCCCCATTGGAGCATGAGTGGAAACAGAAATCTGACACGAATAGAGAGGATGGTCGTAAATCGAACGGTAATTTTCACACATGTTGCTGAACCACACCTGCCACTCCCGGAAAATAGAATCAACATACCTGTCGTCATTTCCATACTTTGGAGCGTCCAGACACAGCTTGTGAATTTTAAGCCAATCTCTGTAATGTTCAGTTTTAACCTGATCAATAAGACTATAGGAGCCGCTCTCAAGTGCCGAATGGTAACCGAAGTTTGATTCTATTGCAGACTTAAGCTCTGACAAAGTGATAGATTTTTCTTCAAATACATTTTTCTTAATAGATGCCAGCGAATTCACAAGATTTACACCTCCGCAGATCTCCACGTTAAATGTCCTGTTATACCTGCACCCTTTATTGCTGATATCCTTTCCCGTTTCCAGACAGTCCGGTTTTAACATACTATTTATAATAGAAGGCGAAACTTTCCCCCATATACTATGCTGAATGTTGTTTGTAAGAGTAAGCAGTTCTACCGTGCGGCTGAAATACGCTTTGAATGTTGTCCATATCTCTTCGTATGTCTCTAATTTTAAACCATGTGCAGGATAGACCCTTATTCCTGTCCGCTTATCCAGACCATCGAACAAAACAGCTTCAAGAACCTTGGGAAGTGAAATAAAATGAACGCCAACACTAGTGGCAGGGGCCGATCCTCCCGGAATGAACCACTTCTCTCCTTCAAGATCAAGAGGCATCCAGCACCCTGGAGATGTCTCAAGACAGCCGCCAATGGACCAGGCTCTGGCCTCCTCAAGGTGCATACCCTCATTCCTGAAATTTTTCATAAGAAAGTCCATTGCAACCCTGTTACTTATCCAGGCAGGATATCCTGTACCTATTTTTGTGCACTCTATTCCCTTGAGTAAGAACTCCTCAGACAATTTCTCGTCAAAAAGCAGGCTCAACGTAGGCTGAGGAGTATCGCACGACATGGCGGACTCCAGAATCAGCATCTCCAGCTCATTCGCCGCGCTCTCCCCATCTTTATCCAAACCTCCAATGCACAGGTTATTGAATGTATTTCCGCTTAGAACTCCTCCAACAACTCCCATAGATGCAAAACAATCCAGTTCGGTAAACTTCATGCGCATACATTCAAGAAGCTCCGTAGTACGCTCCTTTGTTATAATGCCCTTGTCCATGTCCTGTTTCCAGAAAGGATAGAGAACCTGACCCAGGCGTCCCGGAGACAGACCGGATATGGCATCCTCGTTAAGCACCGCTACATGAAATATCCACACCAGCTGAAGCGCATCGTGAAATGTCCGTGGTTTTTCCGACGATAGCCATTCCAACCGTTCTGCAATGTCGGTAAATTCATCTTTTTGATTTGCTTCATTTTCAAGCGAAGCCATAAACCGGGCTTCGGCAGCATAGTTCATTATCCAGTTCTGAAGACCCTCAAGCATCGTGTACACCGCTTTGTAAAAGTATAACCTCTCCATGTCTGGATATCCCGCTGACTGGTCTTGCTTCTCTTTACAAATGTTTTTTATCCCCTCAATCCCGTACTGCAGAGGGTAGTAATAATTAATGACCTCCCTGCCTTGCGGAAGAGTATAACCGGAGTCGAACATACAGATAACTGCACGCATTATCTCCTCTTTTGTACCATAACCGGGGACAAGTTGTTCATATTTATGGCCGACATCTTCTACCGATTTGTTGTACCATTTTTTTGCCGTTTTAATTAAAACCGGCATCTCTTCTTTCCGAAGTCCGAATTTACCTGCAATTGATATTATGTTGCCGATGCTTTTGGTGACATTGCCTCCGCCCTGCCCCATCGTAGTAACTTCGTCGGCACTTGCCTTGCCAGCTTTCTGGGCCTCCTTGTATAAGTCGTCTTCCTTCGAGAGAAAGAAAGCTTCAGATAGCCAAGGCATTGGAAAGGAGCCACGCAAATAAACAGCTTTTCTCATAGCCAGCAGCTCACCCGGTAAAATGTACGGAGTAAGGTGACTGAAACCCGATTTTAATGCTTCTGCTCTTCTGATTATTGGCACATCACCTTCCAGCTCCTCCCACCTGCGTGTATACCAGTATGGAAACTCCATAGATGCAGAGGATTTTGTGTCAAAATAAATCTGGCGTGCCTTTTCCACACGCGGTGTTGGATTTTTTTTTGCCTCCCTCGCTTGAACCTCCTCGCGGGGCTTTGTTCCGTAATAGTTGTAGATATCTTCTGCCATGACTCAAATATTAGAGGGGCACTGTTGATAATACAAATATAATAATTCTTCTTGTGCTCTTTCTATTGAAATTTCCTGAAACCGGATTTTGTCGCCGGGTCTGAGTTGTGCCACTCGTGTAAGATCTGCACTGGCAACATTTGCAATACGTACATATCCTCCGGTAGTCTGACGGTCGGCCATAAGTATTATTGGCTGGCCATTGCCCGGGAGCTGTATTGTGCCCCGGGAGATCCCTGCTGAAATAATATCGTGCCCCCCGGCACTCCCTTCTCCCGTTTTAATTTGAATGGCCGGCCCGGATAGACGAATTCCCATTCTGTCGCTCTGAGGGGTGATCTGGTATTCTGAGGTAAGGAGTGTACGAATACCATCAAAACCCAGCCTTTTTACCTCCGGGCCGGGAATAATTCTGATAGGTTTGTGAGATTGATAATCCGGTATTAAAAATTCCGGTAAATGCGGCTTAGCCTTGCCAGTGGTTGAATTTACCCTGCCGAGTGGAATACTGTCTCCTGCAACCAAAGCTCCACCATTCAATCCGCCAATCTTAGCTCGCAGATATGTCGACCGGCTTCCCATAACCAACGGAACATCCAGTCCACCGGCAAAAGCTATGTAGGCACGGCAACCATAGCACAGGGCAGAAAATGCAAGTTTGTCGCCACCATTAACGCTGGTGGCGGTATACATGGGAACAGCATTGCCATTGACAGAAGGGGTCATACCCGACCCACAGACAGCGAAAACCGTGTCTGAGGAAAAAATGATTTCCGGACCAAGGAGGGTGGCTTCAATTGCAGCAGCTCCGGGTTCGTTTCCGACTATGATATTGGCAAGCTGTAGCGAATAAACATCCATTGCACCCGAAACAGGCATTCCGAAACGTTGGTAGCCAACCCTTCCGCAATCCTGAATTGTACTGAGCAATCCCGCCTTTTCAATAACTATTTCTGCCATATAAACCTTGATAAGTATTCGGACTTCATTTTTCAACAATTAGTTTTTCAATCAATTTATAAATGTGTGTCCCTAATTGTTTTGGGTAATCTTCATTTTCACTGTCAAGTTCTTTTGCTCTCTTAATAGCCGTTTTTGTCAATGGAAGAAACACTCTCGGTTTTGGTCTTTTATTATATCCTCTTCCTTGAATTTCGCTTAGAACCATATCAATATAATTTTTACTATTGCTAATTCTCGCGTTAACAATCATTCTTTGCTTTTCTTCATCATCATACTCATTGATATCTTTCAGATGAAGGATTAGCCATATTTCAAAACAAGGGTTGCTCATTGCCAGGAAAAAATTATTTTCTTTTTTACAATCATCTACCAGTTTGTCAAAATTGTGATTATGAATTTCTTCCCAATTATCTCTATCAATAATCAACCTAAACTCATCTGTATCTTTGAAGCGATATTCATTCTTGGCTTCTTGAAGAAGTTTTTTTACACTAATCGGGTCAGAACCTCTATTTGATGGTCTTTTTAAAGAAATAATTTCAATTAAACCACTATCGTTAAATAACTCAGATTTTCTGAAATCTTCAAAATACTTCTTTTCACTAACTTTCCCCTCATACGACAAAACAAACATTTTTTCAGCTTCTAGGAATCCACCTTCACGAACTAATGGAAAAGGTTCTCTTGGCATAGCTTATTCATTAATAGATAAAACTGATAACATATTCCTATTACCTAATTTTGGAATCCCCTTAAATCGTCCTATTAAATAATCCTTCATTATTTCTTTATCAAAACGCACTTTATAATCTTCTAGCGAATGAAGATGTGTTGCTCCTTCTTCGTTCTTAACAGCAAACCATATTTCGTCTTTTCTAAGTATTTTTTGAGTTAATAAGGTAGCTTCGTGACTAGAAACAATCAGTTGACTATTAATTTTGGCGCATTTATCCAGTATGAATTCAAAAAAATCAAGAACTAGATTTGGATGTAAACTTCTTTCAATTTCATCAACAATAAACACATTACCACCTTTAAAATAATCTATTACCAATGGTATTAAATCCATAATTCTTCTTGTGCCATCGGATTCATCTTTCAAATCGAAGAGCTCGTAACCTCCTCCAACAATCTTGTGTTTGGTTTTAAGTAGTTTAGCCTGAACAGTAGTATTGTCACTTTTAGAAATGACATAATATTTATCATCTTGGGGATTTGATAGAAAAGCACTTGTTTTTTCAGATTTCTCGCTGAATAAATCGTTTTTAATATCCTCTTTAACTTCAGATGGTATATCCATTTTCTCAAAATCAACCTCTTTAAATTCAATTCCATCAATTCCAGTGTCAAAATAATCAAGCATTTCTTTGAACACTTGTTGAAGATTTGTGTCTTTGTGCAACTCAAATTTTTTACTTATATTTTTGGTTCCCGGATATATAACAGTTAAGGAATTCTGAAACCAATCAATTACATTTAAAATGTCTGAAATATCGGTCACATTGTCGGTGACATTCGTATTTCTTATTTGTGTAATTAATAGCTGATTTCTGGGTGTGCCTTTTGCTGTAAATTCTAAAAATTGTTTTTCATTATTAGTTTTATTTTTCTTAAAAAGAAAATCTAAGTCGTAAACATTAGTACTCTTCCTTTCAAATATTTTTGTTTCTCCTGATTTGTTTATTTCAAAAAGCCATTCGTCAATAATTTCTTTAGAATTTAAGATGAACCCATAAGCATAATTCTTTCTTTTACTCTGGATTTCATACTCTACATATGTCGGTTTATTTAGAAACCTTTTATCTAGTTTGTAAAAATTTGTAGATATTGGCTGTTCGGGCTTTGTTCCTTTCAAAACTATCTCTCTCCCAAAATCTATTGCCTTTATCAAATTAGATTTTCCCGAAGCATTTGCTCCAAAGATAACACCTGCTTTTAAGGCAGTTACTCCTTTTATTGGCGTCGATTTATGATGTGATTTAAGAGAGCCTTTTCCTGGTATCATTGAAAAGACTTGTTTTTCTCTAAATGACAGAAAATTCTCAATTGTGAATCTAATTAACATTATATTGTTGTTTTATTGTGTAAATGTAGTGATAATATCACATCTTAGGTGTTTTTCTGAATATTTTTTTTAGTAGCCAATATTTTTCCCCTGACGCCCATCTTCCTCCTTCGCCTTTATTCTCTGAAACTCTTCCTTTGTTACAGGCGTAAATCTAAGAATGTCACCCATTTTGAACAGAAATTCCGGTTTTCTATGTGCATCGAATAGTTTTAGAGGGGTCCGACCTATCAGCTGCCACCCTCCGGGGCTCTCTATCGGATAAATTCCAGTCTGCTGGTCGGCAATACCGACTGCTCCCTCGGGTATTTTCAAACGGGGAGTCTGTTTGCGGGGCATTGCAATTCGTTGGTCCATTCCGCCCAGATAACAAAAACCGGGAGTGAACCCTAGCATATAAACCAGATATTCTGTCGAAGAGTGGATTCTTATCACATCTTCTGGCGACAGATTGTTATGTTTTGCTACATCTTGAAGATCCGGACCATACTCGCCACCATATATAACAGGAACTAAAATGGTTGCCGATTTGGTCATGGCAGTTATATCAATCTTTGCTTCCAGAGTGATTATTGCATCCTTTAGTTTGTCAAAACTTATAATTGTGGAATCGTAGCAAATCATCAGTTCATTGTAAGAGGGAATAAAGTCGGTTATTCCTGCAATATTTTCCTTCTCAATTGTTGCAAGCAATGCAGCGATGGTCCGGTTAATCTCAACCGAAATCTCGTCCCCTGCCTTTATGATTATTGCGGAATCTCCCGCCCATAAATATCCCAGCTTCATAATACCCATACTATTGCCTAATGCCTAATGCCTATTGCCTATTGCCTATTGCCCATTGCCTAATGCCCATTGCCTAATGCCCATTGCCTATTGCCTAAAGCCCCTCACAAATTCCACTGCCATTTCGTTGTCGCCATGAATGCATATTGTGTCGGCCTGTATTGGAATAATCTTTCCACTCACAGACTCAACCACATTTTCCCTGACCATTCTGATAACCCTGTCAATCAAAACTTTGGTATCGTGAATAACCGCCCCGGGAAGGTTCCGTGAAACCAACGAACCATCGTCGTTATATGCCCTGTCGGCAAAAACCTCAGAAGCATATGCCAGACCAACCTTTTTTGCGGCATTTATCAATTCCGACTGTGATAAACCTACCAGAATAAGTGAGCTGTCAATATCCCTGACTGCTTTGGCTATAACCATCGCCATATCAAAATCAGACGCAGCTGAGTTGTACATAGCCCCGTGAGGCTTCACGTGCCTGAGCCTGCCTCCCAGGGCGATGGTCATGCTTTTTAACGCTCCTACCTGATAAAGAATGGACGTCCTCAGCTCCCCGGGAGTCAGGGTCATTGGCTGACGACCAAAACCCTTAAGATCATGATAACCGGGGTGTGCGCCAATAGCAACACCATGTTTCAATGCAAGCAGGATTGTTTTTTCAATAGTAAGGGGGTCCCCTCCATGAAACCCGCAGGCTATGTTTGCTGAGGTGATATATGGCATTATAGCCTCATCGTTGCCAACGATGATGTCGCCATAACTTTCGCCCATATCGCAGTTTATGTCAATTTTCATATTGCTAAATATCAGATTGTCAAAATATTCCAAAAACATGGAAAAGGCTTCGCAACCCTAATCCAAGAGCAACAAGCACAACCAGTATACCAACCGCATTAGATAGTAAGGAATTGGTATTAGTTCCCATAACCTTCTTACTGTTCACTACCCAAAGCAGGTAGATTGCAATAACCGGCAATAATATCCCGTTGGCAGCCTGTGCAAAAATTATGGCCTCTATAGGTTTGAACCCTATCACAGAAAATGTGACACCAGTGAGAAGAATCAGTATCCATACGGCTCTGAACTTCCATGATTTGAGGTCCCTCTTCCAGCCAAGTATTCCAGATGTTGCATAAGCAGCAGCCAAAGGGGCAGTTATTGCCGAAGATATCCCTGCGGCAAAGAGTCCTGCTCCTATAAAGTACTTAGCCCAGCTGCCTAGCACAGGTTCCAGCTGTACCCCAAGATCAGAACCGTTTTTGAGAATGAAGTCCGTTCCGAAAAAAGCAACTGCAGATGTTATGATAATGGCCATAGATATCAGTCCTCCAAGGATTACTGAAACTGAAATATCAAGACGAGCTTCGGGCAGATCACCGGCGTTTTTCCACCTCTCCTGTACTGCAGAAGCGTGAAGAAAAAGGTTGTATGGAACGACTGTGGTTCCTATAAGGCCGACCAAAGCCAGAAGGGACCCGTTTGGTATTGCCGGAACAAACATCCCTTTGAGAATGTCGGCCCATGGTGGAGATATTACAAGTGTCGTTGTAAGGAATGTGAGACTCATAAGAATCACAAGACCAATCAACACTCTTTCAATTAGTTTATAACTTCCTAAATATAGAACAATGAAGGTTATTACACCTATGATAATTGCCCATACGCCAATATTGATATCATTTGCAGATACGAGCGATTGCATTCCGAGTGAAGCACCAAGCAGATTACCGGTTTCGAAAGCCGCATTTCCGATTGCGATTGCAGAAATAACCAGTATCGCAGTAACAACCTTAACTACCGGATTCGAAAAATGTTTCCTCAGGGCCTCTCCCAGACCCTGTCGTGTGATTATGCCAAGACGCGCCGACATCTCCTGCAAAACGATTGTTGCTATAATTGAAAAAACCATGCCCCAGAGAAGTGCATAGCCGAACTTGGCACCTGCCAGTGAGCATGTTGTTATAGTTCCGGGGCCTATAAATGCTGCTGTGACCAGCGCACCCGGCCCAAATTTGAAACGAAGCGGTTTTTTCATAGTCTGTCATTTGAAATTTCTCACTAAAGATATGAAGAAAATCCACTGGTAAAAATACAATGGCACCAGAATTTATAATCCCATTTTTATATATAAAATTTGGATTATAACAAAAAGAGGTACTTATTTTGCTAGTTTATTGTTATTTGCGAAAATGTCCAGAATCCTCTTAATGAGAACATGAAGAGTTTCCGTATCATTACCCGTTACTTCAGTCGGCTTTATTGACACTGGAACCGCCGGTCAGCCTTAGCTCCAGCTTTGGATTGCCCTTGTAGCGCACCCTTGTTCCTCCCGATCCATCAACTTCAAGACTTTCGCTAACATTGAGCTCAGCTGAGGCTCCTCCAGACATGTCGGCGCGGCACTTTCTTGACTCAAGAGCAAAGTGTTTGTGGTCACTGCCACCCGATGAACTGATTGACAAGTATTCAGCAATACCCTCTATGTCAGAGCGTGATCCTCCCGACATGCTCAAGTCAAGAGAACCAAGTTGTACCTTACCAAATACTTTGCCTCCACCACTCAGGCTAATGTCCAATTCATCTGCATTCCAGCCGTTTTCGAGATTTACTCGTCCACCCCCACTCGAAGATATTCTGTTAAGATTCTTGCATGAAAGGTAAATTTTAACGTCGGGCCTGCCTGAAAAATTCACACCGTTTTCTCTGTAAATTTCAAGAGTTTTCCCTTCAACCTCCACAATAATATAATTCTGGAGATTTTCATAGGTCTCAATGCTTAGGCTTGAAACTGAGTCCTGAGTGAGAATAAGCTCAAACCCACTGGATACAGAAACATTATCGAAGGCACCAATATTAATTTTCTTGGCTATGTAATCGCCGGAAGGATGAACAGAGACGAAGCCCACATATGAGCATGATGATACTGCTATAGATAATAATGCAGCAAAAAAGAAAATCTGTTTTTTCATAGGAATTTTATTAATAAAAATAATTTAGTCAATATAATTTAGACGTAAAAACCCTCAAATAAGTTGCATCATTTTTAAAAATGTCAATTTGCTGTATCCATGAATTCAATCAGTTTAGCGATGTCGTTCCGATCTTCGTATTTTAATTTGTTTTCTCTGACGAATTCATTGAATAAACTCTTTCTTTTATTGTAGAAATTCTTTATTTGCTGCATGCTCAGAAACTTGTGCAACTCTCCATTTTTCTTTATCAGATAGTGTGTCCTTGGTTTGGTAGTATATCCGTCAGGCAGTTCCAGGTTATATAACAACCCCCCAAAGTTCATAGCAGACAGGGATATTGACGCCGATGTATGAGATACCCCTCCATATGCCGACGGTTTCCCCGGAGGTATTACACTGCATGTATACGAAGCAAACAGTTCACAGTTGTTTGCATGGTATAATAACTCAACAAACTTATCATTAAGAACGACAAATTTCCTTCCCTCTATAACCACAGAATCTATAAGTCCTATCTCTGTTTTCCCTATTGCCAGTATCTGGTTTTTCTCATCGAACAACATCTCCTCTGTTATCGAATTATAATTGAGCATATACTTGTCTATGATTCCACTTTTCATGTAAACTACACCCGGTTTGAAGTTCTGAAAGACATAATGGAATATGAAGATATTCTTGTTTTGCGCAAAACCTGTCACAAACAACAAGCTGAAAGTCAAAATGAATAATAACTGTTTCATAATTATAGATTTTTAATGAATGTTTCCTCTGCTTTTTTGTAGAATTCCGGAAAGTTACCACCCACACTGTCCAGCATCTCCCGGAATTTAGGTACAGTTTCGTAATATGTGCTGACTGGCACAAAAAAAGCGTTGTTCAGCCTTATTTTATTCCCTTTTTCATTATTTCGACTAAAAAATTCCTTCTCCAGAGACTTGAGCAAGGAATCCTTTTTTTGTCTCATCTTCTGTATATCTGACTTATAATCAGAATAAATCACCTTCAACCGGGAGCGGGCAGCAAGCATTTTTGAGTTATACAGATCTTGTTCTTCCCACATTTTTAATGCCTCTCTAATGAGAGAGTCCCTGTCCGACAAATTGAACAAGGTAGATGTACTAAGCAATGTCGACTCTCTGAGCCAACGCAAAACCCCGGCCCGCTCCACACAAACCGCAAAGCCCTCGTTGAATTGTGAATCACCCTTTACATACAGCTGCTGATGAGCCAGTTCATGAATAATTAGACCGGCAAGGCTTATAGGGCCCCTTTGCAAATGAGTGCTCAACACAGGGTCGTTGTACCAACCCAATGTAGAATAAGCGCCTATTGGGGAGACATATACATCAAAACCCTCTTTCTCCATTTTTAAAGCAAAGCGGCGGGCTGCCTTTTGTGAAAAATAGCCCCTGTAAACAACACATCCCGCTACAGGAAAGCACCACGTTTTTGGTTCCACGGAAAACTCGGGTGCACAATATACGTTCCAGCCAAGATATTCTCCCTTAATTTCAGAATAGACAGTATAACTCTTGTTGGCAGGCAGCCCAAGTTCCTTTGAGGCAAACTCCCGCACATCCAGAACCAATCTCAACTTCTCACGTGATGTACTGTCCAGCATTTTTTTAGTGAGTATCTTTTCTATAGGAACCCTCGCTCCCATTACACGGAAGTGACCCACTGCAGCCTGCGAAAGATAGCACACATTAGCGCATCCAAACAGAGCAATCAACAGAATTGCCGATAAAACTAAAATAATGCCGAGCTTCATATTTGTAAAGTTAATTACTTTATTTGTTCGTTTGCAACGAAATGACACCTTTTTTCATCTATAGTGTAGTATCACTCAAAAGTATATATGAAGACAGACAGAATAATTTTAGTTTCGATCACATTAGCCACTCTTTTTTTAACCGGATGTATAAAGGAGGCATTACTGCTAGACAAGCTACGGGGGGAGTGGGAAATAGACAAAGGTGAGTGTCTGGTTACAACAAATGCCGATGTTACCTTTTTAGATTTTTATTACAAGCCCTGGACGGGAACTGTTACGGTTAACGGTGTAGAACAGGATTGCAGCGACAATCATATGTCAACATATATGAACCCGACTTTTCGTTTAACTCCGGAAATATATCTGCTTTTCTCAGGGTCACCTGCAAAGCTGGCTTACAAATATAAAATATATGAATCTTCAATAAACTGGAACATTATTAAAACCGGAATTATTAACACAGAGTTTACTTTCACTACAACAGACAACAATATAGTTAATATCAAAATAGACTTAAAGGCACCGATGACTACTTTGAAGAAAGGTGTCGAATATCCGATAAGGGACAACAGGTGGTCTCAGGACCAAGCCGTTAATAATCTGAAATTTCTATCCCCCACCAGAATTTCAGGCGATGTTGCATTGGGCGATATAAGGTCATCTTTCACCGGCACTTGGTCTGGCAATTCATCGAAAATAACTCTCAAAATGAAACCGGAATATTCTTACGACAAAATAATACAGACCCACAATTATTTCTGTAATAGCCAGGAACTTACCCTGTTCAAAAACATAGATTACTATAAAATCGAGAGCCAAGGAGCAATCCCTTTAGACAAAATCGCTACGGTTAAGCAGGTAATCCGTTATAAAAGAAAGAATTAGTCTGGATTAAAACATTAAGATCCATACCGGTTTATTCTCCCTTACGCATAAAATATTTTATTGCATCGCTTATAGCCATATCAATAGGCTGATAAGTAACATGTAGATCTGCAACCGATTTTTTATTGGAATAGAAATTATATATACAAAGAATCTTCATATTGACCGAGCTAATACTGGTTTTAATATTGAAAATCCTGATAATGTCTCCTATGAATCCTAAAAACAACAATACAAAAGCTGGAATTTTTATCATCAGCGAGTTCCGTTTTGTCTGGGTGTTCAATTTTTCAAAAAACTCCCGATAACTCAGGTTTTCATTTGCCAAAAGGTATTTTTCACCATTTATCCCCTGAGAGAAGCTTTTTATAATACTATCTGCCACATCTGCAACGTGAACAAAGTTCTTTCCTCCCGGAGGATAAAATATTACAGGCTTCTTCCAGAACATAGTGATTATCTTACCTGAACCTGGCTTTGAGTCATATGCTCCCAGCATGAATGTAGGGTTGACAATTATGACATCTGTCCTATGCTTGTTCTCTAAAAGATAAATCTCTGCTTCACGTTTGCTTTGCGCGTAGAAGGATTTATCAAAAGGAGCCCTGATACCGGCAAGTTCTGACCCTGAATTACCCTGGAAATCATTGACCCTGTTACAAGAGCCGTATCCTAATGTATTTGCAGTGCTTACGAATATGAATCTCTTTATATTACACATTACTGCTGCTTCAAACAGGTGAACTGTTGCCTCGTAATTGATTTTTCTATAATCTGAATATCTGAGCATGCTCTGGCTCGTTTCCGCAGCAACGTGAACAATATAATCGCAATCCATTAGAATAGGAACCAGGGTTTCAATAGAATCGTCTGTTAGACCACCCTCCACCAACTCCAGATTTTTGCTTACAGAGCCATGATATTTTGCTCTGTTTCTAACCAATCCTATTACGTAAAAACCTCTTTCAAGTAATGTATTAACCAGATTTGTCCCAAGCAGACCATTCACTCCAGTCACAAAGATTTTTTCCATCTGCAATCTCCAATGGTTTAACAATTAATTACTTCACGCTTTATTGCCCTTGTCATCAAGGGCAACCTTATCCATATAGGGAGCAGGTGTAACATTAACCAACTAAAAGAGTTGACCATGATTACAGTATCTCTGTTGAACAATTGAGTGATACAATATTTTGCCACCTTTTCCGGTTCAAGAAGGGTCAGTTTTCCAAAAAAACCTTGTTTTTCAATTCTGCTGGTAATCTCGTCATTAGTCTTCATAGCTCCCGGATTTACTACACTCACAAATACGTTTGTATCCTTCAGCTCTTCGTAAAGTCCCCTGGAGAATGAATGGACAAATGATTTTGAAGCAGGATAAACGGTTTTATAACCAATCGGCGAAAAGGCCGCCATACTTGAAACGTTCAGAATGTAGGACTTTGACTGGCTCATAAGATTGGGCAACAACTGATGAGAAAGAATGGATGTGGCTACTACGTTCAATTGCATGATATTATTAATGTAATTTACATCTGCATCAATGAACCTCTTACTCCCTCCCATTCCGGCATTATTTATCAGAAGATTAACAGAAAAATTCCGGTTGATCCATTCCGACAACTTCAGGACATTTTCATTAACGGTAAGATCAGTCTCGTAATAATGAGTTTTGACTTTGTACTCCTCACCAATTTCTGCTGACAATTCTGCAAGATTCTGGTTGGGAAGACTTACAAGAATTAAATTTATCTTCCTCTTAGCCAGTTCAGAGGAAAAAGCTTTCCCCAGCCCCTGACTGGCACCTGTGACAACTGCAAATAACTCTTTTGAATTTTCTGATTCTGACATTTTTCTAATTTTTCTTTTGCTGACATCATCGTTTCGCAAAGCAAAAGTATAGGGCAGCACTGGAAGAAATGTTCAGAATTATAAGATAGAACTCCTTTTTTTGAATTCAGACGGAGTTTGTCCGGTTATTTTCTTGAATGTCGTATTAAAAGAGGTTTTGGAATTGAACCCCGACTCATAAGCTATTCCCAGAATGGAGAGATTGTCCTTTTTGTTATCTAAAAGTAACTTTTTGGCCTCTTCTACCCTGAATTTATTGATAAAATGAAAAAAATTCCCGCTAAAACCAGTATTGATCACATACGATAACTGATGAGGTGTGACAGAGAGTAATTCTGATAATTTTATCAGATTCAACTCGCTGTCCAGATAGGGTTTATTAAGTTGCATCACGTCATTTATCCGACGAACAACATCAACCAGCTCTTCATCCGTCATAAGCTTTCTTTTTGTCCCGGATACATACTGCTGCTGATTTATTGAAATCAGTTCCCGCCTGTACTTTTCATCTACCGGGTAAATTTCCTTTTGTTTCAATGAATAATAGGCAATAAAGAAAATAACTGCCAGAATGAACAAATTAAGTTGAAAATTGAGGCTGGCTGTGTAAAAAATTATATTATACCCAGTTATTATTAAACACATTAAAGCAGTTACAACAATTATATATTCGAGCCAGCTAAGATTGATTCCTTTGGTATCTGAAGAGAACAGCAAGATCTTTTTTTGATGGTTCCGGATAACGAGGTATGAAATACCGGTATATAAAAGCGATTGAAAAAGAATAAGAGATAAAATTATGATCCTGATAGCCTCTTTATTCTTCCAGTCTCCATAGTACTCAATTGAAATAATTACAAAATAGACAACAGGTAATATCGTATATTTCAAATCTTTGAAACCAAATTTATACAGAGGGTTTGTGAAGAATATAACACTAAAAAAGAATATAGGAGGTGAAAGAAACTGAATTAACCGCACTACGAGAACGATATTGCCACTTGCAGCCTTTATATCTGCAAGTAGCAATACCTCTTCCATCCAAAAGGATGCCCATATGAGAAAAGTGACTCCAAGCCAAAAATTTGCCCTCTTATTGACCTTTAGCGGATTCGTAAACTTCAGGAAAGAGAGAGTTATAAGCGATCCGAAAATCAGCATTATTACTATCTGATCCATCTCTTTACCCGGGTTTTAACATCTTCTGCCATTATATACACCACAGGAACTATAATCAGAGAGAGTAGCATCGAACTGGTCATTCCTCCAATCAACACCCATCCGAGACCACTTTTCCACTCACTTCCGGTTCCATGCGAGAGAGCTATTGGCAACATTCCCACAACCGTAGAGATTGCTGTCATGAGTATTGGCCTCAGACGCAGATGTACCGCAGTAATAAGAGCATCCTTAAGCTCCTTGCCCTCTTTTCTGAGGGTGTTGGTGAAGTCCACCACAAGAATAGCGTTCTTCGCCACCAGCCCCACAAGAATTATCATCCCTATGATACTGAATATACTAAGTGACTGCTGAGAGAGAGCCAGTGCGTATAGTGCGCCTATAACCGAGAGCGGAATTGAAAAGAGAATTACAAACGGATGGAGGTAGCTCTCATACAAAGCAACCATAATAAGGTACACAAGCACGATTGCTATAAGCATTGCAGCTCCCAGACTACCAAAGGCATCACTCTGATATTTAAGATCGGCTTCCGGAAGATAGGTGACCCCCTCAGGGAACTTAGTGTTATCGAGAAGGGCGAAAATATCATTACCAATGTCTCCCACTGTTCTGCCCAAAGCCTGACCCTCAAGAACTATTGATGAGATACGTCCGTATCTTTCCAGTTTTGTTGTACCGTCCTGCTCACTTATGTCTGCAATTTGTTTCAGCTTGACGGTCTGCCCAAAATTGTTTACAAAAGTGAGGTTCTCAACATCGGAGAGGGACCGGCGGTTAAAAGCATCGAGACGGACATTAATGTCATACTCAAATTCACCTGACTGGAACTTGCTGTTGTTATTTCCACTGAACGATGTCTGTATTGTGGCCCCCACAATCTCCGGGGAGAGGCTTAGTCTTGCCATTTTGTCCTTGTCCAGCTTTATGACAATCTCCGGGATACCACCCTCGATACTCAACTTCACATTGTTTGCTCCCGGCACCTTAGCTATTGCCAATCTCATTCTTTCTGCAAATGCATAGAGAGTGTCGGTGTTGGCAGACTGAAACACAATCTGGATAGGAGCCTCATCTGCCCCTCCTACCATACTCACAACAGCAGAACGCACCTTTATGTCTGTAAAATTCTCATTGAGCTCTCTTTCAAGCTTTTTTATAAACAACGCTGATGATATATTGCGGTTGTTTTTATCGGTCAGCTTTATGTTTATCTCAGATTTGTAGTTACCGCTTTGAGACATAAGTATACCGGACACGCTACCAACAGTTGTGTAGAGTTTTGTAACCTCCGGCTTTTTGCTTATCACATCCTCTATCTTCCTGGTTAGAGCATTATTCTGTTCAAGGGTATAGCTTTTTGGATA
The DNA here is from genome assembly GCA_001769195.1 of Bacteroidetes bacterium GWF2_40_14. GTDB lineage: Bacteria > Bacteroidota > Bacteroidia > Bacteroidales > UBA932 > Bact-08. The sequence goes on along the minus strand of MEOK01000008.1, from coordinate 4,870 downwards.
CTCTATAGATATGATACACTCACCCACATCACCCACATTTATGAACTCGCTCCCTATAAATCCTGCGGCAGGAAGCATCAACGAGCTTATAAACAGTACCGTGGCAACAGCCATAGTTGCAAATTTATGTCGCAGCGACCATCCCAGAATTTGTAAGATAGCCTTGGTAAAAATGTCTACTCCCGATTCAAATACCGATATTATCCTCCCCCACAATGTTCGCTTGTCGAACCTCTCAAGCTTAGAGAACCTTGAGGTTAAAAGCGGAACAACAGTAAAGGCAACCAACAGGCTTATCATCACCGTAATTACAATTACCATTGCGAACGGCGCAATTATGGGTGTAATCATACTCTCCGACAATGCCACAGGGAGGAAAACCACTACAAGCACCATTGTTATTGAAACAACACTCAGTCCAATCTCCTTAACAGCATCTACTGTCGCCTGCATTCTGGTTTTACCCATCTCCAGGTGTCGGTATATATTTTCAAGAACAACAATTGCGTCGTCCACAAGTGTGCCTATTACCAGCGACATCGCCAGCAGGGTCATAAGGTTAAGTGTATATCCGAACACCTCCATGCCAATAAAGGATCCGACCAGTGAGAGTGGAACCGCAATCATCACAATGATTGCATTTCTTATACTGTGCAGGAAAAAGATCATGATAATTGTAACCAGCACAATAGCCATCAACAGATCCTTCGCTACAGATTTTGCTGCATCCAGAATTACAACAGAGCCATCCTGCGATATTGAAAATTTCATATTAACACCCTCGTACTGCTTCTCCAGCTTGGTAATCTCCTCCTTTATTGCACTGCAGACTGTAACTGTGTTGGCATCATCCTGTTTTCTTATCTGGAGCCCGACAGACTGTGCTCCATTCACACGATACAGCGAGGTCACATCCTTCTCGGTGTCAATAACTTCTGCAATATCCTTAAGCTTTACAAGAGAGCCGTCGGGCTTCTGAGCTACAGTGATCTCCGCAATATCGCTCACCTTTCTGTATTTGGATGAGATCCTTAAAAGGGTCTGACTGGTTGAGCTGGCAATCTTTCCTGCCGGAAAGTCTATGTTTGAAGTCTGAATTGCCTGCACTGCCTGCAATATTGACAAATTATAGTTATCGAGCTTATTATGGTTGATGTTGACCTGTATCTCCCTCTCCGTACCACCCAGCATGGTTATCTCACCAACACCGTCAAGCTTTGTGAGAGAGGGCTTTATCCGGTAGTTGAGCTCGTCGTAAAACTTTGCGGCCGGCATGTCTGAACTGGCACTGAGTATCATTACCGGGAAGTCGGTCATAGAAAACTTAGTGATCACAGGCTCAAGAACCTGAGGCGGCAACAATCCTCTTATAGATTGCACCTTGCGTACCGCGTCACTTACAATTGCATCAACATCTGCTCCGGTTTTAAGGGTTACTATAACCACGGAGACCCCCTCCTGCGAAACCGAACGGATAACGTCTATGCTTGGGAGTCCCGATATTGCCTCCTCTATCTTTTTTGAGACACTGTTCTCTACTTCAAGCGGACCGGCCCCGGGGTAAACTGCCGATATAGTAAAGACCGGAGATGAAAACTTAGGAAAAAGCTCGTAGTTGAGCGAATTGAAGCTCATGTACCCAAGAAACAGTATCGTGGTAAAAAGTACCACAATAAGCGTGGGTCGCTTTATTGATATATCTGATAAATTCATAACTCTCAAATCATTTGTTTAATACCCTCACCTTAGTACCATCCTGCAGGTTTATCTGACCCGTAAGTACAACTTTCTCATTTGTACCAAGACCCTCGGTCACCAAAACCTTAGTATCGTCTATAGATGTTGCAAGAACCTTTCTCGATATTACGGAGTCGCCCTGTAACAGATATACCGACGCATTGTTTATGCTACCTGTGATGCACTTCCTTGGTATTGTAACTCCCTTATATGAAACAACATCGGCAAATCTTACTTTCCCGCTTAGTCCGCTCCTCAGGTTCTTATCCTGGTCAAAAATCTTTATTTCTGTATCATACCTGCCGGACATATCAGCAACAACCCCCACTGTCTGCACCTCTCCTCTTAAAACCTTTCCCTTAATGGCATCTAAAGTCAGTTCTGCTTTCTGCCCCCTGCTTATCTTGCTAAGGTCATTTTCTGCAAGCTTCACTAAAAACACCATCCTGTTCTTCTCCAGAACAGAGAATACAGGCAAAGCAGGCAGAAGATTGTCCCCAACCTCAATCATTCGTTTTGCAATTACTCCATTTACAGTAGATTTTATCTCTGTATCTTGAAGCTGCTTGTTTGCAGCAGTATATGTGGCCTGAGCATTCTGAAGATTTAGTCTTGCTGCCTCAAGTTGTTGCTGAGTGATAGCATCGCCTCCTGCCAGGTTACTGAAACGGGAATAATCCTTCTCTGCGTTCTCAAGATTGAGCCTTGCAAGCTTGTACTGACTCTCCACAACCACCTTTTCTACCCTGACAAGCGTCTGCCCCACAGAGACCTGATCGCCCGGTTTACCATAGACATAGACAACCTTACCCGCTGTTTCCGACAATATATTAATCTCCGCACCGGACTTTGTCACTCCGTTCTCTTCAATAGAAACCGACGACTCCTGAACCTCTGGTGTTATCACCTCTATTGGTATTACCGAGCTGTATTCGCTCATCTGTTTTAGTTCTGTATCCATTTTGGCCTTGTTGCCGAATAGTCTGAAAACCACCAGTGCTACTATCACCAGGATTATCAGGATAATTGAGTATTTTTTCAGGATTTTCATATCTGTTATTTTTCTTTAGAATTTTAATAGTTCTCCTTTTGCTTTTTTAAGTTCCAGCTCCGCATAATTGAACTGCATGACTGAATTATAGTATGAAAGCCGGGCCTCTGTAAGACTGCTCTCCGACAATAGCAGGTCCGACAACGACAACACCTGCTGCCTGTAACCATCCAGACTTATCTTATATGTCTCTTCTGCAACGGCTATGTTTTCTCTTTGCCTTGTAAGTGCGTTGTAACTGTTTTTATATTGCCTTACTGCATCGGAATACTCCTTTGAGAAGAATTCCATTGAGCTCTTTTTTGTGTTTTGCAATTGGGTCAGTTCAATGTCATATTGTTTTGTCTTTGATTTTCTCGCAAAACCGTCAAATATGGGTACATTGAGACTGATTCCCAGCACACCTACCTGATAGAACTTGTTGCCTCCCCCGCTTTTAAAGTAGTCGAACTCGTTTCTCTGTCCCTGAATATAGTACTGTCCAAATCCTGCCAAAGTAGGTACATTGGCTGCATTAACGCTTTTACGGGTAAGCTCCGTCAGTTTAATTCTGTTTTCAAGCAACTGTATTTCAAATCTTTTCTGCGTATCAGTACTGTCAGACGGGGTCATATGGGCACCACCCGAGAGTGTGTCCGTAAGAATAATATTTTTGGATTGCTCAATGCCAATCAAGTACTTCAGAAGTCCAAGCTGCTGAACATGCAATTGATCTATGTTGTCTATCTGGGTCTGGAGATTGCTCCTGTTAACCTGCACCCTTGAGTGGTCCACCTTGCGTATCACGCCGTTCTGGCTCTGTAGCTTTGTTATCTCAAGCAGCTGGTCTATCCTGGAAAGTGTCTTCCTCAGAAGTTCTGCCTGTTTTGAGGTGTTCATACACAAGTAGTATATCTGTGAAACCTGCTGCACTACCTCCTCCTTCTGCTTCTCAAGCGAGAGTCTGGTAAGGTTCTCCATCTCTCTGGCTATCTTTATAGATGTAAAGTAGCTCTGACTGTATAAAAGTTGTGTGGCCTTGAATCCGTTGTTCCAGTCAAATTTTGTCCCAATCTCTATTGGAATAAGACCTGTCTGTCCAAATATTTCTCCCGGAACAATCATTTTGGGTATTGCAAAATAGTAACTGAATGTGCTGTATCCCTCAAGTTGCGGATAAAGCTTGCTTTGTGCCTCCTTAAGCTGAAAGCGGCTCTTCTCTGTTTCAAGTTCGGCGTTCTTTACGTTCACATTTCTCTCAATCCCTAACAGAGACGCCTTTTCGAGGGAGAGTGCAACAACGTTGGTGTTGCTTTGTGAGTAACCCTGCAATACCGAAAATATTGCAAGAATGGTCATTAATGTTTTGTTCATTTTTTGTATCAGGCTTTTATTTGTTCGTAGAGTTTGTCCCATAACTCTACCAGCGGTTCTGTTATCTTATCGAAAGGCACCCCTTGTATAACAAGATGCATTCCTACTCCGTCACTTATACTTACAAATATCTTTGCAAGCTGTTCGTCGCTCATTACCGATTTTATCTCGCCTTTCTGGCGTGCTATTCTAATGACCTCTGTCCATTTTTTGTTTTCATTTGTCAGAAGATCGATAATTTTTTTTCTTAATTCCGGAAAGAGCTTTATTGCATCAAACATAAGGGTAAAGTAGTTGATTGAGAGCTCACCCACCTCCATGCTTCCCTTAAATTTCTCTATGTAAAACCCTGTCAGGGAGTTTATCCCTTTTGCAACATCATGATAGAACTGATCAAGTGACTCCGAGGTATATTTGTCATAAGTAAGCTCTGTCACATTCAGGAAGAAATATGTAAGTACCTCCGAAAAGAGCTCCTCCTTACTTTTGAAATGGTAATAAAACGCCCCCTTAGAGAGACCCGTCTCCTTAACTATCTCGCTCATAGTAACCTCCTTATAGCTTTTCTGCATGAAAAGCCTTGAGGCAACAATAATTATATGTTCTTTAGATTCTTTCATAAACCGACCGTTTGGTCTGCAAATGTAAAACTATTTTTTTGATCTGCCAGTTGTTTTAACAAAAACTTGTTTCTTAGAACGTTACTCTCTCTTTTTCCGTAAAACTTGT
>MEOK01000007.1 GCA_001769195.1 Bacteroidetes bacterium GWF2_40_14 | reverse complement strand
TATACGAGACCCGTACGTACAGTGGTGTGAGAGGCTCTCCCCGTCAGGTCAACTGTCGGGGCAGTCTACTCGATGCCACTCCTTGAGTGGGTACCCAAATCCTCTTGATAAGCATCTCCAGAACCTGCTCCCTGTCTTGGTATTCACCATAAATGTGTTCTCTTACAGTGTCTGGTTTCTGGATTTACGGATGCGTGCAGCTCCGGCACCGAGGAAAACGATTCCTATGCCGACAGGAGGTGCCCCAAGTTTCCAGTCGAAGATGTAATTTAATGCAGCGAGCAGTAAGAATGCAAAACCGATGCTTGCCATAACATAGCCAGATGTCATTTTCATGTCAATGTTGGTTTTCATATTATTTTAAAAATCGGCTGAAAAATGTCCATAATACAGAACTGGCATTAGTGCCGGTATTGTTTACCCTGTTTGGATCCTTACTCAAAGCTCCGGGCCACACGTGTCCCCATCCATCAATTTTGTAATACCACACTTCATTGCCATTGCTTCCGTTCCTATGATAGTATGCTTTAGTGTTTAGCGGGAAAAAGGTGCTGTCTATTGATGTACAATTGTGACGGGCAGCCCAGTATACAATAATAGAATCCATTGCCGGTGCTCCTGCCCAACCTCCCGGTATAGCCATGCTGCCGTCTATTGGCACCACTTTATCTGCAGTGCCATGAATCTGTAAAATAGGAATCGGAATGGATTTGTTTCTGTTGTTCCATGTTATCCCGCTCATGGTTCCGCAAACAGAGCCGATTGCCTTAAAAACATCAGGTTTGGCGCATGCAAGAGTATAACTCATAAATCCACCGTTTGACATACCGCATACAAACGTATTTTTAGCACTCAGGCGATACTTTTTCTGAATGAATTTTGCAAGTTCCGATAGAAACCCAATATCGTCTGCAGGAAGATTTATCAACTCTGCGTTCCAGTACGAATATCCATTTTCATCCACCAATCCCTGAGGGTAACAAACGGCAAAGCCATTCTTGTCGGCTATTGGATTCATGCCACTATATGCCCTTATCTTCTCGGCACTGCTTTTATGACCATGCAGCATAAATACCAACGGGGCATTGTCTTTTAAGTTACTTGGCTTGTAGAGTATGTACTCTCTTGCAACTCCATTATGCATAAATGTGATCCTCTCGGAAACAGGTTTTGCAACACTGTCCTGTGAGTAGGCATTTATTCCAAAAAGAATAACGAACAGAAAGATAGACGCATGTATTAATTTCATTTTCATTCAATATTGAGTATAAACATAATTTAATTACTTCAAATAAGTTACCTTCACCATAACCGGATAGTGGTCGGAGGGGAGTCTGTTTATATACTGATGCAGCGAAACCTCTTTTGGAAAGTTGGCCGATTTGATTTCTGACGGACTGCTGTCGGCTTCTGTACGATATGAGTCTGTGAGAACGCCATATCGCAAGACATGGAAGCCTTTGCTGGTGAAAATATGGTCTATACGGCTATCAGTCAAGAGCTCAGGATTGAAGTTGTTGAATGTTCCATTAAGCGCATAGCGGATATCAGCCGTTTCATAGGAGTCCTGCATTAATCCGGAGCCTGCAAACATCTTGTAACCATCGCTGGTCTGGTCCATATTGAAGTCACCGGTGAGTATAAATGGTTCCCCTTTAGTCAGAATCTCTATTTTCTTAAGGACAAGTTTTGAGCTCTCCAGCCTTGCCTTAACACCCTTGTGGTCCATATGCAGGTTGAAAAACCAGAAGCAGCTACCGGTGGTTTTATCTTTGAATCTCCCCCATGAGCAAATACGTGGCAAAGCGGCATCCCAACCCACACTTGGCCTGTCGTCGGTTAGAGAGAGCCAGAAGTTTCCTGAGTGTAGAAGTTCCAGTTTTGCCGTTTTGTAGAAAATAGGAGAAAATTCACCATCCTTGAGACCATTGTCACGACCCACTCCGGTATAGTCGTAGCCGGGCAACTGACCAAGCATGTCGTTCAGCTGACCTTGAAGCACCTCCTGCGCACCAAAGATATCAAAATCATGAAAGCGGATAAGTTGCGAGACTATCGGGCAGCGTTGTTTCCAGCCATTACCTTTAGAAGCGTCGTCCTGGTTTTCATAACGGATGTTGAATGAGGCAACAGTCAGATTTTGAGCCAACAGCATCTGGATAGGTACTGCAGAAAGCAGACAGATGACCGCAAAAAGCAGAGAAAGGGATTTTTTCATGCAACTACAAATTATTTTTTGAACCGCCACTCCTTACCACAGTCGAAACAAGTATAAGCCTTCTTGTAAAGTGGGAAAATCACTCCAAAAACAAAGGAAAAAGGAAGCATGAAAGCACTGAATTTCTTCTTTTTGCCAATGTTGTCCGATTTGCAGAAAGGACAAACTTTTTTATCTGTTTCGGAGCTAATGTGAACAACTTTGGTCTTGTCGGGTATTATGCCGTCATCTTTAATATATCCCACACTTTTTAGAAGCTGTAAACCTTGTTCGTAATCAGTATCCTTTACCAGCAACTTGACTCCACCCACTGCATTTGACCAGATATTGTTGGCTTGAACGGTCATTTCGTTCTCCATGAATGTCTCAATTCCGTTTGATTCCAGATATCCCTTAGCCAGATGGGCCTCATGAGGATATGTAAATGAAATTATAGTTCTGCAATTATCCATAAAATAAATATTTTGATAAAGTTACCTGAAAGTATATTTCTTCTGCATGAAATAACTGATTAAAACAGACAGAATTGATATTATCATATTGGAAACTGACGGGTAAACGTTCATGCCGTCTACAAGTATTTTAAGTCCGACATAATTAAACAGTACATTAATGAGAAATACAACCATATATCGGAAAAGCTGTATACGTCCTACAAGGTCGGAATTTGAAAAGGTAACATATTTTTGAAGTAAAAATCCTGAGAAAAAGACAACAGGAAACTTAAAAGCAAAAGAGGCAATGTGAGAACTCAGGGTAACAATGCCAAGGTTCAGCATTCTGTGCTGCAATATAAAATTGTAGATAAAAAAATACAATACCCAGTCGAACATTAGATTTACCGAACCCGTAACTCCATAACGGAAAAACTGCAAAGGCATGTATTTCCGGAACGGCGGATAAAAATAATCTATGGCTGCCCTCAGCCAACTACCGATGGTTTCGAAAATAATCCTCATTTGAAATAAAACATATATTTATCTGCCTGCCTGTTTTGCCATGGCTGCTGTATACCGCGGACCGATGTTCGGAAAGAGGGCCAACAGCTCCTCAATATCTTTAATGTCTGACAAAGATAGATTTAAATCTACTGCTCCGGCATTATCCTGCAGATATTTTCTTCTTTTTGTTCCAGGAATAGGTATAATATGATTCCCCTGAGCAAGCACCCATGCAAGTGCGAGCTGAGAGGGTTTGCAATTTTTGTCGGTAGCTAATCTGGCAAAAGCACTCGCCAGCTTCTGATTGTTCTCCCAATACTCACCTGAAAATCGAGGTAGGTTGTTTCTCCAGTCTGTTTCTCCAAGCCTGATTATGGTATTGGTTATCAATCCCCTTGCCAGCGGGCTGAATGGTACGAAGGTAATGCCCAGCTCCTCACAGAGAGGTAAAATCTCCTTCTCCACGTCACGTGTCAGCAGAGAGTATTCACTTTGCAATGCCGATATTGGGTGTGTCGTATGTGCTTTACGGATTGATGCAGCAGAAGCCTCAGACAATCCCAGAAAGCGTACTTTTCCCTCCTTTACCAGATTGCCCATTGCACCAACGGTCTCTTCAACCGGCACAACAGGATCCAGGCGGTGAGCATAAAAAAGGTCTATCGTATCAATCTTAAGTCTGCGCAAACTGGCTTCAACAGCTGTTTTCATATATAGGGGAGATGCATCGACATATACCTGAGGGGGAGTGCCGGTGTCTGTTCTCATCCCGAATTTGGTAGCTATGAAAATCTTGTCGCGATTAGGCACAAGTACCTTGGAGATAAGCTCTTCGTTATCGCCACTACCGTAAAAGTCGGCAGTGTCCCAGAAGTTGATTCCCAGATCAATTGCCAATTGCAGAGTAGCCAGGGACTCCACGTCGTCTCTTACGCCATATGCATGGCTCATTGTCATACAGCCTAATCCGATTGCAGACAGTTTAATATCTGTGTTGCCTAAATTTCTGTATTTCATGATCTTATGATTTATGGTTTTTTGTGTTTTATGAATGTATTGTTTTCAAGCTCATTAAATGCTTTCTCCAACTCCTCTTTTGTATTCATTACTATAGGTCCTCCCCAGGCAACAGGTTCGTTGAGCGGTTTGGCAGCTATCAGGAAAAACCGGGCCCCCCTGGCACCTGCCTTTACAATCACCTCGTCAAAGTCAGAATCTGATGAAGAAGAGGCAGACATTAGTATGGCGCACGCCTTCTCTTCAAATTTGGTTAGAGAATTATCGGCAGCTAAAGTGCCATCTATCAGATAGAGAAACAACGTTTGATCATTGGAAGTCTCGTTGTATCGCCAAACCACATCAGGTTCTAAAGTAACATCGAGATATTGAACCTTTACATAGTCGCCCTTGACCGCGCCATTTCTGTTTGCATAAACACCGGATAATATCCTGATAGTGGTGCTCTCCTCCTTTACCACAGGAACATTCTCTTCCCTTATGTCGCGATAGGTTGGATGAGTCATCTTGTCTTTTTGAGGAAGGTTCACCCAAAGCTGACATCCAAGCATCCTTTCCGATGCAATGGGCATCTCCTGATGAATAATGCCAGACCCTGCCGTCATCCACTGACACTGCAAATCGTGTATTACTCCTGTGTTGCCAAGGCTGTCACCGTGCTCTATCTCCCCTTTTAACAGGTAAGTAACGGTTTCTATTCCGCGGTGAGGGTGCCAGGGAAACCCCTTGATATAATCATCGGGATCTGACGAATCAAACCCATCCAACATCAAGAAAGGATCAAAATCCTTGACGGTCCTCAGACCCAGAACTCTGCGTAAATGGACACCTGCGCCATCCATGGCGTGTTGTCCCCGGACTGTTTGTGTGCACTTTCTTTTCATCATGACATCAGATTTTAATTGCATGAATCTTTACGTGAAGGTACAAAAAATCCGGTTGACGGAACCCGGCTAATAATTCTTTTGCAACACGTAGCTGAAATAGACGTACTTACGTGAGGCAAATTGGTTATATGTCTCAGAACCAATTGTTCCGGCAAAATTAAGTGCTATTTTATGAAGAAGTCTGGGAACGAGCTTTTTTACAAGTTTACGCTTACGTTCGTCATCTAACGCAAGAGCAGCAACAACTTCCTCATTAATGATTTTTTCTTTAAGTACCGACATCCCGCTCATTTTCAGACTCTTTTTCATGTCTTCCATTTCATGATCGTACCGGAAATCTGTAAATAAAAAATATCCTTTGGGACGCAAAATACGAGATACTTCGCGCAAAAACGAGGACATGTCGCTATAGCGGTGTGACGATTCCACGTTTATCACAATATCGCAAATGTTGTTTTTCAGACAGAGATCCTGGGCGTTTCCATTTAAAAAAGAGAGACCATCCAGTGTATAATGGCTCTTACAAAAAGAGACGGCAAGAGTATCCAGATCGACCCCTTTAGCCGATGCCGGAGAAAAATTCCTGGTTACATAGGACAAGCCACCACCTCTGCCACAACCTATCTCTACAATATCTTTGTTTTTTATCTCTGTTGCACTTGTTAAATGGTGGTATAACTGTATGGAATATCTATTGGGCTCGTTTTGTCCGTCCATAGGAAGTTCCTGGTCCTTATCGCTATAGCCGTAGTTCATAAACAGGATCTCGGCATTTTTGTCGACTTTATTCACATACCAGTACCAGATACGGAATAAAAATTCCCGTAAATTAGTATTTAACTGCATTGTCCGAGTAACATCCAGAGTATAACAAATATTACGATAGTGCTTATACACCCACCCCCGAGCTTCATAGCTCCGTAGCCCGAAATCAGACCTCTAAAAAGATTATTCATGATTCTTGTTTGATTTGGGCACGAAAGTGGAGACAAACACAATAGGTTGTGTTACATAAAACTTGAAATATTTTACATTATTTACACTTTTTGATGTGTGCTCAGTTAATTGATAAGTTTAACAATTTTTTCTTCTGTCTCCGGGTTGGCGGGCACTAAGTAATTGCCGGATTCTGTTATGAGGCCCTGTTTGTTAATCAATACAAAATAAGGAATGCCATGTATCTGAAACCCTTTCATCAGGCTCATATTTTCTTCTTTGGTGCAGACATGATGAATGCCAGAAGAACCGAGAGTGGATATGTTTTTTTTCCATAATTCGATATTTGAATCCAGACACAGATAGACAAACACAACATTCTTTCCCTCATACTTATCCTTCAGTATTTTAGACATAGGAAATGCTGCGATGCACGGACCACACCAGTTGGCCCAGAAATCGATGTAAATCACCTTCCCTTTGTTTGCTTTTAGTATGGAATCCAGAAGTATGCCCCCGGAGGTACCCTCTAATGATTTTATTATTGGATCGTGCACCAGATGAGGTTTCTCGATATTCTTCTTTACCTGAGCATAATTCAATTTAAGAGGTGTCTTGATAAATGGTTCCGATATATTCTCGTCGAGGAACTTCTCGTTATTTATAAAGAAATCAGTTTTGTTACGGCAAAGGGTGTTGAAAAAGAAATTACCCACCAACATCTGGTTAAGTATGGCATTTTCATTTGAAACCCTTAACTTGTTAAACAAGTGCATCATTATATCTTCACTCTTTGCTGAGTCGCGAGGAATTTCCGAAGTTGCAATCATTGTATAATAATCGAGAAGTTCATAGGCGCCGGAGTTAATTGCTGTATTATTGTATAACGATTCAACCCTTTTGAGAAAACCAAGGAACCCTTCCGGTAGCTGTAACCCGTTGCTGTTATTTTTCCCGGAATACTTAAACATAAAATAATATCGGAAAAGAGTCTGGCTATACTTTATGTCAATATAATCGGAGGTCCATTTCTGTATTACTTTATTGGCATTGGTTGTCTTTATGAACTCTTCCTGTTTTTTTACCATAACTAATCTTGCGCTGTCGCAAAATGAGAGAAATCTGAGGGGATCAAGTTTTTGGGACTCTCTGTTAACAAATTCGCTGTCAGAATAATATCTGGTCAAGAACTTGTTCAGATCTATGTTTGATTTTTGTGAATCACCGGAAAATCCTATAATTCCTATGTTATTGAAATCAATATCAAGATGAATGCTGTCGCCGGGGTTGGCAATTATCTTTCCAACAATAGGCTGGACATTAATATCCTGAGTGACGAAAAGGTCGAATTCAAGCTTAAAGCTGCCATCAGTACTGATTGAATCCTTGATAATGGTTTTTTCACCTCTGAAATCAACAATTTGTGCAGAGAAAACCTTTGTAGTCGGGTAAGTGCCCAGATTTTTAATGCTTCCGGTGATTATTGTATGAGTGGGTACGGAAAGCTTCTGATGCAACTGTGATTGCTGTTTTTGCGACACTTGTTGTATAAGTAGTTGCGGTTGAGAAAAACCAAGAGCCAGAAGTAAAACAGCGGCAGTTTGGTATAAGTGACTGAATACAGACATAATATAAATTTTTTTGTAAATATTTACATTTGCAGTGTTCGTCCCGGCTATTGTTTCTGTAGAGACATTTTGTATGAATTGCCGAGTCTTTCAAGCCCCTCTGAACATGTACGGTTTGGTAGGCACGCCTCAATGAATATAAGCTTGTCCTTATCCGCTATGGCGGTCTTCATTGCCTGTTCCAGCTCCTCTTCTGTGGTTACCTTTATGGCTGCAACAAACTTTATGCCAGTAACTAAGGATTCTTCCTCAAAGACTTCAGGCAATTTGGAATATTGCCATTTCTGTATATCGTTATATATTCCATCCTTGTGGAGACGCCTTTCTATCAGATAGCCGTCGTTATTAATAATTATGATTATTGCCGGGCAGCGCTCTCTGATTAGGGTAGAAACCTCCTGCGCTGTCATCTGAAAAGCTCCATCACCTGTAAGGACAACCGGACGTTTGGACGGGCGCGACATTGCAACTCCCAGAGCCGCAGGGGTGCAGAATCCTATGGAGCAGTAATAGGCCTGCACTATAAAGTTCTCTGCCTCTTCTATATTGAATTCCGGAGTTGCACAAAAAGAGTCCCCGGGCTCAGAGAGAAGAATCATCTGGTCGTTGAGGTATGAGTTGATACACTTGTATAGACGAGGAGCGGTAAGTTCGCAGGAAGGTACAGCAATAAATGGTTGTCTTGGACTAAATGAGACTGCCGGGTGGGAAGCCATATAGGAGCGGGGCTCAGCTAAAAGCGTTAGTTCACGTATGAAATCACCCAGTTGAACCTGATCATAAATATGGTTTCCTATACGCGCCTGACCTCCGGCAACTGTTATCATACGCCGGGTGTCGAGGTTGATACTGAACAACCCTGTATCTGTGTCGGTCATCAATGTACCAAGCGACAACAGACAGTCGGAATTCTCTACCTGAAGACGAACAGCATTCTTGCTCCATGCACCCTGATAGATGCCTGTGAACTGAGGATGAAGTTCTGGCACCACCGATTTGCTGCTGAGCATTGTAGCGAATGGAACTTCGCTTGTTTCAATCAATTGAAGCGTTTGGTCGCCCAACCCAAATCTTAGCAACTCAACACCTGCGAGTATCATTGGTGAGGTCGACTTGTTTAGCAATCCGGCAGCCTCTCTGGTGCACTCTTCCAGAGTATCTGAATTGGAGGTCAATGGAAGTACAGTAAGGGGCCCTTTAGGAGAATGACATGGTGCGTGTGTGATGTCAGCCGGCAGTTCTATATATGCAGGCAGCTTATGAGCCATGCAATTACCTATTACACGGTCAATCTCCTCCGGAGCAGTAGCGGAATCCACAAGAAGAACTGCATCTATAGTAATCTTCTTGAAGATATCGAACTGCAGATAATAGTTGGAAACAAGGTGATGTACCATGGCTCCTGCTTCTCTGCGACGGGCAGGTGGTGCTCCGTTTATAATTATCACAGGAACATGTTCTGCGTAGGCACCGGCCACCGCATTGATTATGCTGAATCCTCCTACTCCGTATGTGACTACTGCTGCTCCGATTCCGTTAAGCCTGGCATATCCGTCGGCTGCGTATCCGGCATTCAGCTCGTTACAGTTTCCTACCCATTTAATCGGGCTTTCCATAACATCGTCCAGAAAATCAAGATTATAATCTCCAGGTACTCCAAACAGATGCTTTATACCTATCTCCTGTAATCTTTGGAGCAGGTAATCCGATACTGTGAATTGTGAGTTCATGATTATGTAAATATGGTTGATTTTAGTCTTTGCATTCCCACTCCTGGTAGAATTGATTCAGGAAATTTTCCATTACCAGGTGGCGCCTTGTGGCAATTTTCCTTGCTGTTGCGGTATTCATCAGATCTTTGAGAAGAAGCAGTTTTTCGTAAAAGTGATTGATAGTAGGTCCTTTATTGCTTTTATATTCATCAAAAGAGTTGTGCTTCTGTGGAGGAATTCCTGGGTTGTAAATCTCTCTGCCTGTGCTGCCGCCGTAAGCAAATGTCCTGCAAATTCCAATGGCGCCAATGGCATCAAGCCTGTCGGCATCCTGAACAACCATGCCCTCAAGTGTGTCGATTTTGTTAGTTACTCCTGCACCTTTGAAAGAGATGTCCCGGACGATGTTGCAGACTTGAGAAATAACCTTTTGGTCCACAGATAAGCTCTCCAGCCACTCTCTTGCTAACCTGGGGCCTATATCCTCGTTGCCGTCATTGAACTTCCAATCTGCAATATCATGAAGCAGGGCGGCAAGTTCAACAACAAACATATCGGCATTTTCCTGCTTTCCAATATGAATGGCATTTTTCCAGACACGATACACATGCCACCAGTCGTGGCCCGAACCCTCGCCCGAGAGTTGGGCCTTGATGTGAGAGGCTGTTTGATTTATAATTTGGTTGTCGGACATTTTTCGAATACTATTTCGTGAACGATTTAAAGAATTTTGAAAGCATTTCTCATCATATCTTGCTCATAGCGTGAGATGTTGTATTTAGCAGCAATTTTTTGCCAATCTTTAATTTTAAAACAGATAATGGATAGGATTTCATTGGCCTTTGCCGAGGTCAAACCAAAATATTTCGCCACACTCAATGCTAAATCAAAATCGAGAGAGTTGTTGTTATCATCTATGTTAATTTTTAGACCGTTACCAAATTCGTCGGGATTTACATCATAGGCAGGTGAAAGCTTCCATCCTTTTGGAGTCAGAATGAATCCGTGGTTACGGAGATGATCGTCACAATTTGACACGCCAATATTGAAGACAATTCTTCTCCACAGTTGCTCAAGATTATATTCCACGTCACAGCCACCGGATGTAATAAACCCGGCCAGTTCCAGGTAACTTACTCCCTGAGATGCATCAGCTCCGTCTGTGTACCCGAGAAGAGTCATAGCTGAAGCAAAGTAAAGTCTTTTACCTTGTGTTGTTCTGTCAAATCGTTTAGAAAAAAAGGTATGATGAGCTCCTGTAAGCTTTTCACTTTTCCATGGAGCAACCTCAATACCACAATTGTGCGCTATTTCGGCAGTGACTGCTTCCCA
This sequence comes from Bacteroidetes bacterium GWF2_40_14, assembly GCA_001769195.1. Classification (GTDB taxonomy): domain Bacteria; phylum Bacteroidota; class Bacteroidia; order Bacteroidales; family UBA932; genus Bact-08. Next base: position 24,573 of record MEOK01000007.1, on the reverse strand, counting down.
TGCCCCCATGTCTCTTGTGTCCTGATTGCTGGGAAACTTAGCAATCCAGAGGTCACGATTATTGTCTGTTACATTTGATTTTGGTCTTGCTCCTCCCAATGAGGAACCTGGAGCAATAAGCATTCTCAGCCAATTGTTATATTCCGGATCTTCGGGTGCATCAACCCTTTCCAATTGCAAACTGGCATGCTCCAACTCACGAATAGTACTCCATGGCGGTGTTGCCAACTCACTTTTATTATCTAGAAAATCTCCTGAAATATCTGTCTTGAAACGCAGTGCACCCATACGGTTTCCGTCATAAACACCCAACAGGTAGTCTGTATCGGTAAGATTGCGCACTTGACGATTTTCCGATTTAGCCATCATGGCTTCTCTTCTTCTAATGAGTAAACGGCCCCATCTGTCTGGTGAAGAATCAAGGAACAGACCAAAGTTGTCTTTACTATCGTTTAGATACTGATGGCCTTTAAATTGGCCCAAATCTGGATCGATAAATTTAAACTCCGGATGTTTAAGCCATTCATCACTTGATTCAAATGAAAAAACCTCTTTGCCACGAATCACTTCTGTGTGGAGAATACCCATATAAATTGGGGAGGATTTTTCTGCCCAATCGATGTAAACGTGAATATTTCTCTGTCGTCCCATGATTATTTCTTAGAAGCTCTTTCCCTTGGTTCAAGCTTGGCATCCTGTAATCGTCTGCCCAGTTTGTCGTCTTTTGCAACAAGTAACAAATCGCTCTCCAATCCTAAGGCCAGCAGGACTCGGAAATAATGCCCCATGGCAACACCCTCTTCGCCTTTTTCAATACGGTCAAGAGTGTAACGAGAGATGCCGGATCTCTCTGCAATCTGTTCCATGGACAAATCGCGGCGAAGCCGGGCGTAGCGGAGATTCTCTCCAAATGCCTGCAATGCCTTTTCCTGTCTTGGTAATAATGGTCGTTTAGCCATGATAATGCTTGTTATTCCACACAAAAGTATATATTATTGTTTGGAATAACAAACATTACGTAGTGTTTTTTACTTCTTTTCCATCATAAGAAGAATCACATCTTCATTTACACCGGCATTCGACAGTTTTACCAACTCATCTGTAGATGTGTCGAATTTGCATATAGATGTTTTGATTTTCTGGAGAATCAGTTTGGTTGGCAACTTCTGTTTTGTCAAGGCAATAACGTCGGCATTGGTCATTGTATTGGCGGCCTGCGACTTGGCTGTTTGCAAGGTTTGCTTGTTGCTTTGCTCTATCTCTATGGCAGCCTTATCGTCTACTCTTTGCATTTCGCGAGCCAGGGAATTTGCACGATTACACTCATTTATCGACTCAGTGACAATACTTCCGGGACGCAATCTCTGAGAAGCCTGGAAATTCTCAATGGCCTGGTCGAACATATTCTTAATGAAATACATCATACCCATATTGTAGTAGGCATGTGCCAGTATCTTCTCCTTGAGCTGAGGATTATTCTTGCAGAATTCAAGATTCTTCTGTGAAAGGTCAAAAGCCTCATTTATTAAACCGGACTTCAGGGCTTTGAATGCATCCTTCAAGCCTCCCTCTTTGTCGTCCATAAAGTACAGATCGGTACGCTCTTCCCACGGAAAAAACATTCTGTGGACATCTGACGTTAAAGATTTCAATGCAATCTCCTGTACTGCAACTTCCGAAGGTAATTCAGGCCGGCCCTTGGTGGATCTGTTTTCTAATGTTGGTGAATAATCAAGAACACGAGCCGTAAATATTTTACCGGTAGTAAGGTCGGTGGTTTGAAGAGAGACTTTCAAGAAGACTGTTGTGCGAGCGATGAATACCCTTTCTACATAATCTTTCTTAGTCTGATAATCACGTTTCTTTTCGTCAACATATAACTTGTCATTTTGCTCGGTCTGGCACCTTAGCACCTTAATGGATATCAAGGCCGATGGGCCGATAATTTTTCCAATCGAAACGGCGCTATTTCTATCGACATATCCCGAAAGATTCAAATCGTGCTCTGCAAGTATTGCTTTAAGATTCTCTCTATCAATTACATCAACGCCATTATTAACGAAATCACTTATAATCTGGTCGATAATCTGGTCGGAATAGTATCCGGTAGCAGGATTAAATATGACCTTGTTTATTTTCAAGCCTAATCCCGGAGGATGAGTAAGGTTGACGTTTATTTTAGGATTGACCAAAGCATCAAAACCTTGAGCATTAGCATTGACGGTGAGTGTTGCAAGTGTAAGCAGAGCTAACAGCCCCTTTTTAATCTGTAATTTCATGTTTTATGTGTTAGGCTTCGAAAATACGACTTTATTTTCAAATAAATGTATATATGGGTGTAATAATCCTATTTGGAGGCATTACCTAATTCAATTGCTTTCCTGAACATGCTACTGGCCTCGTCAAAAAACTTAAGCCTATAAAGTAAGTGAGCATAGGTGTCGTAGTAAGCAGGTCTTGGATTATATTCAATGGACCGTTAACGATAGTTATGGCGCTTGCTTCTGCTCTTTTTTTTGCTGCAAGAAAGTTTAACGAGTCAATTCTCCTTACAGAATCTACACTGAGCGACATATAGTATTGATCATAATAGTAGGAAGCATGTTGTAAAAATCTGGCGGTGTCTTTTATTCCAAAGTAGTATTGCATCTCTTTCTGACTCCATTTTTTTTGACCCTCTTTATAATCTTTTCCCCAGCTGCCTCGTGCAAAATCTGCCGTTGAATATGACAGTGCAGAATTCTTAGCGGCGATAGCTCTTTGCATTGAATTTTCTATAATTGCATTATTAATGGCTAGGCGGACATCTAATGGTTCTGTTTTAAAAATACTGTCAATAATATATTTGTTTAGGTAAGCCAATTTAAAGGCTTTGCCATCTATAACAGGACCAGCTTTCAAAATAAACAGAACTTGGTCATAGTCATTCAGATCGGATATTTTCAATTGAGCAATGTAAGTTTCTATAAGATTGCCATTGCTATTTATACCCGCTTTTATCCTTCTTGAAATGTAGTCTTTAAGAAAAGCCGGGCTGTTTTTTCCGGCATCATACTCTTTGTCATACTCAGCCAGGGACTTTTCCTTAGATTCGGCAATGGCTTTGTCGGCCATAAACAACAGAGTTTCGGGCTTGGACAGAAAGGCAATATCAGAAAACATAAAGCCACCCTTAGAATCCAGAAAAAGAAAAGAAGGAAAGCGTTTTATTCTGTATTCCCTGACAATTTTAAGGGCAACAGCTGTATCGGACATATCTACCCGGTAGTTTATAAAACTGCTGTTGAATTTCTTAATGACACTGACATCCTTAAGACCATCCATATAATCAGGAGTTGCTGACTGTGGCTTGATGGTTATTAAAACGGCAAGAGGTTTCTTCTCAAGAATGGCCAACTGCTTAGCGTTCTCAAATGACGATTCGTATTTAATGCCTTGCGCCAAAAGGGTGGAAGAGCAAAAGGCAGCGATAAAGAAAATTGTGATGGAGTGTTTCATATTTCTCTCAATCAGTATTATAGGACAAATATAATTAATCTGGAAGATATTCCTTAAATATAAAGCTGCATTTATTTTGTAGTTCCTGTGACTGTGTAAACTAAAGATAATGTATACCTTGCATCAAAGACAGGTGGCATCATAAAATGTGTTCAATCTAAATAAAAATAAAGCTTTTTAACTTTCCATTTTTAGGAACAGTTCCACCAGAACATTAACCTTCTTAACTAAGCTCCGAAACTCCTCAAAACTTAAGTTTTGCTGTCCATCAGAATATGCTTTTTCGGGTTCGTAGTGAATTTCTACAATTGCGCCATCTGCTCCTGCTACCAGACTTGCCAAAGTAATTTTTTCCACATGCTTTCGAATACCTATTCCATGTGATGGATCGGCAATCACAGGCAAATGACTTTTTTCTTTTAAAATTGGAATGGCATTAATGTCAAATGTATTTCGATAAGCATTTTCAAACGTTCTGATGCCACGTTCACACAAGATCAATTTTTCATTTCCGGCAGAAAAAATATATTCTGCCGATTGCAATAATTCATCGATAGTACCTGAAATGCCTCGCTTTATCATTACAGGTTTGTCTATCTCTCCTAAGGCGTCGAGCAAGTTAAAATTTTGTGTATTGCGTGCGCCTACCTGAAAAATATCTACATAATCTGACATCTCTCTAATTTGTGTAACTTGCATTACTTCGGTAATAATTTTAATACTGTGTGCTCTGCATTGGGCATATAACATTTTCAAGCCATCAATACCTAACCCTCTGAATGAATAAGGCGAACTGCGTGGCTTATAAACCCCTCCACGCATAATTTTTATATTGTTTTTTACCAATTCTTTCACAATACGTTCAACTTGTGCTTCGCTTTCAATAGAACAAGGGCCTGCCATTAACGTAAAATCTCCTTCTTGAATGACAACACCATCACCCAAATCAATTTTAGTTGGATTAACTTTCCATTGGCGAGAAACCAATTTATAGCTATCAGTTACTCGGTGTACATCTTTTACACAGGCCAAATTTCCGATGTGCCTAATGTCAAATTCTTTTGTGACAATACATACCAAATAATGATTGGATTGTGTATTAATTTCGACCGTTTTTATCTTGTTTTGAACTAAAAGGTAGTCTAAAGCATTTCGCTCTTTAGCAGTACAGTTTTTATGTAATTGAATAATCATTTTCTTATGCTTTTGATAAATGTTTGAATGCTTTCTTTTGCAATTCCGTGTTGTTTTAAATGCTCGATAAATGCGGTGCCAATAATTGCTCCGTTGCTGTATTTACAGGCATTCTCGTAAGTTTCTTTATTTTTAATTCCAAATCCGATTAGGGTTGGATTCTTCAGATTCATAGCTTTTATTCTGTAGAAATATTCGGTTTGCATATCCATTGTTTTGTTGCCTCCTGTAATGCTGTTTGACGATACCATATACAAAAACCCTCTTGATAAGTTATCAATCTGATTAATGCGTTCTGAGTTTGTTTCTGGTGTAATAAGCAAAATGTTAGCAATATCGTTTTCTTCAACAATGTTTTGCAATTTGCATTCAAAATAATCTAAGGGCATATCGGGTAAAATCACACCATCAATGCCAATCTCATTGCATTTTTTAAAAAACTCTTTTTCTCCAAACTGCAATACGGGGTTCATATAGCCCATTAAAACCAGAGGAATTTGTGTATGCCTACGAACATCTTTAAGTTGTTCAAACAACATAGATAGTGTCATGCCATTTTCAATAGCTTGTCCGCTGCTTTGCTGGATCACAGGACCATCAGCCAAAGGGTCGGAGAATGGGAACCCAATTTCTATCAGATCAACACCTGCTTTATCTAAATGCCTGACAATGCTTAGTGTATCGTTTAAATTTGGAAAACCAGCCGTAAAATAAATTGAAAGCAGATTGTTTTGCTTCTGTTGAAAGAGTTTGTCTATTCTGTTCATCTTACATAAATTTCTGATAGGTTAACATGTCTTTATCACCTCTTCCGGAAAGATTAATGACAACGACATCACTTGTTTTTAGTGTCATTTTATTCAAATGTGCCAAGGCGTGAGCGCTTTCTAATGCTGGAATAATGCCATCTACTTTTGATAAATGAAAAGCAGCATCAAGTGCTTCCTGGTCAGTTACATTTACTACTTCAACCTTTCCGGTATCGTGTAAAAAAGAGTGTATCGGACCTATTCCGGGGTAATCTAGCCCAGCTGAAATAGAGTGTGGCTCTACAATTTGTCCATCATCGGTTTGTATTAAATAGGTTTTACTTCCATGAATAATCCCTATCTTTCCTAAAGCAATAGTGGCAGCTGTTTTCCCTGAATATACGCCTTCACCACCTGCTTCAACGGCAATGAGTTTTGTTTTTCCGTTATCAATAAAATGGTAAAACGCACCGATTGCATTGCTGCCTCCGCCCAAACATGCAATTACATAATCTGGCCGTTCGTTACCTGTTTGTTCATTTAGTTGCATTTTTATTTCTTCGCTAATGATTGACTGAAATTGTGTTACCAAATCAGGATAAGGATGCGGCCCCACCACAGAACCAATAATGTAGTGTGTATCCACCGGATTGTTTATCCATTCTCGGATAGCTTCGTTAGTAGCATCTTTTAACGTTTTGCTCCCACTGGTGGCTGCTACTACTTTTGCTCCTAAAATGCGCATACGTTCTACGTTTGGTTTTTGACGATCAATATCAATTTCACCCATAAAAATGGTGCAGTCAATATTCATAAGTGCGCAAGCGGTGGCGGTAGCCACGCCGTGTTGTCCAGCTCCTGTTTCTGCAATAATTCGGTTTTTGTTTAAACGCTTAGCGAGTAAAACTTGCCCAATGGCATTATTTATTTTGTGTGCCCCCGTGTGGTTTAAATCTTCTCTTTTTAAATAGATCTTAGCCCCAAATTGTGCAGATAAATTTTTAGAAAAAAACAACGGTGTTGGCCTTCCAACATAGTCGCGTAACAAGCTTTTAAACTCTTCTTGAAATGAGTCTGACTGAATTATTTGCTCGTAATTCTCTTGCAACTCTTTTATGTTTGGATAAAGCATTTCCGGCACAAATGCACCACCAAACTCTCCGTAATAGCCGTATTTATCTGGTTTTGTATGATTCATAATTCCTAATTTTAGTAGTTAAAAAATGTGCTAGCTCTAATGATTTTAATCCGGGTGCTACTTCTATTTTGCTGTTTATATCCAGACCCACAAGCTGTGAGTGTGTAAAAGCAAGTGCATCATCAATATTATCTACGCCAACGCCTCCACTTAAAAAAAAAGGCGTATTGAGCTGATATTTTTTGAGATTGTTCCAATTGAAAGTTATCCCATTTCCGCCTTTTTTTATGCCTTTTGCATCGAATAAAAAATAATCACAAAACTTTTGATAATGCTCTAATAGAGCGAAATCAAAGGCATTATCAATTGAGAATGCCTTAATAACGGATATGTTTTTTGATTTTAAGATTTGACAGTAAGCTACCGATTCATTGCCGTGCAATTGAACAACATCTAATGTATAATCTTGTGTTTTTTGTAAGACAAGCGCCTCGTTTTCATCAACAAAAACACCTACTTTACGAATTGATTCAGGGAGTGAATGTAAATATTTTTTATCGAAATTTCTCCCGACAAAGCGGGGGGATTTTTCGTAAAAAACGAAACCCATCATATCAATGTTTAATGTTGCTATTTCTTTGATGTTAGCAGGGAATTTTAGTCCGCAAATTTTAATATTCATCGTGCAGTTGCTTTATTAATTCTTTACATTTTTCTGCTGGATTGCTATTGCGCATAAAATATTCACCAATCAAAAATCCAGAGAAGCCATTTTGTCTGAGTTTTTTTATTGTTTGTGATGAATCAATCCCACTTTCTGCAATTTTCAACACCTCTTTTGGAAGCAAATTTGCCAAACTAATACTGTTTTCAATGTCTACTTCAAAAGAGTTTAAATTGCGGTTATTAATGCCAGCCAAATCAATTTCTGCAAGTTCATTTTGCTTGATTTCTTCTTTGTCGTGAAACTCTAAAAACACTTCCAATCCTAAGCTTTTAGCGAATTGTGAAAACTGTGCAATTTCTTTTGGCAAAAGCATTTTGGCAATCAATAACACTACATCGGCACCCATAGATTTTGCTTCGACAAGTTGGTATTCATCAACAATAAAATCTTTGCGCAGAATTGGGCAGTAATTGAATTTTCTAGCCGTTTGTAAATCGTCCTTATTTGCTCCAAAAAAATGTTCGTCAGTAATAACAGATAATGCCGAAGCTCCCGATTGCATATAACCCAACGTAATTTCCTGTACGTTAGCATATTTATTTATATCACCTTTTGATGGAGATTTACGCTTAAACTCTGCAATAATGCCACTTCTTGATGAATCTGAAATGTATTTTTTCATGGACACACACGATGATAAGAAATAAGGTGTTTGCTCTAATAGCTTTATAGGATATAGCTCTTTTTTTGAAGCTACCTCTGCCAATTTGTGCTGTTTTATTTGTTCTAAAATATTCATGCTAATCGTTTTAATGCGTTAAATGATTGTAATGCTTTTAACCCAAAAAGAGAGTCTTTGGCTTTTTCGATAGCGTCCATAATTTCAATTTTTTTATAGGTTTGAATGGCTAAGGCAGCATTTGCCAGCACAACTTCATTTTGTGCTTTTGTCCCTTCTCCCCTTAGAATCATACTAAAAATTTCTGCAGCTTCTTCGACCGTTTTCCCGCCATGTATTGCTTCAAGAGAAACAGCATCAAACCCAAAATAATCAGGTTTTACGATCTGTTCGTCATTGTTAGAAATAAGCTTACATTCATCGGTTAAGGATACTTCATCAAAACCATCCAAGGAATGAATGATGGTATATTGCATCTGTTCTTCTTGAAATAAATACTGATACATCCGTGCCAATTCTAAGCTAAAAACACCTACCAATTGTATGTTGGGTTGTGCCGGATTTACTAATGGACCCAACATATTGAAAAATGTTTTTACCCCTAATTCCTTGCGTATAGGGGCTACAAATTTCATAGCAGGGTGATATTGGGGCGCATGCAAAAAGCAAATATTGGCTTTGTCTAATTGTTCATTAAGCTTTTTTTCTTCGGCTTGAAAACGAATGCCTGATTGTTCCAAAACATTTGATGAGCCAGATACTGATGAGACACCATAGTTGCCGTGCTTGGCCACTGGAATTCCTGCACCAGCAACTACAAAAGATGATAACGTGGAAATGTTAAACGTGTTTTTTCCATCGCCACCCGTACCACACACATCCATAGCGTTGTATTCGGAAAGATTTACACGGTGGCACAGTTCTAATAATGCTTCTCTAAAACCCTTCAATTCATCAAGGGTAATGTTGCGCATAATAAAAGCTGTGAGAAAAGAAGCTGTCTGATATAGGTTGTATTTGCCCGAAGCAATGTCAATCAATATAGTTTTTGCCTCTGCCTTCGATAGTGTTTTGTGTAGATATAAATGTTCTAAAATTTCTTTCATGATTATTGTTTAATCCAGTTTTTGATAATTTGTTTTCCGTTTTCCGTCAATACAGATTCAGGATGAAATTGTAATCCTGTAACGTCATAGATTTTATGACCGATAGACATAACGTTTCCTTTTTCATCTTTTGCTAATATTTCTAAGTGGTTGCTTATTGTTTTTTCTTCCACTACCCAAGAATGGTAATGCCCTATTTTGAATTGTTTTGGGCAGTTTTCAAACAGATACTTCTCTTGAATGATGGTAACTAATGATGCAACACCGTGTAATGGTTCATCTAAGTTTTTAAGTGTTGCACCAAAACTTTCTGCTATGGCTTGGTGCCCCAAACACACCCCCAGTATGCTTTTTGAAGGGGACCAGTGTTTTATTATTTCGGGCATCGATCCTGAATCTTTTGGTATGCCTGGTCCGGGAGAAAGCAAAATTTTATCATATATTTTAATTTCTTCTAATGAAATTTTATCGTTTTTAATAACGGTGATGTCTTCTACACCCAAGTTGTAAATCATATGTACCAGGTTGAATACAAATGAATCGTAGTTGTCTATTACTAATACTTTTACTTTCATTGGTTAAATTATTTTTGCTAATTCAATGGCTTGTCTAAGAGCCGATAGTTTATTATTTACTTCATTCAATTCACTTTCTGGGTTAGATTTAGCAACAATGCCACAGCCTGCCTGGTAGTGCAGTTCATTTTGAAAACTTAAAAAAGAACGAATAAAAATGGCGTGGTTAAACTCCCCATTAAATCCTATGTAACCGACTGCACCACCATAATGTCCTCTGCTATTCGGTTCATTCTCGTCAATAATTTGCATAGCTCTGTGCTTTGGCGCTCCTGATAATGTGCCAGCAGGATATGTATCTCCCAATATTTTTACAGGGTTGTAATTATCTTCTAAAACGGCACTTACTTTAGAGACTAAATGAATAACATGCGAGTAATATTCTACCTGCTTATAACTTTCTACTAGCACCTGCTTGCTATTTTTACTTAGATCATTTCTAGCTAAATCTACCAGCATAATGTGTTCGGCATTTTCTTTAGGGTCTTTGCGGAGTTGTATAGCAAGTTGCTCATCTTCTTTTACATTTCCTGTGCGTTTAAATGTTCCAGCAATGGGATTTATGGTTGCTTTATGATGTGCAATGGTTAGTTGCGCTTCTGGCGACGAACCAAAAATCTTGAAATTCCCGTAATCGAAATAAAATAAGTAAGGCGATGGATTGATAGACCTTAGCGCGCGATATACATTAAACTCATCACCTTTAAAACCCGTTTTAAATTTTCGCGATAAAACCACTTGAAAAACATCACCCAAATAACAATGCTGAATACCTATTTTTATTCCGTTTAAAAATGCTTCGTCAGAATAATTTGAGGTTTCCTTTTCGGTTTGGTAAAACTTAAATTGATTAACAGCTCTGCGTTGAACAATATCGTTCAACTCTTCTATGTCTGATGTTTCTCCAGCTAAAAGATGTTCAATAATATACAGTTCGTTGTTGAAATGGTTAAATACAATAAGGTATTTGAATACGTGGTATTGTATGAGCGGATGCGAAAAATCTTGATTGGAAAAAGAAATGTCTTCAAACAAAGGAATGGCATCATAAGAAGTGTAGCCAAACAGTCCGTTGCTTATAAAATCAAACTGCAAATCATCGGCTTTAAAACGTGTGCAAAAAGCATTCAATTCATCTTGAATAGAAATGTTGGAGGTTTTTTGTTTTAGGTGATGATTGGGAAGTGTAATTTCTGTTTCATTGCGATTAACTACAAATGAAGCAATGGGTTGCAAACACACATAAGAATAGCTATTTTCCTTGCTCTTATAATCAGAACTTTCAAGCAAAAAACTGTTCGGAAATTTATCTCTTATTTTAAGATATAACTCAACAGGTGTATGCGTATCGCTGAGTGTTTTTATGTAATTTGTTTTAAATTGAATGGTCATATTTTATTGATTTTAATTTTTTCGCACAAAAAAAGCCCGCTGGATTCAGCGGGCTTAGATATTGCATATATTACAAAATTACAGAAGCTACCAACAGAATCCTATTTGGGATTTAGTTAGCCACCACCATACATTATTTTGTAATTGTTTACTCATTTTTTTAAGCGTTTCTTTTATGCGGCGAAGATAAAAAATAATTTTTTAACTTTTGGTCAAACGGTCGATTATTTTTATTGTGGAGCTTATGGCTCACCGGCCATATACTCGGTTAGGTATTTTAAATTTTCTTTCCGATATAAAACATATAGCCATAATATGCTTTATATTTGTAATATAACTCGGCTTCATATCGCATGGAAGCAACAAATTCTTTTACGGTATTGTTACCTTCATATTTTTTCAGAAAGGATTCTCGTCTCGATGTTTGCCAGGTATAATAGTCTGTCCAGATAGTTTCGGGCAAGATATAAGTGGCAACCGGAAGATATCCCGCTTTTTGCATTTGAGCAACCTTATTAGGGATGGTATCTATTTCGGGATAAATTTTTTGCCAGAAATCCTGAATTTCTGCAGGTCGCTCTTCGCTAAACCATGTATTTTCTGTAACTGCGATATATCCGCCCTTTTTCAGAAATTTTCTCCACTCGTTCAGTCCACGCTCAAATCCAATATTATAAATCGCACCTTCCGACCAAACCAAGTCTAATTCTTCTTCTCGAAACGGAAGATTTTCCATATTGCCAACAATGCCTTTCACTCTATCCTGAAGATTTTTGATTTGGGCATTCTGGTTAAATTGATTTATAAAACCGGGCCAAGTATCAACACCGATAATTTCACAGGGTGTATTTTCTCCTAATACCATTGTTTGACCACCTGTTCCACAACCAATATCGGCAATTTTAGACTTTTCGGTAAGACCACCTATAAAGCCCAATGCTTTAAGCGTTTCTTCGTTACTTCCGGGACCTTGACGTTCTGTTTTTGAAAAAAAATCATAGATAATATTCAGGTCAAATTCGTGAATTGTCTGTTTTTCGTTGTTCATTTTCTTTTGTTTTGTTAAATTAATTTAATAGAAAACTGTTCTCGAAAAGGGTTATCCGAGAACAAACAAAGAGACAATCTGTACAAAAAGCACAGATTGTTTACAGAACAATATCCGAATTAAAGATAAACATCCAATTGTTTTAATGGGTGCAAAGGTATAAAAAAGCAATTAAACCGGAAAATTATCAGAGACAACTCAATTGTTTAAATCTGGTCTGATATGCCTGAAGGTAATTGCGTTTGAAACGGTCGTTGAGGTAGGAGGCGTTAATCAGTGCGGTAACCTTTTCTGAATTTGAAAGGAGACTGCTGAAAATTGTTTCTGTCTGGCCCGTACTTAAGCCAACCTGTGAGGCGAGCTTATGGAATTGTTCCCTTATGTTTCCCTTAGCCAGATTCTTGGGCAGCAGCCCGTCTTCCAAGGCAAAATCCGAATCTTCTATATGGATTCGGGAATTCAGAAGGTCATAGGCCGGACTCAACCGGAAATCGCCAAGAGGAGTTTCCAGAATGGAGAAATTTTTAAAATGAGCATCACCATTCGAGAACAGATAGTTAAAGACGATGAGCTTAAAAAGCTTTGGCGCTTCCAGCTTGTATGCCGGCAAAAACTTTTTCATAATGTCGAAAAGCTCAGAATAATTGCCGATATATTTATAATGTTCGCCATGTGTCTGAGGTGTCCTGCCCGCCAGCGAAGCAAAATCCTCCGTTGCCCACTTGCTGCCATCCTCTTTTATATCAAACCTCTTTGTTATATAGGCAGGCTGACCATTCTTAAAGAAAATCAAAGCATTTTCTGCAGTTTCAATACCGAATACCTGTCGGGCAATTTGCATCGTTAAGTGTTCATTAGCCGGCATCTGGTCAGGATTTTTGCCAATATTCGGAATAGGCTTTAAAATATATGTCCCTTGCTCACCCTCGTTAGTTAAACGAAGTCTGTTCTTCACCAGCAAAACCGAATATTTTTCCTGAACTCCGGAGATTGACATACACATTCGATTTCCCATAAACAACTTATCGCTGGTGTCGTTTGTAGCCGGTGAGTCATACGGCAGCAGATGATTCACTTTCCGACCGCTAAACACACGATTAAGGCAGGTCCTGCTGTAGGAGTCATACCCTGCAGCCAAAGTCCCCGGACAATATTTTATTACCGGTGTACTCATACAGACGCCTCAATTTTCATAACAGTTACAGCTCCAATAGTGTCGTACCGGGCCGTGGCAAGCAACAACCCAAAGTAATCATTGCCATCTATACGCATCTGCCTGCAAACAACCTGCTTGTTTGACCCCTCCGGCAGCATATTGAAAAAGAATGGAAAAAGATTAGCAGAATTATGCTCCTGCACATTTTTGGGCAAAGTCAGGCTGATGGACGGTTTTCCGGAATCGGCCATCCACAAGTCACCATACCTGAAGGTGAATGAGCCATCATCATGCTGAACAAGCACACCAGTCACCTCTCCCTTATATAATATTTTAGCCTGTCTCATGGGTTATTTGCCTGCATCATTTATTATTGAGTTTCTTTACCTGCATGTTGATCTCCATCCCCAGCACATCGGCCAGTTTCTGCAAGGTAAGCAGCGTAGGATTGCCCTTACCACTTTCAAATTGTTTAAGCGTACGCAGCCCGACGCCCGAAAGCTCCGCCAGAGTCGCTTGTGTAACATTAAGCATCTCCCTACGCTCCTTAATAGTCTTAATTAAATCGTCTAAGTGCATTTTATGGCTCTTTAGGATGCAAATATAAACAAATTATTGAAAAAACAAATAAAAAGAGCAGAATGATGCACTAACGGGGGATTTTGTTGATGGGAGGATGAATTATTTAACCGCTACAATGACAGGATTAAGCAAATGAGTAAGATGAATCAGTTATTATTTACCAATTGATCTGAACTTGAAGAGCTATACGTCTGGTATTAATATAATTGGTAACCCAAAAAGAGTTGGATAATGAGATTTGCAGAATGTTTTATAATTCAGGAAGTCTAAATCCACAATTTTTTCCAATTCTAATATCGATTTCTCTTCGTCATTGTTTCTTTCGGTAAGTGACCAAAGAGCACAATAGTAAATTTTTTGTAATTCACGCTGAAGTGATTCTGGTAATATGACATTAAAAGCAGCTTCACAGCTTTTAATTACGTCTCGAAACAGTGAGTTTGCTTCGAATAATTTTCCGATATACTTATAAATCTTTGTTGCATATAATGCCGCATTGAAGAAAATAAGTGGATCAGAATCAAGTATTTTTTGTGAACTTTCAAGCATTAATTCTTCATACAAAGAAAGTGCTTCCTCAAATCTATTTTGCCTATGTAATGAAACTGCTTTCCGGTAGTTTAGTATTAGTCTTAAATAGGGAAACTGAGGATCGGATTTTTTTTTATCTGAAAAAGCAATAGCACTTTCAATTATGCTTAATGCACTAATTGGACTATGTGACATATCTTTATCCTTTAGCTCCCATAGAAGCAAATATATGCGGATGACAAGATCAATATCTGGTATGTAATCTGAGAAATACTGCAAATCGGTATAAATTTTCTCAATAGATTCAATTTCTTTGCTCAAATTAAGCCAAATCCCTAATTCTAACATTTTTACATATGAATCTCTGCAATAATTGTAGATAAGATCATCTGTATTTTGTTTAGTTTTCCCGATCAATTCTTTTGGAAGCCCTGGATACTCACTAAGTGCATATGATACTAAAGTCTCTAACTCAGATAGTTTTGGTTTTAATGGGCGAACACCTCTAATATGCTCAACAAGTTTTTGTGTTTCAATTTTATCAAAATTGAATTCTTTGCTTAGGTCAGAATAAAAAGTATTTTCTGGGAAAAAATCAGGCAGAAGCGATTTGGGATTTTTTGATTCCTCAATAATTACGGGTATAACTTTTTCTTGAAAGGGATTATCTTTTATCAACTTTCTTAATTCTATAGCTTCTTTACCTACACTACCCACATGTAAATCTGCTCGTGCTTTGTATTCAGTTGTGCAAATAACAAGTATATAATTATAGAGATCAACATTTGCTATATCTTTCATAAACTGGTCAACATTATGACCATATCGTAAATCATATTTGTCAATCACTATAGGCAAACCTAACTCAATTAATTTATCAGCAAACCTATGTGTAAGCTTTTTAAATTTTAAAGGTTCGTGTGAATACGAAATAAATATTTTATTCATATAAATGACAGATTATATCGAAAAACGACATTTAAATTAGGGAGATCAACCCTTTAAGGTGAGTATTTTTTATTTTATTACAGAGATTGGCAAAAAACGGCATTGCTATGATTAGTAATGTTTTATTCATTAAACATTTTAAACTCAACATCCATCGGAGCTGTGTCTTTGAATGTTAGTCTTACTTTCTTTTGATAATCAAGGTAAATGTCATAATTATCAATACCACTCCAACAACCTATGATCTTTGGAATACCCGATTCTAAAAGCTTATCTTGAATTATATTATCTACAGGAATATGAAAAAACGCATAATTTTTTGTAATTCCATTGATCTTTTCATTGCCCAAAGCGAATAAATATTTCAGTGTCATATTAATCCATTTTTGTGCCTGTCCATATTTGAGAGGATAGGGATAAAGATTAAACTGTTGCTTTAATTTATCACAGTTTCCTTTATGCCAAATATCAAAATCTGCTTGTGTGTTAAATTGAGTATTAATGAGGCCAACTATAATTGTCTTCATGAATTTTTGTAACGTTTGAAACTTTTCAACAGTTTGAACCTCTCCAATACCGGTTAATGTTCTGTTAAAGTCTCTGTACGCCCTATTGATTGATGCCTCAATAAGTTTATTATCATCGGTTGTTCCCAAATATGCACGAATCCAAAATTTCTGAATGTCTTGAGGCGTAAGAGTCATCATAACAATTGTTTTTGGAGTCTAGGTTTTTATGTGGCCGTTAATTTTTATTCTTTTTTAATGATTGTTTAATAAGGCTCAAAATATATTCCAGGTCTTCATCATTACGGATCTGAATTTCGTAATCACCATTTCCCCAGTGCCCAACCGAAGATACATCTCTAGCGAGCCTTTTCGGGTCGTCAAGTTGTCCTTTTTGTAAGTTTATCCACATTTTAACTCCGGTTCTTTGAACGTTAATATCAACCACATTAGTGCCTGAAACAAAAGCTATATAAAGCTTCTTTGGTTTAATCTCCAAATTGTCGAGATTTAGTATGGCATTTTTAAATTTCTCATAAAGCTCCTTCGTTTCTTCTGTAGCTTTATCCAAATGTTCTTGTTCGGTAAAAACTTTTATCTCTCGTGTTACTTTCTCTATAGTTTCATTTTGCCGGCTAATTGTCTTTATACTCTCCTGCGCTCCGGACGTTTGAATTTGATTGTAACTAAGGGTATTGTTGTTGTATCTTTTAATCTCCCAAAGTTCGATTGGTAAGTCCCGGAAGTTAATTGCCTCTTTTTGATAGGTAGTGAAAGCCGGAGAAATAAAAATTACTCTGGATTGAGACCAGTCAACATCGTCACGCTTTAAAGTATTACTGCAATACTCATTATATTCCAGGATAAAATCAGCCTTGTTATTAAGCATCAACGATAGATAGGCGTAACCCTGATCTATAACACTGAAATTCTTGTCACGCTTATACTCAATAATTACAAAGCTTGAAGCATCTCTGTCGAACGCCAAAGTATCAATACGAAAGTTGTTAAGGCCAAACTCAGAATGAACGAATTCAAGTCCGAATACTGCCTTCAGATTTTTTTCGGTCAAGCCTTGGATCTCTTTTTCAAGTTTGAAAGGGAATTCCCTTATCTGTTCAAGGCTGTCGTTGTTGTCAATATTGAAAAGAGCCATACTATGTAATTTTGTTTATTTCAGGGATATGGATGGATTTGGTTATGTGTGTTTTTGTGACAAGTTAATTTGCTTCACTAAGAAGTATAAACTATATTGAGATTTCATATTTGTCGATTAAAAATTCATTTCGCTCTTTTATTGATTCATTACTCAACAAGAAATTTTCTTCACCTTTTGTTAATTCGCATATACTAAAATCCTTAACATAATTTTTGGCCAAAGCGTAAAAGTTGCCGGAATAAGGTTTACTTGTGTTTTTAATGTAATACCAGAAAACACTTGATTCCAAAATTCTCTTAAGTATTTTCAATTCTCTCTCAGATTGACAGAATATAGCGTAACCAGCATATAGTAATAGGTCCTCTTGATTTGTATATACAAAATATGGCTGACCTGACATATATGGAAATAGTAATTTTTTGCCAAAATCATTAATAGCCTGAGTGCGACCAAATTCAAACCACTTGTATTTCGTCGGTTTGCCCTTATCTCTGTTTAATAACTGGCTTTGATTATGTTTTAAATATTCGTAGGCATTAGGAAAAGAATCTTGAAAATAATCCTCATCAAAAACATTTAGCTTACCTTTTCCTGTCTCAAAAAGGCTTAATTGGTTATTAGAAGCTTGATATGGAAATATTATTTTTTCTTTTAGAAATGGAATTTCTTCCTCG
Source organism: Bacteroidetes bacterium GWF2_40_14 (assembly GCA_001769195.1). Lineage (GTDB taxonomy): Bacteria > Bacteroidota > Bacteroidia > Bacteroidales > UBA932 > Bact-08. Next base: position 6,971 of record MEOK01000007.1, on the reverse strand, counting down.
CTTTTCAGCCTGTTAGGTTTGATTATATCTCTGCAAATTCCTTTTTCTATCTTATGTAGTTTGCCATTTTGATGGTAATAGTATTTATCATCCTCACCAACAGGCTTGAAAATAAATACGTCGTTGCTCAGAGTAGCCAGTCCATTTTTAATGGTGTATTTATCACCCAAAGAAATACCTTTATTTTCAATCTTTTCTATATTTTCAAGAATATCTGTCTTGTTAAGCAACCACCCTCTGTTCGAATCTAAAAGTTTGTACTTGATTCCATTTGATGGTTTAAGCATTTTATTTTTGATTTCATCGGGGCTTCCTTTTACGTAATTAACAATATCCGATTTGCTTTTAGTAACAGAAACAATGCAAGTGTATGTTGATTTGTTGCCAAATATCTGTTGACTTCCAAAATCAATAATAGAAACACTCAATTTGTTATCTTTGAAGTATTCACGCAGATTTCGCGCATTAACACTCCTTTTAAAAGTGTTAACTGTTATAAAACCCAGATAGCCATTTCGTTTTAAGTTCTCTAATCCAATTTCAAAAAAAGGTATATACAAATCAGGATTTCCCGATCGTGTCACTTTCCAGTTTTGCATCAGTTTTCTTGATTCTTCGCTGATATTCTTTGCCCTAACATATGGAGGATTGCCTATTACTGCATCGAATCCTCCAAAATTAGAATTTGATTTTTTCCAATCATATTCTAAAGCATTACCGACATGTAAATTAAAGTTGAAAGTTATATGATCCTCACCATTTGAAACAGCTAACAGGGTTAGCAATATTTTTGCCCTATCAATTGTGTAACTCGAAATATCAAGTCCATATATATTTTCCGCGAATATTTCAGCATAAGTCTTTTGGGTTTCTTTTTTAAGACGCTCAGCAGCTGTTTGCAGAAAAGCACCTGTGCCACATGCAATATCTGCTATAATGACTGTATTTAAACATTTTCCGATAAGCGAATTTATAGCATCTGAGACAATAAACTCCTTAATATATTTCGGTGTATATACTGCTCCGTTTGTAATAACATCGCTCGACGGAATTGTTGTTTCAAATAATTCGGTTAGATCTTCTAAATCGTATTTGCCATTCTTTCTTAAAATAAGATTGGTAAACTCCTTTATAATGTCAATATTATTGCCTTTAATACAATCGAAGATTAATTCATTATGCTGTATATTAATGTTATTAAAATCTAAAAAAGCACCAACGATTAGTTTATTTGACATTTTAAGGTCATCAGAATAGCTTTTCAAATATGAAATTATGTCTTTGTGCATCATTATCAATCTAATATTTGAATTCGGTTAATATTTCTACCTCGACCTCTAAAGAATTCCTTTTCTGCATCCGTTAGCTGGTACAACTCATATACTTTTTCATCAAGATTATTCCACAGATTCGTGAGTGTATTGCGATGAATGTTTTTTTGGCGTGGTGAAGCATTTTTATATTGATTTTGTCGCTGACTAATATTCACACCAATTGCTGCTATTGCTTCCACTAACGCGGGAGTATTTTCAAAGAAATTTTTTGGAAATGGAATTGGCTCAATAAATTGTTTATTGAACTTAAAGTATCCGTTTTGTTGCGGATTAGCAATTGACCGTGCAAGAACTGAAAATAAGGTAGAATTTATGATTGATGCTATAGCATAGAGATTTCTCTCACTTTTATTCGGAATGTCAATAAAAAACATATTCGCATTATCGCAATAGTTGAGAGGATTTTGAGTAACAGATGCAAATGTATCATTTGCTGTCATTGGAATTAAAACCTTTGGTTCTATTCGTTGGTGGTTGTTTTCTCTGGTGAACAAATGCCATCTATTACCTTCATAAGTATCAACATTTTCTTTTATTACAGCTTTATGCTCGATTAAATATTGACCTGCAAGAGGAAAGCGAACGCAAAAATCATCAAAAAGAATTCGGCTCTTTTTACACTCAATAATGTCATAAGGGAAAATTACATAAGTGTCAGTCGTATCATTGCAGTAAGAATAAAATCGCTCATTAACTAGTAGGGGTCGACAGGCATCAATCTCAATTATAAAATCGTTTATAAGATGAGAATCACAAAGCATTGTACCATCACTGTTGAAAGATTTAACGTGCAAATGATACGCCTTATCCCATAGCGCTTGAACACCAACCCTAACCTTTGCATAAGCTCCAAAATTGCCGTATCTATTTAGTAAAGATGTTTTTATACCTAATAAAATTGCATCGTCGAAATTCCACGGATTTGAATCAAATGCATTTGATGGTATTTGGGTGTAAACAGAGCCGTCTGTTTCTATAGTAGGTAATTGGTATAGTCTTGCCGATAATTCTTCTGCTTTTTCTGAGATTTTAATAAATGATATTTTTTCTGGATTTGTCTTTGATAAAATTAGAGAAGAGATGTAAGTAATCCGACCTTTAAACAATTTTGTGTCCTCGAAATCAATTACTTGATAAAGTAGCTGATTAGACGTAATAAACTCACGTAACTTTTTACCATATTCTGTTTTGAAGAATCTTTTTTGAACGATTAAACCGAGTTTCCCTGTTTCGTTTAAAAGTTCAATCCCTCTTTCAATAAATGCGACAGACAAATCAACTTTACCATTTTTCGTTGTGTGAAAAACACTCTTAATGTATTTAAACATAAAGGGATATTCCTCATTGTAGTTTTTTACTTCAACATAAGGTGGGTTTCCAATTATATAATCAAATCCATTTTTTTCATTGAAAATTTCAGCAAATCCAGTTTCTGCTTTCCAATCAAATGGATTGGTCTTTAATAGCTGTGCCTCATTCTGGTTAATATCTGGAAACCTTACTGTAATATCACACGAAACCAATGTATTTCCACATTTTACATTGTTGCCAACATTACTTAATATTTGAGTTCCAAATACCCCAAGCTCTTGATAGCTTTCACAAAACTCAATGCTGTCAATAACTTTTAATGAAAGCGACATTCTTGCAACTTCTACAGCTTCAGGGTCTATATCCACAGCAAAAATGCAGTCAGATATCAACTTACGTTTTCCCTCAATGGTTAAGGTTATGGAATGTTCGTTTGTGTAAAACAAATCCGAAAAAGAATCATTGGGATTTGTAGTGTAATACTCAATAATTATATTTTGCAGGTAATCAAATAATTCCACTAAAAATATTCCACTGCCACATGCAAAATCAAGCACTCTTGTTTGGAATACGCTGGTAAGCCCATCTGTTAAAATGTTGTTTTTTGAAATCGTCCTTTTTAATAAATCTTGAACCAAATATTTAGGAGTACTTACTGCCCCATTTGTTTTAATGTATTCAAGTTTTAATTTCTCTAATACAGTACTACCATCAATTACTAGTTTTTTAGATAAAAATATCTCATAAATATCACTTAATAATTTTGTGGGAATAACGTCAAAACGATAAGGCGAAGGGTAGTATAGAAGCTCTATTAATTCATTGAAAACGTCATTTGGGATTACTATTTCATTTATAATATTAATTCTTTCGAAAAGTGGGCCATCATAATGTTCGTAAAAATCGTTATACGAAGACTCTTTGAAAGAATCCCAGAATCCAGTATTTTGAAAATCCTTTAGAAGTCCCTCTCGTTCAATTTTTCGTGCCTCACATATTCTTATAAATATGATTCTATTAATTACTACCTGAGTAATATATGCAAGCAGTTCCGAATTGCTATTTAAATTCTGATTTGATGTAAGGATATTGCGTGCAAGTGATAACCTGAATACCGATAATTGTTGAGCAAACAATAAATCAGGAGTCACCTTTTGAATTTCTCGTTCTCCTCTTAGTGTATCTGAATAAAGTTGAGACAATTGCCCTTTCAATACATTTGATTTGAGCAAATGAGCTTCTAAAGCTTCAAAATTTTCAAGATACTCACTAATTTTTAAGTAAATACGGCCAAAATTGGCAAGTTGTTCTTGTTTTGGCAAATAAGTACAATCGTATATAACAAACTCTTCAAAATTAGTAATAAATGCACAAGGTGCTAATATAGACCAACCGTAAGACTTAATCTGAAATGCAGCCTCTGCATCGGTTTCTAAATTTATATAAGTGCCTTTTGCATCAAGGAAAGTAAACTTCTCTTTACCTCGTTTGAATGTATAGTCAGGTCTAGTAGAAGTTGACCCTATTACGGCAAGTCTTTCTCTTTCTTCTCTTGACAGGACTTTTTCTTGTAGTATTTGTGAAGTATCCTGAACATCCCAATCAAATATAGCAAGCAATTCGTTAATCCAAGTACGCATAGTTTCCTCAGAACTAAGGTCTAAACGTCCTTGCACTTTAAATAATTGATATTTTTCAATCAATTTTTGTAACTTTTCTTTTCTGCTAGCCATCTATCTATTTTCCCTAAAATATTTCACTTTATCTTCAGCAACTTTTAAGACATCAATAGCTAAGTCCTCATTAAGAATTTCGTATGCTATATTTTCGCTTAAATATTCAACAAGTAACTCTCTTTCATTCATCTCCAGAATTTTAGCTATTTTCTCAACTTGTTCACGCTTTGCTTTTCTCTCCCCTCTTTCTACCTTGCTTAATATGGCAGTATCTATATCAATTAGAGCTGCGAGTTGACGTAAAAGCATTCCTTTTGCTTCTCTCTTTGTCCTTACAATGTCACCAAATTTGTTCATTTGAATATTTAGTCTTGACAATTTATGTCAAATATATAAATAAAATTATTTCTATGAAAATTCCTAGTTAGATTTTTTATGAACTTATCAAATGCTAGAAAATCCATTGAACCCGGCATATTTTCTGACCGCGTGTCGGTAACAGGGCATTTTATTAGTAATCTAAGACTTCAATTTCTGTTTTTACCCATTTAATCTCTTCAATAGTATTTTGTAATAATTCAAAAGAAGGTCTAATTGAGTCTTCTTTGATTAACAACGCAATATTATCAATTCTTTTTAATGAATCTTCTTGATTATTAAATAAATCTAAAATTTTTGTGTTAAAAATATCATAAACACTTTTATATGAATCCAATATTGAATGTAAATCTGATTTTATTTTAAGGTTCTTATTATGTACATTTATTATGTTCGACTCTAATAATTTGGACAAAAGCACTTGTTCATCTTTGTTCCAAATACTAAATATCCGAGCTGTTACATTTAGTTCCCGTTGTTGATTAGTATCTCTATATTCTTTAATTATTTCTTCAACAAGCAAATCATTTTTTCTTCTTATCTCTTCTTTAAAGGTACTAATCTTTTTTATTTTTTTATTTTGTATTTATCAAATATTCCACTAAACAATGTTGCTACTAAACTACAACCAATGCCTATTAAAATTGTTGAGTTAAGAGTTGTTGGGGTTTCAAGTCCTTTTAATTTATAAAAGAACCAGTAAAATAATGTGCCAATTGATGGAATAAATAAGAAAATTAAATATCTCGTAACTCTTTTTCTTTTTAAACTCTTAACTTCTTTCTTAAGAGAAAAAAGATTGTCCTGCAAATTTGAAATAAGTTTTTGATAAGAATTAGTTAAAAAAGTTGTTATTTCAGATGTTGAATATAAATCTTCAGTTGGATTAATAATATCTTTGAAAATTTCTTCTTTTAAATCTTTAAATTCTAATTCAGAATAATTTAAAATTGAAGAAATTTGATTTAACTTGTTGAGATTGGTTCTTAATCCTTCTTCAAAATTATCCGAGTATTCTTTAAAGTTTCCAAGTAATTCTTTTTTTGCAATTACATTATATTTTGCTTTGTTTATTTCACCGCTTTCCAGCTTATCAAAGTCTTTTGCTAAACCTAATTCACTAATGTAGCTTTTAACTTCAAAAGAAAAAGCTACAACATTATACATTTTTATTGCATCGTAATAAAGATTTAAAATCTCTTCAAAGGCCTTTTCGTAATTTATAATGTTTTCATTTATTGAATCAAGCGGTTTACTTTGTTGTAAACTTTTAGTTATTGTTTTTATTGAGTCATTAATTCTTTTATAATCATCAATAATTTTATTTTTAGATAACTTAATGAAATTTTCAATATAAGCTTCTTTATCTAAAGGTGAACTCAAAGTATATTTGAACTCTTCATCAAAGCTTAAATTATCAGTAACTATCAAAGATTCTTCATTTAGAAGGTTTAAAACATTATTTTTTAAAGCGGTAACATCTTTATTGGCTTTTTCATCAATTGTTTTAATAATTTGCTGTGATAATTCTTTAGCTTTTTTCTCTAAATCACTTATTATGTCATTTCGAAAAGTATAAAAAACCAAAGACTCTGTCAATTTAGTAATTTTCTCTAATTCTTCAATTTGACCTAAAATATATCCTTTAACAGTCCCATCATATATTCTTGAAAAAATTAAATTATTATCATTCCATAAGGCTCGAAATTTCATTTTACTTAATTCAATTTGCTGGTCGAAATATTCAATATTATCGTTTGCCTTTTCTAAAAACTTCTCACATTTATCAATTTTATCGATTGAAAGTTTTAAATAATAGTTATGAATTGTTTTAATCTCATTCCTAAAGTAGGTAAGCTTATGATTGTGGAGAATTAATAAGTTATTTTTACTATTATTCGTGAAATAAGAAATCTTATTGATTAACACGTCAATATTAAAATTAGCCCTATTATCCACTATTGTAAAATCACTTTCCTTAAATTCTGATATTTTAATTGCTTCATTAATTCTATTAACAATAGTAATCAAATCGTCATTACATCTTTCTTTATCAAAATTGTCAAAAGAAATGATTTTAGATTTATCGATTTTATATTCATCACCACGTGTTAAAATAAATAATATGGGAATGTTCTTTAGTTTTGACTGTTGAGCGACTAAGAAAGGCTTATCAATATCTGTTGTAATCGGTAAATAACAATGTACCACAATCGGTAAATAAGGATGCGCCAGTAATCATAGCAAAAGTAATAAATTATAAGTTTTCATC
>MEOK01000006.1 GCA_001769195.1 Bacteroidetes bacterium GWF2_40_14 | reverse complement strand
CTTGCAATACTTCAGGAATAATAAAATTTTACCTCCAAATAAAAATTAAAATTTTATTTGGAAAAGTCTTAGAATACATAGTGAACAGGGTTTAGCACATCTTTTTTCAAGTCAATATTCTCAATAATGTTATTTACATTAGAAATAACATTATAGTTGGTTGACCATATATTGTCTTTTTTGCTGATAACAGATGAATGATCATATTGATAGAGCATTGTATAATAATACGGGTTAGTTGTTCCTGAATTGTAATACTGCTGTCCCAGATTATCAACAAAACCTACTGTACTTTCAAAGCCATAGGTGTTTTGAGAAGTCATTAATAGATAGCTTCCCATTAAAGCATCTTTAAATCCTTGTTCCGACTCGAATAATATATTTGATGCAATCTCAGATTTTGGAGCTATTTCTAACCACTTATTACATGATGTGAAGAGAGAAAGCAATGTTGCGAATATTAATAATTTTTTCATGGTAAGTTTTTTATATATTAAAAAAACAGATGATTGAAATGATTGGTTAAAAAGTAGCTTGAAGTGAGAATGAGAATTTTCTGGAGAATGGATAGGACAATCCTCTCTCAACAGCGATTGATGATAGCAGAAATGCATCATTTATATAAAATCCAAAACGCAAACGTTCCATTCCCAATTTTTTTATAAACTGGAATTTATAGAAGTCGTATGTTACATTAACAGATGCAAGGCTAAATTCATCTCTGTTCTGTACAAATCGATCGCTTGGCTGTGTGCGAAGAAAATTACGAGACCAAGAACCATCCGCATTTTGAATTTCAACCGACCCTAATGCTTTGAAGGGTTTTACATCACCAGGTTTTTGCCAGGTACCATATAACACTCTTTTATCAACATTATAACTCATATCAACATTTTCTACGCGGTTAATCAATGTTTGGTTATACATCTGTCCACCAAATAAATACCTGAAAAACAAATTGATACCAAACCCTTTATACTCGCCGTTAATTCCCATTGTTCCACTAAGCGTAGGCATTTTATCACCTACAACTACCTGGTCAACTGATGAATATGTATAGGTTTTTTCACCTGCCCTGGTAAGATAGATTTCTTGACCATTTGCCGGATCTATACCTAACGAGCGAACAGCCCAAATTGCATCCATCGACATCCCATCATAATACTTGATAATAGGTTTATTGTTATATCTGTCGTTGGCTATTTTATCCTGATCTTCGTTATAGGTTCTTAATGCATCTGAAATGGCTAATATTTTGTTTTTATTATGAATTGCAGATGCGGTGATGGAGAAATATGATCTGTTTTTAGGATTGGAGAAAACGTTATAAGTAACAAGTGATTCAATACCAATATTTCTAATTTTCCCCAGGTTTTCTTTAACAGATGCAAAACCGGCAGAAGGAGGCAATGTAAAGTCAATCAATGTGTTTTCTGTAACACTTCTGTAATAATCAACGCGTAAGGTTAATTTTTTAAACACTGTAGCATCGATTCCTATGTTGTAATCCATCTTCTGTTGCCATTTAAGGTCGTTATTGGCAAGTCCCATTAAGTAGGCACCCAGATAATTTTGATAGACTTTGTCCAGAAAGTATTTATAGGTAGAGATAGACTGATAGGAGCTAAAATTTTGCGAACCTGTTGATCCTACCGAACCTCGAAGTTTTAACTTATCGAAGACATTTAGATTTTTTACAAATTTTTCGTTGTGAATATTCCAACCTATACCAGTACTCCAGAATGAACCCCACCTGCTTTTGGAACCAAACTGGGAAGAAGCACTTTTACGGTAAGAGGCATCGGCGAAGAAACGGTTGTCATATGAATAGTTGACAACAAACAAGAAACCAAGATCCCTGGTTGTGCCTTCACTTCCTGTAGGGCGGTTACTGTATTTACTGTACTGATTAGCAAATAATATGTTTGTCATTCTATCATTCGGAAAGCCTTCGGCTTGATAAATTACATATTCATAGTTGCTTTCCGACATGTTGGATCCAATGTTGGCAAATATGTAGTGATATTTGCCCAATGTTGTAGAATAGTTGATATTTATGTCGCCACTGTATCTGATCTGATCACCTTCATTTCTTTTATATGAACCTTTTCTAAAATAATCGGTACCACTAAAACTATCGAATTTTAAGTGATTAGCAGGATAAAACTCATCAGCTTGGGTTTTTTTACTGGTCATACCGGCCCTCATAGTGCATTTCAATCCCTCTATTATACTAAACTCAGTATAAAAATTATCGGCAATATCAACATAATCATCTGATATATTTGTATTTAGAGTTGAGTTATATAAAGGATTAGGGGCTATTAAGTTACCCATAGATGTAGTGCCATAATATGTTATAATTCCTGTTTCGGCATTTTTTTTCAGGTTTCCGAACTCATCATAAGGTGTCCAGTAGGGATTCATTTTAGAATAATCTCCAAATGACCCATAGGGTGATTCATTGCTATTTACTCCTGTGACACTTAAAATATTGCGAAAAAGGAACTTTTTATAACGGTACGATAACGCAATTGATGTAGAAAGGGTCTTTCTTGAAGAACCTTTCATAACACCGGCTATGTCATTATAAGAAAAATCAGCAATAGCTTTCAAATCTTTTTCTCCGAGTTCAATCGAAAGTCCATGTTTCTGTCCAACACCATTTCGTAAAGGTTTCGACAGCCAATCAGTGCTAACCCCAGATAGTACTGTTGCAAGACGTCTATTATATTGCTGATCAAGTGTGAGTTGAGTCACATAATTGGGTGTATAGGATGTATTTTGTGTATATAACCCATAGATTCGTTCAGCCTCCAGCTTCTCTGCTGAATTCATCAGGTTATAGCTCGAAAGATCCGGAACTTCAATGTCTAAGCTGGAGTTATAAGAAATTCTCAACTGACCCGAAGTTAGTTTTTTCGTTTCAATTACAACAACCCCATTAGCAGCTTTGGAGCCATAGAGTGCTTTTGCAGAAGCATCTTTCAATATTGTAATGCTTTCGATTCGGTTCATATCTAAGTCGATCACTTTTGTCAGGTTTATTTCAAAACCGTCAAGGATAAAAAGTGGTTGATTAGGGCTATTGACAAACGAAGCTTTAAGATCTATAGACTCATCTTGCGGAAATGATGATGTACCTCTTAAGCGAATATCAGGCAATGTGTTGGGATTGGAGCCCATTTCAAGATTATCAAACACCATCATACTTGGTTCCAGCACCTTTAAACTCTGAATAAGATTTTTATTGCTTACTTTAAGCAGTTCTTCCTTCGATACAGTTGTTGAAGCACCTGTAAAACTATTAGCATTCCTTGTGATAATGCCAGTAAAAACCACTTCATTTAATACTGCTTCCGCCTCCTCCAATATTATATTAATAGTTGACTTACCTGTAATTGTCACCTCTTGTTTTTTCATTCCAATAAATGAAAAAATAAGTATTTTATCTCCCGAAGCAACTTCAAGTTGATAAGTCCCATCAGTATTGGCGTATGTGCCTTTTGTCGTGCCTTTTACGAAAATAGACACTCCCGGTAAAGGCTCCCCTTTTGTATTTGTTATTTTTCCTTTGATGATAACTTTCTGCTGCATATCCTCAATCGGTAATTTTTCGTTCAATTTTTCCACTTTAGGCTTAATAACTATTGTTTGCCCTACTATGCTGTAATTCAACGGTTGCCCCTGTAAACACTTATCCAGAGTTTCCTTGAGTGTACCGTTTTTAATATTGACGCTTACCTTTGAAGCTTTACTCAGCTCTTCATAATCAAAAAAGAATACGTAGCTGCTTTGTTTCTCAATTGCCCTGAAAACTTGTTCAATAGGCACGTCTCTAACAGATAAACTTATCATCTGAGAGTACCCTTTTGCACTTGCCTGCAAAAAGGTAAGAAAAATTAAAAATGTCGACAGTTTCATAATCATAAAAAATTTCGCAAACATCCCTTTTGGATAGGACGAAATGCGAATAAAATCGCAGCGGTTACATGGTTTTTTCATACTTTTGTTTTTTGAGTTTAACATAATGGACAATTCAGCAATTGTTTCCTTTTAGGTGCGTTTTGTTGGCTCATTTCCAGCTGTTTCGGCCGCATACCGGAACAGCTTTTTTAAGCCATGCGTGTAATGGTAATTTTTAAATTTAAATACTTCTTTTAAATAATGTGTTTGTTTTTAATTGATATTTTATAACCCGATCCTTATGGCTTAACTATAATATTTTTCCCCTGTATGTCAAAATGTACATTACTCTCCTCTAGAATTTTCAATATTTCCGATGCATTCACATCTCGTTTTATTTTCCCTCCAAACTGCCTTTTACGCGGATTGCCTTCATAGCTCACATTTACATCGTACCATCTGGAGATTTGCCGCATTACACTCTGCAGGCTCGCATTTTCAAATTGGAAATACCCATTTTTCCACGCTACTGCTTCCTCTATGTCCACTAACTTTGTATCAATATTTCCTGAAGAACCGAGAATTGCTTGCTCTCCGGGTTCTATAGTTTTAGCCTCATCGACATATAAATTCTTCACGTTCACACTGCCTTCCAATAAGGTTACTTTAACCTCTCTCTCATCTTCATACGCATTTATATTAAACCGCGTTCCTAAAACTCTTACTTCTACGCCATTCAGTTCTACAATAAATGGCATTTTATCTTTATTGGAAAGAGCAAGTTTCGAAACCTCAAGGTAAACCTCCCCGCTAATTTTTATTCTTCGTTCTTTCCCTTTGAATGCCGTTGGAAATGTGATTGAGGATGCTGCATTTAACCATACCAGACTTCCATCAGGCAAAGCAATTTGGTATTGCCCCCCCCTTGGTGTTGTAACAGTATTATAGAGTATCTGCTCACTTTTTTTTGCCTTTGCAGAGTTATATACCAACTGATTATCGATTTTCAGGATAGCAGTATTACCCTGCTTTGAAAGATTGCCATTCCGGGTGCTGTCTAAAACTATCTGAGTACCATCTCCTAATGTTAGGGTGGCTCTATTCCCTCCTGGTAATAAATCATGATTCCTTAAAATATCTGCTTGGGCAGTCATTTTAACATGCTGATACGAATTATACAAAAGCACACTCGCACCAGTTATGAAAATAATAGCAGCCGCTGCATGACGATACCAATTTCGGCTATTTAAAAGGAGTCTCTTCTGATATGGTATTCGGTGGATTATTTTATCCCAAAGATGTTCCGGATCTATCTGGTTAAAGGTTGATAACTTCTCCTTTATATAGTCACGGTTTTTAATCCTTTCAAACATCAATCTGTTTTTTTCCGATTTAGATAACCACTCATCAAGTATGGCTTTCTCTTCCGTATCCAGATTGTTATGTAGAAATTTAATTATAAGGTCGGCAATTTTCTGGGGTTCTTTCATAGCTTTAGAGTCATTATTATATATAAACAACAGGGATAGCTATTTTCCCAAAAGAAATGAAAAAATTTTAAGTTTTTATTCCAGAACTTCCCCTTTTTGAGTTTAATTACTCAAAAAAGAAACGCAGGAAAATAATAAGATGCCTCGTTTTAGTAATGCTGTCTGAAGAAGATGAATCGCTCGTAACTTTTGGTTAAGAACCGTCTTTTTGGAAATGTGTAATTGTTCGGCAATTTCAAAAGTAGGTTTTCCTTCGAAAAAAATCAGTTTAAAAATTTCTTTTGCTTTTGTTGGAAGCGCTTCAATTTCATTATATAGTTGTTGGAGTACCTCCATTTCAACTTCCTGTAAAAACAACTCCTCTTCATCGCAAATTATAGCTTCGCTAACCAGTCCATATATAGATGTGTGTCTCGCTGAACTTTTAATGTAGTTTAAACATGCATTTTTTGTTACAATGAACAGGAATGCTTTAATTTGACTGAGGGTCTCAAAATTATGGCGCCTATCCCACAATTTAATATAGCTTTCTGCAACTATATCTTCTGCTTCAGCATTATTTCCAGTTAATTTGCATCCAAAATAGTAAAGGGAACGGTAATACATATTGTATAACCGTTTCAAGGCAGGAATACTCTCTTTTTTTAATAAAGAAGCCAGCTCTAAATCTGAATTTTTCCCCTCAATCATACTACAATCTTACAAAAAAAAAATAACACTCAAACAATCTGTATGACAACTCATACTCAAACCTCCTGATGGATTAATTTAAGTTTTCATCCCTATGCTTTCATGGCCAAATGCTGATAATCAATGATTTAACAAATATTCGCATTAAGCGTATTTAACTGATAACCAAAGATATAGCACGAAAGCATAGGGCTGGACTTTGCATCTCAAATATTTGTTTGCGTAATTGCCCTCATTGGCGTTGAAATGAGATCGTCATAGACACAAATTATGTATAAAAATAACATGGTGATTGGTTGTGATATACTTGGAAGAAGATTTGGGTACCCGCTAAGCGAAAGTAACATTTTGAAAAAACAACAAGCGGCCTCTGCAGCTCTTTGTAAAAGCACAATCTTGGGGTCGCCTTTGTTTTTTAGCGAATTGAGCGCGAAGCGGGTAAATCTGGTGCACAGGCAATTGAAGACTTTGCTTCTCAAATATTTGTTGTATAATTGGATTCCTCTTTGCTAGAATAAGTGTGGTGCGGATTGTGTAAAAATCAGGTAAGGGTGTGGGATTTGCAGATGCTTGAAGTGAGGGTTTGGGCACCCACTAAGCGAATGGAGAGTTAGAAAAAACAAGAGCTGAAACCTGCAGCCTTATGTGCTGGCATACTTGGTTTCAGCCTTTTACTTTTGTATCCAGAAAATAGTTGCCCTATTTGTTGTAGTTTTAGCTGAACAAATGGGGGCCAATGGAGAATGAGAGTGATTTCCG
>MEOK01000005.1 GCA_001769195.1 Bacteroidetes bacterium GWF2_40_14 | reverse complement strand
CCCTCGACTTGCATGTGTTAAGCCTGCCGCTAGCGTTCATCCTGAGCCAGGATCAAACTCTTCATTGTAAAAATTTTAAATGTTTAGTCTGTCCTGTTACTCTATATTTAATTCCAAAAGAAATTAACGCTCTACTCTTTATTGTACTTTTAAGTTGTACTTGTCTTCCAAATTTTCAAAGAACTCCACCCTAGTAAAAGCTCCTGAAAGCCTTTGTTCGTTTGGGGAGTGCAAAGGTAAACATCTTTTTTAATTTAACAAATTAAATTAAGATTTTTTGATGTTTTATTTTCAAAAACCTTTGATATGTCAAAACACTCTCTTTAGCGGGGTGCAAAGGTAAATATTATATCTTCTCTACCAAATTTTTTTGCTTATAAAGTGGAATTATTTCCAATCAATTTATAACTTTGTTTAAACTCAAACAAATATTAATATGTATTGTAGAAATTGCGGAAATGAGGTTTCAGAAAAGGCAATTATGTGTGTTGCCTGTGGAACTCCTCCTTTAGCAGGCAATAGGTATTGCCCAAACTGTAAAGCGGAAACATCTCCAGATGCCGGAATATGTATCCGGTGCGGAGTCGGACTAATTAATACAAGCAACCATTCAGAGTTCGACTGGCTGACAACCTTGTTACTTTGCCTTTTTCTGGGGACATTTGGCATCCACAGATTCTATACAAAGAGTATAGGTATAGGTATTGTTCAATTATTGACTCTCGGAGGTTGTGGTTTATGGACATTGATTGATTTCATTATGATTGTGGTTGGAAACTTCAGGGATGGTAATGGTAAAGTGGTTGTTAACAAGCAGAGGGCTTAGGCAAACAATCATTATATATAAACTGTATATTGCTATTTTGGTTATCGTGCCTTTTTCTCTGTACTTGGTTCCAAAGCATTATATATTTGATAATGAGGTATCATTCTGTCTTATAAAAAATATTTTCGGGACAGAATGTTATGGCTGTGGAATAACCAGATCAATTTTTTCTATCCTTTACCTTGACTTCGGAGCTGCATACATGTATAATAAACTGGTATTTTTAGTGTTTCCCCTGTTGGTTTATTTATGGGTACGACTAATTGTCATTAAGGTTAAAGAGCTGATTATATTGAAGAATTATTTATAAATTTGCCGGACATTTAAAAAAACAAAATGACATCAAATAAGATAGTAATCATCCCAACTTTTAATGAGAAGGAGAATATTGAGAAGATAGTAAAAATAATTCTTTCAATAGAAGAGGTCTTTCATATTCTTATCGTAGATGATAGTTCTCCTGATGGTACTGCAGATATTGTAAAAAAACTTCAGATAAATTTTCCTGAGTCATTGTTTCTTATTGAGAGGAAAGGCAAACTCGGATTGGGAACTGCGTATATGACAGGATTCAACTGGTCAATAGAGCATAGATATGACTATATATTTGAGATGGATGCCGATTTTTCTCATAATCCTATGGATTTACCTAAACTCTACAATGTATGTCGTGAGGGTGCTGATCTTGCAATAGGATCAAGATATTGCAATGGGATAAGCGTGATAAACTGGCCCATTGGTAGAGTTATAATGTCTTATTATGCATCTATGTATGTTAGAAAAGTTTTGGGTATTAACGTTTTTGACACAACTTCGGGTTTCAAGTGTTATAAGCGAGAGGTATTGGAAAAAATAGATTTGTCAAAAATTCGGATGAAGGGTTATGGATTTCAGATAGAGATGAAGTATAACGCTATCAAACTGGGATACAAGGTAAAAGAGGTACCAATAATATTTGTTGACAGAACAGAAGGTACATCCAAAATGAGCAGCGGTATATTCGGTGAAGCGTTTTGGGGTGTTATGAAAATGAAATTTAGAAAAATAAGACCAAGATAACCAATGTCAATACTTATAAAAAACGGCAGAATTATTAATGAGGGGTTATCGTTCACAGGTAGCCTCTTTCTTGTCGATAACAGAATATCTGGAATATATAGTGAGAACGATAAGCTCCCGTTTGCTGATGAAGTCATAAATGCAGAAAACCTTGTAGTAGTTCCTGGTATTATTGATGATCAGGTTCATTTCAGAGAACCAGGAAACACATACAAAGGGTGCATAGAGAGTGAGAGTGCCGCAGCAGTACTTGGGGGTGTGACATCTTATATGGATATGCCAAACAACAACCCTCCTGCAACATCTAAAATTGCACTTGAGACTAAAAACAAGATAGCATCTGAAAATTCATACGCAAACTGGTCTTTCTATTTAGGTGCCAATAATGACAACTACAACGAGTTTAAAGATGCAAATCCATGTGAAATATGTGGTTTAAAGGTATTTATGGGATCATCGACGGGTAATTTACTCGTCGACAACCCAGAATCACTTGAGAGAATATTTTCAGAATCTCCACTTCTTATAGCTACTCATTGTGAGGAGGAATCTGTTATTCAGAGGAATCTGGCAGAGGCAATTGTCAAATTTGGTGATGACATACCATTCGAGGAACACAGAAATATTAGAAGCCGGGAGGCGTGCATTTTATCGACTAAAAAAGCTATAAATCTTGCGCTCAAGTATAATTCAAGGTTACATATACTGCATATAAGTACAGCAGAGGAAATTGAACTTATTCGTGACGCACAGAGTATAAATCCCGGTATTACAGGTGAAGTGTGTGTACACTATATGCTTTTGGATAGTGCTTCATATTCATCATTTGGAGGTAAGATGAAATGTAATCCTTCAATTAAGGAGAAAAGCGATAAAGAAGCGATTATTATAGCAGTTAAAGAAGGCATTATAAAGGTTGTGGCAACAGACCATGCTCCTCATACTCTAGAAGAAAAAAGCCGTAACTACATGAATACTCCCTCAGGGCTACCCCTTATTCAACATAGTTTTCAGATTATGTGGGATTTACATAAAGATGGCCATTTTTCAGAATTTGACATAATTGACAGAATGGCTCATTCTCCTGCGAATAACTTTAAAATTTCTGATAGAGGTTTTTTAAGACAAGGGTATTTTGCAGACATATTGATTTTTGATCCAAATAAGATTGATGACAAAACAACTAAAAATCCTGCATACTTCTGCGGGTGGTCTCCTTTTAATGACCGTTCATTCAGTTCCTCAATAATTCACACTTTTGTCAATGGGGTTCAGGTTGTCAGAGACGGAGCACTGACAGGTCTAAAAGGTGGAATGAAACTAAACTTTAATTATGAAAAATAGCCCCTCTCCGCTTGTATACTTATCAATTTGCAGCGCTGTATTTCTTTGGGGTTTTTCTTTCATTTGGACAAATTCTCTACTACAGCAAAATTTTCCCGTCTTTTCGCTGGTTTTTTTCAGAATGTCTTTCGCGGCTGTTATATTACTCACAGTTTCAATATTAGCCCGAAAGTTGCAGAAAATATCAAAAAAAGACTGGGGATGGTTTTTCCTTCTTGTCACACTTGAACCATTCATCTATTTTATTGGAGAAACTTTCGGACTAAAAATAGTTAATTCACCCACTCTTGGTGCTATAATTATCTCCACAATCCCCATTTTTGCATTAATTGCAGGGAGAGTTTTCTACAGTGAGAAAATTACGGGATTCAATATCTTTGGCATTGGCATTACTCTTCCGGGGATCTTGCTAGTTGTTTTTGAAAAAGGAGGATTGCAATTTTCACACACAATAGGAATTCTATTGCTATTTATTGCGGTTTTTGCTGCTGTGGGTTATTCTGTCGTTGTTAAACAGCTTGCATTTAAATATAACAGCTATACAATTGTTACATATCAGCACCTTATGGGAGCTCTGTTTTTCCTGCCACTTTTCATCTATTTCGACTACAGTACCTTTTCAATAGAGAATCTCAGCAATATGGCAATTTTAAAACCATTGTTGTTTCTGGCTGCTCTCTGTTCCTCGCTTGCCTTCATCCTCTTTATAAATTCAATAAAATCATTAGGAGTTGCAAGGACAAATATTTTCACAACTTTGGTTCCGGTAGTTTCTGCGTTTGGCGCATTCATACTTGGTGAAGAAGGACTTACAATAAGGAAAATAATAGGGATTGTAATAGTAGTAGCTGGAGTAATAATTGCGCAAAGGCAAAAATAGTTGAACTATTTACCCCTGTTTAAGGCTTAACTGAACCCGCCCCCTCATCAAATCAACTTCAATCACCCTGACACTAACGTGTTGCTGTAGCTTGACTACTTCTGATGGATTGGAAATGTATTTATCTGCCATCTGAGATATGTGTATCAGGCCGTCTTGTTTGATTCCGATATCGACAAATGCTCCAAAGTTAGTTATGTTGGTAACTATGCCCGGAATAACCATTCCAATCTTAAGATCTTCTATTGTCTGGACATCTGATGCAAATTCGAGAACCTTTGGCGTTTGTCTTGGGTCTCTTCCTGGCTTTGCCAGCTCTTCGACTATATCGTTCAAGGTAGGTAAACCTACATCTTGAGAAACGTATTTTTTTATATCAAGTTCCTTTCTTTTTGACTCTTCTTTGATAATTTCCGAAACTGAACGGTTAATATCTCTAGCCATTTTTTCTACAAGCTCGTATCTTTCAGGATGTACTGCAGAGTTGTCAAGAGGGTTTACAGCGTCTGGAATTCTGAGAAAACCTGCACATTGTTCAAAAACCTTTTCTCCCAGTCTTCTGACTTTCAATAATTCCAGTCTTGATTTGAATACTCCTTTTTCGTTTCTGTAATCGACTATGTTCTTTGCAATTGATGGACCTATTCCGGATACATAGCTTAAAAGATGCTTGCTTGCTGTGTTAAGGTTGACCCCTACCCTGTTCACGCAACTGACAACGGTGTTGTCCAACATATCCTTTAGCAGAGATTGGTCAATATCATGCTGATACTGTCCCACACCTAATGACTTTGGATCTATCTTCACCAGTTCTGCCAGTGGGTCCATTACTCTTCTGCCAATTGATATTGCTCCTCTTACCGTAACATCGTAATTTGGAAATTCCTCTCTTGCCACTGGTGATGCTGAATATATGGATGCTCCGTCTTCACTGACAGAAAAGACTTGTATCCCTTTTGGCAAAGGGACTTTCTTAATAAATGCCTCTGTCTCCCTGCTTGCTGTTCCATCTCCAATGGCTATGATCTCAATTTTATATGATTCTACAAGGTTTGATATTTTTTTTATAGCGTTTATCTTGTCATTAACCGGAGGGTGCGGATAAATTGTGTCGTTGTGAAGAAGTGCCCCTTGAGAATCAAGACATACCAATTTACATCCTGTCCTAAAGCCAGGATCTAGCGCCAATACTCTTTTCTGTCCTATAGGAGGAGCAAGTAGAAGGGCTGTCAGATTTTCCCCAAATACCTTAACTGATTCCAAATCGGCTTTTTCTTTTGCTAATCTGAGAGTTTCGTTCTCAATTGAAGGATTAAGCAACCTCTTGTATGAATCCTCAATTGCCATTTCCATCTGTTCAAGATTACTCTTGCTTACCACATAACCGTTTGGTATTACTCTTCTTTTAATAATGTTTTGCGAATAATCGGAATCTACTTCCAGTTTGACTGAAAGCTGCCCCTCCTTTACACCTCTCAGAATTGCAAGCAATCTGTGAGATGGTATATTACTGATGTTCCCTGAAAAATCAAAGTAGTTTCTATACTTGCTTGCATCTTCTGCCTCATTTCCTTTCTGTGGTTTAGATGATATTTTTGCTCTTTTAAGATATTCGTTTCTAAGATCTTCCCTTATTTTTGGGGTTTCGCTGATCCATTCTGCAATTATGTCCCTTGCTCCTGAAAGAGCATCCTCTGAGTTTTTTACATTATCATTAATGAATGACTCTGCTTCTATCTGACAATCTTTTAATCCGAGTTTAAAAATTTTTTCTGCCAATGGTTCAAGACCCTTAGCTTTAGCCATACTTGCTTTTGTTTTACGTTTTGGCTTGAAAGGAAGGTATATATCTTCAAGTTTATTAGAATCAAGACATGATTCAATCTCCTTTTTCAACTCATCTGTCAGTTTATCCTGTTCATCTATACTTTTGATAACAACTGATTTTCTCTTTTCCAGATCATCAAATTTCTGAAAGTAATGTTTTATTTCAGTTACCTGAACCTCATCCAGCCCGCCTGTCCTCTCTTTTCGATATCTTGAAACAAATGGAATGGTTGAACCATCTTCGAAAAGTTCTATGCAGTGTTCAACCTGCCACGGGAAGACTCCCAGATTCTTGCTGATGAAATTAATGTAAAGATTATTCATGTGATACTTGTTGTAATTGCTCTCGATAAGCAGAAAATATTTTTGACTTTGAAACAAATCCCTTGTATTTACCATTTTTGTCCAGAACCGGCAGGTTCCATGCCTCACTTTTCTCAAACTTTCTCATAACCGAGTCCATTTTCTCTCCATCATATACAACAGCTGGTGGTTCTTTCATAATAACAGAAACCTCAAGAGTGTCATATTGTTCTCTGTCAAACATTATGTGTCGTATATCATCAAGAGAAATAATTCCGTGAAGTCTTCCTGATTCATCAACAACAGGAAACAAGTTACGTTTTGAATGAGAAACTGTTTTTACAAGATCTGTCAGAAATTTATCTGGGTTAATGGAGACAAAGTCATTTTCAATGAGATCAGATGTTTTTAATAGAGTAAGGACTGCCTGGTCACTGTCATGAGTCAGCAGATCTCCCTGTTTTGCTATTCTTTTTGTGTAAATGGAATATGATTCAAATGTCCTGATTGTTGCAAATGATACAACAGATGTTATAATCAATGGCATCAGTAAAACATAGCCACCAGTAATTTCTGCAATCAGAAATATTGCTGTCAAAGGAGCCTGCATCACACCCGCCATAAGCCCTGCCATACCAACAAGAGCAAAATTTGCTTCGGGAACAATGTGGATGCCTGATAGATTTAAAACTCTGCTCAATACAAATCCCATTATTCCTCCAATGACAAGTGTGGGGCCAAATGTGCCTCCTACTCCTCCTCCGGCATTTGTAAGGGACATTGCGAAAACCTTTAATAAGACAACCAGAAAAAAGAAAACCGGTATGGCCCAAGGATTCGAAAACAAATCTGAGAAAACAGATGTGCCTATTGCCACTCCTACATCGTTATTCAATAAGGCAGTCAGTGAATCGTATCCCTCGCCATATAAGGGTGGAAATAGAAATATCAAAATGCCTAGCCCGAGTGCTGAAATAAGCCATCTTTTATACTGGTTTGCAATTCCGTTTATCTTGTCCTCCAAAAAAAGTGTCGCTCTTATAAAATAGAGAGAGATAAATCCGCAGACTATTCCAAGAATAATGTAATATGGGATGTTTCCCATTCTGAACTGCTCGATACTGTTGGTAAATACGACAGCATCTCCTAAAAAGAAGAAAGAGACAGAGGCAGCTGTAACTGCCGATATCAACAAAGGAACGATTGATGTGACAGATATATTGAACATAAGAATCTCCAATGTAAAAAGTATACCTGCCAAAGGAGCTTTGAATATACCGGCAATGGCTCCTGCAGCTCCGCATCCAAGAAGGATGGTCATATGCTTGTAAGATAGCCCAAGTGCTTTTGCAAGATTTGATCCGATCGCTGCCCCGGTGTATACAATAGGTGCCTCTGCTCCAACCGACCCCCCGAACCCGATTGTAACTGAACTGGCTGCTATTGAAGACCAGATATTATGCTTTTTAATTTTGGAATCATTCTTTGCCACAGCATAGAGCACTTTGGTCACACCATGCCCTATGTTGTCCTTAATCACATATTTAACCAATAAAAGCGATAGCAACATCCCTGCACCAGGATAGAGAAGATATAGAAAGCTCTCTTCCGGAGTGTTAAGCCATCCTTTAAGTATCCAGGAAAAAAAATGTATGGATTTTTTTAGTAAAACAGCAGCAAGTCCGCTGCTCAAGCCGACAAAGAAAGATAGAAAAAACAACATACGGCTCTCAGGCAGACTTTTTAACCATCGAGAAATATATAAAACAAATCCCCTCATATAATATTACGATTAGACGAATGTACTAAAAAAGGCTGAATTAAAACCCAGCCTTGTATAATTGTTTTAGTATCTTTTGTTACTCGTCTGATTCTTCCTCCTCAGAAAATGCAGATCCAGTATCGTCATCTGGAAACTCATCTGGTTCATCACCATCATCATCGCTGCTTCCTCCGCCAAACAGTCCCTGTTCCGCATCTTCGTAATCATCAATTTTAACGTCAATCTTTACCAGGTAGATTGCATCGGGCACCTCTAGTGATATTGCATAAAAAAAAGTGCCATCGGGTTTGTCAACTTTGAATATATCACCCATATAATCAGCATAACCTTTGGGATATTTCTCCTTAAAGGCAGCCATGAGCTCAGGAGTTAGATTAGCATAACTTATTACAGCTCTGCGCTTGGTTTTATTTGGTGAGGCTATTACTTTTTCCTTTTGTGTATTTGTCTTCTTCTCCATAAGTAAAATCTGTTCTGAATATGATTTTGGGCTGCAATTATAATGCAATTTTTTTAAATTATTTACCTTTTTTTACATTTTATTGAAAAAAAACTGTTTTTGTTTTTGTTTACCCGAGGGGTCAGTTTCTACAAATATGTTCTTCAGAGTCTTGGTATCAATTCCAGTGTAGAAAGCAACTGATGATCTTGTCATGGGAGTCGGTGTAAAATCCTGAACCTGCTCCAGATTTATTCCTTTCAGTCCACTATTCTGTGACAGGGATTTCATGTCAGAAATCTTGCAACCCGGATGACTTGATATGAAGTAGGGTACTAACTGTAACTTGAGCCCCTCATTTTTGTTTATACGTTCGAATTCCTCCTTTAAAAATATGAAGGATCTAAAGGAAGGTTTACCCATTACCTTGAGAACATGTTCCTCTGTGTGCTCCGGAGCGACTTTTAACCTTCCGGATGTATGATTGACTATTATTTCCCGCAAATATGTTCTCCCTGATTCGTCAAGATATCCATTCTCATTCAGAAACAGGTCATACCTTATTCCACTTCCAATAAATGACTTTCTTACACCTGGAATTTTATCAATTTCATTGTAGAGCTCAAGTAATTGATCATGTGACCTGTTAAGATTGGGACAAATATTTGGATATATACAACTATCCTTCTTGCATTTCTTGCATAATTCCATATCATTTCCTGACATAGCGAACATATTTGCAGTCGGACCACCTACATCAGAAATATAGCCTTTAAATCCTGCCATTTGAGTAAGGCCGGTAATCTCTTTTATAATTGATTGCATGGATCGCGATTGAACTAATTTGCCCTGATGAGCCGATATTGTACAGAAGCTGCATGATCCAAAACAACCCCGGTGAGTATTTATGGAAAATTTTATCATCTCATATGCCGGTATATGTTTCCCTTTGTACCTTGGATGAGGAAGTTTTGTGAAGGGAAGGTCGTAATATGAATCAATCTCCTGCACTGATGGTAGAACATTAGATCTGTTGATATGTATGAACCTATCCTTGTATGGTTCTATAAGATGTCTTGCAATATAAGAGTTTGACTCTCTTTCTATTATATTAAAATTTTCCACAAAAGCCATTTTTTTCTTCAAACACGTTTCATAGGAGTGCAAGAGAATCCTGTCTTTTATGCCATTATCTTCGTAATCTGCAATATATGCAATCTGAGGAGTCATTTTAACCTCTTCCAGAGATGCTCCCTGAGCTAAAAGCCCGGCAATTTCAACGATAGGTTTCTCTCCCATGCCATAAACCAGAATATCGGCTTCTGAATCGACAAGAATTGATGGCATCAGTGAATCATGCCAGTAATCGTAGTGTGTCAACCTTCTAAGTGATGCCTCTATTCCACCGATTACTACTGGCACATCGGGATAAAGTTCCTTAAGTATTTTTGTATATACTTTAACAGCATAGTCTGGCCTTTGAGATGCTTTACCATCTGGAGTATATGCATCATTGCTCCTCAAACGCTTATTGGCAGTATAGTGGTTAACCATGGAGTCCATAACACCTGCATTCACTCCAAAGAACAATCGGGGTACTCCCAGCTTTTTAAAATCTCTCAAATCATCTCTCCAGTTTGGTTGTGGGACAATTGCAACCCGATATCCCTCTCTTTCCAGTATTCTGGCTATTACGGCTGTTCCAAATGAGGGATGATCTATGTATGCATCACCCGAAAAGAGTATGATATCCAGATAATCCCACCCTAATGCTTCAACCTCTTTTTTTGATGTTGGTATAAATTGATTTGGTTTATTCTCCATTTTACATTCTCTCAGGCAGAGTGATTCCAAGAATACCCATTGCCTTCGATAATACTTTTGCAATTGATTCAATTAATACAAGCCTTTGTGAACGAATCTTAGTGTCATCTTCTTTTAATATAGAGACTTCGTGATAATATTGGTTGAACTCCTTTGAAAGGTCGTAGGCATAATTTGCAATTATTGCCGGAGAGTGTTCTTTTCCTCCCTCTCTGATTTTTTCAGGGAAAGAATTGAGAAGCTTTATTATTTCAATCTCCTTATCACTTAAATCAGAGTCATTCAAATGATGTTGTATATCTTGTTCTTTTGCCTTTCTTAAAATAGACTTGATTCTGGCATGTGTATACTGAATGAAAGGACCGGTGTTGCCATTAAAATCAATTGATTCTTTAGGATCGAATAGCATAGTCTTTTTTGGATCAACTTTAATTATAAAGTATTTTAGTGCTCCCAAACCTATCATTTCGAAGAGTTGGTTCTGATCCTCAACAGACATGTTTTCCAATTTTCCTAGTTCAAGCGATGTCTCTTTTGCTGTTGCTATCATTCCGTCAATCAGATCGTCGGCATCAACAACTGTCCCCTCTCTCGATTTCATTTTGCCTTGTGGCAATTCAACCATCCCGTAAGATAGATGATAGATTGAATCTGCCCAGTTGAAACCAAGTTTTTTAAGAATCAGCTTCAATACCTGAAAATGATAATTCTGTTCATTTCCTACAACATAAATGTGTTCGTCAAATTTATATTCTGAATATCTTTGATTAGCAGTTCCCAGATCCTGAGTCATATATACCGATGTTCCATCTGCACGCAAAAGCAACTTTTCATCCAACCCGTCACCTGTTAAGTCACACCAAACAGAGCCATTCTCTTTTTTATAGAACACACCACTCTCCAATCCTTCTTTTACTAACGCTTTTCCAAGAAGATATGTCTGGGATTCATAATAAGTCTTATTGAATGAAACTCCAAGTTTTTTATATGTGACATCAAATCCCTCATATACCCATGAATTCATCATTTTCCATAATCCTACCACATCGTTGTCCCCACTCTCCCATTTTACAAGCATTTCCTGAGCTTCTAAAAGTGCAGGAGCTTTCCTTTCCGCCTCCTCTTCTGACATCCCTCCTTGTTTTAGTTCTTCAATCTCTCTTTTCAGTATATTATTGAAGGCAACATAGTATTTTCCAACCAGATGGTCACCCTTCATTCCAGAACTGCCAGGCGTCTCCCCGTTTGCCTCTTTCAACCATGCCAGCATCGATTTGCAAATATGTATTCCTCTGTCGTTTACAAGATTGACTGTGATAACATTATGCCCATTAGCCTCCAACAATTTCGCAACTGAACATCCTAAAAGGTTGTTTCTTATATGACCAAGATGTAAAGGCTTATTTGTATTTGGGGATGAGAACTCTACCATAACACACTTCCCTGTTGGCGGGGCCTGTCCATAATCAGGAACAGAAGCAATTATCTTAAATATTCCAATCCAGAAACTGCTTGAAAATTTTAAATTAAGAAATCCTTTTACAACATTGAATGATTCAATATCTGAATTGTTGCTTAAAATATAATTTCCAATCTCTTTTCCAGTTTCTTCCGGTGACTTTTTGGAAATTTTCAGAAGGGGGAACATTACAGCTGTAATATCTCCTTCAAACTCCTTTCTTGTTGTTTGTGTCTGCAAAAAACTGGCTTCCAGATCAAAACCGTATAGTGATAGGACAGCCTCCTTTAATTTGTTTGTTATAATTTGTTCCGGATTCATTTAATCTCTTTTTTTGAAAAATATTTTTTCATCTCCCTTTTAACATTCGGAGCCAGAATAATTAGTGTTACCATAGTTGGTATTGCCATTAATGCGTATGCACTATCAATAACACCAACAACAACGTCAAGTGTTATAACTGCTCCTACTACCAACATTATAAGAAAGAAATAGTTGTAATAATGGGCATATTTTGCACCAAACAAGAAATTAGTGCACTTCACTCCATAGTAGGAGTATGAAAACATTGTAGAAAATGCAAAGACAATTGCCATTAACATAAGAAGATAGTGTCCCACACCAGGAATAGATGCCTGAAATGAGTTCAAAGCCATCTGAATTCCCTGAAGTTGACTAACCTCATACTGTCCGTTTATAAGTATTGCAAGAGCTGTGAGCGTACAAACCAATCCCGAGTCAATGGATGGTCCAATCATTGCAACCAGACCCTCTCGGATAGGTTCTGTGTTCTTTGAAGCTCCGTGCATCATAGAGGCAGTACCAACTCCTGCTTCATTTACAAAAGCTGCTCTTCTGGCACCGATAACAATTGCAGAGCCCGCCAACCCACCTAAACCAGCCTTAAATTCAAAAGCCTGCGAGAAAATAGAGGCAAATACATCCGGAACCACGGGTAGATTGGTGAATATTATATATGTAACAAGCAAAAAATAAAAAGCTACCATTGTTGGAACAAGTTTTGCCGAGACTTTGGATATCCTTTGTATACCTCCCAGAACAACTACTGAAACAAGAAGACATATCAGAATTCCTATCAACAATTTAATTGTAAATGTACTCTCTATGCCCATGGGAAGAACAAAAACAGTTATTAAAGCCTCAGTTAGTTGATTAGCCTGCATCAGGCATAATGTTCCGATAAGACCAAATACTGAAAAGAATATTGCAAATGGCTTCCACTTCTTTCCCAATCCTTGAGTAATCATGTACATCGGTCCTCCTTGAATCTCGCCTGCAGAATCCTTCCCCTTATACATTATTGTCAAGCTCCCTTCAAAAAACTTAGTAGCCATACCAACGATTGCACTTACCCACATCCAGAAAATTGTACCAGGACCTCCCATTGTAATTGCAACTGCCACACCGGATATATTTCCCATACCCACAGTTGCAGCTATTGCACTTGTCAGTGCCTCAAAAGAACTTATCTGGCCAGGAGCATCATCCTCTTTGGTTCTTAACGACCTAAGTGCCCTGCCATAGTACCTGAAAGGTACAAATCCCGAATAAATCAGGAAGCCAAGTCCTCCTCCTATTAATAGAATAAAAAGGGGCATACCCCAGATCCAGTTGCTAAAATCGACGATAAGCGTACCAATCGTTTGCCAGAAGTCATTCATTTGTTTTGGTTGATATTATATGGTTGCAAATATAGTGTTTTAACGGGAATCCAGCTTTAATTTCTGTGCTGCTATGTTTACTGTTGTTCCCTGAATTATCAGTGATAATATAGTCGTAAAAAAGACGATATTAAACATCAGACGTGAATTTGCCAGACCTGCAACTAATGGATAAGTGGCAAAAATTATAGGGACAGCCCCTTTTAATCCAACCCATGAAATATAGAGTTTTGCGCTGTTTGTGAGTGACTTGAATGGCAATAATGAAATGAAGACAGCTGTGGGTCGAGAAATGGTTATCATGACCCCGGAAATTAAAAGCCCAATCAGAGCCACAGGAAGAAGTTCGCTTGGATTTACGAGCAGTCCGAGCGTGAGGAACATTACCAGTTGACAGAGCCAGGCAATACTATCAAAAAAATATGTTGCAGACTTATCCTGCTTTATGTTGCTGTTTCCTATCATTAATCCGACAAGATATACAGCAAGGAACCCGTTTCCATGTAATTTCTCAGTAAACGAGTAGGCAAAAAACACAGATACAAACAAAAAAATATGAAACTGTGATTTTCTTGGCAGTTTTATCAGTTTGATAATGAAGATAAATATCTTACCCAAAAAGTACCCGCTCATTGCTCCAATTCCTAATTGTGTAATAAAACTAAAGATAAATTTAGTCGTGTCCATTTCGCCAGCCTGAACAACTCCAATTAATAGCAGAGTGATCATGTATGCCATGGGGTCATTACTGCCACTCTCCAACTCCAGAAGAGGGCTTATATTTTGTTTGAGTTTCAATCCCTTTGAACGAAGAATTGAAAATACTGAAGCTGAATCGGTAGAAGATAAAATTGCTGCCAAAAGCATAGATTCAGCTAATGTCAACGTAACAAATTTTGTTACCAGTCCTGTAATATAAAAGATAACTACTCCCGTTATTATTGTTGTAAGCAACACGCCTAGAGATGACAACATAATACCAGATGCTATAATGGGTTTAATGTCCTGAATTTTAGTATCCATCCCTCCCGAGAAGAGAATAAAGCATAAAGCAATAATACCCACAAATTGTGCTGTTGCAGCACTGTTAAATTGAATGCCAACTCCATCGCTTCCAAATATCATACCTACACCTAGGAAAAGAAGCATTACAGGAACTCCAAAACGATGAGCACCTTTACTTGCAATGATACTTATAAAGAGAAGAATTGAACCCACAAGGAGAATATTCTGGGCATTAATTACCATTGCTTACCAATATTAGTGCTTATGTTGCAAATATAAAAAAAAAAGGGAGAAACATTACTTTCACCCTTTTAATAAAATTGATTATTTCGTTCTATTTAAGTCCTCGGTTTTTTAACAAAGGATCTATTCCTGGTTCTTTGCCACGGAAATTCACATAGAGTGTCATAGCTTCGTCCTGACCGGATCTTTCTAGAATTTCCTTTCTGAATTTAGTTGCCACCTCTTTGTTGAAAATGTCACCTGTCTCTACAAATGCCTGATAAGCATCGCTATCTAAAACCTCAGCCCATATATAAGAATAGTAACCTGCTGTATAACCACCTGTAAATGTATGGCTGAAGTATGTACTCCTGTAACGAGGAGGAATTTGTGAGATAAGACCTCTGTCACCAAGAACCTTGGCTTCAAATGCAAGAACATCAAAATTTGCAGGAATTTCCTTTAAGATATGATAATCCATGTCAAGCAGCGAAGCTGCAAGATATTCTGTAGTCGCAAAACCTTGACCATACTTTCCTGAATTTACCATCTTGTCAATTAGCTCTTGAGGTATAACTTCACCTGTCTGATAATGTTTGGCGTATACTTTTAAAACATCTGGTTCAAAAGCCCAATGTTCCATTATTTGTGAAGGGAGTTCAACAAAATCTCTTGTCATTCCTCCAACGCCATTGTAATGGACATTTTTAAGAAGACTTGCCAGTGCGTGACCAAATTCATGGAAATATGTTTCAGCCTCGTCCATACTAAGTAGTGCAGGTTCGTCTCCAACTGGTCTTGTGAAATTTCCTACTATAGTAACCAATGGAGCAACTCTCTTACCATCTTTATATGTTTGTGATCGGAAACCACTGCACCATGCTCCGCCTCTTTTGGCACCCGGGCGAGCAAACATATCCATGAACAATATGCCCAGATGAGATCCGTCAGAATCCTTACATTCAAAAGCAGTTGCCTCCGGATTTGGGAGAGGAACGTTCTCAATCTGTGTAAATGTAATTCCATATAACTTGTTTGCAACATAAAAGATTCCCTCTCTTACATTCTCTAGTTTAAAATAAGGTCGCAACTGCGCATCGCTTAAATCAAATTTCCTGGACATAGCTTTTTCAAAATAAAATCTCCAGTCAGATGCTTCCAGAGCACCATTCTGACCTTCGGATTTTGCAATTTCACTCATATCTGCAAGCTCTCTCTTTGCAGAAGCAAGTGAAGGGGTCCATAGTTTGTTAAGTAAATCATAGACAGCCTCAGGAGTTTTTGCCATTCTGTCTTCGAGTTGATATTGAGCGAAGTTTTCAAAGCCCATCAACTTTGCTTTCTTCAGGCGAAGATCTATCAACTTTGCAATAATAGCTTTATTATCTTCTTTATTGTTGTTGTTACATCTGTTAAGATATGCATTCAGGATCTCTTTTCTTAGTTCTCTCTTTTCAGATTGCTGAAGGAAAGGGATTATGCTTGGGTTGTCAAGTCCAAACACCCATTTACCTTTAAGAGTGCTGTCCTTTTCTGCCTTCTTTGCAGCTGATGCCTTAAGGGATTCAGATAGACCAGCCAGATTTGCATCGTTGTCAATAACAAGTTTGAACGCATCTGTCTCAGCAAGAAGATTTTGTCCGAAAGTAAGCTGAAGATCAGAAATTTCTGCATTAATCTTCTTTAGTTCCTCTTTCTTATCGTCAGGCAGATTTGCTCCTCCTCTTTCGAATCCTTTGTAGGTCTCAGTCAGAAGGCGCATCTGTTCAGCATCCAGACCAAGTGAATCTCTTTTTTCATAAACAGCTTTCACTCTATTGAAAAGGCCGGGATTAAGGTTAATTTCGTTGAAATGCTTGCTTGTTAATGGAGATAGCTCTTTGGCAAGGGCAATGACTTCTGGATTTGAGTCAATTCCGCTAATACTTGAAAATACTGGTGATATCCGTTCAAACAGATCACCGGAGTTATCGAAGGCGACTATTGTGTTTTCAAAAGAAGGATCTTCAATATTATTCACAATAGATTCAATTTCAGCATTATGCTGAGCCATAGCTTCAATATACGCTGGCATGTAATGTTCAATTTTAACTTGCTCAAATGGAGGAATTCCAAAAGGAGTGTCCCATTCTGCCAATAATGGGTTTACAACGGCCTTCTGCTGTTTACAAGAAGCCAATACAGCAAATGCTGCTAACATGATCATTAGTAGTTTTTTCATAAGTTTAAAAAGTATAGTGATTATGATTTAACCTAAGTAAGTTTTAAGCAGCTTGCTTCTTGCACTGTGTCTTAATCTCCTGATAGCCTTTTCTTTAATCTGTCTTACTCTCTCTCTTGTCAGCCCAAAAAATTCACCAATTTCCTCAAGCGTCATCTCGCTTGCACCAATCCCAAAAAAATACTTGACTATGTCTCTTTCTCTCTCTGTCAAAGTTGAAAGTGCTCTCTCTATCTCTTTGTTCAGGGACTCATTAACCAATCCTCTGTCTGCATTGGGAGAGTCATTATTCACAAGGACATCAAGCAAATTGTTATCCTCTCCGTCCACAAATGGGGCATCAACAGATACATGACGGCCTGAAACCCTTAGAGTATCAGCAATTTTTTCCCGCGGAATATCAAGAATTTCAGCCAGTTCTTCAGGCGAAGGCATTCTTTCATTCTCTTGTTCGAATTTTGAAAGAGCCTTGTTTATCTTGTTAAGGGAACCAACCTGATTGAGGGGCAACCGAACAATCCTTGACTGTTCTGCCAAAGCTTGCAATATTGATTGGCGAATCCACCAGACTGCATATGATATAAACTTAAAACCTCTTGTTTCATCGAATTTTTCTGCTGCCTTGATCAAACCAAGATTGCCTTCATTAATAAGGTCAGGCAAACTTAAACCCTGGTTCTGATACTGTTTGGCAACAGATACGACAAACCTCAGGTTTGCTCTGGTTAGCTTTTCTAATGCTTCCTGATCACCTTTCCTTATTCTCTGAGCTAATTCTACCTCTTCTTCTACGGTTATAAGTTCTTCTCTTCCAATCTCCTGAAGATATTTGTCAAGAGAGGCACTCTCTCTGTTTGTAATTGATTTGGTTATCTTAAGCTGTCTCATGAATATATAATATCTTGCAAAACTAATACAAATTAGTGGAAGCTGCAAAAATTAGATACCCATTCCATAGTAAACAACAGAACCATCTGAATATACGCCTTCAATTAATAAAGACCTTGTACTTCTCTGAACTATGTTCACAACATCCGGGACATCTTTTACGGGAACCTGGTTTATATGTGTTATTATGAAACCCTTCTTTATTCCTGCATTTTCAAATTTGCCTTCTTGTACTGCTACAACTTCTACGCCAGATTTTATTCCGTATTTCTTCAAGCTCTCGTTTGTTGCTTTCTTAAGCGAAGCTCCAAAAAGCTGAGACAGTCCGGTTTTATCTTCCTGGTTAATTGTAAAGGTACCTCCCTTGTTTTCTAAGACAACTGAGATCTCTTTTTGTTTACCATCGCGTACTATTCCCACTTTAATTCTATCATTGGGTCTGTATTTGCTGATTTGCTCCTGAACTGCCGGAGCAGAATTTACATCTATTCCATTTATTGAGACAATTACATCCGATTCCATTAATCCTGCTTTATCTGCAGCACCTCCCTTTGATAACTCTGCTATGAATACCCCTTTAATCTCTTTCAGGTGCTTCTCCCTGGCTAATTCACTATCAATTTCCTGCATTGTAACGCCTAGAAGAGCTCTTTTGACTGACCCAAAGTCTGCAAGGTCTTCTACAACTTTTTTAGTAATTGACGAGGGCACAGCAAAGGAGTAGCCACTGAACGCTCCTGTTCTGGATGCGATGGCAGTATTGATTCCAACTAATTCTCCCCTTGTATTGACCAAGGCTCCTCCGCTGTTTCCGGGATTCACTGCTGCATCTGTCTGGATAAACGACTCAATTTTAAATTCTCCCGGCATTGTCGGCATGCTCCTGGCTTTGGCACTGACAATACCTGCAGTAATAGTAGACCTGAGGTTATAAGGATTACCAATAGCTATCACCCACTCTCCCAGTCTTAAACCGTCTGAGTCGCCGAAACTAAGGTAAGGAAGATTTTGCGCATCGATTTTAAGAAGTGCAATATCGGTAACCGGATCGGCACCAATAACTTTTGCTTTGTATGTACTATTATTATCCAATGTTACTGAAATCTCAGATGCTCCATCGATTACATGGTTGTTTGTGACTATATACCCATCTGGTTTAATTATAACACCGGAACCAGTGCTCGCTTCATCTCTCGGTGTCGCATTTGGGGCTCTGTATCCAAAGAAAAAATCTAAAATTGAGTAAGGCTGTTCAATACCTGTTTTAACTGATTTCACATGTACTACTGCTTTAACGGCAGTCTCAGCTGCAAAAGTAAAATCGGGATAGAGCTGGTCTGACAAATTGACTTTTTGAATAGGCACACCAGCTGATGTTGAATTGTTACTGTCTGAACTTGTGTTTGTGATTTTAATGATTGCCAGTGTTGTAATGGCACTTATCAGAATTGATGAAAATAAAATAATCAGATATCTTTTCATAACAACTATAATTAATAATTTTTAGAAATGAAGGTTATTTTATGGATAGAACGAAATCAAATTATATGCCATAACGTATTTTTTTTATCTTTGTAAAAAATATAAGGATATGAAGTTTGTAGTTTCAAGCACAGAATTATTAGCCCGTTTACTTTCGGTTTCCCGGGTCATCTCATCTAAAAACACAATTCCAATTTTAGACAATTTCCTTTTTGTGTTAAAAGAGGGTTATCTTAGTATAACTGCTTCAGATTTAGAGACAAGTCTCAAAGCCGGAATGACTATTGAAAATGTTGTTGAGGATGGCGAAATTACCATACCTGCAAGATTATTGGTTGATTCTTTAAAAGAATTTCCAGACCAGCCTCTTGAGTTCAAGACGAACGATATCTCCTCATTAATAGAGATAACCTGGGCAAATGGCAATTCAAAGCTTCCATGCACACTAGCTGACGATTATCCAAGCATTGCAGCACTTTCCGATGATAGTACGGAGATATCAATCCCATCATCAGCACTACTGGAAGGAATAAACCGCACATTGTACGCAACTGCAGAAGAGGAACTCAGGCCAGTAATGAATGGTGTCTTCTTTGATATCGGTACAGAGGAGACTACACTTGTAGCTTCAGATGCTCACAAACTTGTCTGCTATACAAGACATGACATTATGTCAGCACAGAAATCATCCTTCATCCTTCCAAAAAAACCTGCATCAATTCTAAAAAACATTCTTACCAAGATTGACCAGGAGGTTAAGATGCGGTTTGATATCAAAAATGCATATTTTGAATTTGAATCATTCGTTCTTGTATGTCGTCTGGTAGAGGGAAATTACCCTGCCTACCGTTCTGTCATTCCAAAAAATAATCAGAATAAGCTTGTAATCAATCGCCAGGACTTCCTGAACAGCACAAAGAGAGTTGCTGTGTGTTCAAATCAGGCCAGCAGTCAGGTAAAATTGAAATTATCATACAATCAACTTGTAATATCTGCACAGGATCTGGACTTTTCAATTTCTGCCCATGAACGATTGAGTTGCCAGTACGAAGGTGATTCTATGGAGATTGGATTCAAGTCAACATTCCTGATAGAAATACTAAACAACCTTCCATACACAGACATATCTCTGGAGCTTGCAGACCCGACCAGGGCCGCACTTATACTTCCAAATGGACAGACAGATCCTAACGAAGATATTCTTGCTCTTATTATGCCTATGATGGTTAGTGCTTAATTGGCACAATCTAAATTACTTATGAAATTAAACTTAAAGAATCCCATACTTTTTTTTGACATTGAAAGTACCGGTTTAAATGTTGCTACGGACAGAATTGTAGAAATCAGTGCTCTCAAGATAATGCCTAACGGAGATCAGGAGATTAAAACCAGAAGAATCAATCCTACTATACCAATATCTCCTGAAGCACAGAAAATTCATGGAATATCAAATGAAGACGTAGCTGATTCTCCCACATTCAAGGAATTGGCAAAGAGTCTTGCAAACTGGATGGCTGGATGTGATTTTGCCGGATACAATTCTACCCGTTTTGATGTTCCTATGCTAGCCGAAGAGTTCCTCCGTGCGGGAGTCAACTTCGACTTCAGAAAAAGGAAACTTGTGGATGTCCAGAATATATTTCACAAGATGGAACAAAGGACACTAAGTGCTGCATATAAGTTCTATTGCAGTAAAGAACTCGAAAATGCTCACTCGGCTGAGGCGGACACAGTGGCGACATTCGAGATTCTCGAAGCACAATTGGATAAGTATGACATACTGGAAAATGACATAAAATTTCTGGCAGACTTTTCCACAAAATCTCGTTTTGTTGACTATGCTGGCAGAGTAGTGCTTAACGACAAGGATGAACCATCATTTAATTTTGGAAAATACAAAGGAAGAACTGTGGAGAGCGTTTTTAAAAGCGACCAAAGCTACTACTCCTGGATGATGAATGGTGATTTCACACTTGATACAAAGCAGGTTATCACAGAACTAAAACTTGGCTACGAAACATCTATGCACAAGTGATTGTTGTAGTCATTGCTTTCACCTGGACTTTTCTATCAGATGTGCTGCCTCGCTTCCTGCAAGATATCCTGTAGAAAAAGCAATCTGAAGATTATAACCACCGGTATCAGCATCAAGATCGATTACCTCTCCTGCAAAAAACAGATTCAATACCAATTTTGACGACATGCTTTTTGAAACTATTTCATCAAGAGAGATACCCCCGGCAGTTATAACAGCTCTTTCATATGATGTATAGCTTTCCAAATCTATTTTCCAGTATTTTAAAGACTTTACAATCAGACAAATTGTTTTTTCATCATTGATTCCAACTGATGTCTCAGTTTTTATTTTATTGTTAAAAAGAAATGCTGAAATCAGCTGCTTTGGAAGTAAAAGATTCATCAAGTTCCATATTTGTAATGTCCCACGTTCCTTTAGCTCCCTTTTTATCCTGTTTGTTACCTGCTCCTCTGTCAGGGCTGGTTTCAGGTCAATGACTGTGTATACTTTTTCTCCGTTTATCAATGCCTTCACAGCTTTCCTGCTTATTTTCAAGCCAATGGGACCCTCTATGCCATTATTTGTAAAATCGATGTCTCCTCTCTCTGACTGAACTAACTCTCCTCCTACATATAGTTCAATATCTACATTTTTCAATGTCAGTCCTTCGAGTCCTGTAATATAATTCCGAGGCATTAGTGCAGTCAGTGAAGGCCAGCACTTGGTCAAACTGTGATTCAATTTTTTAGCAAATACATAACCATCCCCATCAGAACCGGTTAATGGATAGGCAAGGCCTCCTGTTGCAATAATTACAGCTTTAACCACCTCTTCGTGCCTCTTTCCATTCTTAAGCCAGACAACTCTCTCAACAATACTATCTTTGGTTATTATATCAACAACTTTTGAGTTGTATGAAATCTCCACACCGAGTGATGTCAGATGTCTGACCAATGATTCCACAACATCTTCCGATCTGCCCGACTCTGGGTAAACCCTGTCTCCTCTCTCAATAACTACAGGCAGACCTATGCTTTCAAAAAAACTGATGGTTTGTACATTGCTGAAATTATAGAAAGCGGGTTTTAAAAAACGGCTTTTGGGGTAAATATGTCCGGAAAATTCATCCCATTCCTTTGTATTTGTTATGTTACACCTGCCCTTTCCTGTAATTCTTATTTTCCTGCCCGCCTTTTCCATCTTTTCCAGTAATAAGACAGATATCCCTTTTTGTGCTGCAGCAACAGCTGCAAGCATTCCCGCTGCGCCTGCTCCGATAATAATCAACTCATGTTTTGACATTCTGCAAAGTAAGTTAAATTTGCTAAATTTGTATCAAATTTCTATGATGATCCATCTAAAGACAATACTTATCCTTCTGTCATCTCTTACACTTTCGGCTTGTGGGGGCAACTCCGGTGGAAAAAAATACGCTGAAACCCCTAATGGAAACGAGTATGCCAAATATTTCAGAGTATCAGGAGAGGAAGAGAAAACTGTATTTGAAATTATTGATAACTGGAGCTCAACAGGGGATAATACCAATAGTTACACATTTGTTAAATCAATTGACAATAAATCTGCTGATATAAATATTACAAGATTAAATTATCCTGTTAAAAGAGTTGTATGCATGTCTACCAGTCATATAGCGTTTATGAAAGCGCTTGGACTTACAAACCTTATAGTGGGTGTATCGGGCAAACAATATATATCAGACCCGGATGTCTTAATGGGTATTGAAAAAGGATATATATTTGATATAGGCTATGAGGGGTCGCTGAATTATGAACTTTTACTAAGGTTAAACCCTGATGTGGTATTCACTTATGGTATCCTGGGTGAAAATAATATCTATATAGACAAAATAAAGGAGCTCGGAATAGATGTGATTGCATTGGGAGATTACCTTGAAGATCACCCTATAGGAAAGCTGGAATATTTGAAATTATTTGGAAGTATATTTAATTGCTCCCATCGTGCAGATTCAATTTATAACTCGGTTAAATCAAGATATTTTTCTCTTAAAGAGAGTATCTATGCTATTACATTCAAGCCAAAAATTCTGTTGAATGCTCCATGGAAAGAGGTATGGTACATTCCCGGCAATCTAAACTATATGAGTGTTCTTATTAATGACGCTGGAGGAGAGTTGATATTAAGCAAGAATGGCGTTTCCAAATCTATTGCTCATAATCTCGAAGAGGTATATCAAAAATCACTATCTGCCGATTTCTGGCTGAATCCCAACAACTTCAAAACCATAGAGGAGCTTAAAAAAAGTAATCCGCTCTTTAAGAACATTCCTTCTTTAAAGAGCGGGAAAGTTTACAATAACAATAAAAGAGAGACATTGCATGGTGGAAGTGATTTCTGGGAAACTGGAGTAACAGAGCCAGATGTGATCCTGAATGATATTATTAATATTTTACACCCTGAGACTGTTTCAAAAAGAGAACTTGTATACTATAAACGACTGAAATAGTCAGGAATAATTATCTAGTACTCTTTTGCCTTTTCACTTCCATTAAGAACGGCCAGACCATTCATGGCCAGAGCAGTCATTTCATCTTCTCCGGGATATATTATAACAGGAGCTATGAATTTGACCATGCCGATAATCTTATCCATCAGCTTTTTATTATGTGCAACCCCACCTGTAAGCA
Organism: Bacteroidetes bacterium GWF2_40_14; assembly: GCA_001769195.1. Classification (GTDB taxonomy): domain Bacteria; phylum Bacteroidota; class Bacteroidia; order Bacteroidales; family UBA932; genus Bact-08. Next base: position 161,266 of record MEOK01000005.1, on the reverse strand, counting down.
AAATTGCATCTACACTCCCAGACAGAACAGTGGCACTTGCTCCTATGGCTTTTGCAACATTGTAGGCAAAAGCATCTGAAATAAGAATGAATTTTTCATCGCCTGCTTCTACTTTTTGCTCAACATACTGGAATGAATTTGTGCCAAGATGGGCAACCAACCCTCCTTCTCCTGTGATAATTTTTTTAACTTGCGCAATAGAGTAATTACCGGAAAAACATAGTTCGGCAAGTGCAAGTGCCGGCAATGTACCAGATCTCTCAGGTGAAAACGGCCCTTCGCCATGCAACGCATTATTAACGTCCACTACCTTACCCTTCAAGTGTACTCCCACAGACACTCCACCACCAAGATGTGCGACAATCAGGTTCAGCTGATTGTAATCTTTGTCTATAGATGCTGCATATGTCTTAGCTATTGCTTTGTGATTTAGTGCATGAAAAATTGATACTCTCTCAAATAAAGGGTGTCCGGATACTCTTGCAACAGATGATAACTCATCTACAACTACAGGATCTGCAATATATGCCCTGCAACCTACTGATTCCTTAGCAAGATTGGTAGCAATCAAACCTCCCAGGTTACTTGCGTGCTCACCTTTTGTTTCCTCCATCAGATCTGCAATCATCTTATCATTAACCTCGTATACACCGGATTCAATAGGCCTGAGCAGCCCTCCCCTTCCAACTATTACAGAAAGTGAGGAGAGTTCTATTTTATTGTCTTTCAGGGCTTTTAAAATTGCTTCCTTTCTGAATTCATATTGATCAGTAACTTTATCGAAACCCGACAATTCATAACTTGAGTGCCTCAGAGTTTCTACAAACAACTGGTCACTATCTTCATAAACAGCAATTTTTGTTGAGGTGGAACCTGGATTAATAGCTAATATTCTGTAAGTCATAAAATTATTTAGCAGTTATAGCAGCAAGTGCAATGGAGTTTAGTTTTGTGTCTATACTGTCCGCTCTGCTTGATAGTACACATGGGGCCTTTGCTCCTGCTACAATTGCAGCGAGTCTGGTATCGGTACATAGCTGTGAATTTACCTTGTAGAAAACATTTGCAGATTCAATATTAGGGAATACAAGACAGTCTGCATCACCTGCAACAGGGCTAACTAGTTTTTTAACAGCTGCCGCTTCGGTCGAAAGTGCAACGTCCAAGGCTAAAGGACCATCAACCAGACATCCGGTAATCTGTCCTCTGTCTGCCATTTTTGAAATCAATGCAGCATCTATACATGCCTGCATTCCCGGTAAAAGTTGTTCAGTTGCTGCAATGATTGCTACCTTTGGTTTAGCTATGCCTAATGCTTTTGCTGTCTTAACTACATAATTGGTAATTGCAATTTTCTGCGAAAGATCCGGAGCAGGAATAACAGCAATATCTCCAAGTATAAGCAATTTGTGATATCTCGGATTTGACAGGACAGTTACATGACTCAAAATCGCTTTTGCTGGAAGCAATCCCTTTTCTTTGTTTAGTATAGCCCTCATATATTTGTCAGTAGAACAGAGTCCTTTCATAAGGATATCACCTTCACCATCGTTGATTAGATCAACAGCCATAGAAACAGACTTGATTTCATCGTCATTTGGGACAATTCTGAAAATTGACGGGTCTATTTTTTCTTGTGTACACACCTGACGGATCATTTTTTCGTCTCCGACAAGAGTTGCTTCTACAATTCCTGCTTCAACTGCCAGGCGGACTGCATTTATAGTGTGGTCGTCCACAGCCCATGCTGCAATAAGACGTTTTTTTGGTTTGCTTCTTAATTGTTCAAAAATCTGTTCAAAAGATGTTATCATAATTATTGATATTTAATTAATTACATTATTATTTGGTAGCTTCTATAACCGACATTGTATCCTGAGCAATTACAAGCTCTTCATTTGTTGTAACTGTCGACATCATTACCTTTGAGCCTGGTTTTGTCAGAATTACATCTTTCCCCCTTACTCCCTTGTTTGCTGCAGGATTGAAGTCAACCCCAATGTACTGAAGGTGGGTTCCTACCATTTCTCTAATATGAGGATCATTTTCCCCTATACCACCTGTAAAAACAATCATATCAACGCCGTTCATAACGGCTGTATAAGCCCCAATGTATTTTAATACTCTATAATACAATAGATTAAGTGCTAATTGTGCTCTTTCATCTCCTTCTGCTGCTGCATTTTCTATATCTCTTGCATCTGAAGACTTGCCATATATCCCTAAGAAGCCACTCTTTTTATTAAGGATTGAATTAATTCCTGCTGCATCAATACCCTCTTTTTCCTGAATAAACGTAATGATTCCGGCATCTACATCTCCACTGCGCGTACCCATTATAATGCCTTCCAGAGGGGTGAATCCCATTGATGTGTCAATTGATTTTCCTTCTTTAATTGCAGTTATCGAACCACCATTTCCCAGATGACATGTGATAACCTTACTCTTTTCAAAGTCTAGACCAGCCAGGTCACAAGCCTTTTTTGCAACAAACTTGTGGCTTGTTCCATGAAAGCCGTATCTGCGGATTTTATATTTTGTATAATATTCGTATGGGATAGCATACATATATGCATAATTCGGCATTGTCTGATGGAATGAGGTGTCAAAAACAGCAACTTGCTTTGTTCCCGGAAGAAGTGTTTCTATAGCATTAATACCCAACAGATTTGCAGGATTGTGGAGCGGTGCAAGCTCGCATAGTTTTTCAATTCCTTCTAAGACCTCTTTATTTACAAGTCTGCTGCTATTGAAAAATTCTCCTCCGTGGGCCACTCTGTGCCCTACAGCCTGAATTTCCGAAAGTGACTTAAGAACTCCCAATTCCGGATCGACCAATATATCCAGAACTTTTTTGATTCCGATGGTATGGTTTTGTATCGGACATTCTGTCTCGTATTTGTCTTTTCCGTCGGCTCTGTGTGATAAAACAGCGACTTCAAGTCCTATTCTTTCTACTATTCCCTTGGCGAGAACCAAATAATCTGAGTTTGACCTCATATTGAGGACCTGATATTTTATTGAGGAACTTCCGCAATTCAATACTAAAATTATCATATATATGTTTTGTTTATAATTGCAACTAGAAATGGTTGGAATGGTGTGCAAAAGTAATAAAAAAAGAGCTTTAATATTATAATTTTAAAAGAAATTTATAATTTTACATCAAAGTAAGAGGAGAGAGATTACATGTTGAGCGATTTTACTTATAAATTTTACAATTCACCCCTGTTAAAATATTCCATAGCTTATCTGACAGGGATTCTTATTGGCAGCAGATTTGCCATCCCTGCTACATATCTTCTGCATATTTCATTATTTTTGTCACTTCTCATCTTAGTGATATACTATTTCTGTTTTAAAAAAAGAGTATCTCTTATAGAATACTCACTTAGTTATACTGCAATCTTGTCATTTATCATTCTGGGATGGCTTAATATCTCAATTTCGGATTTTTCTTCTCTTAAAGCAAGAAAATCTAAACTGTCAGACTGTAAGACTATCTTTTCATATTGCATAATCAAGGAGAGACCGGCAGTTAAGCAGAAGTATACGAAAATCGAAGTATTGTTGCCGGAATTCAACGAGGGGATGATACTTTATCTTGATAAGAACTTCCCTTGCAACGAACTTGGAATTGGTGACACTATACTAGCTAAACTTACACCGAGTGATGTCAGGAATTTTGAGGGATCAGATTTTGATTATGCGGGATTTCTTTCCAAAAAGGGAATTTATTCAACATCATATGTAAAAGCATGTGATTTAGCAATTCATAAACTTAAGAAATTCTCCTTTTTTGACAGGATAAACAGATTGAGAGAAAGCTACATATCAAAGGTTTCCGGTATGACGGGTAAAGGGGCTGAGTCAGCAACCCTTTTAGCAATAACTATAGGAGACAAAAGCTTTCTCGATCCGGATACCAAAAACGCCTATTCTGCATCAGGAACCATGCACTTACTGGCAGTTTCCGGTCTTCATGTAGGATTCATATACTCATTTCTCTCCTTTGCCCTAATATTACTTGGAAATTCGGCATACTCTAAAATTATACGGTTAATAATTATTGTGAGTACATTATGGATTTATGCGCTTATTGTGGGATTCTCTCCATCAATTACCAGGGCTGTGATAATGGCCACAATATATGAAATATGCAAAAACATGGAAAGAGACAGGATAGGGATGAACACTCTTTCTTTGAGTGCTCTTGTTATAACTATTATCAAACCTCAGGCATTATTCGACATAGGGTTTCAACTCTCCTTTGTTGCGCTTCTTTCTATAATTGTGATTCATCCTAAGATAGGGCATCTTTGTACACCAAAAAATGCTATTATAAAGTACATATGGGCTACTTTGTCAATATCATTGGCATGCCAGATAGGAACCTCTCTTATAACCATAACTACCTTTGGTTTCTTTCCATTATACTTTTTATTGGCAAATCTAATTGCGATTCCACTCTCTGCCATTATTCTCTATGTTGCTTTGGGACAAATTGTTTTTATTGGAAACACAGTAATATCGGCGATTATTTCAGATCTGTTAATATTTTTATCCGGCCTTTTAAACAGCTTTGTCGCTAGAATCGAATCTCTTCCTTATGCAATTATTGATTTGAGTTTAAATAATGGTCAGATATTGTCTGTTGTGCTTATCATTGTTGTTTATTCTACAGACATTATAAATGATACAATTATTAGAAAATATGTTTTCCTTGGCCTTATAGCTAATTTTGTAATGTGCTCGCTATAAGAGCAACTGAAATTACTGCAAGAGCAATTCCCCACCACTGTTTATTTGAAAACTTCTCTTTGTAGAAAAAGAACCCTATTAGAGCAGTTAGCATTACCACAGATGAATTGTGAATAGGAAAAACAATTGACCCACCCATTCTTCCAACGTTTACCAGAAGCATTTTTGATGTCAGATAGTTAAATAGACCCATCATTAGACCTACATAAACCGTTACTATTGTAAATTTCTGTATGTTTTTATTTAATAAAATATCTCCAATGGTGAATATTATACTGAATAACAACGCAGTACCAAATACTCCCAATAAAAAAAGTTCTTGCTCGTTTGGCAATGAAATCAATATTTTTTTTGATAATTCCATTAATGTATCAATAGTTCCTGAGACAAGAAATACAGATAATGGCAACAGGTACGATAATAATGATGCCTTGCCTTTTTTCTGGAAAAGCACTAGCCAGAAAGAGACAAGTGCGGTTACAATTCCTGTTGCTTTAAGTATAAGTGAGGTGTTTTGACCAAGATAGAGAATACCTACAAGTACAGGAATGACTACAGACATTTTGTTAAGCGCTGTTGTGAGACCCATGCCTACTTTCTGGATTGACAACATCATAAGTATGAAATTCGCAATGAAAAGAAATCCTATAATTACCGAAGGGAGAATAAGTTTCATTGAATAATGTGTTGAAATATCTCCAACTGTTATATCCATGTCTATTATTGTCAGAGATATGGCAACAATATAATTTATAAACATTGTCTGGTATCTGTTTAATCCTTTAATATCTACCAGTTTAAAAGAAATAAACATCCCCAGAGCAAATAATATATGGATTATCAGGTATATAATGTTTTGCATAGAGTAGTATTGTTAATAATTAAAACGAAGATAATCGGAAATTTCCTTACTTTTGTGCCTGTCTTAAAAAATTTAATCTTTATGGGCGGACTCTTTGGTGTTATCTCTAAACAAAAATGTATCACTGATTTATTTTATGGTACTGATTATCACTCACATCTAGGAACAAGAAAGGGAGGAATGGCTACATGGTGCGGCAATGGAACCTTTGCACGATCTATTCACAGTCTGGAAAGTTCCTATTTTCGAAACAAGTTTGAGGATGATTTAAAAAAATTTGAGGGTAACTCCGGAATAGGTGTAATAAGTGACACTGACCCGCAACCTATAATCTTAAACTCTCATCTGGGCAAATTTGCGATTGTAACTGTAGGAAAAATAAACAATATAGCAGAGATGGAGAGTGAGCTTCTTTCCCTTGGAAGAAGTTTTTCTGAAATGAGTTCGGGCTCAACAAATCCGACAGAGCTGACTGCTCTTCTGATAACTGAGGGTAAGAACTATGCTGAAGGAATTGAGAATGCTCAGCAGAAAATCAAGGGATCATGTTCTTTTCTTCTGTTAACTGAAGATGGAATTTACGCTTCTAGGGATAAATATGGACGTACGCCTCTTATAATTGGCAAAAAAGATAATGCATACGCTGTTGCATCCGAAACTTGTAGTTTTGCAAATCTTGGATATGAGGAGGATTATTATATTGGACCCGGAGAGGTTGTCTTTATAAATGTGGATGGTTACAGGCAAATTGCTCCGCCAAAGGACAAATTACAAATATGCTCCTTTTTATGGGTATATTATGGATATCCTACCAGTTCTTACGAAAAGATAAATGTTGATGACGTAAGGTACTCGTTGGGCTATATAATGGGAGAGAACGATCCAACTCCTCTTGATGCTTCATCAGCAATACCCGACTCCGGTACATGTATGGCAATTGGATATGCAAGTGGAAAGAAAATCCCATACAGATGTTCGGTAGTCAAATATACACCTACCTGGCCCAGGAGTTTTATGCCATCAAATCAGTCCGAGAGGAACACAGTGGCCAAGATGAAGCTTATTCCAAACAAAAGCCTGCTTAGGGAAAAGCGGATTGCTTTTTGTGATGACTCAATCGTAAGAGGAACCCAGCTTAAGGACAATGCACAGGTACTGCTGGAATATGGAGCAAAAGAGATACACATAAGGATAAGTTGTCCTCCATTGGTTTTCCCGTGTGAATATATTGGATTCTCAGCATCCAGGTCGCCCCTTGAGCTTATTACAAGAAGATATATTCTCTCAAAAGAGGGTGCACATGACAGAAATCTTGAAAAATACATTTGTGCGTCTTCTCTTGAATATCAGCATATGGTAAACTACATTAAAAATGATCTTCAACTTTCCAGCCTGCAGTTCAATAGTATAGAGACTTTGGTTAAAGCAATCGGGCTTCCTAAGGAGTCTATCTGCACCCACTGTTTTGACGGCAGCAGCTACGGCGGATAATTTTTTTTCAAAAGAGTTCAGAAAATTTTCGTGTTTAAGATTTTTAAATAACTTTGTATTGTTAATTAAACATTTACTAAATTTTACTATTGTCCCTATGAACATCTTTGTTTCAAGTTTAAGTTTCCGCGCTAAGAAAGAAGATTTAGCCGAACTATTCACACCTTATGGCGAAGTTATTTCTGCCAGAATTATTATCAACAGAGACACCCGTCGCTCAAAAGGCTACGGTTTTGTTGAAATGCCTAATGATAACGAAGGTATCGCAGCCATTACAGCGCTTAACGGAGCTGAACACATGGGCCGTACTATTAATGTTGCTCAAGCGAACGAACGTCCGGCCAGGGAAGAATAAGAGATTACATTTTATAGTATAAATAAGGAGACTGTCTTAAGGTAGGCAGTCTCTCTTTTTTATCTGACTATATTCATCTCATTGATAAGATGTCCGGCTCCAGCAACCTTTTCTGTTATAAACAACACATATCGTATATCCAGCGATATGTTCCTGCACATCTGCGTATCGAACGCTATGTCGCTCATTGTTCCTTCCCATACTCTGTCGAAGTTTAATCCAATTAACTGACCTGTTGCATTAAGTACCGGACTACCTGAGTTTCCTCCTGAGGTATGATTAGTTGCAATAAAGCATACTGGGACTGTTCCGTTTTCTTCCCACTCACCATAATCCTTAATTTTGTATATATCCCTGATTTTTTGAGGTATATTGTAATCATAAATATCCGGATTGTCTTTTTCCATTATCCCTTCGAGTGTTGATACTGGGTTAAAGTAAACAGCATCATATGGTTTATACCCCGATATTTTACCATATGCGATCCTCAACGTTGAGTTAGCATCGGGATAATAATCCCTTTTCTTGTCATACTCCATTATGGCTTTCATATAGGTCCTGTACAGCAGAGTAAGTTTCTTGTTTATCTGGTCATATTTTTGTTTTATGTTGTCGTTGTGGAACTTATTGAATGAGAGATACATTTCTACAGCGGGATCTTTCTCAAGTTTTGAAATACAAGATGTATCATTAATATAACCACGCAAACTTTTTTCTTTGGCAAGTATAGATTCTGAAAAAATAAAATCAGCAAAATTCTGAATATTACCAAACTCTTTCATTCTGGTTTTGAAATATTCGGGTTGAAAATTTTCGGGTACATTTTTTCTATATTCACTTATCAATGCAATAAATGATCTTTTATCAACCGGCTGGTAATAATCCTTATAAAAATCATCCATTATAGATAGCAACAAGGCAGGATTTTTCTCTGTACTTTTCGACTCCTTTAAAAGGGCATTATAAATATTTCCTGCAAATTTTATTATTTCGTTGGCATTTATAGCCTCTGACAAATAGTCTGTTGCATATGAATATGGTTCCAATTCTTCATATAGGGTTTTTAATTGATCAAGAAGAGTGCTGTATTCCGGTTTGTCTTTCGCCCATTTTGAAAAACCGGTTTCATACTCAATTTTGTTTTGAACAATATTGTTTTTAATGATTCCCTTAGTCTCTCCCTGCCACTTTTTCCATGAATTTGAAATAGATGCGTTCTTTGATGCATATTTAATTCTTACTTCTGCACTTTTGGACATCTCCTCTGCCTGTATATCCAGACGTAATGTGCGAAGATTGATTTTATCCGGATTAGAGATGTTTGCAATATACCTTACAGCATCACTTGTAATATATTCCTGGGTCCTTCCTGGATATCCATATACCATTGTAAAGTCATTTTCCCGAACTCCTTTTACTGAAAGTGTAAAGAATTTCTTGGGTTTATAAGGAACATTGTCTTTTGAATATTGAGCCGGTTTATTATCCTTATTAGCATAAATCCTGAATATTGAAAAGTCTCCGGTGTGTCTGGGCCACATCCAGTTGTCTGTATCTCCTCCGAATTTCCCAACAGATGAAGGTGGTGCCCCAACCAGCCGAACATCTGTAAATACCTCATAAACAAACAGGAAGTACTGGTTGCCATAATATAAGGCTTCTACTGCAGCCTGATAATGGTTGTCTTTCATTGCTTTTTTAATAATAACTGCGGAATTTTCTGCAACAAGTGACGATCTTTGCTCCTCAGTCATAGAGCTGTTGTATGATTTCAAGACAGTAGCTGTAACATCTTCCATTTTTATTAAAAACTTCACAAACAACCCTTTGTTCGGCAATTCCTCTTCCTGTCTCATTGCCCAGAAACCATCCTTAAGATAATCATGTTCGACTGTACTATGTGATTGTATCTGGCTGAACCCACAGTGATGATTAGTAATCAGCAATCCTTTTGACGACACAAGATTGCCTGTACAGCCACTCCCGAAATGGACAATTGCATCCTTAAGGCATGCCTGGTTCACACTATATATGTCTTCTGAGGTGAGTCTGAAACCCTTTTTTTTCATGTCTGATATTCGCTCTTTGATCAATGACGGTAACCACATACCCTCATCAGCAAAAATTTTAGTGGTGGAGATATAAACAACAAGCAATGATAAGATAACTTTTTTCATGTATTCAATAATAACTTATATGTATGACAAACTTACAAAATTTTCTTACTTTTGGAAACTAAACCAAAAACTCATGAATCAGTTAGCCAAGTATATTGTTGGTATTGCAATAGCCATTGTAATTACCTTTTTAGCATGGTATTTTAGTAATATACTGATATACATTCTGGTATCTGCTGTTCTATCTCTTATAGGAAAGCCGCTTAAGAGTAAATTGCTACGAATAAAAATCCGTAAATTCCACATTCCTAACGGACTTGCTGCCGGGATAACACTAATTGCACTTTTGTCTGTATTTTTAAGCATATTTTTCTATGTAACTCCTTTAATCGGACAACTGTTGTCCAATTTAAGTGCTATAAATTTTGTCACTCTCAGTGACCAGATATCAGTACCGCTTAGTAATTTCAACACGGTGCTTCATGATTGGTTCCCTGCACTGGATTCCTCTTTTAAAATAGAGACTATTTTTGTAAATCAGTTTCAAGAAATTTTCAACATATCATTTATATCAGAATTATTCAACTCGATTGCAAGCATTGCTATTGAATTCGGAATTGCAGTTTTTGTAGTTACATTTATAACATACTTCTTTCTCAAGGAGGAAAACATGTTCAACGATATGGTCTTAGCATTGTTTCCGGACAAGTATGTAACTAATGTGTCTCGTGCTCTAAGTTCAATCAACAGATTGCTTGCCAGATACTTTATTGGAATCTCCATAGAGGCAATTGCTATAACAATAATAAACAGCGTAATTCTCTATTTGCTTGCCGGCGTTGATTTCTCACTTGCTATCGCCTTGTCATTCCTTGCCGGAATCCTCAATGTGATTCCATATATTGGTCCTATAACCGGAGGTGTTTTTGGGACTATAATGAGTCTGGTCAATCATGGGATAGATAAACCCGATGCTGGAATCTTTATTTTTACTGTCGGAGGAATATTTCTTTTTACGCATATGATAGATATATTCATTTTTCAACCATATATATATTCTAATAGTGTCCGGGCCCACCCTCTTGAGATATTTCTTGTAATTCTTATTGCAGGAAGTATAGGAGGCATAATTGGCATGCTGGTTGCCATACCTGCTTATACTGTTATCAGGGTTTTTGCCAGGGAGTTTCTTTCACACTTCAAGTTGGTTCAGAAACTTACGGACAATTTCTGAGAATAAAAAAACCGCCCTAAAAAGAGCGGTTTCAATTAATTTAATATATGTCCTGTTAATTACTGTTTTTTAGCTTCCAGGAACTTGTTGTATTTTTCGTATCCAGCCTTGAATGTTTCGTTCTTTTCACGGAAACGGAAATAAATATTCTTAAGATACTCAGCCACTACTGCTTTAACCTCTTCATCTGTTGAAGTTTCAAAACAAGTTTCAAATGGTTTGATTGCAGATTCCAGGTTTTGTTCCAGTTGTTTAACCAAAGCCTCATACTTTGTATCATCAACCTCTTCTGATGCCTTCGTCTGAATTTCAACTGCTCTGTCATAATATGCTGCACCAACTGCAAATGTTCCAAAGTAATACTTAGGGTCTATCTCCACCGATTTGTTATAGCATGCAATTGCTTTATCAACCTCTTTCAGGTTTTTCCATACATTACCCTCTGCATAGTAAAGACTTGCATTTGAAGGTTCATTCTCTTGTGCCTTTTTTATAAGATTAAGAATTTTGTTAGGATCATCGTTTGATTCCAGGAATATATTAATAAGAGAAACCAGGATACTCTGATTTGTAGGATATTTTGTAAACCCTGCACTTAGTGTTTCTTTTGCTTTATCAATATCTTTTATACCCTTATAAGCTTCTGCAAGGTAAGAATAAGCATCTCCCTTAGCATCATAGCCATTTTCGATTGCCTTATTGAAGTACTCAATAGCCCTGTTATAATCCTTTGACATATTTGCTGTTAACCCCGTATAGTACATTATTACGGTATCTACTTGTTTGACAAGATTATGAGAGCTTGCCTGAAGTGAAAGTGCAAAGTTATCTGTAGCTTTTTTGTAATCACCCAATGCATAAGCAGACATTGCAATATTCTGATAACGACTCTTCAAAGCAACAAGCTGTTCAGAAATTTCCTTTGTCTTGATTGCCTTTGTATCTACCTCTGCTGCTTTGTTAAGTGCAGTAAAAGCATCGCCCAGTGGGTTGCCTTCATAATATGGTTTAGTCACAATCCAGCTTGCCAATGTACCGTCTTGAGCATAATAGAGTTCTTTATCTTCATATATATCTACTGAGAAAGGCTGGTCCATTATTTTTTTTGTTTCTGTGCTAATGATTCTTTGATCTTTCAGAAGCACTTTAAGTTCCAATCTTGAAGCTCCCAGCCATAGAGATTTGATGGGTGCGTCATATATCAAAGTGTAAGCATCTGCCAGTTTAAGCCATGTAGCAGGATTTGCTGCTTTCTTGGCATCGGCAGACTCTTTCTTAGCTTTTTCCAAAGCTTTGAGAGCATCTGTTACCTCCTTGGGTTGAGCAACTAACTGTATTGAAAATAGTAGTGCCAGTGCAATAAATAGATTTTTCATTGTAATTATTAAAATTTAAAGATTGTATAATTTCTCATTACTCTTCAACTAAACCGTTCTCAACAGGTTTTTCCTCACTCTTGTTCACCCTGCATACGGCAGCTATCATATCTCCCTCCCTTATATTAATAAGTCTCACACCCTGTGTTGCCCTTCCTGCCACCCTCACCGTTGAGACCTCAAGCCGGATAGTGATGCCGGACTTATTTATTATCATAAGGTCATTCTCGTCTGTAACATCTTTCAATGCTATAAGTGATCCGGTTTTTTCAGTTATGTTCAGTGTCTTTACACCCTTTCCGCCTCTGTTTGTAACCCTGTAGTCTTCCAGACATGATCTCTTTCCATAACCATTCTCACTTACAACAAGAATATGATGTGATTCACTCCCCTCTGCTGTTGGGTCTACACAAACCATACCAATCACTTCATCGTTGTCACCTATATTGATCCCTCTTACTCCGGCACCTGTCCTTCCTATAGCCCTTACATTCTCCTCATTGAACCGGACACATTTTCCGTCCCTGCCTGCAAGCAGAATCTCATTATGGCCATTTGTGAGTACTGCTTCCAGGAGTTCATCATTCTCCCTTATTGTTATTGCATTTACACCATTGGCCCTTGGACGTGAATATGCTTCAAGAGATGTTTTCTTTACAGTCCCTCTTTTTGTAGCAAGAACAATGAAATTATTGTTTATATACTCTTCGTCATTGAGATTTCTGACATTTATATATGCACAAACCTTATCTTCCGGTTCAATATTCAATACGTTCTGAATTGCTCTTCCTTTTGATGCCTTTGTACCCTCCGGAACTTCGTAAACCTTTAGCCAGAAGCATTTTCCCTTTTGGGTAAAGAAAAGCATTGTACTATGCATGTTGGCTACATAAATATGTTGTATGAAATCTTCATCCCTTGTTGTACTGCCTTTGGCACCAACCCCTCCCCTGTTCTGGGTTCTGTACTCAGCTAGTGGTGTTCTTTTCATATAACCTAAATGGGATATTGTGATGACAACATCCTCGTCAGGATAGAAATCCTCCGGATTGAAGTCTTCTGCTGAAAACTCTATAGCAGTACGACGATCATCCCCATATTTCTCCTTTAGTTCAAGAAGTTCGTCTTTAATTATCTTCATTTGAAGCACTACATCTGACAGAATCTCTTTTATGTAAGATATCAGCTTCATTAGTTCATCGTATTCTGCCTGTAGCTTGGCTCTTTCCAGACCTGTAAGCTGACGAAGTCTCATCTCGACAATAGCGCTGGCCTGGGCTTCAGAAAATTCGAATCTGTTCATCAGATTCGTCTTTGCTTCATCAACAGTTTTAGAACCTCTTATAATTGCAATTACTTCATCTATAAAATCCAGCGCAACAAGCAAGGCTTCAAGAATATGTGCTCTTTTTTCTGCCTGTTCAAGTTCGAAACGCGCCCTGCGTAAAATTACATCGTGTCTGTGACGGACGAAATATTTTATTAGCTGCTTAAGGTTAAGCATCCTTGGCCTGCCGTCCACCAGCGCAATGTTGTTTACAGAGAAACTGGACTGAAGCTGAGAATACTTATATAGCATGTTAAGTATTATGTTGGCGACAGATCCCATTTTCAATCTTATGACTATGCGCATTCCGTTACGGTCACTTTCATCATTGATATAAGCAATTCCTTCAACCTTTTTCTCTTCTACCAGTTCTGCAATCTTCTCGATAAGTTCACGTTTATTAACCATGTATGGTATTTCGGTGACAACGATTGTCTCTCTGCCACTCTCACTTACCTCTATTTCTGTTTTTGAACGGACAACTATCCTGCCTTTACCTGTTTCAAATGCATCTTTTATCCCTTGAATACCCTGAATTATTCCTCCTGTGGGAAAATCAGGACCTTTAATGTATTTGCAAAGATCTTCTGTGGAGATTTCATTGTCGTCTATGTAAGCACAAATTGCATCTACTACTTCACGCAGATTATGAGGGGGCATATTGGTTGCCATTCCGACTGCAATTCCGGAGGCTCCGTTTAGAAGTAAAAGCGGTGCTTTCGCCGGCATAACTGTAGGTTCCTGAAGTGATTCGTCAAAATTTGGTTTGAAATCAACAGTGTTTTTATCGAGATCTGCCATTACCTCCTCGGCGATCTTTCTGAAACGAGCCTCTGTATAACGCATTGCAGCAGCAGAATCACCATCAATAGAACCAAAGTTACCCTGTCCGTCTACCAACATATATCTCATGCTCCACTCCTGTGCCATTCTAACCATGGCTTCATAAACACTGGAGTCTCCATGTGGGTGGAACTTACCCAGAACCTCTCCGACAATACGGGCAGATTTTTTAAATCCGGCTCCAGCTGTGAGTCCTAACTCCGACATTCCAAACAGAACTCTTCTGTGAACAGGCTTTAGCCCGTCCCTTACATCAGGCAGAGCACGTGACACAATTACAGACATCGAATAGTCGATGTATGCACTTTTCATCTCGTCCTCTATGTTGATTTTGATTATTCTTGCGTTATTATCAGCTTCTTGAATCATTTTGTTTCTTACTTCTTGTTTATAAAAAGAGGGGTAAAATTACTAAATAAATATCTTATGAACAAATTGTATTGCTAATTGTCTTTAATTAGATTTGCATCAAATTTAAAAGCACATATGAATTTACAATTATCAAATGAATTAAATGAGATTATCTCTTACAGCAGAGAAGAGGCAATGAGGATGGGTAGTTATACAATTGGATCTGATCACCTGATACTTGGTATAATCCGTCATCAGGACAACTCTGCTTTTGAGGCGCTTATGAGCTTTGGGACAGGGTACAAGGTATTCAAGTCAAAAATTGAGGAACTTGTAAAAGTCGGGGAAATTGTTCCCTTTGAACAAGCCGACAAACTCAACTTATCCAAGGGCGCAGAAAATGCCTTAAAAGTAATGTATCTGGAAGCAAGATCCTTAAAGGAGGCAAAGCCAGGTCCGGTTCATCTGCTGCTTGCAATATTAAGGGGAGAAGAGGGTGTTTCTGTATCAATTCTAAAGGAATACAACATTACATATGACAGTTTGAGAGCAACATTCAAAGGGAAAGAGATATCAAAGCCGATGAATACATCGACATACGACGATGAAATGGACGGAGGAGTAAAACCTTCCGGAATTGATGGGCCGGCAAGGGGGGCAAAAAACACAAAGCTTTCAAGTGACACTCCTGTAATTGACAGCTTTGGCTTTGACATGACAAATGCTGCCCACGAAGGAAAACTCGACCCTGTCGTGGGCAGAGACAAGGAGATTGAACGGCTTGCACAAATTCTTGGCAGAAGAAAGAAGAACAATCCTGTTATTATTGGCGAGCCGGGAGTAGGGAAATCGGCAATTGCAGAGGGCCTTGCCCTAAGAATCGCACAAAAAAGGGTTTCAAGGGTATTACTTAACAAGCGACTGATATCACTTGATATTGGCTCTATTGTTGCCGGCACAAAATACAGAGGTCAGTTTGAGGAGAGAATGAAGGCAATACTAAATGAACTTACAAAAAATCCCAACATTATCCTTTTTATAGATGAACTTCATACTCTGGTTGGAGCTGGAGGAGCTTCCGGGTCGCTGGATGCGGCTAACATGTTGAAGCCGGCTCTGGCGCGCGGTGAGATACAGTGCATTGGTGCAACCACCCTTGACGAATACAGGGAGCATATTGAGAAGGATGGAGCTTTGGAAAGAAGGTTCCAGAAGATTATGGTAGATCCTACCACCTACGATGAAACACTGAATATTCTTCAGAATATCAAGGAACGTTATGAAAAGCACCATAATGTAGTGTACACCAATGACGCTTTGATTGCATGCATAAGATTGTCACAGAGATATATTACTGATCGTTGTCTGCCTGACAAGGCGATTGATGCCCTTGATGAAGCCGGTTCCAGGGTTCATCTTATGCATCTCAAGGTGCCTGACTCAATTCTGGCAATTGAGAATGAAATTGAACCTATCAGAAGTGAGAAGAGACTTGCTGTTAGTAACAATCAGTTCGAAAAGGCAGCTGAGCTCAGAGATCTGGAAAAGCAGAAGAGCGAAGAGCTTGAGCTTGCACAACAAAAATGGAACGAAGAGCAGAATCTCAACCCTCAGGAGGTAAACTCTAATGATGTGGCTGAAGTTCTGTCTATGATTACCAATGTTCCAATCTACAGGCTTGCAGAGAAAGAGGGCGACAGGCTTTCGAGGATGGGAGAAAACATTCGGAAGAAGATTGTCGGTCAGGATGAGGCCGTTGACAAGGTAGTACGGGCAATTCAGAGAAATAGAGCGGGGTTGAAAGATCCAAACAAACCGATTGGTACATTCATATTTCTTGGACCAACAGGCGTAGGGAAAACTCAATTGGCAAAAATTCTGACCGAATATCTTTTCGATTCTGTGGACAATCTTATAAGGATTGACATGAGTGAATATATGGAGAAGTTTGCCCTAAGCAGGTTGATAGGAGCCCCTCCGGGATACGTAGGGTACGAAGAGGGTGGTCAGCTGAGCGAGAAAGTGAGAAGAAAACCATATTCGGTGATCCTTCTTGATGAAATTGAGAAAGCACATCCGGATATATTTAATCTGCTTCTACAGGTTCTTGACGAGGGAAGACTGACAGACAGCAACGGCAGGCACATTGACTTCAGAAATACTCTGTTGATTATGACATCAAACATAGGAAGCAGGGAGATAAAGGATTATGGTGGAGGAATGGGATTCTCAAACTCGACAAGACGCAACATAAGTGATAACACAAGACACATTATTGAGAAGGCCCTTAAGAAGACATTTACACCTGAGTTTCTTAACAGGCTTGACGAACAGATACTCTTTAACTCTCTAACCAAGGATGACATTTGCAAGATAATTGATATTGAACTTGACGATCTCTACAAGAGAATTGAGAATGCCGGATATAAACTGTCTATAGATGAGAAGGCTAAAATATTTGTTGCCGACCATGGATATGATCCGCAATTTGGTGCCAGACCTCTGAAAAGAGCCATACAAAAATTGATAGAAGATCCTTTGGCTGAGGCTATTATTGCAGGCAAATTCAAGACCGGAGATGAACTCCATATGGAGATAGATACTGAATCAACTGACGAAAGCGGCTCTCCAGTAAAACTTAAGGTTACCCTGGTTTCTTAGCAGAAAATATTTTTTGTATAAATCCTGAGGGTCATATTGTTTGTCTCTCAGGATTTTTTTTGCCGGTATTCGTTCCATGGAAGTTCTGTCCACATAAAAATCTATGGGCTCTGTATCACAACTGTATTTAAAGCCTAGTTTCCTGTATACATTACCGTCACTCCAGTCTTTGTCGGCATAAGACATTATTTCATCTGGTGAGTACTTGTCAATAAAATATTTAAGCAGCTTTCCCATACCCCCGGCTATCCTGTATTCTGCAAGACCGGCGTATCTTACCCACTCATAAGAGAGGATTTTTTTTCCTTCTCTCACCATTGGCCGGGGAGCAGAAAACATCGCAACTGCAACAATTTCATTTTCATTAATATCTTCAGTTGCTTTCCTTATGTAAAGAGCATATTTATAACTACATGCAGTATAACCAAGTATGTGATTCTTCTCCAGAAATTCTCTGGCGCTTTCTGCTGAAATAGGTTTTACTACACAATTTCGTGCAAAAACAGATTTTTGTCTTCCCAAATTTGCCAGTAGTCTGTTGGTGACAAGCTGATACTTAGTGACCCATTCATCCTCGTACAATGTTATATTCTGACTCCCTCTATTGTCTGGGGCAGACTCCCCTACTGATATGACTCTTATTGAAATTTCAGGTTTGCAAATAGTGAATACCGAGCCATTTACTGAGTAATCAATTTTATGAAAATCCAGAAACTTTTGGAATTCTGAAGGAAAATTGATTGCCATGTTTTTGTAATTATCAGTTAATGAATATTTACCTGCAAATATAAAGGTAATTTTCTCAAATTATTTGGAAATAAAAGATTGTTACCATATCTTTGCGCTCCCTTAAAGGAAAGATTCAGTAGCTCAGCAGGTAGAGCACAACACTTTTAATGTTGGGGTCCTGGGTTCGAGCCCCAGCTGGATCACAAAAACAGAAGCCAAGCAACAGCTTGGCTTCTTTGTTTTTATGCCCCAGCTGGTCAAGCTTGCTTGGACAAGGTGGGGTATAAAAAACAAAGGAATTTTTGAGCGGAGCGAAAAAACTGATTTTGTGTGGGTAAGTAAAAGATACCGGGTCCGACGAAGCAGCCCAAAGGCTGCAAGTCACGACAGCTGGATCACAAAAATTTTAAATACTTCAAAATTAATAAGAGGTTAAAGCGTCATCTTTCTCTCAGCGAATAGCGTAGAGATCATCTCTGCCTCTTAATTTCTTTACAAATATCTTAGTAATTCTTCAACCAGTTTATAGACAGTGGTTGAGGACTCTTCTGCGGAAGGATTCATGTGGTCAAAAAGTTTATAATTACGCTTTGCTCTTATAATTGCAAGTCGTTTCCTGTTCTTTCTTGTCTGTTCATCTATCCCATCCAGCAATTCAAAAATCTCATCAGTAATTAATTTGGATCCGGTGAAATCATAATAAACTGAATACTGCGCCAAATACTCATTTATTTTATACCCATACTGTCTCCTATCCATAGGACCGCCTTGATGATCATTGAAATGCAATATAATCCAATATTCAAAAGCTTGGTTCGAATAAGCTACTCCAAATCCATTTTTCTTAGCAAGCATAATTGCATCATTAAAGTCTGAGACTTGACTTGGATTATCTGGTTTTTCCGGGATATTTCTATTGCTTTTTTAACAAGTGACAGTGTATTAAACCCCTCACCAATAGCCTCAATAGTTGCCGAAGATAGTCTAAACTGTCTAAAATAAGATGGTTCTGTGTTTTTTCCTTCACAAACAATCAATATTCTAGGTTTTTCATTTTTAGTAGGCTTCTCCCTTTCAAAAGCAGGTTCAGTCTTCCTCTCATTTCTTAATAACGCTCTATGCTTTTGTCTATTATTCAACTGTATGAGCTTCTTATTTTTCATTCTCATCTTGCAATACTTTTTGAGCAATTAAGTTGTCGAATAAACCCATATATGGTACAGCACCATACTTACCTCTAATATAATTATCTTCAAACGCTTCTTCTTTTCTCACTCTTTGTTCTTTAAAATCTGCTAAAGAATATAAAGAAGCAGCTCCATATTTATCTTTTTCGGTGAACCAGATTTGATCTCTCCTAAATAATCCAGAGCTTAATAAATTTGTATCATGGGTGTTAAAGATCAATTGCGCGTTTTTTTTATTCAATTCTCTGGAATTAAACAATGAAACAATTTTACAAACAAGATTTGGATGTAATTTTGAGTCTAACTCGTCGATGATAAGCGTATATCCATTTTCTAAAACATCAAGAATAGTACCGGACAATGCAAAAAATTTATTTGTTCCAGCTGATTCATCATCATCTACTGAAAAGCAGACATTTCCCACAACTTTCCCTGAAGAATCAAATTTTTTATGTGACATCAGTACATCGCTTACAATCTTATCTCCATCTTTTACTGCTTTAATCAATTTATCTCTAAGTTCCTTAGGTACATCATTTGGAATATTACTATCATCAAGAATAGTAAGTTCTACATTATCAATACCAAGGTCTGCAGCTTTTAAAAGCTCCAGTATTCTACTTTTTTGAATAGGCTCTTCTGTCTTCCCTAATGTAAATCCTTTATAGCTCTCTTCGAACAGGCCAGATAAAGTTCTCAACTGTTTGAACCATTGAATAATTGCAATACTAGTTTCATCGTTGAATTGAGCTGCAACAGAGATGAACAAAGCATTATCCCTCACTAAGCCTTCCTTAGAAACTTTTGCTGCTTTACTCATCTGTCTGTGAACATCAAATTCCTGTCCCTCTCTGTAAAATAACTCAACTTCTTTAATTTTTTGTTTTTGATACAACCATTCAGCAACAACATAATTCTTGTTAACTTCAAAGCCATATCTGAATATTGTATCTTTTTGTTCGAATACTATTTCAAATTCTGTATTATCATTTTCACTCTCCGTGCTCAATTTAAAAGGAACGACAGAGATTAAATCTCCCTTTTGAGTCTCTTTTGAGCTTTCGATAACAAAGCTTCTCATAAACAATAAAGCCTCTAGAAACTTACTCTTGCCACTAGCATTTGCCCCATAGATAACAGCGCTTTTTAGAATTTTTAAATCAAAAATATTATCACTAAAAATATTTTCTTCTACTCTTGTAGCTTTATCGTAATTGCTGGCAATCAAACTAATTGTGGCCTTATTTTTAAAGGTCTTGAAATTTTTAACAGAAAAACTAATAATCATGATCGTAGTTTTGACATATTTTATACAAATATATAGTTTATTTTAAATATAAAACAGCATTAATAGCATTTTATTGCATATTATCTGTCATAACACCATTTATTTTTTCTTTATCTTATTTGATGACATCCTATTATTTGCTGTTCTTGAGTTTTAACAATATATTGTCCTTCAATAATTGATCAAAAATTTAATCCACTTTTATAAAGTAATAACATGAAATCAATCATTTCTGAACACTTTGAGACCAATAGAATAATTATAAGAAATGCAACGTCTGAAGACATTGGTGAGCTGCGGTCAATTTGCGAAAATTGGGTGGACAAAAAAGATATTGAAGGTGACTTGTTTGACAATAATTATATCGAAAATTGTTTGTCCTCTGGTGATTTGCCTCCTATTAGTTGTGCAAACAAAGATTATTACCGGTTTAAATCTATCTGTTCCAAAGAGAATTCAAAAATCATTGGTTTTTTCGACATATATCATGGGTACCCTACTGCAGATACTATATGGATAAGTATTTTAGTAATAAAAAGCGAAATACAACATAACGGATATGGTCGTGAAGTAATAGAATTCATTTCAAAAGAAGCTAAAGAAAAAAAATATACAAGTATTGGAATTGGAGTCCATCTCAAGAACTGGAAGGGCATACGATTCTGGAGCATCAATGGCTTTGATAAGATAAAAAGAATATCTGGGGATAAGAATTATAGTGTTAATAATTTTTCTATTATGTTCTTAGAGAAAAGTATTTAATAAATAGAAGATCACTTTCTAACATTCATTGCAGCAAGCATATTGCCATAAACATTGTTCAATGCGGCCAGATTGTCGTTAAGATTATTTATCTGCTCACGGTATTTTTTAGTGTCACATGCAGATTCTGCCATATCTTTCAGATAGTCATCCGCTCCTGCTTTATGAAGCATATACACCGTGTTGAGGGCCGACAGGTTTTTATTGAGTGTCTCCAGCTGTTGCTGGTATGATTTAACTCCGGACTCTAGAACCGATAAAGAATCAGTTATGTTCCTGTATTTGAATTCAGTCTTGTTTATCGCTTTAATCATAGCATTCTGATATGATTTAGCAAGTTTATCCAGTGATTCGTCTGCAGTCTTTATTGTATTCATATATTTGATTGATGCAGCAGAAACATCGCCCATGGAATTTATATTAATTGTTGCTTCTCCAAGCTTTTTTATACCAGTTCCAAGACAATGAAACATTTCCGGGGTTATTTCATATTTATGAAGCATTTCATCAAACTTAACCAGTGCCACAGAACCACTACCTCCACCGGTAATTCTCCTTTCTGATAATTCTGTCTGTCCGTCGGATTCCGGGGCGTTCTCTTCTTCTGAGTCTGTATCAAAAGCATAAAATATGAAGATTATCGCCTCTGTAATGAGACCGGCAGAGAGCATAAAACCTGCCCCCGTCCAGTGCTGGATTTTAAACAGTGCTCCGAGTATAACTACAGATGCACCAAAACCATACAATTTTGCCAACATTTTTTTAAAGCTTTTGCTTTGCGTCAATTCTTTTATGTTCATAGAGCTGATTTTTATTTTTTTCAGTATTTAGTTTATAGTTATGATAAGCGGAGAGAGTATCCTGTCTGATCCGTCAGGACCCCTGGCAACGATATCTTCAAAAATAATACTCTGTCCTCGGTTTGTATTTCTTATTTGCTTAACCATCTCTTCTGTAAGTTTACTGCCTTGTGAATAGTAGTGATATACATTGAACCCTCTTTGCATTGTCATTTTGAATGAAATTATCTGAAAAGAATAGTCGAATTCAAAATCATCCGGCATCCTGGGGATAATTGTTCCCGCTGATATGAGTGATTCGCGGCTTATAAAGCCATCTTTTTTACTTGCAATGCATGGAACAGGATCGGGAAGTTTTTTTACTCTGAAGGTCTCAGATCCCATTCGTTTAATATTACCATTCATCTTGACAGAAACCTCAATGGTAGCCTGCTTGCAATCGACCGGCACCATTGCCGTCCATCCACTTTTACCCGTATTTTGCTTTAGTGTACCACAAGAAATGGTTGGATAGATATTTTCACCCGGAATTCCGGAAACTGATATTGATAAAGGATTGTTAACTCCAATATAAAGCACATTCATATTAGTGGCAGAAACCGTGAGGGATGGTTTGGCAACAAAATATTCGCTATTGAAATGGTAAGTGTTTTCATTGCCTGAACTGTTCACTACACTGACAAAGCCCGCATATTTTTCAATTCCTGCATAATTTGTCGGAAATTTGAAATTTATCCGGCCATCGGGACTTGATATGAGTGTTGCCTCACTCTTCCGGGAAACCGGCAGTGAATCTACGCCACGCATAAGATAAACATTTGGACTATGACTTGTATCGTAGGCTGCAACTATCACTTCCGCCTCATATTGGTCGCCTGCAAACAGGTAATTTGATCTCGGCAACACCTTGGCATCTATACGGTCATACTTGAAATCGTCGGCACTTATTGCATAGAGAAGGCTATTGACAACTTCAAGTTCGGCATTATTCACTTCAGAAATAAATTTGTTAAGGATAGGAATATCTGCTGCCAGAGGAATGTCATAGAAATAATGAAATTCCCAACTTTGCTTTTGGCCGGTGGCATCAAAAAAATCGCCCTCTGTTTCCAAACCAAGTTTTATCTGATCCCGGTATTTTTGATCTATCAGATTAAGCATATTGTCTCGGTATTCTATTATCTTATTCTTTAATTCTCTGGCTCTTCCTTTAGATCCGTCCTCCTGACCCCCAATCAGAAAATTTGTGGGGCTCGTATAATCGTCCCTTTTTTTCAGTTTAAGAAGGGGTATTTTTCTAACAGAATCCAAAGGGACCTGTTCTGTTTCTGATATTAATTCATCCCGCAGGTTCTCAATATATCCAACCATTTTCGCAGATAATTGCATAGCCTCTTTAGCTTTGCTCCAGAATGGCCCGACTTCAATTTGATTAAGAGAATAATTTTTTTCAAAATCTGAATATACCCCTACGCGTTTCTGCTCAAAGCTCTCATTAGTAAGCAGTACACTGTCATTAACAACAGAAAATGCATTTAGTATATCCTTTGATACGTTTAATGCCAATAGTGCTGTCAAAACCAGATACATCATACCTATCATCTTCTGCCTTGGGGTCTCCTTCTTTGATGCCATAGTCTGACTGATTATTGTTTAAGTGTGTAAAGGATGTATAATGTATAGTCACCAGGCTGAAGAAGAGAAAAGTTTGTAATCACCATAGAAAATGTCAATTGATGTCCCTGGTTCTTTCCATTACCGGTATAACTTTTTCCTATATCATTAATCAATACCTTAGGAACATTGTCTATCCTGAACTTTCCTGTGGGTCTGCCGGTTTGGCCACGTCCGGATCCAATGTGACTGCCTGCCTGTATATAGAGTTCGATCCCATTTGGAACAGTGCCTGAGGCAATCGATACTGAGATGGATGATAATGGTTCAGAAGGGCTGACATCTAAAGAATAGTTTATCCATTGTGTATTATCGACAATCTTCTCTGAATAGATACCTGCTGAGATTATTGCTGAAACATCTATAATTACCGAGCTTCGGTCCGTAACATAAAGGTTATTGTTGTTTTGAGCCATACCCACTGTAAATATTAGCGATAAAACAATTGACATGGATAAATTACTTATTATTTTCATTTTAGATTAAATAGATTTAAAACGTATGCTGGAGCTTTATTTCCCTGGCTTTTTTAAAAATAATCACATCGAGATTTTCCTCCTTTCCAAGAGTCAGAACGAGAGTAAACTGGTCTTTGTCTAGTATATATCCTTGTGGAATACCATTCGGATAAATTTTAATGTGCCAACTTCCGGGTCTGAGGTCATCAAAATTGAATGTACCGTCCCTAAAGGTTAATGTTCTGAATGTTTCCGTTCCATTCGATGCTTCTACTATTAAATTTTCAATCTCCTCCTTAATAGGAAAGAATCCTTTCTTACCACTCTTTTCATCTTCCTTTATAACCAGACGTCCCTTGATTCGTGCTGCTCGCGTCAATGATATCTCAAACTGTGTCTCCCTTCCGGGTTCTATCTTTATCATGTAGGGGCCGGGTACACATGCAATGGCATTTAGTCCGGTACTCGATTCATCCATTGCCAGTATATAGGTTCCCACTTTCACCATCGGAAATTCAAAATTCCCGTTCTTGTCCGTCATCGTAATATCACCATTGAGGTTGAATATTACGCCATTAACTTGTCCGACACCCATATTTATGACTTTACCGGTAAGACTCCCTACATCTTTTTTCTTTGACAAGGGAATATTAATGGTATATGTGTATCGGATTTGCATACTAAGCTCCTTTTTATTCAATGAATTCTTTAACAAATTGTAATTTGCTCCCAGTTCAAATTCATGATTAGAATTAATTTTCTGATGTATCTGTAATGACAATAGACTTCTGTCACGATAATACTCTTTCATCTCATAGTTATTCCTGTAATCAAACGAAATCTGAGTTTTTTTCCTGAAGCTTGCATTTAGTGTTCCACCATAATAGAACCGTTGTGTACCGGTGATAAGATATTGTTGACCACCTTGATAATTCAGAAACCCGGTTGCCGATACAGATTCGTTGAACCTATACCGCAAAAAAAAGCTACCATTGTAAAAATCAGTCAAATCTCCATTTTTAACCCCAAGATTATTTATGATTTTACCCAGTTCTGCCTGAAAATTAATACTGATCCTCCTGAATTTACTCTGAAAAGATAATCTTCCATTGTATTTTTTGTAATTGAAGAGAGGATTTGGACTACGGTCTTCCATTGTAATTATATATGCTCCAAATCCGACCGTATTATTCGCGCTCATCCTGTAGTTTGTCATCAGGTTGATGTTTTTACTGTAAGGGGCGTTCGAGTATATGGTATCCAGATTCAGATTTGACCGATTTATATCGTAGTTCAAGGATATGCTCATCTTTTTTTTCAGATTTGCAGTTATTCCGGATGAGAGATAGCTAGAGTTTGATACATAACCGGAAAAACCCGGATCTGCCTTAGTGATATTAAAATGTGATGCAAATATTGATTTGTTTATATTTACGGAGAACTTGTATGCTTTGGTCATTTGACCTGGCTTTTGCCCCATAGCCAGTTCGAATTCTGTATTTCCCCAGGAAAACGGATTAATGATTCCTGATATGGATAACAGGTTGGAAATCTCATTTTTTGAATTGGATTTATTTAGATAACCAGCAGAAAATCTCATTTTCTGATTGATTTTGTAATCTGTGTAAATGGCTAAGATATGTTTGATTCCCGGATAGTATCTTGGAAAGTGGAAGAACGATCCTACCGAGAATTTACCAAAACTTTGCTGGAGTTCTATCCCTCTGCCACTTCTTGAAGATTCTGTCAGATCACTCAAACGATAATTATTGTCTCCAATTGAAATTCTTGTACTGGACGAGCTATAATTAAGATAATATTCATCATTTAAGCCCAGAGTTGGATTTCCACCACGGTCAGGGCCTCGAAGATGAAATTCAAGTCTTCGGTTTTTTTTCTCACTTATCTGTCCACTGCCCACTATATCAAGCATTATTCCATAATCTCTCTTTTCCATACGGTTATTAGTAGCAAATATTGCGGTAACCTTAACCGGAAATCGGTTATATCCATCGAATTTCACCTTACCTGAAGGTATGATGTCAAACAGGTAGGAGGCAGAACTCTCTACTTCCGGCTTATCATTGACAGAAGCCGATAAAGAGATGTTTTGTTTAGTATAGTAGCTGAGATTTTTTGGCACAGACACAGAAACTTTAGTTAGAATTGATGAATCCATTGGAATCTTGAAATTCCGGTTCTCAATTATTCTTCCATTAATTATTGAAGAAGTTACCATAACGTCGATATTCGACAAATTGCGTATCCGGAATACGACTCCAAGACTGTCATCAGAAAATAAATAGGTTGGAGCTTTTTGTTTTTCTACGATTATTTCATACCTCGGCTTGACATAGATGGGAATACTGACGTTACCAAAGCGGTTACCATTAGCGTCGAATGCCATAAGTTCAATGGAATAGTCCCCTGCTCTAGTATTTTCCGGGATGTATATGCTAATGATCTTATTTAAGCTACTTCTTTTTTGAATCTGAATAGTCGAATCATTCTCAATTTTTTTCCAGTTATAACTTGATGTGTTTAGTTTTAAATTGACCTCCTTAATAGTGTCTGTATTATTTAACAGCATAATGAGGACATTCGATGTAAACCCGGCAGCCATTTCTTTCCTTTTGTCATTAATCAACCTGACCTCCAGGTCACCAGGGCCAGGTTGTGGTGATTTGATTAAAAGCGAGAAAAGAAATAAAGTCGTTACAACTTTAAACATTCATGTTCTAAAAGAAGAGTGTATATTCTAGTCCGAAAACATCATTATTCTGACCGGCCGCTACAATCATCAGTTGGTAGTTCTTTTTCGATGGGAGTCCCTCTAGATCCAGATTGAATCGCGTTGATGTGGTTGGATAAAGTCCTTTTTTGGATGCTGTCAGTACTTTTATGGATGTACCTGTTTCATCGAAAACCTCAATTGAAACCTCCGGAGCGATATAATGTTCTCCATTGTTTACAAGATCTACAGCCAGAAATAGCTTATTACCTTCGGTTATTAATGTAGGCTCCATAAATTTCAACAGTCCTTTCCCTTTATCTGCAAATTCATTTATGACCTGAATTGCATAACGAGTCACCGTTCTGATACTGAGAGCACCTTTTTGGTTTGGATCAATCGGAACCACTCCTTCCACCATGAGAACACTCCAAAATGTTCCCTTAAGAGTATCTGTTTGAGGCAATTTAATCTCGTATTGAATGACCCTCACCTCTTTAGCTTTTAAAATCAACGTTTTAGGACTGAACTGAATCCATGGCGCATTTGAGCGTTTATGACTACCCGGTTCATCATAAAATGTATTTTCCTGAAGATTATATAATAAATCGGTCTGATATATCTTTACCTCCTGATCGGTATCATCGTTGTTCTGTATCTTGATCTCACCCCTTATCACATCTCCGGGTTTACCATTATGAACATGCTTCAAACTGCCTAGTACTTCTACAGAGGCATTGGAACGAAGGGATAAAAAACTAAAAAGTGAAAGAAATAGTAATATTCTGCAAATTTTCATTTTATTTATTATTAGCTTCCTGCTGAAAGTGTAAGTGTTACTGTTACTGCTGCACCGGCTGTGGCCCTGATGGATCCATATGTTCCTGATGCAGCAGGAATACCAAATGTATATTTTAATCCATATCCGTCATCAGCTGCTGTACCAGAATAGCAGGTACCAATGGCACTGACTATGGTTTGGGCAACCGCTCCAAGTTCTACCTGGGCACCCAATGTTCCGGCAGTTCCGACAAATGAGGCGTTAGGACTCAAAGCGACAAGTTTCAGGTAGGTTCCGGCGGGTACGGATCCACTGGTAACCGATGCAGTTAGAGTTCTGGTCTGTTCACCTGAAACCACAGACGATATAAGTACTCTTGCTGTAGAATCTGAGAGACTAGGCTGAACGGCAAGACCTGCCTCCTGGGGCGATAATGTAAGATTGATTGATGATGCGTTGCTTTTCACCAACAATACCTCCGGCATACCCAGAGAGAGATTATTCGTTGCAGTCTGACCCATGACTTTAGGACCAGAAAGAGTCACTATTAAAGTGATACCTAAAAGTAGTAGTGCGTTTTTCATGAAATTAGGATATTTATTTATTCAAGTTCAAATATAGCCTGAAAGAAACCTGTGAAACATCAGCCTTTTCCTGAAAATAACATCTCAAATACTGATTTTGAGTAAGGAATTTGCCTAGATGTTGTTTCCATCGGGTGCTGATATTGTCAACATGATGGTAAGTGTGGCTGGTACAACTGTGGCATTTAAAAGATGATAATCCGTTGTCGGGTTGTATGGCCCCCAGGTATATGTCAGCTTATATCCATCAGTGATTCCGGTACCTGTGTAATAGCTACCTATGCCATGTATAAGTGTCTGATCTATTGCGCTTAGAATCATTAAAGGAGAAGCAACTCCGCAACGCCCTGCTCCATTTGTATTGGTACTCAATGCCGCTTCTAGTGTCAGTCTGGTTCCTGAAGGGACCGTTCCGCTGGTTAGGCGGGCAGTAATCTTACGATAAGTGCCACCCGGTGTTACAGATGACACCCTGACAAACATATCCGAATTCGATACCGTAGATATTGGTGCACCGGCAACTGATGAGGTCAACGACAAATTGACTGGGGCGCCATTTGTATCCATCAGACAGTAATCCTGTATTTGAAGGGTAATCTGTGCACCCGCTGTAGTTTGCGAAACTGCATGACAGGGCGATAAAACAGAGATCAATATCAATAATATCGTAAAATTTGATTTACTCATAATAAAAAATCCATTTTCAAATGTAAAGGAAAAAAGTTCTCTATACATATGGATTTTTACTGAAACTTGAGTGTGAATGACTGATTTTTCAGTTCATAATTGCTGACTTCTGTCAGCAATCCGGCATTTATCTGGAAGCGGTTAAAGTATACGTTACCGATATTTCAAGACTATCAATGGATGAGCGGTCAAAATCATAAGGGGGCAACCACTCCCATGAATAGGTTAACTGATGACCCTTTTTTGTTCCTCTTCCTGTATAACAACTGCCAATACCAGTGATAATCTCTCGCGGGTACATTGAAAGGGCGGTAATTCCTGTTGATTTCCCCATTGTCCCTGCTCCTGCACCGGCGTCTTCACCTATCTCCAGTTTTATCCTGATATCAGCTGGTAAATTCCCTGAAGTTATCTGAACAGAGATACTGTTTGTATATTTACCATCTACAATAGAAGAATAGTTGATCCAGGTTTTATCAAGTGTTGAGGGGGTGATAATCTGTTCTGCTCCTTTCCCCGGAATAAAAGTGATGCGTTTATCCGATCCGGCAAAGTCAACAAGAGCAACTGCCGGGATGGAAAACACTATAGGCATCTCAACAATATTTTTAACTTGAGCAGAAATAATCCCCTTAGTAGACAGAAAAAACGATAATAAAATAAGTCCGTAAAAACACAACTTTTTCATAAGTATCAATTTATAAGGAGACTATACCGTTTTTAAGAGCAAATTTAATCAGCTGAGTCATATTCTCAAATTCCAGTTTTTCAAAAATATTTTCTTTGTGGCTACCTACCGTTTTAACACTAATGAAAAGTAACTCTGAAATCTCCCTGATTGTTTTCCCCTCAGCGAGTAAGGTCAGAACTTCGGATTCCCTCTCGGTAAGCTTTGGATGCCTGATTTTATCCGTAGAGTCCTGTCCCAGATAATCCTGAATGATGATCTCTGCAACTTCCGGGCTTATATATTTTTTTTCGTTATTGACCTGGATTATTGCGTCCACCAACTGATCATATTTGCAACTCTTAAGCAGGTATCCCCTGACTCCAGCTCCAAGCATGCCTTTTATGTTGGTTTTATCGTCATATGCTGTTAACGCAATTATTTTAATTCCGGGGAACTGTTTAACTAAGGCAATTGATGTATCGATGCCATTCAGATGAGGCATTGCAATATCCATTAATACTATATCAGGTTGGTATTGCCCTACCTTATCCAATACTTCAAGTCCATTTTCTGCTTGAGCAACAATCTCGATTTCGTTTGCGTGTTTGAAAAGTTTCGCCAGTATCTCCCTGAATAACTGATTGTCATCTGCAATCAGAACTTTTATAGACATAAATATTATAATGCGTTAAATATTTTACTGGCCCTAAAATTAGTTAACTTCATCAACAATCCAACAATTATTTGAGTGAAAATACAGATGTATGTAACATTCAACACTTTTTGTTTTTTGCATCAATTTTTATATATTTGATCAACCTAAAATATAGTTCTATGAAAAACTCAGTTTCTGTGATTGCACTCATATTTTTGAGTGTTGTTATCTCCTCTTGCGGGGACATTAAAGAAAAAGGGATTTCCCACCTTCCTTTTCAGGAAACCAAAGATGGCAGATGGGGTCTAATTGGTACTGGCGGCAAAGTACTGTTCAGCAATGAATTTACAGAAAAACCTTCCATTGCAGTAAATGGTCTTTTCTTAGTGAAGAATAAAAATGGTCTTTATGAGTATTATTCAAGCATCAAGCAACCTAAACTTATTACAGGACAATATCTGCAGGCGGGTCTTTTTTTAGAAGAAGTAGCTCCGGTAGTCAAAAAAGATTCTCCTGTAACGTTTATCAGGAAAGATGGCTCAGAGGCATTTTCTTTAACTGAATTCAATGGAATTCCAATAATTTCAGCAACAAATTTTTCTGAAGGGATGGCAAGGATTGTTGATGCAAATTCAAAATACGGATATATTGACATCAAGGGAAATGTTGTTATAAAACCCGAATATTCGCAAGCATACCCTTTCAAAGAGGGATATGCTCTTGTATATGGCCCAAAGGGAGATAATCTGTCAAATCCGGAAAGATCAATAATTGATAAAAGCGGTAAAACTGTTTTGAAGGTGGATGACGCTGTCTTGGGCGTGCACGAAACTGTAAATGAAGGTCTTATTGGTTTTACAGATGATCCTTCATTAAAAGTATGGGGATTCATGAACGTTAAAGGTGAGAAGGTAATAAAACCTGACTCTAAATTTCTATCAGTTAAGCCATTTAATGGAAATCATGCAATATTTTATGATGGAAACGGATATGGAATAATTGACAAAAAAGGGGAGATAATAATCAGAGCCAAGTATCAGGGCATTCAATATGCAGAGGGACAGCAGTTTTTTGCAAATGAAAACGGTAAATCATCTCTAATAAATATTAATGATGAAGCTCTTACCGGCTTTAACTTTGACTATGTCACAGGTTTTTTTAGTGGAAAATGCTTTGTGTCTGAAAGAGGAAGATATTATCTGATTGACACGAAAGGAAAACCAGTAAACAGTAAAGATTCCTATCAGATTATTGTAAATGAATCTCAGCCGGAATTCCTTGAGTCTGACTTCTTTGACCTTAACACAGAGCTAAAACGGGCAATCGGCAATATCACAGATAATTCAATTGATGACATATCACTTGGGGCAACTGCCGTTGAGTTGTATGAAAAATTTGACTACCCATCAAAAGAATCTCTTAAAGGCACAAACATAATGAAGGATATGATTAAAACCATCAATATTCAAGTCGCAAGAGAGGTTGAGTTTGGATCTTCACTAACAATTCCTTTAACGGAGAGGGTAATGAAAAGAGATATATGGGGAAAGGCATATTACACAGATGTGGTTACAGACTGGGAATTTGCAGAGAATGCAAAAGTAAAGGCAATACGCTATAACATTACTCTTTTGAATAAAGCAACCGCCAAAGAGGATCTTGTTATAGAAATTCTAAATAAAAAAGCACAGGATAACTCCATAACAAAGCTGACAATTGAAAAGGGAGCAAAAGGGACAATTATCCTTACATTAAAAAACTAGAAGAATAGTATCATAAGCTGAGCCATTAACACCCTCAGGAACATCGTGAGAGGGTAAACTGTCGCGTAACTTACAGCGGGAAGATCGTTACCTGCTGTCGCATTTGAATATGCCAGTGCAGGGGGATCCGTAGTGCTGCCAGCCATCAATCCGGTCAGAGTATAATAGTTAAGTTTGAACCATACCCTTCCGGCTGTTGCGACAATCATAAGCGGGAGCACTGTTATAACGGCCCCGTAAAGTATCCAGATTGCACCCCCACCATTTACTATAGTGTCTACAAATCTGCTGCCTGAATCAAGACCTACACATGCAAGAAAAAGAGATATTCCAATCTCCCTCAACATAAGATTAGCACTCATGGTTGTATATGTGACCAACTTGTATTTTGGCCCGAACCTACTTATAAGGATAGCCACTATAAGCGGACCTCCTGCAAGTCCCAGTTTTACAGGCTGAGGAATACCAGGAAAGAATATAGGTATGCTCCCTAAGAAAATTCCAAGAGCAATTCCCAGGAAAATAGCAATGAGATTGGGTTCCCTCAATCTTTTCATTGAGTTTCCCAGCAGATTGGCTGCGGCATCTATTCCTGTCTGTGTTCCTACAATTGTTAGTCTGTCTCCAATCTGCAGCTGCAGATTAGGAGTGGCAAGCAGATCAACCCCGGCTCTGTTTATTCTTGTTACAGTTATACCAAAGGCCTTACCCAGTTTAAGGTCAGAAAGGCTCCTTCCATTAACATTATTTTGAGTTACCAATACCCTTCTTGGTACAAAATTGGAATCCTTAATGCCCCACTCCTCCTCATTCATTTCAATCTCGGTTCCAAAAAAAGAGAGAAGAGATTCGATATCTCTCTTTTGTGCAATAATCAGAATTTTGTAACCCGGCTGAAGAGCAATATCGGCATTTGCAATAAGGACAATGCCCTTGTCATCACAAACTCTGGATATTACAAAATTTTTATCTATCATTTGCTTCAATCCCATTATAGTCTTTCCGAAAAGCGAGAAGTTTGTTATAAGGACTGACAGTCTGATAGTTTCATTAGGATTGTCTTTTTCCAACTCTTTTATTCTTTGATTTTCCTTCTCCAGATTAATCCTGAAAATTGATTTCACAAGAATCATTGAAGTAATTATTCCTACAACACCAAGTGGATACGCAAGAGCATAACCTAAAGCAATGCTTGGATCATTCACTCCGTTTATATCGAGATAAGTTTGCTGAGCTGCTCCAAGTCCGGGTGTATTGGTTATTGCTCCGGACAGAATACCTACCATTGTAGATATTGGCAGACCGGTTATTAAATATATTACAAGAGTTGTGAGAACACCAAGTAATACAATAGCTGAGGCTAACAGGTTGAGCTTTAAACCGCCCTTCTTCAAGGATGCAAAGAACCCAGGTCCAACCTGAAGGCCAACAGAATACACAAACAATATAAGCCCGAACTCCTTTACAAAGTGAAGTATGTGAGAATTAATGGAGATTCCGAAGTGGCTGAACGCGATACCGGCAAAAAGTATCCAGGTTGCGCCAAACGAGATTTTAGCGATTTTCACTTTGGCCAGAAGAAAACCTATTGTAATTACTGAGGCCAGAATAATAATTGACTGAGCTATTCCCTCACTTAAAAAGAGTGTCTTCATCCATTCCATAACATCCAAAATTTGTGGTAAAATTAAGCTTTTTTGCTATATTTGGTCAATAAAACATTTACAATGAAAATAATTGGTGAATTCAAGCAGTTTGCAATGCGCGGCAATGTAATGGATATGGCAGTCGGTATTATTATCGGTGGTGCCTTCGGAAAAATCGTCTCGTCATTTGTCTCAGATGTAATTATGCCTCCTCTTGGTCTTCTGATAGGAGGGGTTAATTTCACCGACCTCAAAATCACACTGAAAGAATCTGTTTCAATAAATTACGGAAACTTTATTCAAGTCACCTTTGATTTTATCATTATTGCATTTGCAATATTCATGATGATCAAATTCATGAACAGGTTCAACAGCAAAAAAGAGGAAGTTCCAGCTGCTCCTGCAACGCCTCCTCCTACTCCCGAAGATATTACTTTGTTAAGGGAGATCCGCGACCTGTTAAAAAACAGATAGCTTTTCCGGGTTTTCCTTGAAAATCTTTCTTAGTTCTGTAGGAGAATAACCATACATAGTCCTGCAGAAGCGATTGAAGTGCGACGCATCTGTAAAATCGTAGTCTTTCATAATCTTGACTATGGGGCAATTATTAATAATTAGCTTCTTGTAGATTATTTCTGATCGCCTGCCTAGTATCCATTGATAAGGTGATTCTCCAAATAACTCTCTGAACTTTCTGTTGAATGTGCTGGGAGATAGACCTGAGACAGTAATAAGCTCCTCTACTCCCCTGTATTTATGATAATTATCAAAAATAAACTGGTAAAAATCGTGAACCTCTCCACTTAACCTTGAGAAGAAGTTAACCAGAACCTTCTTTCCATAGCATTTCCTGAGCAGTATCTCAAGTTCTCTCTGTTTTACATATTGATAGTTCCTTGAACACCCTTTGTTGTTTGTCATGCACTGTATGACAGAATCGAGGAAAACCTCAAGTTTTGGCTGAATTACAAGTGATGATACAGAAAAAATATACTTATCCTTTACTCGGGAGGCATCTCTCCTTAGGTTTTCATAAAAAGATACCCAGTGGTTATCCAGATTCAAAAGAACCAGCTTTGTGTTCTGAAGCGTATCAAATTGATATCCGGAATTTTTTACTAAAAACATCTCCCTGTCACCGAAAAAATACTCCTTGTATTTTCCAATCAAAATACGCAGTTTTCCAGTATGGACAAAAATTAGAAGGTTCCCTGTTTCATTTGAAAATTCGTATGAAAAGCCCTTTTTCAAAAAGAGATAATTGAATCCACTTTTTAATCTTTTCTGGATAATTGTAGTTGTTTCAGTTCCGTTTGTATTGTTAATCATTGGTTGAACAAGGTTATGCAATTTTATAATTTACTGACAGTATTGTTATTAGAAAAGTTAATATCAAACAGACAGATTGAATGTATCGGGAACTCAATCTCTGTATTTAAGCATGGGATGTTGATTAGCGAAACCCCAAATTCTCCTTTTATTAAAATTACAATAATTATCTTATTAAACCAAACCCTTGTTGCCATTTTCGGTCAAATCAAACAATACATAAGAACTTTAGCAATAATTATTACCTTTGCAGCCGTTTTAACCAGGTTCTGTAGCTCAGTTGGTAGAGCACGACACTCTTAATGTTGGGGTCGTGGGTTCGATCCCCACCGGGACCACAAATACAAAATAATATCTTCTGCAATTCACATTAATTGAGGAGGTATTTTTTTTATTCTTATATTAGCTTAAATTCAACTGAAATGAATAATTTTATTTTTCAAAATACCACAAAACTAATTTTTGGTAAAGGATCGATAGCTTCACTTACAACAGAAGTACCTCTAGACAGTAAAGTACTGCTTACATTCGGAGGAGGAAGTGTCCAAAAGAATGGTGTATATAATCAGGTTATAGAAGCATTGAAAGATCACCATACCATAGAATTCTGGGGGATTGAGCCAAATCCTACCATAGAAACCCTGAGAGCGGCTATTGCACTTGCAAAACAGGAGAGTTGCGACTTTGTGCTTGCAGTTGGAGGAGGGTCTGTTGTAGATGGATCAAAACTAATTGCTGCTGGAGCCCTCTTTGACGGTGACGCATGGGATCTTGTCAGAAAACCATCGCTTTATAAATCGGCCCTTCCAATGGCAGCTGTCATTACATTACCGGCTACTGGCTCAGAAATGAACAGAGGAGCAGTTATCTCAAACAAAGCTACAAAGGAGAAGTTCTCCTTTTTCTCTAACTATCCGGTATTTTCGGTACTAGATCCGGAAACTACATTTTCTCTTCCTCCATATCAGGTGGCGTGTGGTCTGGCCGATACCTTTGTCCATGTAATTGAGCAATACCTTACAACTACAGGTCAGTCTCCGCTTATGGACAGATGGGCAGAGGGAATACTTCAGACAATCATAGAAGTGGCGCCAAAAATAAAAGAAAACCAGCACGACTATGAATCAATGGCCACATTTATGTTATCTGCTACAATGGGTCTCAACGGATTCATTGCTTTAGGCGTTTCTCAGGATTGGGCCACACATATGATAGGTCACGAACTTACGGCACTTAACGGAATAACACATGGCCACAGTCTTACTATAGTACTTCCAGGCACAATGTGGATACTAAGGGGTGAAAAAGGGGACAAGATTTTACAATACGGGAAAAGAGTCTGGGGAATAGAACATTCTGACAGAGAGGTTGCCATAAGAATGATCATTGACAGGACAGAAGAGTTTTTCCGTTCCCTTGGTTTGAAAACCAGATTACATGAAAATGGTGTAGGACAGGAAACTATAGATGAAATTAAAAAGAGGTTCACTGAAAGAAATCTTCACTTAGGAGAAAACAGGTCAGTTGACGCTCATGTAGCAGGAGAGATTCTCGATGCCGTTAAGTAACACCACACCTGTAATGAATAAGGTACATAAGCTCGGACTTACTCTCTCAGGAGGTGGTGTTAAGGGTTTTGCTCATGCTGGTGCACTTATGGCTATGGAAGAATTTGGACTCAAGCCAGATGTTATCTCCGGTACCAGTGCCGGTGCTATTGTTGGTGCATTATATTCTTCTGGACAATCTCCTGATGATATTCGTAAAATATTTAAAGCCAAGTATTTTAACAGTTTCGTAGAGTTGACTATACCAAAAAGGGGCCTCTTTGGAACTTCCGATTTTGTCAGGTTTCTCAAAGACAACATAAATGCAGATACATTTGAAGATCTTAAAATACCACTCTATGTTGTAGCTACAGATTTTGACCATGGGAAAAGTGTAGTTTTCTCAACCGGAGAATTATGCAAAAAAGTCATGGCATCTGCATGTGTTCCTGTTTTCTTCAATCCGATAGAGATTGATGGGGTACATTATGTTGATGGGGGCATCTTCAGAAATTTTCCCGTTTCTGTTATAAGAGAAAGCTGTGAGATGGTTATTGGAATAAATGTAAGTCCTCTTATCTCACAAAAATATTCCAAAACAATTGTCGGAGTTGCAGAACGATCTTACCATATGATGTTCCGAGCTAATACCGTTGAGGATAAAAAAATGTGTGACATACTTATAGAAGTAGAACAAGCGATGCAGTACCGTTTGTATGACTTCCGGAAGGTAGATGAGATTTACAAGCTAGGGTATGATGCAATGAAACTGGCCCTGCAAAAGAATATCAAGATACAGGCAGTGTAAAATGAATTATACTTCCTCTGCTCTGCTCACTCTCAACCCAGATAGTGCCACCCTGCTTCTCTACAAATTCCTTGCATATTATCAGGCCTAGTCTGGTTCCCTCTTCATTTGAAGTACCGGCTGTAGATTTCTGCGCCGTCAGGTGAAACAGACCGGACATAATATCGGGAGCCATGCCAATTCCATTGTCCATTACTGATATTTCTGCCATTTCTTTTTTCAGTGTTGCAGAAATCAATATATATCCCCCAATATTTGAATACTTAATGGCATTGCTGACTATATTTCTAATAATAATCTTTAACATCTCCTTATCTGCATTAACCGCGATTCCTTGTCCGATATCGGTTTTAATAGTAACATTCTTTAAGGCGGCAGAAGATAAAAGAACTTCGGTAACTTCACTGATTATGTTCTTGAGATAGACAGATTCGGGATAGAAACTTATCTGCCCCACCTGACTTCTTGACCAAAAAAGCAGATTCTCTACCAGCCTGTATGTATTGTGAGCTTGGTTGCCAATTATTTCTACCATTTTGCTTATCTCGTCCTTGTCAAAATCTCTTATCTGATCGTTTAAAATATCAAGAAGTCCAATAATGCTGCCAAACGGCCCTCTAAGGTCATGTGCAATAATTGAGAATAGCTTGTCTTTAGTAGCATTTGTCTGCTTGAGTTCGTTCTCGGCGAGTGTCTGTACTGTTATGTCGTATAACATTATAATGCTACCAATCTTTATCTCACGTTTGTCTTTTACAGGTAGGATTTTTGCTTTAAGATAGGTTATATCATCTCCATTCCCCATAGAAAAATTAAAGACATCTATGTTGTCTGATTCAATTCTGCCAATAAGATTTTCATATTCATGAAACACCTCTTTTACGTCCTTTCCAATGACTTTACCCGTTAAGCGGACAAATATCTTTTTTGCAGCATCATTGAAATTTATTATATGATTTTTCTTGTCTATAAGTATAACACCATCATGCATGCTCTTGAATACATTGTCCAACGCAATTGGCAAAAAACCTAAAAGATGAAACTGAAAAAGACCTATTGACATGACTATTGCAGTAAAGAAAAACCCGAAAGCACTCAGGTCAATGCCTTGAGGACTATGTCTGAGCACATATAATAAGTTTATTATCCATGGAGGTAGAGAGGCAGACAGCATCAACAGTGATTGTGACCTGAATACACCCCTCTTTGTGAAAATAATCTGCAGTAAAAGGAATGTTGCAACTAGATTGAAAACATATGAATATAGAATAATCAACCAGTAAAGGAATCCCCTCTTGAGGATAAGAATTGAAAATGGCCCTGTCTCCTTAATAGAAATGCTTGTATAAAAGAGATGATGCCAGTCATTTGTATAATTGAAAAAAAGCACCAACGCTGGTAAGGAAAAGAGAAATATCAGCATATTTCCCGATAACCATGCTCTCTTTCCTGCAAAACTTATTATAAACAGCATATAGAAGAGAGAGATGGTAGACAACCCTGTATAGCCAATTCTCAGCCAAAGCATTTTATTGTCAATCCCAACACTGTTTATTTCAAATGCATAACAAAATGAGAAAAAGGCAATGGACATGAGCATCAGAAAGAAATAAAGTGTCCCTTCAGTTTTCCTTTGCTTGTAGGTAAAGATCAACAGAATAAATGTCAATAAAGAGATTACTAACAAAAGTATGCTATAAAAATTCATTCTGGTTGGTATAAATGCTCGTTACAAATATAGTAATTTAAAAAATCATATATTTGTCTGTACAAATTTAAATATTTTGCATCATGAGAAATTTAAAATCTTTGCTTGCACTTGTTTTTTTGCTAATTATTTCTTCTTCTTTTACTTACAGCCAGAAATCTACAGAGAGCGGCAAGAAAGAATGGAAAATGGTATGGAACGATGAGTTCAATGGGAAAGTTCTGGATCTTACCAAATGGAACGTACTTACCCGTGAAACCAGTAAACATAACGAGCTCCAGTACTATGTTCCGGATGATGTATATCTGGAAAACGGGTGCCTGCGAATAAGGAGCCGAGTTAGAGATTTTGGGAACAAACATTTTACCAGCGGACGCCTTGACACAAAGGACAAGCTGGCAATAACATACGGGAGAATTGAAATAAGAGGAAAGCTTCCGGTTGGTAAAGGAATGTGGCCTGCATACTGGCTTTATCCTCAAAACAGGGACTGGCAGATGGAATATGTAATGAGTGAAGCTGTTGCCAATGGGCGAGAGAGTTCCATTCCGGAATACAGACCATGGTACAGCGAAATTGACATTATGGAATTCCTGGGTCATGAACCAATGGTTATGTACGCCACCTTTCATTACTACTCTTTTCAAGGCGTAAAGAAAACATCATCAGCAACAATCAGGGGAGATGTATCATATGTCGACGACTATCATATTTATGTTCTTGAGTGGGAAGCAGATGCAATAAGATGGTATCTCGACGGTAAATTGATACATACCGCAACAGAAGGTGTTCCTCACAATGACCACTATCTGATACTGAACACTGCCATAGGAGGCAGCTGGCCGGGTGATCCTGATTCTACTACTGTTTTTCCACAGTTCCACGACATTGACTATGTGAGGGTGTTTTTTAGGCAATAGGCATTAGGCATTAGGCAATGGGCATTAGGCATTAGGCAATATTACTTGTCCCAGAATATTTTACTGTTTTTTGCGTGTTTTAGCATGTAGCCGGCTGGGTATTCAGTATCGTTTTCGCATTTAGAAATCGTCTTCATAATGCCTGCTTTATTTTTTCCTGAAAGATAAAATACTGTCATTCCGGCACTTGTTATAGGTAGTCCGGTCATAGCCACGCGATTTAGGCCGTTATTTGGATTAACTGATTTTGAATATGGATGTTTAGAGTCATACAGATGATTCTGTCCGGGAAATATTGATGATGTATGCCCATCTTCTCCAACACCTAAAACAATGAAATCAAATATCGGTACGCCATCTCTAGATGGCAAAATACTCATTACCAGCCTTGAATAACTTTCAGCTTCTGAAACCGGATCTTCTTCTCCGTGTATACGGTGAATCTGGTTCTCCGGGATTGACACAAAATCGAGCAGCAGCTTCTTTGCTTGCCCATAATTGCTCTCATTATCAAAAGGAGAGACACATCTTTCGTCTACCCAGAACAATTCGATTTTTATCCAAGGTATTTCTTCCTTGAATTCACCACTCCATAAACGAAAAAGATTTTCGGGACTGGAACCTCCCGAGATTGCCAGATAAAATCTGGATTCCGGGCTAATGTCAAGAGAAAATTTATCAGTAATGTTTTGTATAAGACATTCTGTTAAGTGAACTGCCTCTTTCATATCATTTTCTTATAAAATTAAAGTTCACAATATAAGTCTGTATTTGTCAGATTTTTACACGGATTTGTCCATTTTTTACCCCCGTCAATGATTGTTTCGCTTTCAAGTGGGCCCCATGTTCCGGCAGGATATCCATACAATGGAAAATTTGTATTATCACTCCAGTACTTCAAAACAGGGTCAAAAAATCTCCAACTCTCTTCTACAGCATCACTTCGTGTAAACAATGTGCTCTCCCCGCTAATGCAATCTTCAAGCAATCTGGAATATGCATCATCCATTGGCACTCCGCCTAATTTATCAAATGTAAACTCCATTGGCACTTGTTTGACATCGAACCCGCCTCCAGGGACCTTCATGTCGAATTTAAGTACACAACCTTCATTTGGCTGAATTCTTATTATCAGCTGGTTCTGCTCGGGACACTCTTCTCTGCTGCTGAAAAGTCTGTGGGGTGTACTCTTGAAATGGATTATTATTTCCGATACTTTGGTCGGCATCTGTTTTCCTGTTCGTATGTAAAAAGGAACTCCTTCCCATCTCCAGTTGGCGAGAAAGATTTTCATTGCAAGAAATGTTTCGGTGTGTGATCCGGCAGCAACACTATTCTCTTCTCTGTAACCTTTGATTGTTTTGTCCACACCCACATATTGGCCACGAATCACGCTTTTGGCAATCTCCTGATTGTTCATAGGCTTGAGTGACCTGTATACCTTTACCACCTCATCTCTGAACTCTTTCTCATTAAAGGCAACAGGTGGTTCCATTGCAACCAATGCAAGAAGCTGGATAAGATGATTTTGAACCATATCCCTCAATGCACCGGTGCTGTCATAAAAGCCACCTCTGTTTTCTATTCCAAAATTTTCCACAGCTGTTATTTCCACACGATCGATGTAATTTCTGTTCCACAATGGTTCAAAAATTCCATTTGCAAACCTGAGTGCAAGTATGTTCTGGACGGTCTCTTTGCCAAGAAAATGGTCGATACGGAATATCTGTTCTTCTGAAAAAACGCCTTTAAAAATTTTGTTCATCCTGACAGCCGATTTCAGATCGTATCCGAATGGTTT
Source organism: Bacteroidetes bacterium GWF2_40_14 (assembly GCA_001769195.1). Lineage (GTDB taxonomy): Bacteria > Bacteroidota > Bacteroidia > Bacteroidales > UBA932 > Bact-08. The sequence goes on along the minus strand of MEOK01000005.1, from coordinate 119,360 downwards.
TTCAACGACAATCCTGCCTTTATCTAATCCAGCACTCTTAAGAAAAAGAGGAATGTCTTCGTATAATGAAGGTGGAGTTGCAAGATAAAACAGGTAATTTTCCGTGCCATTGCCCAGTTGTTCAATTTTTTCCCTAAGAAGTACATATTCCTTTTCCTGTGACTGGTCAATTGAAATATAGTGTATAGTTGCAAGGAATCTTTCGACGGAATTACTGTTCAGTTCGTTTTCGTTGATAAATTCCTTAATGTTTTTCTTTAGATGTAATCTGTAACTGTCATCTTCATATCTGGTCCTGCCCACGCCAAGTATATTGAAAGTCAGAGGCAGTCTTTGTCCAGTATATAGTTTGTACAATGCAGGGATAAGTTTTCTTCTGGTAAGGTCGCCTGAGCCACCGAATATTACCATTATAAGGTTATTCATTATTTTTTCAATATCAGCTTAAACGTTATAGTTACGGGAACTTGTCTCTCCACCCTCCCCTGTCCAGTTTTCATGAAAGAACTCTCCTTTTGGTCTATCAACTCTTTCGAAAGTGTGGGCACCAAAAAAATCTCTTTGTGCCTGAAGCAGGTTTGCCGGCAACCTCTCAGTTGTGAATGAGTAGAAGTAATTGATTGCTGCAGAGAAAGCCGGTACCGATACCTCTGCAAGAACAGCTTTTGAAACAAGAGATTTCCAGGCCGGAAGAGCATTTATCACCTCCTCCTTGAAGTATGGTGCCAACAGTAGATTTTTTATGGTCGGATAATTTTCATAAGATTCTGCAATATGATTTAGAAATCCTGAGCGGATTATGCAGCCATTCCTCCATATCCTCGCTATTGAAGCAAAGTTGAGGTTCCATTTGTACTCTTCAGACGCTTTTTGCATAAGTTCGAATCCCTGTGCGTAAGAGATAAGCTTGGATGCATAAAGTGAGTCATGAATCTCAGATATGTCCGGTGTGGAAAAAGTATCTGGTACTCTGTGGTAGATTCCTGAGGCCTCGCATCTAAGATCCTTGTGTGCCGAAAGAGATCTTTCAAAAACTGCCGAGGCAATGAGGTTTAATGGAATACCCAGGTCCATTGCATTGATAACAGACCACTTGCCTGTTCCTTTCTGCCCTGCGGTATCGGAGATCTTATCTATAAGTGATTCTCCTTCGGCATTTTTGTATTTCATTATAAGCGAGCTGATTTCTATGAGATAACTCTGCAATTTACCTTTGTTCCATTCAGAAAACTTCTCTCCTATCTCTTGGTTGCTCAAATGAACCATTTGTTTCATAACGGAATATGCTTCTGTAATCAATTGCATATCTGCATATTCTATTCCATTGTGAACCATTTTGACAAAGTGACCGGCTCCTCCGCCACCAACCCACTCACAACAGGGTGTCCCATCGTCGGCTTTTGCTGCAATACTTTGAAAGACAGGTTTTATGAAAGGCCATGCCTTTTCTGACCCCCCGGGCATTATTGATGGTCCGTTAAGAGCACCCTCCTCCCCACCTGATACCCCCGTTCCTACATATAGAAACCCCTTCGATTCTACATAAACAGCTCTGCGGGAGCTGTCGTTGAAGTTGGAATTTCCTCCATCAATAATTATATCACCCGGCGAAAGAAGAGGTATGAGAGAGTCAATTATTTTATCTACTGCATCTCCTGCTCTTACCATCATCATAACCATACGAGGATACTCAAGGGAATCAACCAATTCCATTAAAGTGGCATAACCCTTAATATTTTTACCTTTTGCCCGTCCTTGTATAAATTTCTCGGTAACCTCATATGTCCGGTTATATACAGAAACCCTAATGCCTTTGCTCTCCATGTTAAGTACCAGGTTTTCTCCCATAACGGCAAGGCCAATAAGACCAATATTTGATTTATTCATCACTAAATTTCTTAAAAACATATAAATATAGAGAATAAACAAAAAAAATCCTAACAAGTTTTGTAAATTTGCAAGTGACAAAATTTAATATTCCCGCAATGAAAAAAACTATACTCATTCTGTGCGCAATTGCATGTATGACATCATGTAACAATAATAAAGGAAAAACAGGGAACACGTTTATACCACTTAAAATGATAGATGTCCCGGCTATGATTACGGAACCTGGAGAGAGGAGCAGATATATTGTCGACCATTTCTGGAAAATGATGAACTTTCAGGATACCTCATATCTTCAAAATGTTCAGAATCTGAATGTTCATTTTAGCGCATATGTAGATTACCTTGTATCGGCAAACCCTGATGCAGCAATCAGTTCTGTCAGCAAACTGGTTGACAGTGCATTGAATGGAAATCCCAAAATAACATCTCATTTCAGAGCAATGTTTGAAGCTGCATTCTATTCTCCAAACTCAATATATAGAAACGAAGAGCTTTATATCTTCATTCTTGAGAAGTATCTCAAGTCAGGTAAATATTCTGATTCAGAGAGGGTACAGATGCAGTACCAGCTTGACCTGGCCTACAGAAACCGTCTGGGAACAAAGGCGATTGACTTCAAGTTTGTTCTGGAAGACGGCAGCAGGAAGAGTCTCTATGGAATTAACTCTGCCTATACAATTTTAATGTTTTTTGACCCGGATTGCCCTACCTGCAAAACGGTGATGGAGGAGATGAAGGTCTCTGCTATCCTCTCTAAGATGAGTGCATCGGTAAAAGTCCTTACAATGTACGCAGGTGTGGACTATGAGCGATGGATGAAGGAAGTTGTGAATCTTAATAAAAAATGGATAAACGGTTGTGATAAAGAGATGAAATTGTCCGAAGGACCTTTGTACGATCTCAGACCCACTCCTGCTATTTACCTTCTCGACAAAAACAAAATTGTCTTACTTAAAGATGCCCCTTTCAAGATAATCGAAGAGTATCTGAAAAAATTATAGATAGTTGGTCAGACAACTTCAATAATCTCATTTTCTTCAAGATACCAAAGAAATCCTTTTACAGGTACCATTCCCATTCCCCTTAACAGGTTCATATATCTGGCTACCTGTCTCTCGTGGGAATCTGATTTTAATGAACCAAACTTGAAATCAATTACAATTGATTCTGTACCCATCAATACTCTGTCCGGACGGCATATTCTTCCCCCGGGTTCGATAATCTCTAGTTCATTGAGTACTTTACATGAACCATCAAACCAATGTCTGTCTCTTACACTCTCTAGCATAGAATTCATATGCAACAACATAGATGTGTACTCTTCTCCTTTAAGTTCTCCTTTTCTTACAGAAGACTTTATTGAATCAGACAGGTCTTCTTCTACAAATACCCTTGACAGAACATCGTGCATAATAAGACCGAAGTTCCTCTTGCTGCTCTTGTCAAAAAAGTCAGACGCGTTGAGCGATAGTTTTAGTCTCTCTCCTATTGGTATGGAACGAAACCCCGGTAGTTCAATTTCATTAACATTTACTACATCCGGAGCGTCTGCCAATGACCAGTTTCCTACATTGAGCTCCTGTTTTTCATCAAGCCCTTGCATATAAAATCTGTATAAAATATCAGACACAGACTTAGGTTCTTCCGGTTTTTTTGCCCTTTTGGCGAAAACAAGAAGTTCCTTTTTGGCTCTTGTAAATGCCACATAGGCAGTATTTAGATTGTCTATGAATGCTTTCTGCCTCTCCCTCTGATAATCCTTTGCATATATAGTCTCCTGCAGGTTCTTTCCATAGACTATAGGTATAAAGGGGACATTATTGAATGGTTCTACATTGGGCTCACACCAGATTATATTTCTGTGTTGGGATGAATGATCCAGCGGAATCTCAAAAAATGGAACAATAACAACATTCATTCCCAATCCTTTTGCTTTATGAATTGTCATAACCTTAATGGCATCTTGTCCCTCAGGAGATGAGAGTGAAATCTTAGAGCTCTTCTCGCTCCACCATTCAAGAAAAGATGCAAGATCAGATCTGTTGTTTTTAACGTAATCAAGAACAGTATCAAGAAAACCCTGTACAAACGCAGATTCGGATCGGTCAATATCTCCCAGCCAGTCACATGCAATTTTCTCGCACATTTCATATAGGGGGAGATGCTCCATAGAGTTATCCTTAGAGAGAGTAATGTTCTCATAATCTGCAATCAAGTTATTGATCGGATCTTTTGGATTGTTGCAGTACCTGAGAATTGTGACTATCTTCATTACACTTTTTGAAGATACAATCAGAAGTGCTTCATCTGAAATGACAGGATATCCTTTGTCAATCAGATAATTTACTATTTCTACACCCTCAGAGTTTTTTCTCACCAGAAAGGCGATGTCATTATACTTGTAGCCGTTTTCCAGTAATTTATCCAGAGAAGGCGCAATCGTGTTCAGTACCGTGTCGTGCCAACTTTCTCCCTCTTCATTTTCTATGAATTTCAATTGGACATGACCTTCATTACCGCTCTTCTGTGCTGGAACTGTTTGAATAACCTCATTGTATACATCAGCAGTGGATATCTCCGACTCTCCCAGAATATTGTCACAGATTGCGGCAGCATATGTGAAGAATTCGTTGTTGAACTTAACTATATTCTCCGATGACCTCCAGTTTTCTGTAAGTTGCTTCTCTCTAATCTGGGTGGGGTCAAAATCATTATATATATCGCTGTTCAGAAGGTTCCAGTCGGAGCCTCTCCATCGGTAAATACTTTGCTTGACATCTCCTACAATTAGATTGTCATAGCCTGCAGCGAGGCTGTTCTGTATAAGAGGCTTGAAATTCTGCCACTGCATTAGTGAAGTATCCTGGAATTCATCCAGCATAAAATTATCTATTCTGCTGCCTACCTTTTCATAAATAAATGGAGTATCACTGCCATCGATAATCTTGTTTAAGAGTTCTGTGGTTTCCGATAGAATAACCACATTATTCTCTTTTGAGTATATCTGAATGTACTTATTGATATCAAGCAATATCCCAAGGGAATAGATATTATTATCTGTAACCTTAGCAGAATTGTATTCTCTCCATGCCTCCGTCAAATTGACAATTTCCCCAACAAGTTCGTTCAGGCCGTCATCATAAGCATTTTCTATAGAGTGGCATAGAGAAGGATCTGTTTTTAACAGAGTGCTTTTATACCAGTTAGCAGGAGTATCCAGAAGGTCTCTGAATGGAGCTGAAGGTGTTGATGTGGCACCAGCTGCAATTTTTGAAAAATAGTTGAGTGGTGAACGTGATCCTCCTTTAAAATCACTTACAACAAGATTGTTCTTTTCAATGATTATCAGTGCCCTCTTGCCAATACCAATAAGTTCTTTCTCAAATTTTGAGATAATTTCTCCTATCTCTTTCTTATAGGCTGCCAGCTCCTTTTTCCCTGCAAGTTTGTCTCCCAGTTCAATGTTTTTAATTTTGAAAGCCTCTTTGAAAATTTGTTCTGCCAGCTCCTTGATTCCTCTCTTGATGTCCCATGATTTTCCGCTCTCAATTGAATCATATGAGTATGATGTAAGCCAGTCAAGAAGTTCAGAACTCTCGTCTTTGTCAAGGTTAAGGATCATCTGGTCAATTGCCTCTGCCAACACCATGTCCTGATCAAGCTCAACACTATAAGAGCTGTTCTTCCCTATTTCTCTGGCAAATGCCCTCATAGTCTGTTGAAAGAACCTGTCTATGGTACTTATTGAAAATGAAGAGTAATCATGAAGTATTGTAATCAGTCTTTTTTTTGCAACAGCATCAGAAGCAGACATTTTATAAAGTTCTTCAAGAACCCTTCTTTTCATCTCATCAGTTGCCTTATTTGTAAAAGTAACGGCCAGTATGTGTCTGTAAGCATTGTCGCTTTTGAATAGCAGCCTGAGGTATTCCCGGGTAAGATTATGTGTCTTGCCAGAACCTGCCGATGCCTTAAATATGTTAAGATTTCCCATACTTATCTGCAAATTACTGAAAATGGACAATAACCGCACTTCATTAGATCATCTGTTTGTCCAAATGGTGTTGTGGAGTCGAATATTTTTACCAGAGTGTTGCCTAACGAAACGGAATACTCTTCCAGAAGCTCTTTGTCTACAATCATCTCCAGACTTGTCTCCTCATTAAACAACTCTCTGAGAAGGTACGGTGCAATTATTACAGGTTCATTGTCATATAACATAAGCGCATACATAATCATCTGCATGGCAATTTTGTTTCGTTGTCTGGCAGTTGTATCAAAGAGATCCTGTACCGTTCTGAATTTTAGGTCTCCCCTTCCAGTCTTGTAGTCAATTATTCTTTTGGTTCCCTCTTTTATGTCGATTCTGTCAATAAATCCCTTCAAAGGAACAATGGTTCCATCTTCTAGTACAAAATCGAAGCATTGTCTCTGTTCGGAGCTTATGTATTCAAAAGGTGACCTGGAAATGTCATACTTTGCAGTCTGTAGAACATATCGCGTTATAAGCTTATGGATAAGCAAATTATGTCCTTTTATCTCTTTCATTCTGAGCACCTGGTAAAAAGCCTCGTTTATAGCATCTTCAATTTTTTTACCGTTTTTCATAAGAATTGACAAATTCTCTCGTGTAACAATCTTTCCCTTAAATCCGTCATAAAGCAGCTCCATTGCCTTGTGAAAAATTGAACCGAAAGTATCTGCCTCAACACCTTCAGAAACACTCTCCTCCTCCTCCACTCCTTTTACATATTGGAAATAAAATTTAAGAGGACAATCCAGATATGTATTAATTGAACTTGCAGAGAGGCCCCGCTCACCACCTTTGTAGAATAGTTCGCCTATTCTCTGTACCAAAGCAGGGTTTTTCTCAATAACCACTGCTTCCCTTTTGTTTGAACCGATAGTGAATGTTGTTATGCTCTCATTTATTGGAACCTGATAGTGATACTTCAGCTGTTGTATAAAGCGGCTTTTTTCGCCGTTTTTAAGACCTTCGCTTCTGGTATCGTATAGCAGGAAGATTTTTTTTGCTCTATAAATCAATCTGTAAAAATGGTAAGCAGTAACTCCATCTTTAAATTCATTATCAGGTAATCCAAACCCTTTTCTTAGATTATAAGGGATAAAGGAGCTGACAGGTGATTTTGACGGAAATGTTCCATCGTTCATTGAACAGATAATAACATTGTCAAAGTCCAGAGCTCTTGTTTCCAGGACCCCCATAATCTGTAATCCGGCAAGCGGCTCACCTTTGAACGGGATTGAAGTACTGTTTACAAACTCCTGTAGAACTTTGCAATAAGTGTCGGTATTCATCGGAATCCTGAGATCCCTTATCTTTGAAACTGCCGTATAGAAATAATATATAAACTCCTTCTCAATTTTTGTAAGTTCCGCAGAGTTGTTCAGGTATTCAAGTATTTCCAGAAGGTACCCTGAAATATCCGGACAATATCTGAATATAAGTTTCAACAAAGGATGTTTGTCAAATTCAGACTGCTCAATATAAACCATATTTTGCTTTACAATCTTCTCTGTAAGCAACCTCACTTCCTCTCCGGCAACCATCTTCAAGTAATTGTGCCTTAGAACCGGAAGAACCCTCTTATAGTAGAAAGAACCCTTTTGCAACACCATGACGCTTTCCATAAGAGAGACAATTGATCCTGCCCTGAGTGGATACCCCATAGTTACATTGACAGACTCTACTTCCTCCGGAATTGAGTATAAAACAGGCATCAACAATGATTCATCTGGTAAAACAACTGCTGTATTCAATCCACCTCCAACACCTGCAACAATTTTTGAAACCATTTTTGCCTCTCCTACAGCAGATGGAATTCCAATAACCTCAATTTCCCTGTCATGTTTTATGCAGAAGTCCAGATTATGTCTCGATGGAAAAAGAGCAATATTCTCCCTCATAAACAGAGATGCTTTATTGTTGACATCCTGAATAAGATCACCTTCAAAGTCCCAGTAAAAATCTGCCACACCTCTTTTTTTCAATGCTTTCATCAACACCTTCTCACACTCATTCAGTGCATTGAATCCAACAAATACAATACCGCGAAATTCTCCGATGCTATTATAAAGCAGATCTGCCGATTCGTCGTTTTTAAGAAAAACCTCGGCAATCATTCTGTATACCATTCCCTCGTAACCCATGGAAGATTTCTCAAGTGACTCCCTGAACCTTAAATACAAAGGATATAACACTTCCCATACAGCCCTGAACTTTATCTTCTTTTCGCTCTCTCCCACAGGGAGAAAATTTGACCAGAATGTTTGTACTGCCTCAAGCTGCCTTTTGGACAAAAAAGAGTAATCACTCTCAATATCCTTCAGATCTTTGACGTTTGCAAATAGTTTTTCTGCATCAATAAGATATTTGTCAACATCGTCAAAGTCTGCAAGAATAACATCACCCCAAAATATGAATTCGTCGAAGCTCTCCTTAGAGCCAGACAACTCAACAAACAGTACATAAAGCTTATACAGAGCTTCAAGCCTGTCAATCTGGCTACTGCCCGACAATTGGGTAAAAAGGTCGTTGATGGTTATTATTGCAGGCGAGAAAAGCGGTTCTGATGCGATCTCACCAAGGTGCTTCTGAAAAAAGAGGCCGGCCCTTCTGTTAGGAAAAACAAAACAAAAGTCCTTAATTTTCTCTCCTTCAATAGAATAAAAGGCTGACGCTATCTGAGATAAGAATTTCATTGAAACCTGCCCCGGAGCTCTCTTGCCTTTGCTTCATACCCCGGTTTGCCCAACAAAGCAAACATGTTGATCTTGTAATCTTCCACCCCGGGCTGATCAAATGGATTGATGTCAATCATATATGCACTTATTCCACATGCAAATTCAAAGAAATAGAACAAAGCCCCAAGATTATACTCGTTTATGGATGGAATCTCTATTTGAATATTGGGAACACCACCGTCAATATGCGCGATTCTTGTACCCAGTTCGGCCATTTTATTACATTCATCCAAAGACTTTCCGGAAAGGAAGTTCAATCCGTCCAGGTTATTCGGATCATCTACTATAGATAAAGACCTGTTGGCCCTTGCAACACTTATCACTGTTTCAAAAATTGTTCTCTCTCCCTCCTGAATATATTGTCCCATTGAGTGAAGATCTGTCGTATTATTCACCGATGCCGGAAAGATTCCCTTCTCCTCCTTTCCCTCACTCTCGCCGAACAGTTGTTTCCACCATTCTGCAAAATATTGTAATTTAGGATTGTAATTAACCAGAATCTCTATTTTTTTGTCTTTTGAATATAAGGCATTTCGGATAGTCGCATATATTATTGCAGGATTTTTTTCTGAACGTTGAGCACATATTCTCTCCATTTCAATTGCTCCGTCTATAATGCTCCTGATATCAAAACCTGCCAAAGCTACCGGTAATAGTCCCACTGGTGTAAGGACAGAGTATCTCCCCCCAACATCATCGGGTATGACAAATGTAGAATATCCCTCCTGATTGGCCAATCCCTTTAATGCTCCCTGAAAATTATCGGTAACAGCTACGATTCTCCTTCTTGCCTCTTTCTTTCCGTATTTTTGTTCCAGCATCTGCTTAATGAGCCTGAATGCAACTGCAGGCTCGGTTGTTGTTCCTGATTTTGATATGACAACACAGGCAAAAGACCGTTCTTCCAGAAGTTCAAGGAGTTCAGACAAATATTCTTCAGACAAATTCTGGCCGGCATAGACAATAGAAGGTCCGTCAGATTTTCCGAGATGTGTTGTAAATGAATGAGAAAGAGAGTCAATAGCAGCTTTGGCCCCAAGATATGAACCGCCAATTCCAATAACCACGACAATCTCCACGTCTCTCTCCCATCTGTTCACTATATCATAAATATCATTGAAAACTGAGTTGTCGGTCTTGGAAGGAAGATCGGTCCATCCAAGAAAATCGTTACCGCGTCCGCTTCTGTCTGTAAGAATATCAAAAGAATTAAAGGCTTTTTCAAGTGATTGCTCCATTTCACTATCAGATACGAAAGGAACAGCAGCCTGCAGATTGAGTCTTACAATGTTTTCCATGATATGTCGTTATTAATGATGTCTATTGTAGTTTTTCAGTAAGTTGCTTAATGACATATGCGGGGTACTTCTCCTCGTATAATATCTTGTACACAGCTTCCGCAATTGGCATGTCTACTCCGTATTTCTTGTTCATCTCATAAATGCATTTTGCTCCATAATAGCCTTCTGCCACCATATTTGTCTCCACTTGTGCAGATTTTACAGAATATCCTTTTCCTATCATTGACCCAAAAGTTCGGTTTCGGCTGAACTGTGAGTAACAGGTAACCAGCAGGTCTCCAAGATAGGCACTTTTTGATGTTTTTCTTGTGCGGTCAGGATGAGATGCGTGAAGGAAATCCCTCATCTCATGAAAAGAGCTGGTGATAAGCACAGCCATGAAGTTATCACCGTAAGACAATGAGTGGCAAACACCAGCTGCAATGGCATATATGTTTTTAAGGACAGCTGCATATTCGACACCGTATATATCGGTGCCGGAAACTGTTTTGATGTAATTGCAGGCAAAAACATCACATAGGCTCCTCGCAACCTCCTTATGTTTGCTCGAAAGTGTAAGGTAAGACAATCTCTCCATTGCAACTTCCTCTGCATGACAGGGTCCGCTTACAACCCCTATTCGGTCAAAAGCGATGTTATGGACATGGTTGAAATATTCTGCAACAGTTATATTATCTCCAGGTACTATGCCCTTGATGGCTGTAATGATAAATTTTTGATCTAATGAAGTATCGATTTTTGAAACTTCTGCCATGAAATAAGCAGAGGGTATGCAGAATAGGAGAACATCGGCGGAACGGATAGTTTCGTTAATATCTGAACATAAATTTATTCTGTTTGTATCAAACTGAACTGCTGTAAGATAATATGGATTATGACCTGTTTCTCTTATATGGTCAATCATCTCATCATCTCTTACATACCAGGAAATCTCCTTCTGGTTATTCAGTAGCAATTTTACAAGAGCAGTTGCCCAGCTCCCACTGCCAATCATCGCATAGCGGAGATTTTCTTTTTCAAAGAAATTATCAATCACAATTTTTAGGGTTTATTTTAGTACACAAAATCAAACACAAATATACCAAAATTGTAAGATTTTCTAAATAAAACATCTACTTTTGCTTCCATACAAATCATGCTGCCAATGCAACAAAATGCACTTTTTACGAAAGCCCTTGCCGGCGATAACCTTACCTGCATTGAAGGTGTCGAGTTATTTAACCATACTAATGTACGAGAATTGCTTGCACTAGCCAACGAGATACGTTACAAATTTATCCCCGAAAAAAAAGTAAGCTGGCAAATTGACCGGAATGTGAACTATACAAACATATGCATATCCGGTTGTCTATTTTGTAATTTCCATTGCACAATATCTCAGAAAGAGAGAGGTTATACTATAACACCCGGAGAGTTGCGGACAAAAATTGAAGAACTGCGCAAACTTGGAGGTGACCAGCTCCTTCTTCAGGGGGGGCTTCATCCTTTGTATGATATAACTTATTATGAGAATCTTTTCCAAGAGATCAAATCGACAGACCCTCTAATAAAGTTAAATGCTCTCGGCCCCCCTGAGGTTGCACACATAGCCCGGATAAGTAAATTGACAATAAAAGAGACACTTTCCAGACTTGTAGCTGCCGGTCTTGACACGCTGCCAGGTGCGGGAGCAGAAATATTGTCTGACAGAGTAAGAAAGATACTTTCGCCTGGCAAACCGGATAGTAAACAATGGGCCGATGTCATGAGAGAGGCCCACAGGATGGGCATAGGCACCACCGCAACAATGGTATACGGTCATATCGAAACGATTGAAGAGAGGATAGAGCATCTGATTTTGTTAAGAGATATCCAGGCAGAAAAGCCTTTGGGGACCCCAGGCTTCAGGGCATTTATCTGCTGGCCAATGCAAAACACAGGGACAAAGCTGGGAGAAAGATATAAAACAGAAGCATCTAATCCGGTGGAACACCTGAAAATGGTTGCCATTTCAAGAATCATTCTTAACAATATCTCTCACATTCAGGCATCATGGCTCACAATTGGCATGGAGACCGGACAACTTGCTCTTCATTCCGGGGCCGACGACATGGGCTCAATTATGATTGAAGAAAATGTCGTTTCATCTGCAGGAGTAAAAAACAGAATGGACGCACAGAGGATGCAGCAGACTATCAGAGAGGCAGGTTTTGAGCCATGGCTGAGGAATCAGGATTACACTCCGAGATAATTGCAACATATCCTGAATCTGCAGGTAAATCTTTTTTTAGTGATGCTTCAACGGCAAGCTGGTCGCATCTTTCATTCTCAGTATGTCCTGCATGTCCCTTTATCCAGACAAATTTGACCTTATGTCTTCTGTAAACATTCAGAAACCTTATCCAAAGATCAGGGTTCTTCTTCTTATCGAAATTTTTCTTTTCCCAGCCAAATAACCACCCCTTGTTTATTGCATCACAGACATATGAAGAATCGCTGAATACACATATTTCAGAATTGCTGCGTTTAATTGCCTCCAGACCTGTTATAACCGCAAGCAACTCCATCCTGTTGTTTGTTGTATGAGAAAAACCACCTGAGAGCTCTTTATAGTGTTTGCCTGATTTCAGAACCACGCCATAGCCTCCCGGACCAGGATTTCCTCTGGCTGCTCCGTCGGTATATAAGTTGATCATAGTGGATTATTTGTCTGATGAAGGAGTCTCTACGCTAAGAGGGTTTGCCCTCAAAATGTCATAATTGATTCTGTTTCTGTAAATATCGCAGGCAGCATATATTGCTGCTGTCATGGAAGCGGCATTTGCACTGTTTTTTCCTACCAGATCATAAGCTGTGCCATGGTCAGGCGATGTTCTGACAACTGGAAGGCCCGCCGTAAAATTGACTCCGGATTCAAAAGCAAGGGTTTTAAAGGGAATAAGTCCCTGATCGTGATACATTGCAAGGACTGCATCAAATTTAGTTAACAACTCACCCGCAAAAAAACCATCCGGAGAATATGGGCCAAAAACCAGCATTCCTTTATCTGATGCATCTTTTAAAGCCGGCTTAATAATACTCTCTTCTTCATTACCTATGAGACCCTGATCTCCGCTGTGCGGATTAAGGGCCAATATGGCAATTTTTGGTCTTAGAATGGCAAAATCCTTTTTTAGAGAGTCTGCCATTATAGTGAGTTTCTCTACTATCAGATTTGTATTTATTGACTTAGAAACATCTGCAATTGGAATATGGTTTGTAACAAGACCTACTTTTAAAGTATCTGAAATCAGAAACATAAGAGAATCCTTTGCTCCGAACTCCTTTGTAAAAAATTCAGTATGTCCGCAAAATTTAAAACCCTCCTTGTTCACCTCGGATTTATTGAATGGTGCAGTCACAACAGCTTGAATATAGCCATTTTTAAGATCCTTTACTGCCTCTTCCAGTGCTAATATTGCTCCTTTAGTCCCGTCAGCAGTCTGCTTTCCTGGTTCAATAACCAAATTATCAGGAACACAGTTAATTATATTCACTCTTCTGGGATGGGCATCCTTAGCTGAATTGATCACATTCACCGAGAAGTTTTCTATATCTGTCATTTGTTTCTTATAGACACCAAGAATTTTAGTAGACCCATATATGACCGGTGTACAGATTTCCAATATCCTGATGTCTGCCAAAGCTTTAATTATCACCTCGTAAGATATCCCGTTACTATCTCCCTGAGTGATGCCTACAACTATCTTATTATTCATTATCTTTACCTTAATAGAAATTTTATGCAAGATACAAAATTTAGATAAGATTCTTATATTTGTGACTATGTCAACCATTTTAGATAGCGATATAAAGTTTCTGCCCGGAGTCGGTCCCAAGAGAGCAGAACTTCTTTCCAGGGAACTTAATATCAAATGTTTCAGGGACATGCTCTATTTTTTTCCATTCAGGTACATCGACAGAACCAAAATTTATTCTATCTCAGAAGTGGAATCAAGCATGAGTTTCATCCAGCTAAGGGGAAAGATAACCCGTATCAACATAGTTGGTGACAAAGGACCTGCAAGAAGACTTGTGGCCACTCTTTCTGATTCTACGGGAGTAATTGACCTGATATTCTTTAAAGGCATCAAGTGGATAAAAGACAAGATTAAGGTTAACCATGAATATATCGTTTTCGGCAAACCTTCAATTTTCAACCAGACACTAAATATTGTCCACCCTGAAATTGACCCTGCAACAGAGGAGAACCCTCTGTACGGAGGCAACATGATTGGAGTCTATGCATCAACCGAAGGTTTAAAAAACAGCGGAATAGGGAACAAGCAATTTGCGAAATTTCAGGCAGCTCTGCTGAAACTATCTATTGACAGCATAACAGAGACCCTTCCTGACTTTCTGGTCAAAGAGAAGAAACTACTCCCCCTGAGAGATTCAATGCAGAACATTCATTTTCCCATAAATCTTAAAGTTCTTGCCTTGGCTCAGATGCGTTTGAAGTTTGAGGAACTGTTTTTCTTACAGCTGTCACTGTTAAAACAAAAAAGCTTAAGAGAGAGAAACACCGAGGGATTTCTAATGCCAAGGGTAGGCAATTATTTCAACACATGTTTCAACAAAATACCGTTTGAACTTACAGGAGCTCAGAAAAGAGTAGTAAAGGAGATAAGGGCAGATTTTGTAAAAGGAAGGCAGATGAACCGGCTTTTACAGGGAGATGTAGGTAGCGGAAAAACTATGGTTGCCCTGCTTTGTGCACTTATTGCTGCCGACAATGGTTATCAGTCATGTATTATGGCCCCTACAGAAGTATTGGCCAATCAGCATTTTAATGGTGTTTTCAAAATCATTGAGGGTTCAGGGATAAAAGTTGCTCTCCTTACAGGAAACACAAAGGCAAAGGAGAGGAGAGCTATTCTGGAGGATCTTATTAACGGAAATATTCACATTTTGTTTGGTACACATGCCCTTATAGAAGACAGGGTACAGTTTGCAAATCTTGGTTTTGCAGTTATTGATGAGCAACACCGTTTTGGGGTCGAACAGAGGGCACGTCTGTGGAGTAAATCAGAGGAGCTTCCACATGTGCTGGTGATGACTGCCACTCCTATCCCCCGCACCCTGGCAATGACTCTCTACGGAGACCTGGATGTATCTGTTATCGACGAGCTTCCTCCCGGACGAAAGTCAATCCAGACAATACATGCTACAGAAGCGCAGCGAAGCAGGATTTACAGCTTTGTGAAGGAACAGATAAAAGCCGGGAGGCAAATCTTTATGGTCTATCCTTTGATAAAAGAGAGTGAAAAGATGGACTACAGGAATCTTCAGGAGGGATACGAAAGCATTGTCCAGGAGTTCAAACAGCCTGAATACATAACAGCAGTTGTTCACGGACAACAGAAAAATGAAGACAAGGCTCACGACATGAATCTTTTTGTCACAGGCAAAGCGAACATTTTGGTATCTACATCGGTTATAGAGGTAGGTGTAGATGTTCCAAATGCATCTGTAATGATAATTGAAAGCGCAGAGAGGTTCGGATTATCTCAGCTTCATCAGTTGAGAGGGAGGGTAGGAAGAGGTTCTGAAAGCTCATACTGTATTCTGATGACCGGATACAAGCTCACAAAGGATTCAAGAAAGAGAGTGGACCTTTTGTGTTCGACACAGGATGGATTTGAACTTGCAGAAGCAGACCTGAGAATGAGAGGCCCGGGAGACATGGAGGGTACACAGCAGAGCGGACTTGCAGTAGAGCTGCATATAGCCAATCTGGCAAGAGATTCTCAGATACTGGAGGATGCAAGACAATATGCACAAAAGGTGCTTGAGGACGACCCGCTTATTGAAGGAGAAAAAAACAGATTATTAAGAGAGGGGCTGAACGCACTAAAAAAAGAAGTAAAGGATTATTCACAAATAAGTTAAAAATATAAAGATGAAATATATAGGAGCACATATAAGCGCATCGGGAGGAGTTGAAAACGCCCCGGTGAACGCACATAACATTGGTGCAACTGCTTTTGCCCTTTTTACCAAGAACCAAAGACAGTGGGTGGCTGCACCACTAACAGAAAAGAGCATAGAATTATTCAAGGAGCGTTGCAATCAGTATGATTACACTCCGATGCAGGTATTACCCCACGATGGTTATCTTATAAATCTGGGACATCCAGAGAGTGATGGGCTTGAAAAATCAAGAGCTGCTTTTCTCGATGAAATGGAACGCTGCGAACAACTGGGTCTGGACAGATTAAACTTTCATCCAGGGAGTCATCTCAACAGGATACCTATTGATGAGTGTCTTAAAACCATTGCAGAATCCATAAACATAGCTCTGGACAAAACCAGTGGTGTAACAGCTGTAATTGAAAACACAGCTGGTCAGGGAAGCAACCTTGGACACACATTTGAGCAGATTGCCCAGATAATACATTATGTTGAGGACAAAAGCAGAGTTGGTGTCTGTATAGATACATGCCATTCGTTTGCAGCCGGATACGACCTGTCAAATGCAGAAGGATTCAAAAACTCATTCGATCATTTCGATAAGGTTGTAGGATTCAAGTACCTTAAAGGGATGCATCTGAACGATGCAAAAAAGGGGCTGAATTCACGTGTTGACAGACACGATTCTATCGGAGTCGGCTTATTGGGTGCAGAGACCTTTAAAATACTAATGAAGGATCCTCGTTTTGACAACATCCCACTTATTCTGGAAACTCCCAACGAGGAGATATGGAAAGATGAAATTGAACAATTAAGACTCTGGGAGAAATGATAATACAATTAACACTCACACTAATAGCAAATATACTATACCAATCCCAACAGATGAAACAACTGACACCAGAAGAGAAAAGGGTAATTGTCGACAAAGGAACCGAGGCACCATTCTCCGGAAAATATTATAAAAACACAGCAAACGGAACCTACTTATGTCGCAGATGCGGAAATCCACTGTACGTCTCATCGGATAAGTTTGATGCAGGTTGCGGGTGGCCTAGTTTTGACTCCGAAATACCAGGAGCTGTTACAAGAATAAGAGATGCCGACGGGTCAAGAACAGAGATTGTATGTTCCAAATGCAACGGACACCTTGGTCATGTTTTTCTTGGAGAGGGCTTTACAAAAAAGAACACACGTCACTGTGTGAACTCTGTTTCCCTTGAGTTTGTTCCGGAAAAACAAGAGGTTGCAATCTTTGCAGGAGGTTGTTTCTGGGGAGTGGAACATCTCCTTCAACAGCAAAAAGGGATTATCTCTGTTGTGAGTGGTTACATTGGAGGAAAACTTGAAAACCCTTCATACGAAGATGTTTGTGAGGGTAACAGCGGTTATGCAGAGGCTGTTGAAGTGAAATATGATGCAAGTCTCATTGATTATGAAACCTTGGCCAAACTATTTTTTGAGATTCACGACCCCACTCAGACCGACCGACAAGGACCCGATGTTGGAGAACAATACCGGTCTGAGATTTTTTATGCAAATGAAAAGCAGAAAGAAATATCTCTAAAGCTGATAAAAGTTTTAAAATCAAAAGGATATGACGTTGCAACAAAAATCACGAAAGCAACAAAATTCTGGCCAGCAGAAGCATATCACCAGGACTATTATAAAAAGAAAGGCGGGCAACCTTATTGTCACCGCTATACAAAACGGTTTTAAACCAACTATTTACTTGAACAATTGGTCAATTGTCTTCATGCTAAGGAACATTTTTCCGCTATCGGGGAGTTTGATAAAACCAAATTTTAAATAAAATAATTCCGCATCCTTATCCAGAGGATCAACTATAACGGCAAAAGAACCAATTTGTTTTGATAACTCATGACATCTTTTTAATGCATCAACCAGCATAATTTTACCAATTCCCTGACCCTGATAAATCTTATCAACAGCCAATCTCCCTATTAAAGTCAAAGGAATGTTTATATAGGATTTTGGCAACCTCTCTCTTATTGTTTCCGGAATGCTTTCTAAAGATATACTACTATTTGACAGAGTATAATAACCCTTTATTCTTTTAATTGGGTTGTCCGCTATAACGAAACAAGCCGACAATTTTCGTTTGACATCCTGTGTTGCCTGCTTCACTAAATAGTTATCAATGTTGTGAGAAGAATTTAAACTTTCGGTTATGTACATTACCTCTTTGATAACTGGTTATAATCAGCAACAGCAGATACTAATGTTTCATTAGGAGATGTCTCTTTCATGAGAGCATTAAAAAATATTTCGCTGTCTCTTTCTGATGCAAGAATTAACTCTCTCTCTCTAATAATCTCCTTTGCCTTATCTTGAGCGGACATACGTACTATTTCCGTACTTACAAAACCCGAACGATAAAATTATGTTAATATCTTCTTATGATAATTTATACTGGAAAATCTGTACTTTTGCACGAATTATGAAGGACCTTACTCAGGGAAACGAAGGGAAGCAGATTTTGTATTTCGCTATTCCTATGCTTATTGGCAATATTTTTCAACAACTTTACAATGTTGTAGACAGTATTGTTGTTGGCAAATATATCGGCTCGGTTGCCCTTGCAGCAGTAGGAGCCAGTTTTCCCATACTTTTCACTCTATCTGCCCTTATTGGCGGAATGGTCATGGGAAGCTCAATATTGGTCTCTCAATACTTTGGTGCAAAGAACTATCATCAGGTTAAAATAACATCAGATACACTGCAGATATTCCTGTTGATAAGTTCAACTATTCTTACATTATTATTTTTTATATTCAGCAGGTCCATATTCAGAATGTTATCCATTCCTGATGAGGTTTTGCCCGATGCTGTCCGCTATTTTGACATAGTAATTCTTACTACAACCATCCCGTCATTTGCAATGTTTGGTATATCTTCCGTTTTAAGAGGAATTGGCAATTCCAAAACACCAATCTACTTTATTGTTGCATCCATTTTGCTTAATATTATACTGGATCTGGTATTTGTCCTTGTTTTCAATTGGGGTATAGACGGTGTAGCATGGGCAACCGGTATATCATCAATCCTTGCCTGGGTGGCCCTCTGGTATTATCTTAATATAAAAGAGGCTACAATGATCAGGTTTAACCTGAACTACAACAAATGGGAATTCAACTGTGAAAACTTCCGGTTGTCCATAAGAATCGGACTTCCGTCAGGAATACAACAGACACTCGTCGGGCTTGGTTCTATGGCACTTCTTGGTATTGTTTCCCCATACGGAACAGCAGTACTTGCAGCCTACAGTGCAGCAGGAAGGGTTGACATGTTTGTATCAATGCCATCGATGATGCTTGCTGCGGCACTTTCTACTTTTGTAGGGCAGAATCTTGGGGCAGGAAAGATTGACAGAATAAAGAAGGGCTTAAATGCCTCACTGATATACTCTTCTGTATTATGTATTGCGCTATCTCTTATTGTAGTGATTTTTGGAAAAGAGATAATGGGACTTTTTGTTGAGAAAAGTTCACCTCATTATGCAGAAATAATAAACATAGGCAAGGAGTATCTTGTAATTGTAACTTCATTTTATATTGTTTTCACCACAATGTTCATTGTGAACGGCGTCATGCGGGGAGCAGGCGCAACTTTGGTTCCAATGCTCATTACGACTCTATCGCTATGGGTAATAAGAATACCATTGGCAGTATTTCTTTCAGACAAATTCGGAGAGTCAGGAATATGGTGGTCAATACCAATAGGATGGTCGGCAGGATTCCTTGGATCTCTTATATATTATAAATCCGGACTATGGAAAAAACACCGGGTAAAACCGGTTATGATACCTGTAGAGATTCCTAATTGACTACCAGGTTGATTTCAGCCCTACTGTTCTGTTATATACAGGTTTTTCAGGAGTGGAGTCAATATCTTTTACAAAATAGCCAACCCTTTCAAACTGAACAGCAATTCCGGAATTGTCTTCCAAAAGTGAAGGTTCCGTATAACCTTTTACAATCTCAAGCGAATGTGGGTCAAGATAGTTCTTGTAGTCCGAACCTTCTGGTATAGAATCCATCTCTGCCTCTGTGAAGAGACGGTCGAAAAGACGAACCTCCACCTCTTTGGCATGTTCAACCGATACCCAATGTATTGTTCCCTTTACAGAGCGCCATATACCATCGCCGGGACGAGTTGTAGGGTCGTATGAACACCTTATCTCAACAACATCTCCTGCTTCGTTTTTAATAACCTCTTCACATTTTATGATATACGAGAATTTCAGGCGGACCTCTCCACCAGGTTGCAATCTGAAGTATTTCTTAGGAGGGTTCTCCATGAAGTCATTCTGTTCTATATACAACTCTCTTGTGAACGGAACCTGGCGAACTCCCGCCTGAGGATCTTCCGGATTTATTGTTGGTGTAAAATACTCTGTCTGACCTTCCGGATAATTTGTAATTACAAGCTTAACAGGGTTAAGTACAGCCATATATCTATTTGCTCTTTTGTTCAGGTCCTCTCGTACACACCACTCCAAAAGTGAAAGGTCAATTATATTGTCTCTTTTAGCTACCCCTACCTTGTCTGCAAACAGTCTAATGCTTTCGGGCGTGTATCCTCTTCTTCTGAGACCACAGATGGTTGGCATACGAGGGTCATCCCAGCCCGACACATAATTGTTTTTTACAAGCTCCAGAAGTTTCCTTTTGCTCATAATTGTGTATGTAAGATTAAGACGGGCAAACTCATATTGATGTGAGGGAAAAATTCCCAATTTCTCTATAAACCAGTCGTATAGTGGCCGATGAACATCAAATTCGAGGGTACAGATAGAGTGTGTTATATTTTCCAGTGAGTCGCTCTGACCATGTGCATAGTCGTACATTGGGTAAATACACCATTTGTCGCCTGTTCTGTGGTGATGAGCATGTATGATTCTGTAAAGTATCGGGTCACGCATAAGCATATTGGAGTGGGCCATATCCAGTTTGGCGCGAAGAACCTTATCACCGTCCTTGTACTTTCCCGCACGCATCTCTGAAAAAATCAGAAGGTTCTCTTCTACCCCTCTGTTTCTGTACGGACTCTCCTTGCCGGGTTGGTTAACGGTACCTCGGTTCAGACGTATCTCCTCCTGTGTCTGATCGTCAACATATGCCAGACCTTTCTTGATAAGTTCCTGTGCCCACTCATATAGCTGTTCAAAATAATCTGATGCATAAAGTTCTTTTTCCCATTGGAATCCAAGCCAGTTTACATCGCCTTTTATAGAGTCGACATACTCGACGTCTTCTTTTGTAGGGTTTGTATCATCAAAACGCAGGTTAGTTTTTCCTCCATATTTTTTTGCAAGACCAAAGTTTAGGCAGATGCTTTTTGCATGTCCGATATGCAGGTAACCGTTTGGCTCGGGAGGAAAACGAGTTAATACTGTCTTATACTTTCCACTAGCCAGATCCGATTCAATAATCTCTTCAAGGAAATTCAGCGAACGCTCCTCAACGGTGTCTTTCTTTAGTTCTTCCATACTCTACAATTAATAACCTGCAAATATAAGATTTCTTTGCTTAACTTTGCCTTCTAAATTTTCATAAAATGATTTTATCAATGACAGGCTATGGCAAAGCCGAATCTCTTTACGGACAGGACAAACTGGTAGTAGAGATACGCTCTGTAAATGGAAAGAATTCCGATATAAGTCTTAAAACACAATTGATTCCAAGAGAGAGAGAGGTTGAGGTGAGGCAGTTGATTAGCCAGAAACTTCAGCGTGGCAATATTGACCTGTTTGCAAATGTGGAATATGCACAGGAGGGAGCAACAAAGACAATAAACAAACAGGTTTTTCTTTCATACTATAACCAGATAAAGGCAATAAACGAAGAGCTTGACGAAAAGCTGGATTATTCGGGTCTTATAAACTGTATAGTAAAGCTTCCAGACGTAATTGAGATTCAGAAAAGAGAAGTTGATGTGGATAACTGGGATCAGCTAAAATCCTGCATAATAGAGGCCTTAATCTCCATTACAGAATTCAGGGCAGTTGAAGGCAAAAAGCTGGAAGAGGATATAAGAGGACGTGTCGGGTACATAATGGACCATCTTGGAGAGGTGGAAAAATACGAGCAGGAACGTAGTGAAACAATAAAAACGCGCCTTACATGCAGACTTGAGGAGTTGTCACAATCGCTTGACAGAAACAGACTGGAACAGGAGATTATATACTATCTGGAAAAGCTTGATGTTACCGAGGAGAAGGTTAGACTGACTCAACACTGCAAATACTTCCTTGAGACACTGGAGGGCGAGGAGTTTCCCGGAAAGAAACTCGGTTTCATTGCTCAGGAAATGGGCCGTGAAATTAATACGCTTGGGTCCAAAGCCAACAATGCAGAGATGCAGAAATGGGTGGTCAGGATGAAAGATGAACTGGAAAAAATAAAGGAACAGACTCTCAATATACTTTAAAAAAATTTCCAAAAAAAAATATTTTGCGTTATATTCTTCTGGAATATAGCGCTTTATTTTTTATTTAAAAATTTGTTTGCAACTTTTGAGTAAGCGGCTTCGTCTATATTGCAGAAAACAAAAAACAAATTTTAAACATCAAAATCTCTAAATCATGAAACGAATTTATCTGTTCCTATTATCAGTATCAATTTTTGCCACATCAATCATTGATGCAAAACCAGCTCTCCCAGCCGCCATTGAAAATCCATCCTATAGTGCATTGAATTTAGTAAAAATGGCCTATAGAAATGTTTCCCGTAACTACCCAAAAGAGACCAACCTTATGAACGCCTTTTACAGGGAATCAATAAGCAAAGAAAGTAGTTGTATTTTATTAAACGAAGCAATTCTGGATGTAAACAAAGCCTCTTATCTGACCGGTCAGACAGACAAGGTTGTAATAAAGAAAGCAAGGGGTAATCAACCTATCCTTAACGGACTTGATAAAATCATGGTAAAATTCCAGGGTGGTCCAAATTCAGCACTTTTAATTGATGTTGTGAAGAACCCTTTCCTCGGAGCAGAATTACATGAGCTCAATGACAAGTATGAATTCCGGTATGGTACACCTGCAGTTATAGATGATGTAAACTATTTAGTTGTAGAATTTGACGAAAAATATTCTGAGGATGAGGTACTATACAGAGGAAAACTGTACATTGAGCCAAAGTCTCTTGCAATAGCCCGAATTGAGTTCTCAAGGAACGTTGAGGAGAGAGGTGATGCATATCTTAACTTTGTGAAGCAAAAACCATCATCCCTATCAATGGAAATCAAGCATGCAAAGTATGTAGTGAACTACAAGGAGTACAATAATAAATGGTATTTCGACTATTCTACCTCAGATGTTATGTTTCAAGTAAAATGGAATAAAAACACATTGAACAGCAATTATACATTAAAATCTCAGCTTGCAGTTACAAGTATATCCAACAAGGATGTGAAGCTGGATAAAAGACACCTTCTTAAACCATCAGATATAGTTGCAGATAAAGTAAAAGAGTACAACGACACCACTGATTGGGATATTTACAATATGATTATGTTACTTGCAGCTAAGTAATAATTCAGGAATAAGGAATTTGTGTTTCAAAAAGAGAGAGGGTGCCTGAATACTGGCATCCTCTCTCTTTTTGGTTATGTCTAAGATTATTTTTCAAGAAGCGTACTGCGCCAGAAACGAATATCCTCGCTTGCAGAATGAGTGCCCTGATAACCTCTGTAACCGTGCATCCCACCCGGATAAAGCATCAGTTCAAAGTGCTTGTTTGCCTTCTGAAGGGCGTCAGTCAATTGCATTGTATTCTGCATATGTACATTGTCATCTCCGGTACCGTGAGTTAAATACAGAAGTGAACCTTGCTCACTCTTATACTTGTCTACCCTATTCAGAACAGCTGAATTTTTGTACCCTTCATGGTTGTTGTCCGGGTGATCCATATAGCGTTCAGTGTAATGTGAATCGTAAAGTGTCCAGTCATAGACCCCACCTCCGGCAATTCCATAGCTGAAATAATCGGAACCCTCAGTCAAAGCAAGCACGGTCATTGTTCCTCCATAGCTGAATCCGGTAATGCCTATTTTTTTTCCATCAATAAATGGAAGAGCCCTCAGGTACTTTACCCATAGAATATAATCCTGCATCTCATATGTACCAAGGTTCCTATGGACAAAATTTATCCCCTCTTTGCCACAGTGCCCGGAAGCTCTGTTATCCAGACTTATCTGTATAACACCCTCTTCTGACCACATCTGAGTCGATTTACCTGGTGTCCTCCAGCTATCCATTACCATAGTGGAGTTAGGCCCACCGTAAATGCTTATCAACACAGGGTATTTTTTTGTCCTATCCATATTCACGGGCCATATAACAGACGCAGGCAACTTATAACCATCGGGAGTAGTAATGAAGATTATCTCAGATTTTGGAAGTTTGGAAAATTCAGGTTCACTCCTTTTGCTCTCCTCAATTATCCTTATTTCCCCAGGTTTGACAACACCACCCTTCACTGAAGATATAAGTACCAGCTTTCCCGGAGTGGAGATATTTGACAATTGGGCAAGAATGTGTTTATTGTCCGGAGATATAAGGACACCGGTGTAATTGAACTCACCTGATGACAGTTTTTTCACCTCCTTATCATATTTTTTGTTCCATTTTACTGAGTAAAGATCATTTCTGGTTGAAATGTCACATCTGGAAGTATAGAAAACAGAGCTAGCAGATTCGTCAAGTTTTATAATTTTTGTCCCCCAGTTTTTTCCCTCCGACAACTTAACAAGTTTGCTTCCATCATATGTCTGATAATAAATCTGTTCCCATAAATCAAAATCTCTTATGAAATAAAAGCCATCCTTTCCAAACTGGATATCTTCAATCCAGTCAATCCATGTTTTCTGATACTCTTTGTATATTTCTCTTTTTGAACCATCTGCTGCATTTACCGAGTACATTATAAGGTTGCTCTGCTCTCTGTCCATCCACTGAACCAGCAGGGACCCTTCATTTGAATGCCAGTATGGTGTACCGAAATACTGATCAATATCCTGATCGAAATCTGACCAGACTATGTCACCGCCATTTACTACAACAAAACCGATTCTAACTTTTGGATTTGGATCTCCTGCCTTTGGGTAACGGGTCTCTGTAATGGCCCCGTGTTTGCCCGCAGAATTGTATATCGGGAACATAGGCACCTTGGAATCATCGAATCTGTAGAATGCCAGCTTCTTACTGTCAGGGGACCACCAGAATGCACGGTAGTTTGATGATCTTCCGAATATCTCCTCATAATATACCCATGATGCTTTTCCATTTAAAATAAGATCAGATCCGTCAAACGTATATCTAGTCTCCTTTCCGCTTTTGACATCAACTGAATAGAGGTCATTGTTACGTGTAAAGGCAATTTTTGTTGAATCGGGTGATAAGGTTGCATTTTTGTCCTCCGGTTTCAAAGACATTTTCAGAGGTTTTGCAACCGGATTTGCAACATTCACTTCTGTCATTACCCCGGTTTTAATATTATATTCAACCATTACCTTTTTCATTCCCTCTGACTTTGAAAGGATTGCTGTCTGATTATCTTTCCATGAGACAGGTTGTGCAGGTGGAATTACCGCTTGAGCAAAAACAGTTGCCGTAAAAAACATACTGACAAGGAACAGTCTGTAATGTTTTGTGATTTTTAGTATTCTCATATATTATCTGTTTATCTTTTTAAAAAACTTATTGTCAAAATTAACAAAATAAACTCTGTCAATTGCACGAGTCATTGCAGTATATAGCCATTTAAGGTCGTCCAGTGATATCTGGTCGCTCCAGAACGGGTTGTCTATAAACACTCTGCTCCATTGTCCACCTTGTGATTTATGGCAGGTGATTGCCGATGCAAACTTTATCTGCAAGGCATTGAAATACTTGTCCTCCCTTACAGCTGCTATTCTTTTTCTTTTTGTCTTTATATGTGAGTACTCTTCCAGAATTTCAGTAAAAAGTCTCTTCTGCTGCTCCGCTCCAAGTGATGCAGTTTCGCTGTCCAAAGTATCCAGAATTACTTTGGCTTTTATCTCTACATCGTTGTAATCACCAAAACGCAGGATTGCCTCGGCAAAATTCAATCCATACCGCTCCTCGTATCCTGAGATCTTAACCAGTTCGGCCACGTCGCCATTTGCAATAAAATCAATCTCTTCTATATCGTCCAGGAACTGATAGCAGTTTTTTACAACCATCAGCTTATCTCCCCTGTTAAGCCTCTCCTCTCTGAACAGCAGCTTTGCCCTTATACCCAGATTATATCTATTGGCACGTTTGTTAGAGCGGCACAGCACAAGTGTCTCGTCCATTCCTGCCTTGTCATAAGAGTTCCCAAGCTCTTCCAGCAGCTCTCCACCTCCTATCCTGAAGATGTCGTCGTACCCCTCAATTTCAAATTTTGGATACTCTACCGTGCCGCTCTCTATCATCTCTCGTAGAATAGTTGCATTGTGCAGTATTCCGGATGATTTTGCCTGCCTTACTACTGTCTTAAGGTGAGCATAACGTACATCGCCGTATTGTCTGAGAAAATCCTTGTCAAGTGCATCTGATATTGTCCTTCCGATTGGAGGAAGCTGGGCAGAATCACCCATCAGTATAAGTTTGTTGTTGTCATTGGAACGGACAAACTCTACAAGGTCGTCAAGGAGTCGTCCTGAACCAAATGATGACAACTCTGCACCACCGTTTGAAAGTAGCGATGATTCGTCAACAATATATATGGTATCCTTGCTTTTGTTGACATTGAGGGTAAATAATCCAACCCCGTCACTCATCGATTTTTGTCTGTATATTTGTTTGTGTATTGTGTAAGCCCTTGTACCCGAATAGTTTGAAAGAACCTTTGCAGCTCTTCCCGTTGGTGCCATCAGAATGATGCTCTGTCCATAATCCTTCAGGGTAGCTACCAGAGCAGCTATTGCAGATGTTTTACCTGTTCCCGCATAGCCGTTTATCAACATTATTTCCTTATCTTCCTTACTGACTACAAATTGCGCCAAAGATTTAAAGAGGTTCTCCTGACAACCGGTAGGGCTGAAGCCCAACCGTGAAACCATTTTTTCGAAAAGAAAGGACTCAACTCCCATTATAGATTATTTCTACCTCCATCTGTAGATTACGAACATTAACATCAGTGGAAAAATCTCCAGACGTCCCAACAACATCTCAATGGACAATATGAACTTACCCATAGATGGCATTCCTGCATAATTTCCCAATGATCCAACCGAACCAAAACCAGGTCCAACATTGCCGATATTTGCTATCGATCCGGAGAAAGCATCTATCATATCAACCCCCATTAATGTAAGAAGAAGTGTTACAATAAATATTATAAGAAGGTAAAGAGTCATAAAAAGGGTAACCGAAGAGACAACCTCTCTGTCGACAGAATAGTTTCCAACTTTTACAGAGACAACTGCATTCGGATGGAGCTGTTTTAGAATCTGAGATTTGACTGATTTAAAGAATATCCATACTCGGTCTACTTTCATACCTCCCGATGTAGACCCGGAGCAGGCGCATTGTATTGTAAAAAACATTATAATTAAAATAGAAAAACCAGGCCATATGGATGAATCTGCTGATGCTAATCCAGTTGTGGTACCACATGAAATTACCTGAAAGAATCCACTTCTGAAAGCCATGTCCCACTGATCCACTACTCCTGTTAGCTTAATGTTCAGACTTACAACCAATCCTCCAGCTAAAATTGATAATACATAATATCGTATAATCGGAGATCTGAAGAGACTCACTGATTTTCCTGATGCGGCACCATATAACAAACCAAAATGCATACCAGACAATAACATGAACACCATTATTATAATTTCTATCCAGACAGAATCAAACGCCATTATCGAAAGATTTTTAGTGCTGAACCCCCCTGTTGCTATTGTTGCAAACGAGTGAGTTATAGCATCAAACAAGTTCATTCCGGCAATCATCAGGAATATGGTTTCCAGAAGTGTAAGTCCAACATATACAACAGTGATTATTCTTATAGTGTGTTGTGCCTTGTACCTGAAATTCTGCTTTGAGAGGTCAGAAATCTCCATTTTACTCAACTTCATACGGAAAGAACTTACCGTGGGGAGTATAAGAAGCATAAACAACACAACCCCTATTCCTCCCAGCCAATGTGTTGAAGATCTCCAGAAAAGAAGACCTTTTGGCAGCCTCTCCACATCTGTAAGTATTGTAGCTCCGGTTGTGGTATAGCCAGACACACTCTCATACCAGGAGTTGATTATAGAAAACTCTCCTCCATATAACACATATGGAAGCATCCCGAAAAAGCATGACAGTATCCATGAAAAAACAACAATAGAAAATCCTTCAGTTATATTTATATCAGACAGGTTCCTTACGAAAATAAGTGGAAAGCCACCGGCAATTAACGTTATGACAGCACTTAGGATTAACGGAGAAAATGATGAGTCAAAACCATACAGCATAGATACAAATGCCGAGATGAACATGAACAAGGCATTTAAAAGGAGTGCGATTCCAATATATCTTGCAACTACGCTTATCTTCATTCTATCTGTCTTGATTTTTTCAGTTTCTTGTTTTCTTCTATGATTCCTTTTACTTCTCCGTTCATCTCCTGAATCTCGTCGTCGTTGTCGAAGGTGACAACATAGCTCTTATTGTAATCCTTATAATTTTTTATTGCTCTCGACATTAGGAGTACAGGCGATATAAAATATAGGTTGATAAAATAGTTGAACAAAAGAACAAGCATCAGACCTGCTCCCACTGCTATTATCCCGGGCATGATGCTTCTGTAATAACCCTCCTGCAATTCTCGTGTATTATTTGCAAGTGCCTGTTGTGTAAGCAATCCAAGCTTTTTTTTGTATATTCTCAAGTTGTCATAGACCGGTTTAAGCTCACTTGAGTACCATAAACTCCTGCTTTCCATATCTTGTAACATAATACCTGGTGCCTGACTTATCACATCAACATAATGTGAGTATGCCAGCTTAAGAGAGTCAGCTATAGACACCTCTGCCTGAGACGAAAAATTCTTTTTTATGTTCTCGATGTAGTTGTCAAAGCGTTCGTCATATACAATTTCCGCTGTCTTTACTGTGGGGTCCTGTATAACCCTGCTCAGGAGAATGAAATTGTATTCATCGGTAATTTCGAGCAGCATTCTGGAAGTGTTGATGCTGTTTATGTTGTCCCTTATCAGATTTGTCACCGAGTTGCGCATTCTGTTGAATTCAAAAACAGATATGATGCTTGACAGGAATAGTATGGCAGCTATGACAACAAAGCCCAGTGAAATTTTTCTCCGTATTCCCATAGTTTTAGTTTATTATGCAAATATACTTATTAGTGTTTACATCGTCAAATTCGTTTTGCAGATAAGAATAGCTTTGGATGAGGTGCTATTAACAAAATGATCTGTCAGTTCTTTTAACAAAATTCAGATTTTGAGCGACTTATTAAAAATAATTCCAAAATTTTGGCAGAAAAACAAAGTTGTAACACACTAATAATGAGACAAATCTTAAAACAACTGGCAGATAAAAATTGAAGTTTTCCACATTGTTAAGTATAACATAATCAGTATGAAAGAAGGTGTTTTTGCCTTTTTAGTTTACAATAGTTCAAACTATGATAAAAACAGGACAGTCAAAGTAACATTGCTTTAGTCAATTTGGAAAAACATCGTTGAAGCAGTAAATAACACTGCTATATATCACATATTCAGGCATATGTGTATCATGCTGATTATCAGACGATTTTTTAAATATTTACAAATCACACATATGAAATTCACGTGTGTAGTAAATCTTGCAGAAACATACTTTCCGGAGTTATTTTTAAAGATTTTGTACCCCGATTAGCACATATGGGAAACTTCAACAGATAAAAACTGTTCTTTTGTACCCACGAAAAAAAACCACCCGGAAAGGGTGGTTTTAAATATCGGAAGGCTAACGCCTGCCAGTTATTCTCTTATTGAAATTATTTTACTGTGTTCATATATGCAATCATATCAAGCACTTTGTTTGAATAACCCCATTCGTTGTCGTACCATGCAACAACCTTAACAAAATTTGGATTCAAAGAGATACCGGCCTCTGCATCAAATATTGATGTACGTGGGTCAGTAATGAAATCCGAAGAAACAACGGCCTCTTCTGTATAGCCTAAAATTCCTTTAAGTTCACCTTCAGATGCTTTTTTCATTGCATCTTTTATCTCTTGGTAGCTTGCTGCTTTTTCCAGACGGCATGTCAGGTCAACAACAGAAACATTGATAGTAGGAACACGGAATGACATACCGGTTAGCTTTCCTTTCATTTCAGGCAGAACTTTTCCTACAGCTTTGGCTGCACCTGTAGATGAAGGAATAATATTGGCAGCAGCAGCACGTCCGCCTCTCCAGTCTTTGGCTGAAGGACCGTCAACTGTTTTCTGAGTTGCTGTGGTTGCGTGGACTGTTGTCATAAGACCTTCAACAATTCCGAAATTCTCATTCAAAACCTTTACTATTGGAGCAAGACAGTTTGTAGTGCATGATGCATTTGAAACAATTGACTCGCCGGCATATTTTTTATTATTTACGCCATAAACAAACATAGGAGTATCGTCTTTGGAAGGAGCAGACATTATTACTCTTTTTGCCCCTGCGTCCAGGTGTAGCTGAGCAGTCTCCTTTGTCAGGAACAGACCGGTAGCTTCAACAACGTATTCTGCACCAACTTCTCCCCATTTAAGATCTGCAGGGCTTTTTTCAGATGTTACTCTTATGGCATTACCGTTCACTACTAGCATACCGTCCTTAACCTCAACCGTACCATTAAAACGACCATGTACCGAATCATATTTCAACATATATGCCATATAATCAACGCTTATAAGATCATTGATTGCTACTACCTGAATATCACCTCTCTCTTGAGCTGCACGGAACACCAGACGACCAATACGGCCAAAACCATTAATACCAACTTTAATTTTACTCATCTTTTGAAATTTTATTAAATTAACATCTTCAAATTCGCCGCAAATATAAAAACTTTTGCGCAAAAGTCCAGTCAAAAATTTGTACTTTCGCAAATTAATTTAAGTGTAAATAAGCAAAAATGAGCACAGGAAAGAAAATTCTGATAACCAACGATGACGGTGTAAAATCAAAAGGTATATCTGCCCTTATAGAGATGATGAGACCTTATGGAGAACTTACTGTAGTTGCACCCTTTGAGGCACAATCAGGTATGTCGGCAGCTTTGACAATAGGCAAACCCCTTAGGTTGACCGAACTCAGAAATGAAGAAGGACTTAAAGTATTTGCCTGTTCAGGAACACCTGCTGATTGTGTCAAGATGGCCATGAATCAGCTTTTTTTGAATGAAATGCCCGATTTGCTTGTTTCAGGCATAAATCATGGATCAAACGCATCCATCGCCTCCTTGTACTCCGGCACACTTGGAGCAGCATCAGAAGGAACAGTTTATGGGATTCCATCAATAGGTTTTTCTCTGTGCACTCACAATCCTTCAGCAGATTTTTCCACAGCAGTTCATTTTGGCAGAAAAATACTGGAACAGTTTCTCAAGGAACCAGTAAAACCAAACATATATCTGAACGTCAACATCCCGGCAATAGAGATAGATGAGGTTAAAGGCATCAAGTTTTCACATCAGGGAAAAGGACAATGGATAAAAGAATTTGAGGCCCGGACAGATCCTTATGGATTCAACTACTACTGGATGACTGGCGAGTTTTACAACCTGGAGCCTGACGAGGTAGGATCTGATTATAATGCAGTTGAGGAGGGATATGTAAGTATAGTTCCCCATAAAATAGACACAACAGATTATCAGGAACTTAAAAGGCTGGAATCTATCTGGAAATTATAATAATATGAAGTATTACATCATTGCAGGTGAAGCCTCCGGCGATCTTCATGGGTCAAACCTTATGAAGGGACTATTGGTGGCTGACCCCCGGGCCGAATTCAGGTTTTGGGGAGGTAATCTCATGGCCTCCGTTGGAGGAGAAATGGTTAAACACTACAAGGATACAGCTGTAATGGGTTTTGTGGAGGTTGTCAGGAAACTGCGTCCGATATTTGAAAACCTGAAATTGTGCAAGGAGGATATTCTTGATTATCAGCCTGATGTTGTCATTCTTATTGATTATCCCGGGTTTAATTTCAGGATAGCTAAATTTGCAAAAGACAAGGGATTAAGAGTATTCTTTTATATTTCTCCCACTGTATGGGCATGGAAAGAGGGAAGACTCAAAAATTTAAAAAGAGATGTCGACAGGCTTTTCATAATATTTCCTTTTGAAGTAGAGTATTTCAAGAGACAGGGAATGATGGCAATCTACAATGGTAATCCTCTATTGGACAGCATATCTGCACATCCTTGCCTGAACGAGTCTATTGATGAGTTCCGCAAAAGAAACAATCTTGACGAAAGACCAATTATTGCCTTGCTCGCAGGCAGCAGACACTCAGAGATAAATTATCTGATGCCAAAATTTATTAAGTTGGAGGAAAAGTTCAATGAATATCAGTTTGTTCTGGCCGGTGCTCCCTCTATGGAGCTGAAGGACTATGAGAAATATTTGAGAAATTCAAACCTTACACTGCTCTTTGGCGAGACCTACTCTATTATGAGGCATTCGAAGGCTGCTGTGTTATGCTCCGGCACTGCAAGTCTGGAAGCGGCACTTCTCGATACTCCACAGATTGTATGTTATGGAGGAAGCCTAATAAGTTCTCTGATAGTAAGGTTGCTGGTTAAGGTGAAATATGCCAGCCTGGTTAATCTTATCTTTGACCAGCCGGTTGTCAAAGAGCTCCTTCAAAATAACTGCTCTCCTGAAAATATCACAACTGAGCTTAAAAAGATACTGAAGGAGAAAGAGAGAGAAAAGATTATACTGAAATATCAGAAGTTGAAGAGCCTGCTTGGCGGAGCAGGTGCATCTGAGAGAGTTGCGATATCTATGGTGGAAGAACTTAAGGGGATGATTGATGCGGAACGGTACAGCAGAATTTATGAAAGCCCGCTTGGCACGCTTAAATTGATATGTGATTCTGAAGCTCTTGTAGAGATAAAATACATATCGCAAGAGGAAAAGGAGGCACTTGGCAGCAATGCCGGAAAAGATAGAGGCAACCATCCAATTCTCATAGAAACAGCAAAGCAGCTTGACGAGTACTTCTCTGAAAAACGCAGAGTGTTTGATCTTCCTGTAAAACCAGAAGGCACAAAATTCCAGAAGCGGGTATGGGAAGAGCTGGCCAGAATTCCATACGGAAAAATACGTACATACGGAGAGGTTGCAAGCCTCATTAACTCGAAGGATGCAAACAGGGCAGTAGGAAATGCGTGCAAGATGAACCCTTTGCTTATAGTTGTTCCATGTCACAGGGTATTGGGAGCTCAAAACAGGCTTACCGGTTTTAATATCGGAATAGACAAAAAAAGTTTTCTCCTAAATCTGGAAAAAGCTTATGAAAACATAGATAATAATTTGTTTGGCAATGATATAAATAATTTTATCACCAATGAAAATACAAGCATTTAAATATCAGGGAGCCGGTAACGACTTTGTTATTATTGACAATCGCAAAGTAAATCTTGAGTTATCAAAAGAGCAGATAAAACTTCTGTGTGACCGTCGTTTTGGAATAGGGGGCGACGGATTGATGTTGCTTGGATCAAGCAAGGGTCACGATTTTTCCATGCGATATTTCAATTCTGACGGTGGAGAGGGAACAATGTGCGGAAACGGAGGAAGGTGTCTGGTTGCATTTGCTGCACATAAGGGTATTAAAAAATACGAATTTGAGGCCATTGACGGCTTGCACAATGCCAAAATTCTGGATTATTCAGATAAAAGGTGCACAGTA
The DNA here is from genome assembly GCA_001769195.1 of Bacteroidetes bacterium GWF2_40_14. Classification (GTDB taxonomy): domain Bacteria; phylum Bacteroidota; class Bacteroidia; order Bacteroidales; family UBA932; genus Bact-08. The sequence goes on along the minus strand of MEOK01000005.1, from coordinate 85,540 downwards.
GAGTTGGGAATTATTGATGTAACCGATATAAAAGAGTATTCTCCTAAAAGTTATTTTCTGAATACCGGCTCACCACACCTTGTGATTTTTGTTGAAAACCTTAAGGATATCAATGTTAATGAAGAGGGAAAGCTGTGGCGGCATCACCCCCATTTTCCTGGTGGCACAAATGTGAACTTCGTTCAAGGATACTGGGGCAGGGTATCAATTCCCGAATATGTTGACTTGTCTGTGAGAACATACGAGAGGGGCGTAGAAGATGAGACATACGCATGCGGAACGGGGGTTACAGCTAGTGCAATCGCTTTTCATAAAATCGTTCAGAAAACCAATCAGACTCTTGGTAAAGACAATCCACCAATACCAGAAACGGTAAGAACAAAAATTCAGACACTGGGAGATCTGCTCGAAGTAAGGTTCAAATACACAGGAAACGACAGATATACCGATATAAAGCTTATTGGTCCTGCAACATTCGTGTTCTCATGTGAGATAGATGTATAAAACAAAAATGATGAAAACAGCAATTTTCCCCGGATCGTTTGATCCATTTACATTAGGACATCTGGATGTTCTTCACTCTGCCCTTAAACTTTTTGACAAGGTTGTGATTGCCGTTGGCAATAATGTTCAGAAGAGGGGATTTTTCCCTATTGAGGAGAGGATAAGAATAATTGAAGCATCTGTTAAAGGGATGGATAATGTAGTTGTTTGCAGTTACACCGGTCTTACTATCGAATTCTGTAAAAAAATGGATATAAACTTTATTATAAGAGGTTTAAGAACAACTACAGATTTTGAACTTGAGAGAGTTGTAGCTCAGGCGAACGCAAAAATGTCACCTGATATATTAACTGTCTTTATTCCATCGGGACACGAATACTCATTTATATCGTCAACTGTGGTACGGGATGTGCTACTTAACGGTGGAGATGCTAGTTCATTCATGCCGGCTTCCTTAAGGATATCTGATTACAAAAAAAACGTATAAGTTAATGTTTAAGAGGGGAACAATTATTTACCTGTTTATTTTTATCTTGGGCTCACTTTCCGGACAGGACAAAAATCCGGCACAGAACAACTCTAACATAATTAAGCTTGATGGATATATAGATAATTATCTCTCCATGACTCCCATGCACAGAGACTCTCTTATCAAATCTTGCGACTATCTAATATCATTCAGTAAGGACTCGTTAATCAAGTCTCATATAGCACAATATCTTTTTGAGAAATTCTACAGCTCCAAACTTATGGGAATGGAGAGCGTAGCCATACATATTGCAAAAAATTACTATCTGAACAAAAAGCTTGCATGGCCGGATAAGGTCGGATTCATAGGACTTCAGATTTTTGTCGAATTTAATGAGAGTTCCCTAATTGGGATGGACGCGCCTGAGCTTAACCTTAAGGATCTTAATGGCAACACTGTCTCATTGAGGAACATGCAAACAGAATATACTCTTGTGTGGTTTTATGACGATCAGTGTCCGACATGTAAAAAGGAGCTTCCGGCAATAAAGGAAATTGCCCGTAAATATGAAGATTCCGGACTAAGTGTTTATGCGGTATATACAGAATCTAACAGAGAAAATTTTGCGAAATTTGTAAAGCAGGAGTTTCCTGTTTCTGAATCCTGTAAAAACTGGAACTTTGTTTGGGATCAGAATTTTGAATCGAACTTTCACAAGCTCTACAATGTACTTAAAACTCCTCAGTTGTTCCTTCTGGACAAACGAAAGGTAATCATAGGGAGAAATCTGGACAGCCAGGCTCTGGAACAATTATTAAAAACAGAGATAGCAGCAAGGGAAAATCTAGAAAAAAACATCAATCAGTTTCTGGATAAATATCTGATGAACTTTAACTTAGAAGACAGTATAGAGTTAAAATCAGCATTTACACCCTTATTTGAAAGGTCAGCAGGAAGCAACAACAATGAAACATATACTTCAATTTTCTACCAGCTGTTTGAAAAGCTGTGGAGGGCAGCATCGGAACCTTATGAAAGTGCGGCCATTTATCTGGCAGAAAATTATATAATACCTAAGGCAAATCTGTGGTGGGACAAAAGTATACCAGAGGATTATGTCCCAAAAATGGTTGGCAGGATAAAAAACAACCGGGTAGGATCTGTTGCAAATGACTTGACTGTTTACGATATCAGGAACAATCAGTTTTCTCTGGGAAGCATAAAATCAAAGTATACCGTTATCTATTTTTACAGCCCGGACTGCACTATCTGCAAACCGTTTTCCTATGAACTAAAGAAGATATCGAAATCGTTAAAAAGGAAAGGGGCAACAATAGTTGCCATAGATGTCACAAGCGATTTTGCATTTTTTGCAAGATATCTTAAAAAGAACAAATATCCCTGGCCCTCCTATCGTATAGGTGAAGATCAGCAACTGGAACTGTATTACAAATTCCAGACACAGGAGGTCCCAATGATCTACCTTCTTGACAATGAAAGAAAAATAATAGCAAAGAGCATTAATACAATAACCCTGACACAACTGGTAAAATGATTACAGGAAAATACAAAGAGCTCTATGACGGGCTCTCACAATTGATTCCTAAAGAGAGGTTACTTCATGACTCTCTCAGCACACTGGCATTTGGCACAGACGCCTCATTCTACAGACTGATACCTAAACTTATTGTCAAGGTTCAATCAGAAGATGAGTTACAACATGTTATTAAAAAGGCCGACAAACTATCCATTCCAATAACTTTCAGAGCAGCAGGAACATCGCTTTCCGGACAGTCTATAAGCGATTCCGTACTTGTTATAGCCACACATGGATGGCAAAAACACGAGATTCTCGACAATGGCGCCAAAATAAGACTACAGGTTGGGCTCAGAGGTTTTCAGGCTAACGGATGGCTTGCAAAATACGGAAAAAAAATAGGTCCCGACCCCGCATCAATAGATAGTGCAATGATTGGAGGAATTGCAGCAAACAATGCTAGCGGCATGTGCTGCGGCACATCTGAGAATTCATATAAGACACTGGCTGATATAAGAGTGATACTTTCTGATGGCACAATTCTGGACACAGCAAGCAAGGAGAGTTGCGACTCTTTTATAAAGAATAACAGAATACTACTGGAGAGGCTTGAGAGAATGGCTGCAGAAGTTCAAGCAGATAAGGCTCTGAATGAAAAGATAATACATAAATTTAAAATCAAAAATACAACCGGATACAGTCTTAATGCACTGACTGACTTCAGCAATGGAATTGACATTCTAAAGCACCTTATGATTGGTTCTGAAGGTACTCTTGCCTTTATATCGGACATTACATACAATACCGTGGTTGAACATCCCCACAAGGCTCTTGCACTGGCTATTTATCCAAATATTGAATCGGCATGCAAGGCTGTTCAGATTCTTAAAACCCAACCTGTATCGGCTGTTGAGCTGATGGACAGGGCTGCCCTCCGTTCAGTAGACTCAACAAAGGAAGCACCAATATATCTAAAAACTATTTCAGAAAAAGCATCTGCTCTTTTAATAGAGACAAGAGCAGAAAGCAGAGAACAATTATCACTAAATACAGGTCTTATTTCAAAAAGTATAGAGGCAGTTCAAACAGAACTCCCTTTAAACTTTACAACCAACAATAAAGAACAGTCGATACTCTGGAAAATAAGGAAAGAGACATTCCCTACTGTTGCCGGAATGAGAAAAAGCGGCAAAACTGCTATAATTGAGGATGTATGCTTTCCAATGCCAAAATTGGCATCTGCAACACTTGATCTGCAAGAATTATTTGCAAAACATGGTTATACAGAAGCTGTAATATTTGGCCACGCACTCGAGGGGAATCTTCACTTCGTATTCAATCCTGACTTCAATAACCAGACAGAAATTGACAGATACAGCAACTTCATGGACGACATAGCTGATATGGTAGTGGACAAGTACGACGGATCACTCAAGGCAGAACACGGTACCGGCAGAAACATGGCTCCGTATGTAGAAAAGGAGTGGGGAGCGAGAGCATTTGAACTAATGAAGGAGATAAAGGATATTTTTGACCCAAAAGGAATCCTGAACCCGGGTGTTATCCTTAACAATGACAGCAAGATTCATCTGAAGAACTTCAAACCGATGGCTTCTATAAGAGAATCTGCCGACAAGTGCATGGAATGCGGATTCTGTGAAGGTACTTGTGTGTCTGAAGGGTTCACACTCTCTCCGAGGCAGCGGATTGTAGCCTTCAGGGAGATGGAGAGGCTGAGGTTGTCAGGTGAGGAGCCTCACAGGGCAGCAGAGCTTCATAATCTATACAAATACGCCGGTCTTGCAACATGCGCCACAGACAGTCTCTGTTACCTGAAGTGCCCGGTAAAGATTGATACAGGAAAACTTGTTAAGGAGCTCAGACACGAGGGACATTCGCAAAGGAGTGAGAAGATTGCAACCTACCTGTCTAACAATATGGCAACTGTCACTGCAGGTATGAGAGCAGGTCTGAGCCTCTTCTTCTACATCAGACTAATCATGGGCAAAAGAGTTTTCGGAGCTCTGGCAACTGCATTTCATAAGTTATCAGGGGGTCTGGTGCCTCTCTGGAATGAACATTTTCCAAAGGGTGCAAAAAAATTACTTACAACAAAACATGGAACACCTTCTCAATCAGCAGAAATCGGTACAACAGATAAAGTCGTCTATTTTCCTTCATGCATTACAAGAGGGATGGGTGTTGCCCGGGATTACAGCGACTCTCCGGAGATGACACAGCTCACAGAGAAGCTTCTCAAAAGAGCTGGATATGACATTATCTATCCGAATAATCTGAACTCACTCTGTTGTGGAATGGCATTCTCCAGCAAAGGCTTTGTAGAGGCAGGCAGACAGGCATCAGAAAAGCTTGAAGCAGCACTCAGGGAGGCTTCGGAAGATGGAAAATACCCTATCCTTTGCGATATGAGTCCGTGCCTGTATACTATGAAGACCAACATGGGAGAGCGTCTTAAGCTTTATGAACCTGCTGAGTTCATTCAGGACAAACTAATGGACAGGCTTAATATAAGGCAACTAGACAAGAAGGTTGCAGTATTTGCAGTTTGCAGCGCCAAAAAAATGGAGGTAGATGGTGCTATAGAAGCAATCGCCCGCAAGTGTGCAAAAGAGGTGGTTGTAATAGATAGCAACTGTTGTGGCTTTGCAGGCGACAGAGGCTTTTTGCTGCCTAAGCTTAACCAGCACGGACTGAGATTCATCAAAGAGCAGAGCACCGGTTGTATAGAGGGCTATGCCACATCTCGCACATGCGAGATAGGGCTGTCAAATCACAGCGGAATAACATTCTCCTCAATAATGTATCTGGTGGAGGAGGCCTCCCGCTAAATTTAAATAATGATTATTTATGTACAAAAGTTTAAAGGAATATGTGGAATTTCTGGATTCCAGGGGAGAGCTGAAAAGGATAAAGGAGTTCGTAGATCCAGTATTGGAAATTGCTGAAATTACTGACAGAATATCCAAACAACCCGGAGGCGGAAAAGCTCTGCTGTTCGAGAACACAGGAACATCATTTCCTGTACTTACAAACATGATGGGTTCAAGAGAACGAATAGCCTATGCTCTTGGTATTGATAGCTTTAACGAGATACCCCAATATATTAATACCCTGCTAAAGGAGCTGACTCAGGAGAGGCACTCTCTCATTGACAAGTTGAAACTGCTTCCCCATCTAAAAGAGGCTGCAGACTGGATGCCAACCAGACATAAGGGTGATGCTCACTGTCAGGAGGTTGTTCTTTTCAAACCGGAACTGAGCCGCCTGCCAATATTGCAATGTTGGCCGGGCGATGGAGGAAGGTTCATAACTCTGCCTCTTGTTCACACAAAGGACCAGCGGAGCGGAATAAAAAATCTTGGAATGTACAGAATGCAGGTTTTTTCTGATAGTACTACCGGAATGCACTGGCACAGGCACAAGACAGGAGCAAAACACTTTGCCGATAGTAAAATTAACCAGTTCCCTGTAGCAATTGCTCTGGGCGGCGACCCTGTATATACCTATGCTGCAACCGCTCCACTACCTGAGGGAATTGACGAATATCTTATGGCAGGTTTTCTCAGGAACAAAGCAGTAAGTCTTGTTGATTGCCTTACTCAACCATTACGTGTACCTGCAGATTGCGATTTTATAATAGAAGGCTACATAGACAAAAACGACCCACTTGTAACAGAGGGTCCGTTTGGTGACCACACAGGCTTTTACTCACTTGCCGATCTCTATCCTCTTCTGCACATTACCTGCATAACGCATAAGAAGGAGGCTATCTACCCGGCTACACTGGTGGGTGTCCCTCCACAGGAGGACAAGTACATTGCATATGCAACAGAGAAGATATTCTTGTTGCCTATTCAGCTTACAATGGCTCCTGAACTTACAGATCTTTTCCTACCTGAAGAGGGCACAGGTCACAACATTGCTGTCATAAAAATTAAAAAGAGCTACCCGGGTCAGGCAATCAAGGTTGCCCACTCACTCTGGGGAGCGGGTCAGATGATGTTCAACAAGATTATGGTAGCTGTGAATGAGGATATTGATATCCGAGACTGGGGGCAGCTTTTTGAAGCAATATCCCGGAATTACTCGCCCCGCAGGGATACTCACTTTAGCCGGGGACCTCTTGATGTTCTTGACCATTCTGCCCCTCAATGCGGTTACGGCGGTAAGGTACTGATTGATGCAACCGTCAAGTATCCTGAAGAGATTGGCGGAAGTCCTAAGCCTTTCAATGATTCTTCTGCATCAGATATGACTAAAGCGATTCATTTCACTAATAAAGAGAGTGATCTCCAGGGCCTTATAAATATTCTTCTTGACCAATATGTCGAAATTGATGAGCAATATCTGAACTTATGGCTGTGGGGGAACAACTGTGATCCTATCAGGGACTCTAAATATATTGATGGAAAGCTGCTCATGGATAGCAGGTCAAAGAAAGAAGGGCTGAATGTAAGAGAGTGGCCCACTATTGCCCACTCTTCACCTGAGACTATTGAGACTGTCGATAAAAAATGGATCTCTTTGGGGTTAGGCGAATTTATCTCTTCACCCTCCCTGAGATTTTTAAAGCCACAAGTATAGCCAGCCCTATAAACAGCATCATTGATGCATAGGCAACCCTGCCAATAACATCTCCGTATTTTACAAAAGCGGTAATCTTGTTGTTTAGATTGAGCTCTCCTCTGAGGTATGCCCTCTCCCACCATTTTGTCTTCCGGATTATATCTCCTCTCTGGTTTATGAGAGCTGAAATTCCTGTGTTCGCACTTCTGACTATGGACCTGCGGGTCTCTATTGCCCTCAGTGATGCATATCTGAGATGCTGGTTGTATCCTGGTGTATTGCCCCACCAACCGTCATTGGTAATAATTGCCATTATGTTTGCTCCATTGAGGACATACTCCCGGTAATAATCACCATAAATTGACTCGTAGCATATGGCAGCTCCAATTTTAACTGATTTGTCATGATTCTCAAATACAGTTCTCTCCTTCTGAGTTCCACAACTACCCGAAGTACCACCAAGATCTATGGACAAGGATTGCACGAATTTAAGATACTGAGGATATGGCAGATACTCTACCAATACAACTAATTTTGATTTATGATAGAATCCATATTTGCCGGTACTGTCCAGCATAACGGCAGTATTGTAGTAGTCGTACCATGAATTCTCATACCTTTTTGCAGTATATGTGGGAGGTTTGTCAGAAACAGTTCCGGGATATATGTAGTACGATGTTGCTCCAAAAAGTATGCTTCCTGTACCCTTCTGCTTAAGAAAAGCATGGAGGTTCCTGAATGTCTCATTTCCAAAAGGATTATTCTCAAACAGATGGTCTGTGAATGTCTCAGGTGCCACAATAAGTGCAGTTGAATCTGTAACTGCACCATCAACTACAGACAGAAGGGCTTCATCTTGTTGCTGTTGTGTCATCCCGGAGAATTTGTCCTTGTAGGGGTCAATATTTGGTTGCAGGACAACAAACTCCCTGGGGTTTGCCTCCTCCTTGTATGTGTGGTAAATATACCTTGAAACGATAACAGGCATAATAATCAGAACAGCATAAAGGGCAACAGCAACCCTGAACCTCTTCTCCTTTCTGTCTGTTCTGTTCAACAGGCCGAACAAAGTAATGTTTGACAGAAGTATCCACAAACTTCCACCAAGTGTGCCGGTGAATTCAAACCATTGAATATCCTTTATTGATGTTGCAAGGCCGTTACCCAACACCAGCCACGGCCATGAGATCTCAGCATCAAAGTAGAAGTGTTCCCATGCTAACCAGCCAAGAGTCAGGAAAAGATAACCTAGAGCAGGTTTTGTTTTTCTTTTAAACCATCTGAAACCTGCAAATATTAGGGCCATCTGAAATGCATTCAAAACTATAGCAGCAACCGCTCCCGCTGGAGTGGCGTTATAAATCCAGAAAGTTGTAATGAAGTTCCATATAAGAAATGATGAATAATAATATATCCAGCCTCGTTTTATTGATTTTTCAGTAAGTATTTTTTCCAATTGTAGAAGAGGTACTAATGCCACCAGCATAAGTAACCCTGTATAAGGCACAATGAATGGAACCGACAGCAATATTGCTGAAACAAGTGTAAGCACCCATAAAAATAAAGTCTCTTTCTTAGCCATATTTTACTACTTTTGCGAACTTTTAAAAACAGAACAGATACACATGAAGAGAATTTTAAAACTAGCCATAATGTGGGCAATGGCAACATTTCCAATACTTCTCCCTGCACAGACCAAAGACAAAGATACAACAATCTATAATTTCAGCATAAAGGAATTAAGTATAATTTCTACTCCAAAAGAGACTTACCTGCTGCGACAGCTCCCGTCCTCAACAACCATCCTAAACTCCGATATATTAGAAAGTACCCGAACATCTTCAATAAAAGGGATTTCATTAGTGATACCTAATCTATACATTCCGGAATATGGCTCCAAACTGACATCTGCAATATATCTCAGAGGTGTTGGTTCCAGATATAGCCCCTCCCCTTCGGTGGGATTATATGTAGATAATGTACCGTATATAGACAAGAGCGCATTCGACTTTGAATTTCTTGGCATAGAAAGAGTTGAAGTATTAACGGGTCCCCAGGGAACCCTTTATGGAAGAAATGCCCTTGGTGGAATCATCCATCTGCGTACAAGATCTCCTTTTGCCCCTTCTTCTACAGTTGTGAACCTCGGTGCCGGAAGTTTCGGGCAATACAAGGGAAGTTTTGTCACTAATCACAAACTAAGCGAGAAAATTGCATTTTCTCTGGGCGGATTTTACACCCATAAAAATGGTTTTTTCACCAATGATTTTTCCGGTAAAAAAGCGGACAACGAGAACTCATCTGGTGGAAGGGTGAAACTTGGCTGGAATATATCCCAAAAATGGTCAGCAGAAGCTACCTCGCACATAGAGAATTCCGATCAGAATGCATATCCGTACGGGGTGTACAACAAGACAACACAGAAAACCTCCAATCCTGATTATAATGATACCAGTTCATACAAGAGATTGATGAGTACAAACAGCCTTGTGATAACTTATAATGCAAAAAAATGGAAGATGAACCTGATCTCTGCCTATCAGTACCTAAATGACACAATGAAGCTTGATCAGGATTTCTCGCCACTTTCGCTTTACACAATGAAGCAAGCTCAGAAAATCCACAATTTCAGTCAGGAGGCAGTTTTTAAATCAGAAAACAATAAGAATTATCAGTTTGTGTCAGGCGTTTCGGCCTTTTTTCAGAAAAACCTTACAGATGCCCCAATTGTTTTTGGTACAGACGGTGTCAACCGCTTTTTCCAGCAAATGTTCAACAAACTGTATGCAGGGGGCCAGATGCCCTTCCTTATGAATGTAACCAACCTTACAATTCCGGTTACGGGAACATTTGCGCAGGAATCCTATGGATTTGCCGCATTTCATCATGTAACACTAAACAGGGTTTTTACCGATAACCTCTCCTTGATTTTAGGGCTAAGATATGAATATGAGCATCAATATCTTAACTACGACAGTGAAACATCTCTAGCATTAAGTTTTAGCATGCCTAACGTCCCAAGACCGGTAACCACAACCGTACCAGCGGTTGCTAAAGGTACAGACAATCAATCGTTCGGCCAGTTTCTCCCAAAGATTGCCATGCAATACAAATTTAATGACAATAACAAGATATTCATCACATCTGCAAGAGGTTACAAGGCAGGTGGATATAATATCCAGATGTTCTCAGATATTGTTCAGGGTAAACTGATGTCAGGCATGTCATCTCAACCGTCTGGCTCATCAACTTCGATTGACGCAGATAATACTATTTCTTATCGTCCTGAGTATAACTGGAACAACGAGATAGGTTTCAGCGGCGAGATAATCCCCAAAAAGCTATCTGTAAACGGAGCGCTCTTTTACATAGACAGCCGTGACCAGCAGGTAGTACAGTTTGCTGGAGCAAACGGATTGGGAAGAATAGCTAAAAATGCAGCAAAATCATATAGTGCCGGACTCGAACTAAATATACGGTACAAGCTTTCGCAATCTATAGTCACCTCATTAAGTTATGGATACACAAATTCCAGATTCACCGAATATACAGACAAACTGAACGACTACTCCGGAAAGCATAGCCCATTCGTTCCGGAAAACACTCTAAATTTTGATATTAACTATTCAAGAAGCCTTCCTGGCAGATTCATTGAAAAAATTAGTTTCATGGCTCAGTTTTTGGGAGCGGGAAGAATATACTGGACAGAAAAAAATGATGTATTTCAAGACTTTTATGCATCCGCAAACATTGGCACATCAATAAATTTTTCTATTTTTGAACTTTCAATATATTTAAACAATATTACAAACTGCAGACACAATACTTTTTACTTTGAAACACTTGGTACCGGTATTGCTCAATTGAATCACCCTTTTAATTTTGGCACCGGTATAAAAATAGAAATATAGAATGATCGAAAGTTTGATTAAGGGATTTATTGTCGGAATGGGGGCCTCAATTCCTCTTGGACCTATGGGGGTTATGTGCGTTCAGAAAACTCTTGGCAAAGGCAGAAATTCAGGATTCATAGCTGGGCTGGGCTCTTCGATAACAGATACTATCTTTGCTGCAATTGCGATAATGGGTCTTGCCTACATGAAAAAATTCATTGACTATTACGAAAATTATGTACTTCTCTTCGGCGGTCTTGCAGTTGCACTAATTGGGCTCAAGATTTTCCTTACCAATCCGGTTAAACAAATCCGCATGCCTAAGGGAGGGAAAAAACATCTTCAGGATTTTTTCTCTGCCATAGTCATGACAATCACCAATCCCGGAAGTGTTTTTTTGATTATTGGCATGTTCGCCTTTGTGGGAATGGATGTAGATTCTCTCTCTTCAGGCAAAGTTGTCTCACTTACACTTTGGGGTGTTTTTCTTGGAGCATCGGCATGGTGGTTCATACTTAGCACTGCTATCAATATTTTCAGGAACAAGTTCAGATTAAGGCAATTATTGATGATTAACAGGATATCAGGTGCTATTATCATTGCTCTTGGCCTTATTTCCACTTCACAGGGAATTTGGCAATTCATTTCACCATATTTCTTAGTGAACTAATTTATAGTTATCTTTGCATTAACTTTTCGGGGATGTTTTGGTTTTGACAGCAAATTCAATCGGAAGGTAAGCACGTAGAGCGTTGCGAAGCTGGCTCTATAATCCCGGAACGCAAGCCATAACTGGCAACAACAACTATGCACTCGCTGCGTAATTAAGCTCTGCTTAATCGCTTAATCGCCGCCGGCAAGGTCGGCCGTGACGAGTATCCCGCCTGACTTTAATCCCGCTATGTCAGACAAATGGGGTATCATTCAAGCACGGATGCTGACGTTCACTCCTCTATGACGTCTCAAGATAAGAGGATAAGCTTTGAGTAGTCTGCCTGTAGGCAGCTCAAAGCCGAAAAACAAGAACAGGCTAAACGTGTAGAAAGCTTTTGGATAGTTTGTTTGGACGGCGGTTCGAGTCCGCCCATCTCCACAGTAGCACTTGTATAGTATTGATTATCAACGCATGATTATTATTGCAGTATCAGGTGCAGTACCAAACGATAAAAAAAGGGGCTTATGGCCCCTTTATATAATTTCTGTTGATTATTGTAATTTCTAACATATAATCTACGTCATAAATTGTACTTTTATTCAAGTTTCACATACTCTGGAAGTGCCACGTCTGAATGCGGATTCTTGTTTGAAACATTTAGTCTTGCTCCTATAACCTTAAACCTTATTCCCAAAAACTTGTATTTGTAAACCTTTGTGCCGACAGCGGAAATAGTATCCCGGCTGTAGTAATTAGGCTGTTTCAGGCTATCCCTGTGAATTATTCCCGACATTCCGCCCCAACTATCCGACCATTCAAAATACTTAGCCAAAACAGGCTTTTTATTTTCGATATAATTAGTATCCTTAAGAGGCATATCAGGAGGCTTAACATTAGTGGTAGTTTGAGTTGAAATATACATCTCTGCATCCCTCAGTTTAATCTTCATGTTTTTCAGGTCTGCCTTAATCTGAGTGTTAAACTTATCCAACTCTTTTTTCTCAAGAGTTACTTTTTCCACCTCTGCGACCAGCTGACCGTTCTTAGCCTGATAGTACATTACCGTATCATTCAACAACGCCGTTTTTGTAGCTTTTAGTTCCGTTATCTCAGCCTTGCCACTTCTGTACTTGCTGTACAGAAACAAGCAGCCTGCGACGGCAATAAGGAGCAACACCACTAACAGTGTGCTCCCTCCGTTCCCTTTCTCGTTACTCATTTTTCTTTTCGAGTTTTAAAGCCTTTAGTATAGCCTGTATCAGCGAAATGTCAAAGAAACCGTTTGCCGCTAATCCGACCGCAAAGCCATAGATTACAACAACCCACCAGACCAGACCTGTAAATACTCCAAGGTTGAAATACCAGCCTACAAAACATAAAATAATAGATATCACCCAAGCAACCAACTGTTTCAAAAAACCTGAGAGATTTAGCTTTGAGTTTACAAAAGCAGCAATCAGAACCACGAGCGGCACAAGGGCTGCAAGGGAGAGGAAATAATTTGAGAACCCTGCCCCGACAATAGTCGTGATAACAGTGTTTGTTTCAGCCTGTGCAAACAAAGCTACAGGCAAGAGCAAAAGCGCAATAGCGCAGAAAAATGCAAAAAACTTTTTCATAATAATTATTGATTTTGTGAGGGATTTCCCTCGGATTTGATTTCCGTTTTCTTTTGAGCGAACAGGAACGCCATTGCCGGGCCGGCAATCGTTAGAAAGATTGTGCCGGCGGCGATGGCTGCCTGAATTATGTTGTTCCGGCCAAAATATAGAATCTCCTGTACAAATATTAAAGTCACTACAATGACAATAAACCCTATTAGTCTACTGCTTGACCGGTTGCCTCTTAGTGAATCAAAAAAACCTGTTTTCATAATTCTTTAATTTTATACTTCATCCCAATCTGGGATCTCTACAGTTTGATTTTTCAAATTATGCCAACAGTCGCTTAAAAACTGAATCATACCATCTTTAATAAAACTGTGACACCTACACTCCGGCCAGTGTTTATTACACAAGAGACTCGGCGATATTGTAGGTTTGTCAACATCTCCGTTGAAGTCCCATTTTGAACCGTTGGCAGATGGCGTAATTGTATGTACCGGATGAGCATTCCTACACCCCGGGCAGTGGAATAAATAAAGACCTTGTACCTTGTTATCGGAACTGTCATTGATTAAGTGAAATTTACTCATGCTGCTTTACTTTATTTAGTTTAACCTTTTCACAACATCCTGCAATCCATCCAATGACATATTCAAATGGCTCATGCTCTTTTATACCAGCACTTATATGTTCAAATAAAAACTTAGCGGCGTGTGAAGATTCGTGTGCCACCAGTTCGTATGACGACAGACTCCGCTTTGACCTAAAAAATATAATTACGCCATAATTTGGCTTTTCCTTTCTAATTACTGGCATCGTGAAAGCTGCTGTTCTATTAGTATCTCTCTCGATAAATTCAATAGGCGTTCCATCATATTCATTAAATTTGTCAGAGATAAGAGTTGGCTTCTTATCAATTATAATCCATAACTTATATGGATAAATCACTGGATCAAATTCGTGTATTTCCATTATGCAGCATATTTTAAATATTCCTGACTCATCGACACATCATAAGGAGTTCTATTGTATTTTATAGCTACCTCGCGGAATTTAGCTCCGTTATACAAAATCGCTACACTTGTCCAATCCTTTTCTTGCAAAGCAGCCAAAAGTCGTTTGCTGGTAAGAATGAATTGCACCATTTGCCAGACCTGACGATCAATACCCTTATTGGCATCATCCCACATTGCTCCAGCAGAACTATAACCAAGTCTTTGCCAGTGTAGCCCCATAATTTGGCCTAATCCAAAGGAGGTGCTTTCAATCGCAGCAACCCTGTTGTACATCCAAACTTCGTCAAATGCCCCCCATTCTGCCTTTTGCCTTTCAACTCCGTTAAGGCTCCATTTACCACTTGGTGTGTACGGTGATTTCTTTTTGAACCAAGCCGGCTCAAACTGGATGATGATTTTGCCAGTCTCTGGGTCAAACCCAAGGCCTCCCGTTTCAACAGAAACAAAGGCCATCAACGCTGCGTACTCTATTCCTGAGCGTTCAGCTTCAAGTCGTACAATTTCCTCGAGTTTCATTGTTCCTTAGGTTTCTCGTTATCCTTTATATACTGCTGATCTGTAGTATTCATATACGACATTATCTCCTCAATCATTTTAGAAATATCGTCCTTGCTGGCAATCACCTTTCCGGCCAGCATGCTCGTACTCTTAAACCGCTGCTTGTCCTCTGCCTTTTCACACATGCTCTTTATTTCAATTATTGCTATAAAAATCACTGCCAACAATGATAAGTACGGAAAAGCAGGGAGGGATTCTAATGCAAGGTAAATCGGGGAAATAAGGACAATCATATCCACTGCTGTTATAGCCAGCATGATATTTATATACCTTGCAAGCTTGTCAAGAGTTCGTCTATAGCCAAAGGACATTCTGGCCTCTCCCCTCTTCCTTGCCTTTCGTACTCCAGACCAAAGATCCATGGACACTAAAAATATAATTGCTATGTAAAATACCGATAGGTAACCAGCTTGTGCAAGAATGCTGTCTGAAATTTTTCCCCATGTCTCCATTGTTCTTTCCCCCTTTTAGTTTTATGTTTATTGTTTATAATGAAGCGGCAACCCATGTGGCCCCGCCGTTTGTTGTTTTTTCAAAGCCTGAGGCACTGACACGAAAGCCGTAGTTTCCAACTCGCTGTTCGATCTTGTTTGCTCCTGATAAATATTGAACTAAAAAATACATATCCGAGGCCCACATGCTGCGAAAGCCATTGCCGGCAAATTCTGTTAGCTCATAGGGGTAATTAATTGATCCTGTGGAGGCCGCGAAAGTCAAAGCCAGCAACGCTGAAAAACCTTCGTAACCGGGCGCTACGTAAAAAGAGTACTCAAACTCTACTCTAAGTTCATTCGATATTGCTGCTAACTCAGTATCTAACGCAGGAATAACTATCTGATGAATCCAACCATCCACGTTAGAATTGTAATTAACGCTTTTTATCAAAGAGCTGCCCATGTAAAACTTACAAGTTATAGAGGCTTCATCCTCTGATGAAAAACCAGCAATATCCGTAATATCAATATCGAAATAAATGGCAGGAATATGGACTGAATTATTAGATTCTGCAGGTTGAATAGTAGCCAAAAGATTACTGCCTCCATAAGAGTAAACTCCAGAAGTCCAACCAGAAGTATATTTCTGGATTGATCCTCCATTGCTCGAGCAAGCGAATGTACTTCCAGAAGTACCAACGCTTCCTAATGCATCACCGCCTAAACGAGCTCTAATATTACCAGAAGCATCGTACATAATTATAGCGTTCAGCTCTTTGCTGATAGTAATCCGCTGCCCAGAGGTGGCCGTCGATAAATTGCTGGTTAGAATAGAATACGCTTCTATCAGTTCCGTTCTTAGGTGCCCACCCTCAATAATAGTTTTGCCGTTCTCTATAGCATTATGCATAGCATCCCAACTAACATAACCAAGAGCTCTCGCAATATCATCCTTTGCTGCCTGTGCATCTGCATCTGAACCCGGAAGACCATCCGATGAATATCTTGCCCACATTGCCGGTGCCGAATATGTTCCCCACGTGCCGGCAACCTTGGTTCTCTTTGAAGACCATTCGTATTTATTTGTAGAAGTAACCCCTTGCTGATCGTCAGACCAACCTACTGGTACAAAGTCATCAGTATTTTCTCCGGTAGGCGTCGATGGAGGAGTTGCTGTGGTAGTGCGCGTAAAAATAAACTCGATGCTTTTTCCATCAAGACCAGTAGCTCCGTTCAAACCGCTTAATTTAGTATACGTCCATTCTCCATATGTAGATGGAGGAGTAACTAATCTTGTTCTTAACCACACATAAGGGCTTCCTGTTGTAGGAGTTGGGGCTGTAGCCTGCCAGCCTGTAGTCGGAACTTCCAACCCGCCAATAGCATACTCAAGAGTATAGTAGCTTCCGTTTTGACCAGGATCTCCTGGAATACCTACTAATCGAATGGCTCCTGACCACTCTCCAGCAATACCATTCTTTTGACGCATATAGAGATCGCCAGAAGTAAAGGTATCGTGCCATAGCGTTGAACCGTCAACTGAATATTGAATGAACAGACGTGCAAGCTCGATGCTGTCTACTAAAGCCTCGTATTCTGAAAACTTATCGAGCCCTGAAGAGCCTGAACCGATTGTCAGTTTTCCCTTGATCTCAGCACCATTTTTGGCCTCAATGATACGATTTACAAGGTCTATAACTAAATTAGCATCCTTGTCCTGAATCTTTCTAATAATAAATCTTCCCGGGGACCACTCAGAGTAACCTGACATTACAGATATGCTTCGATCTCCGTCGGACTCACTGTTTATAAGGGCAAAGAGCAGATGATAGAATCCTGCCTCCTCTTCCATACCAATGGCTGTTTCGCTGAGAACTATGCTTCCATGGTCTGTTCCGTCAGTAACTGTGTTGCTTACTTTAACATACAGGTAGTAAATCTTTGCAGGTACATCAAGTGCTGCGCTCTGGTAAGAGTCAAGAATCCACCTCATTTTTTTCTCAACAGGATATTCATTTGTAACATATTCCAGCCCGAGAGTTTCATGTCGTATGTAGCTTGCCGTAATATTGATTTTCTTAGTCTCTTTATCAAATGAGATATCTTCACCAATTTCTGTTACGAAAGTGCTATCTGTAAAGATGAATTGAAGACTGTCATCTCCAACTATGGCCTGCATGGTACGTACGGTTATAGGAGTTATTCCCTTGCTGAAGTTCAGGAGTGAATCCTGAAGTAATTTTTGTGTCTGCATTGCATCCCTGAAGCTGCGACGTGTGTTTTCGTTACTCCTACTATATGAATCTTCAATAGCTACATCTTTCTCTCCAATTTTACGCAACTCACTTGTAAGCTTGCCTCCAGTTGTATTGTTTAACTCCAATACCGGTTTGTACGGTTTATTAACAAAATGCTTTATTCCTCTGATCCTGATCAAAACAGGATCTTCGTCTTTGTATGCAAAAGAAACATAACTTCCTATTTTACACTTACCACCTACATTTAAGGCATCAGTCCAATGTGACTTGGCCCATATACCATCAAGCGTTCCATCAAATCCATATTGAAAATCTTCACAAGAATAAAAATGCCTTACCACTTCTCTAAACATATCCCATGATGCTCCAGTCTTGCTGACATCATCACATATATAAGCAGTTGGCAACTGTATTCCGAACACAGCATATTTATCATCTGCTTCTGGATACCATGCACCACCTGGCATCATCTGTCCGTCTTCTTCGTGGGGTACCAGTTTAAAAGTTCTTGTTTCATGATCATATCCGGATAACTTTGAACTTGTAGCCTCTATCTCAAATTCCCTTCCTGAAAGTCTTCCACTCTGGAAAATTATTCTTGCTGTTTCTCCTGCAATCCTACAAAGAGAGTAATCCAATGCCTCAGGTATACTTTCATCAGTGATATTCCAGAAATATTTTTCTTCATCCACGCATTCAACAGACGAAAGAACACCAACCCTTGCCGGATAAATCTCTGTCGCATCAAAACTGTCTTCATTGTATGTTTCAAAAGGCTTTTCAGTCTGATCACGATAAATGTATAAACCACCAGCATCTGTCAGGTATGTACGTGACCTGCTGATATCATAACCAGTTTCGCCATCAAAGAAAACACCATCGTATTTTATGCTCTTCGATTTTGGTAAAAGCAGGGTTTTGTTACCATATACAGAATAATCAATATTCCTGTTTGTTCCTTGTATGTATAGAATCTCAACAGGTTTGTATTCACTGATATTTGTTCTCTTTACACCAGTCTTAAAACCATTTCCCTTTCCAAAGGACAAAGCAAGAGGGGTACTTTTATTGTACTCTACTTTCCTTAGATGTATTGTGTATCCATCTATTTCCCACTCTGTTTTGAAAGCATCTGCAATTGCCTGTAGAGCATCTGAAACATAAGCATAATCAAATTCTATTGTCTTCTGTTCTGATATAATACAGTCGCCAACAACCCATGCATTTTGCTCTACCGGTCGGTCATTCATATTTCCAACTATAAAAACAATAAACTCACGAGGAGTTGCAGTCATAGAGAAAGACAATCTACCATCTTCACGGTTACGCGCTTTGTACTTCCTAAGACTTCCTATACCACGACAAAATATAACTGTATAATCAAAGTTCCTTTCACCAAGAATAGTAATATCTGTTGAGTCCTTAAGATAAAAAGTAAGACCTAAAAACGAACAATATGAGCCAAGTGGAATTTCAATCTTCTGCGTTAATGCGAACATCAAAACAAGTTCATGGCTGTCCATAATTGCATTATACGAATATGACCCATCTTTGACAGAAACATCAAGCAATAAAGTGTCGTCTGGTCTATATATTTCCATTTGATCCTATGCTGTTTTAGTGATTTCAATAAGACTGATACCCGGCTTGCCGCCCATGCCACCTACAGCGGTATTCCACATATATATAGCTATGTTACCTGCAACAGCTTGTCCAGAGCCTACTATTATACCCGAGATTTCTCGATTAAACTGTTTGTTATTTAACGATGTAAAACCTTCGTCTCCTACTGTAACAGGTGTTCCGGATGTTAGAATAGTGCCTGTGCCATTTTCAACGTTTACTTTATAATATGAGCAAGCTCTTAGAGAATCAGATATAGCTTCCGAACCGCACCATAAAAACTTAAATGTATAGGTGCCTTCCGGCAAACTAAGAATTATCCTTGATTTATGAACAGATGTCGGTTCAAGATAACATACGTTGTTTCTTTTAATATATAAATCTGGATATGCTCCACCTTCCCCGGACAATGTGAGCTCGTAGCTATTTAAGTGAGGCTCTGTCCAGTCAGTATCTGCTGTTGCAACAAAGAATGAAATATCGCTAATAATCTTCCAACCGGTCAAATCTAAACCGGTTGCCTTATTTTTAAGCTGGTTCTGACCATAGTAGCCTATACCAACAGTTCCGGCCATTGGTTGAGTTAAGTTAAATGTAACTCCTCCGGCGCTCGGATACTCAACGTTCCCATTGCCATTAGCATGCGCAAATGATAATACCGCTGCCACTGCTGCCGGAGGAGCAACTGTTAAAGTGATATCGTCATGTTGAACTGCTGACTCGCTAACGCTATTTTTAAGTTGAACGTAAACCGTTTTAGTTCCTGCTCCATCTGCAACCTGATAGCTCAGTGGAGAACTTGTAAAGGCAACCCATGCAGCAGCTGACAAGTCTGCCACCTCTCCGATTCTGTAGTGTGTTGGAGTACCTGTATAAGTCAAGCCTACGCTGACTGTTCTGTTGTCAGTACTTGCAGCTCCAGAATTGATTGACACGCCTGTCAAGGCAACAGACTGAACATAAGTTATTGAATCATTAACTACAGAAGATGTTTCTGTATCGTTCTTGACCTGAGCATAAACAGTTTTTGACCCATATGATGCTGAAACCATAAATTGAATTTGCCCTGCCGGAATATCTGTCCATGCTACAGCCGACAAATCTACCGTTTCACCTAAACGGTATTGAGTTGCAGTTCCTGTATATGAAAGGTCAACATCAACAAGCCTTGCACCTGTATCAGAAGCATTATCGTTAATTGAGACTGCATTTAAAGAAAGAACGTTAGGATTAACATACTCTATTGAATCGTTACGAGAAGCACTTTCAGAAGAAGCGTTTTTGAGTTTTGCGTATACTGTTTTACTACCGAAGCCTGTGGATAGGTTAAACACAGGATTTTCGGCAAAGGCAGCCCATGAAGCGCCTGAGAAGTCTGAATTTTCACTAAGCATATAGTGCGTAGGAGTGCCTGTATAACTGAATCCCACGTTAACGCTCTGGTTACTTGAAGAAGCGGCTCCTGAGTTGATCGAGATTGAGTTAAGCACTACTGGTTCTTCTGAGTAAGCGATGGCATCTGATCGTGTTGCACTTTCTCCGTTCACGTTTTTAATCTTGACATAAACGGTTTTGGTTCCGTATCCGGATGACAATAAAAACGATTTTGGAGAAACGTATGTTTCCCAAGAAGCTCCTGAAAAGTCTGAGTTTTCACTGACCATCATCTGCGAAGCACTGCCAGACATCGAGCATGTAATCGCTACAGTACGACTATAAGTGGTCGCCTCGTTGGCGTTGATAAGTATTGAGGTCAGTGTAGGAGCAGCTGCAAGAGCATCTATCCTCGCCTGAAATGGAGCCCTTAATTCCGGTTTTATCAACTGAATAAAGTATTGAGCATCCTCTAAGGCAAAGGTTTTTTCAGAATCCAAAAGCGCACCGATGATAGGAGGTGTATTTTCAAACAACTCTACATATTTCTCTACTTTGGCCAATAAATCGGCATTGAAATCTAAATTAACAAGCAACTGACTATCGCTGATTGCATGAGACATTCCACTACAATTAGCCGAAGATGCTACCGAAACACCTGTCAAGCTTGAAATGCCCGACAGTAAACATGAAATAGACTTAAATTGAAAATCCTGTACAAAAGGAATGTGAATCTTAAATTTAATATTTTGCCCGTTAACAGACTTTCCGGCGGATGCGTAATACTTCATCCATGAGTACTCCATGACTTCCTGAGAAGCCGCGAACCATAAAGAATCGTCTCCAGATATACCATAGGCGGTTTCTAAATCAGAAAACAAAGCTTCAGCGCCTGTGTCGGAATATACATCATGCACTCCGTATATATTCCAGATTCTATCAGCCAAAGACTTGGCATACTCTGAAATTACTTTTGCCTTAAAATCCGCTAAAGTATAGTCGGTTCTCCAGAACACCCTATAAGGAAGCAGGTCTTTCCTCGACAACGGAAGAGAATCAGCAAATGGCTTGTAATAATACCCGTTATTTCCATACTGACCATCCTGATTGGTTGCAATATAGTTGAATAAGACATGAGGACAATTTAAGAACCTATAATAAATATCGTTCCCGCCCGGTCTCGTGCCTATAATCGGCTTCCTGTCAAGTAGGGCAAAATATCTCTCCCTTTCTATTAGAACAGCAGCATCAAACTCCTGCTGTGTCATACTGTCATAATTGTTTTTACTCTCACTATAGGGAATATACATATCGTGAATTTCATAGGCGACTCCGAAATCCGACATATACCTTATTTCTCTTGCGGATGATGCCGGAAAAGCATAACTTACCTGCTGATCCCTTGCCGTTACCAACCATGCCGGATCTGTGACATTAGAGTTTGCGCCTGTATTTTCGGCCAACCACCACCAAGAACCAGCAATACCAAAACCATAACGCCGTCTTCCTCCAGCGCCGTCGGAATATTCACAAAACTTACTTGGAACATGTCCATTGACATGAGGAACACCTCCTACAGTATAATTTGTTGACCTGTCGTAATAACGTCCGTTAATTGTTTCTGTCCAGTCTTTATGTATAATGATTGTTCCATTAGCCAAACCAAGATCTTGTTTAAGTTCGTTATCAACCCACTTCTTGTTGATAGGAGCAAAAACATTATTCCAGGCCGGTTTTGTGTCATCCATAGAAAAAGAGGCCACATTTTTCTTGTTATACTTGAGAGATGGAAATGTCAAATTCACGTCAGCAGGATCTATCCCTGCAGGTACTGTAACATTCAGTTCAAGAATATCACCCGGATCTTTGATGTACTGAACCTGCAGATTTACTTTTACTGCAACAGGAACCGTTTCAAGACATTTAATGGTAACCTTTGTGGCAAGGTCGGTATCAACAAAAATTCGCTGGAATTTATATAGATGATTATAGTAGTCAGCAACCACTACCTGAGAGTCAGCTGCTGCGATGAACGACTTCACATCAAGAAACAGATTAAAGCCGATCGGGATGTCACTTAAAACAAAAGTGGCTTCCGCATTGGCAATGACCGGAATATTTTCTGTAACCTCGACTAACATCTGGAATAAGTCGTACTGAGTGCCAAAGAGGGTTATTTTGCCTATCTTGGTTTCAGCAGGTTTTATGTCAACGGATGTTACAATGCCCTCACGTAGAGTAGCAAGCTGTTCCTCTGTGAGCATGTCGAACGTGAACGCTTCGCCAGGAGCACCGGGTGCTCCATCTGCACCTTTCAAAGAGTCTTTTTCTTCCTGAGTCAGGTCAGAGAAATTCAGCTTCAAAGAGGCAAAACTTACTATTTGCCTGTAGGCTGTATCGGCCTCATTAGTATACTTCCACTCAATGCCGGAAGCACCTGCACGTAAAATAGGAGTTGCACCTGCAGCGCCAGTCGCACCTGCGGCACCTGTGGCTCCAACCCCTCCGGTTGCTCCTGTGGCACCCGTGGCACCCACACCTCCTGTAGCACCAGTAGCTCCTGCTGGTCCTGCTGGAATTCCCAAAACCAAGATAGGATTTTCAGCCGTTCCGGATTTCTGCACTGTCGGGGTGGCTCCTGATGCAAGGGCAGTAACCTGAATTGTCAAGTTCGGTGTAGCTCCTACATTGCCTTTAAGCAACGCAATAGGCACCTGAACGCTCTGGCTCTCACTAACTCCCAAAACCACAAGCCCAACAAGAGTTTCCGCTACCGGCATATCACTGACTTTAATTTCCTCTTCCATATCTATCTCAATTTTATTCTGATTCCGTTTTCTGTAATTATCGTTTTGCCGCTCTCGGCTATAAGAATGTATATTTTGTCTGATCCGCTCACTTTGAAAGAGGTGAAAACAAGGGTAACTGAAAAGTCACACCATACATTATCATTACCTATATCGTCGAAAACGGAAACGCTTGCTGATTTATAGTAAAAAGGGATTGTCATGACTTTTTTACCATAGAATAACGATCTTTCACCTGGCTTTGAAAGGTTGTATAGAAACGATGACATGTTGCGCCAAAACGCGCTGTTTTGCCCTTTGAAATGAAGTTTTAAAACCGCCTCTTTGTGCTGAAATACCACTTTCTGCCCATCATACTCCAATCCTTTTGTTACACTGTTTTCTTTAATCAGATTTTTCTTTACAGCAGGCATCTTTTCTATGCTGTCAGCTGTTCCCTTAACAACCATAAATCCATATGCGGATAAGTCTAAGTCGTCAACTTTAATGTATTGTTGTGACACACCAATTGAAACAGGTTCCTGATATACATAATCCTTAAGAGGGTTGTCGTCAGCAAATTTTATTGTATAGTTTCCAAGCTTTTTGAAAGTCGACAAATCCGGCATATCAACCATACGCAGGGAAAGAGAAATTCCAAGAAAAGCAAAGTTGAAAGTGTGGAACGATCCATCTGAAAGGGCTGCAATGAAGGAACTGAACCGATCAGTGTTTCCACAATTAAACTCGAGTTCAATTTCCCTGCTGTCAAGAACCGATTCTGTCAGGTCCACCTCTATACCGTCTTCGTCCGGCCAGTCATTAAACTCAACATCTTTCAACGGTGCAAACATTGCAAGGTCTTTGTACCCTCCTCTTGTAAGATAAATCTTCCACGATGAATAAGCATCAATACCGTCTATGTATAGTTTCCCTGTCATTACATCCTTACTTTAATTCCTCTTGTCTCCATAAGTCCAAGAGTAGTATTTACACTTTCCATAGTATTCTCAATATTCTCAAGTCTTGCCGTGTCCTCTTTGATTCCGCTTACTTTTTCCAGTATGGCAGAACTGTTCTTATGCAGCCCTATTATCTCATTATGAATATTTGCGCCTATACTTTGCAATGACTTGATGTTGTCATTGCTGTCTCTGATAAGAGAAGTCTGAGTTGTAAGCAATGAATTATTAAGGTCAACACTGTCCTGGCTTGCCGTTGCAATGCCTCTTGATGTAGCCGTTCTTTCCGTGTCCCAAATATCAAAGCCCTTTTCAGCTGCTTTTTTCTTCCACATGTCCATCCAATCCTGAGCATTGTCCATGTCTGTACCTATTGTGGAAAAGAATTGGTTCAGCAAATCCAATTGCTTATTTGCAATAGCCTGTGGATCGGCTAAATCATAACTGTCTAGAATATCCTTTTCAAAATTCTCAAACTTCTTTGCAAAAAACAGTTCGTAAGCAAGTTTTTCTCCAAGCCTCTCTATTGCTGCCGCTCCTGCATCTTCAAACAGATCAAACGCATCTGCACCTTCGGTTACAGCCTGAACAAGAATATCTACAACGCTTTTACCAAGGTCCCCAAATGTGTCCTCGATATCTTGTTTTATGATACTTACATTCTCATCATAAGCATCTTTCAAATCTATGATGTTCTGTATTTGCTTTCTCTGCTCATCAGAAATCTGAGTGTTAGTCTCAAGAAATGCCTTTGCAGCATCGATGTCAAATTCTCCGTTTATATCTTTGTTCCACAACTCTGGAGCAAGATCAAACAATGATTTGTATTCATCCTTGAATCCCCAAAAATTAGCCCATCCAGACTGATCCTTAGTCTTGACAGCCATTCCTTGTATATCGGAATAACCCTTCTTATAAGATTCAATAAGAGTTTTATACTCATTTGTCAACTCTTTCATTCTACCTCCCGGTAGTCCAAAATTGAAAGCTAAACCGCTGTTTCGGTTTTCCTTTTCAATTTCCGGAAGTGTTCTTCCTGAAAGTTCATCGTTATATCGTTTTATAGCATCCCTCGCATTACTGGCCGCAGCAGCAGCCTTACTCAATGCTTTGACACCAAATACAGATTCAAAATCCTCGTTCTTTATTTGAAATAGCAGATCCTGATAGGCATTTAAGAAATCAATGTGATTCTGTTCAAACTCTTTTTCTTCTGCCTTTGCTATAGTGAACGCCTCTATAGTCTGAGTGATCACACTTGTGGCAGCACCAACAACGGCTCCAATCCATCCACCGCTTGCCGCTCCCTGTGCTGCAGCAGAAACTACCTTTGTCATGGCCTGGAATTGCTCTGCAAAAGACTTGAACCTTGAATCGCCCATGACTTCTGCCAGATCCATGAACTTATCAGATATTTCTGTAAGATATCCGGATGCTTGAACCGCTCCGTCAACTATGTAATTGACACCCTGACTTTGTTTTGCATCTGCCTGATCATTAAGAAGTTTCTTTTTCTTTTCATCTGTTTCAGCAAGAGCTTTTTTTGCATACCCAGCTGATTCTTTGAGGGCTTCAAATCCTTTTATGAAACCAGCGAATGGATAGTTTGTCTGCTTATCGTATGCTGTCTGCTGTTCATCCAATTGATCAAGTACCGCCTTTATCTCTTCTGCTGATAACTTCATCTTATCTGCAGACTCTTTAGTGATACCCTCCGGCAAGGCCTGATTTACGCCTGTCAAATAGTTTACAAGCTGCTTTGTTGATTCAAGAGTCTCCTTGAGTCTCTTTCTGCTCATATCTGATGTGTTGGAGAAAATCCTGATCAGCAGGTCTGCATTATCCCTTACTGAATTTAGCTCTGAATCAGATACTCCCTTAAGGGCTTCTTTTCTCTTCTTCTCTAAAACAGCAACCTTTCCTGCAATAACGTCTTCTGACAACCCACTTTTTTCAATCTTCTTCCTTTCATCATCATACTTCTTGTTTACTGAGGTTTTTTGCTCTTCAAAAGTTTCATAATCCTTCAGCAGTTCTTCCAGCGTTTCTTTGTCCTTTTTTTTGTTTTCAGCAGTCTTCTTGTCAATCTGCTTCTGATATGCATCTTTTGTAGTTGCAACCCTGTTGTCAAATACAGACATGTCCGGAGATTTTATACCGGCTTCTTTCGCTAAATCCTTATATGCTTTTGCTTCTTTGTTGATTGCATCGATTGCCTCGTCTCTTTCAATTTTAATCAACTCGATATTATCCTCTGTCGATTCCTTTTTAAGAGTAAACTTATCCTGATGTAGCTTTTCCTCTTGACTCAGAACTTCATCATCGTATTTCTTTTTCGCTTTATCTGCATCAGTTTCTTGTGTTTTTGAACCAAACTTCTTACCAGTAAGCATCTCATATTTATCTTCAAGTGCTTTGAGTTTGTCTTCCTCTTCCTTGATGCTTTGAGTCAACTCTTCTGACATTCCCTTTTGGGCCTTCAGCCTGAGGTCAGCAAGATTCTTGCTTGTGTTTCTGATACTCTCTGTTATGGAATTGAGGGTTTCGAGTTTTACCTCGTCATTGACTGTTTCAGGAACATCTTCTTCCTGTGGTTTTCCAAACTTTGTCTCAGCATTCTTTAACGCAGCATCGAATGTGTCCTTTGCATTTTTATACCTTGCAAAGATTGTCTTCATGAAGTTCGATGTTGTGGACTGAGCCGGAGCAAGTGACAAATTACCCTGTCCTGAAAAAACATCTTTCTGATCAAACTGAGAAACAACAGAACTAAGCTCCTTTGTCAGTTTCTCTTTTCCCTCAAGCACTGGAACGAATTTCAAGAAAAGCTCTTCTCCCTTTACCTCTCCAAACTTACCTGTGAGCTTGCTTTTCAGTTTCTCGCGCAGATCGCCGATTGACTCTGCAAAAACATCAGATTCATTACTGACGTATGCGTTATAGGCTTTTGCCTTTGCAGCTTCCTCTATACTTTTTTTGAGACCATCGTATGCAGCAGCAAGATCATTAACGTCCTTACCCTCTTTCTTTAGCTTTTCAAAGTAGTCAGCATACTGTTTCTGTATTGCATTCTTTGCCTTTTTCCAGTCGTCTGTGCCCTCTTTTGCGGCCTTGAGCCTTGTATATAACAAGTCCAACTGTGTCGTCTCTTTGATAACTTCTACTTGCAGGTCCATCTCTGCCTGCTGAAGCTCTTCTGCTGCAATTGTTGCCTCGCTCTTATAAGTAGCCAGTTTGTAAATAGTGAAACCAAGAGCAGCCACAGCAGCGGCCAACATAACATAAGGGTTTGCCAGGAGTGCACCAGTCAACTTCTTGGTTGTGGCAATCAACCCTTGCTGTGCTACCATAAAGAGTTTTGTCATGGCAGCTGCAATAGCTTCAGCATTTGAAAGTGTAATAGTTGCTTTTGCTGCAAGTGCTTTCTCTAAAACAGCCTGTCTTAAAATTGCATTGTTGAGCCTTCCAAGAGCCATCATAACTATCAATGTAGCCTTATAGGTGCCATACACTGCAACCAGTTCAAGCAATACCTTACCAATCTCCTGATAGTTCTCTATTGCCCAGTTAGCTGCTAAAATGCCACCTCTAAGCACCTCTTGAAAATCCTTACCCAAATCATTGATTGTTGCTGTGATCGTATCATTAAGCAGACCTATGCTATCACCAAGGGTTTTCATCTTCTCCTCCATGATACCATAAAACTGGCCACCCTCAGAAGTCAGTCCTTTCAACACACCTTGCAGATGAGTGAAACGAACCTCGCTGTTTTTAACCATCGCCCATATAGCCTGTTCGCTTTTTCCTGAAGCATTTGCCAATTCATAGATGATATCGACACCCTTTGTGGCCCACTGCTCTATGTCCTCTGACATTAGTTTGTCTCTTGACTTTGCCTTGTTGTACAGGTCTATGAATTCCGTAAGTGGTTTTGATGTGGCACTCGCAACATTTGACAACTGATCAATAACATCAATGACATCGTTTACATCAGTCCTGAATGCAAGTAACTTTGCTGCCTCTGTTGTCAGATCTTTAAATTCAAAGACATTCCAGTAAGCATATTTCTGCATGTCCTGCATGAATTTTGCCGCCTTTTCCTCCGATCCAAGAAACACCTTGAAAGCCGCCTCTGTATTCTGAAACTCTGAACGGACATCAATCATTTTCTTAACAAGACCAGTTGCAGCTGCTGTAGCTGCTGCCAACCCTGCTGCAAGACCCAACTTCTTGCCAAATGCATTGTCGATCCTGGCACCCTCTATCTCAGCTTTATCACCAAGAGATTTGAACAGCTTGTTGCTTTGTTCAATATCTGCGTTAAGCTTGTCATTATCGAGCCTCTGTGCATACCATATCGATCCGTCTCTGTTCATTTTTTTCCGAATAACATTTGTTGTACTATCTCTTGATTAGCTGGATCATCAGCATTTATAACATCTTCTTTGTCTCCGTTTTTGTCGTCTTTGTCTGTCTTTTTGTATTCCGGTAATACCTTGCAATACATTATCATGTTCACGAAACTCATCTTGTATAGCACATATTCCGGAGTGAGGTTATAAGCCTTGCAAACAGATGCTATTATTGCCCAGATGCTGTCGTTTTGTTCTTTACCACTTCCACCGTCTTCTTCACTAGATTGATGTCGCTCAGGGAAGTGGTTAAACCAAAAAAAGCTTCTATCTCCATATCATCTAAGAGTCCTCTCATGAGCATACTCAAATCACGAGGACCAATCTTTGTAAGTAGTTTGTCTGACAACTCTTTTAACCTGTCAATTTCTTGAACTTTAGGTTTGTTTATCACAACTCCGAATAATCGTTTTTCAGGCCTTATGACAACTGTGTCAACGTAATTTTCCTTGTAACCAAGCATCATCACGGCACAGATTTCACCAAGAACACTACATTCCCTTGCTTTTCTCAATACTTCCATTTTTGCTTCCTCGTTTTCCAGTGAGGAATCAATAACCGGCATTTCAGCAATCAGCTCTGATACTTTCATTATAGTAGCTACAAGAGGTGTCGCAACTTCATACTTTTCACCACAAATAGTTAAAACCGTCTTACCCTGTAAAACAGCCTTAACTATCTTGCTTTCAATACTATTTTTCTTCATTGTTTTGATATTGATTTGTGCAGGGTTGAGAATCGAACTCATGCCTCCTGTTTGTTAAACAAGCACTCTGCCATTAAGCTACCCTGCTTGCCAACTATGTAGTTGGCTTTGTGTACGGCTGCAATGTGTTACCTGTTTCAGGTTTAAGAGCGCGAAAGATATAACGGAGCATGGTACCCTTTGCGGAGTTCCATCTTGTTTCGCACTTTACAACACTACGAGAGATCAACCACCCTTCGTTTGTGTCATCCTCAGGAGTAAGACGGATTGCATGTTCACCGGCTATAAGTCCATCATTGTCAGTGAACGGTCTTGTCATACCTTTCTTTAAAAAGATATCTGTAGTAAATGTGTAACCGTCCTTGCTTGCAGCAAAGTCAATAGTTTCACTACCTTCATTCACTGCCTCTCTTTCAGGACCCGGTTTTGGCTCAAGCTGAGAAGTGTCTTTCTCTGAATCTGGCAAAACAACCCATGTAGGAGTTGCCGGAATGGCTCCGTCTGTTAACGGAGTGGTTTCGAGTTTGGGTTTACCCCATGTTAATTTTGACATAATATTAGTATTTAAAACGTTACATATTCATAAAAAAGTCTGACATTGACAAAGTGCTGCTTAACGCCATCCTCCTCTAATTTAAAAGTTGTTATTGTTGAGTCCAGTCTGAATTTGTAGTCCGCATTTGGATTGAGTGAGTCGACTACATTTTGAGCTATACGCTGAAGCTGTGTCAAACGAGTGATGTTTTTAACCGGAAACCCTAACCCTGCATCAATGTCCGGAACATAAATATTGATGTTCAAAAACCCCTCTTGTATCTGTCCAGGATTGCCTTTTAGAAACATTACCAAAGCATCTTCCTTTTTAGAGTTTAGAGGTCTCGTCCCTTCTCTGTAAACCGATCCATTTATACTGCTTGATATTGCAGAATGGTTGATCAGGTTAAATATGTCGTTTTCGATTTCTGCACCAGTTTTTTCCATGACTTATAATTTGAGCTTTTCAATCAATTCAGGAACTCTCTTTCTTGCATATAACTCACTTGAAGTCAAAACATCGTAATTCATTGCTTCCACATAGGCCGCGTACTTCATGCCAGCAATTACTATAAGAACCAAGCCATCAGAATAACTAATCGCCAATTCGTCTGCTGTAAGCCTACCTTTCATAACACCCTCTGATCCTGTGTGAACCTGTTGAAAACCACCTTTTCGTATAATCACGCCGTCATCAATGACAACGTAACCGATAGAACTTCGTAAGTTTCCTGTCTGGTCCGTATATGAACCCTCTGAGGGATTAAGGTTTCTTGCTACATTGACACATTCCTCGCCTACTTTTGTGAGCAGTAAAACAAATTTCTTCTTTTGCTTTTTCAACTGATCTTCCAAGTAGCCATTAATGTCTGATAACGGTGTTACTCTAACTATTGCCATTATTGTACATATAGCATCGTGCTCAATTGATAGCGTACAGCATGCTGTATCTGGCCCTCAATTACGATATTTCCAAATTCGTCAAACAACTTTACAAACCTTGCTGTATAATCTTCACTTGATGGACCTAAAAACACTACATAAGGATAACTCTTGAACGTTCCATCTGACAGGGTTTTGATATTGCTTTTTCCCTCTGTCTCATATCTGCATGGAATGGGTTCTGTCCATGACGGTACTACAGGCAAAGGAATTCTGTTTACATCAAAACCACCTCCAGTGGTCGTTTTAAAACTTATCTTATGTGGCCTAAGCTTAATCATTCTAAGATTTTTATAGCAGGTTGTTTTTCACCGCCTAATAAAGGCTCTCCGTACCTCTCATATATGGAGTTGGCAACATTCAGTATCAGCTCTTGTTGTGACAAACTGATATTAAGCTGTCCTTCTCCTACGTTTATAGCATCAACAAGAGAAGCAAGACTATCTGCTCTTGCAAGATTAAATTGTTTGCTAGTTCCTATCTGTGCCGTAAACTCAGCATCAGGTGATAAACCTCTTTCAATAACGACTGTTTCGAAAAAGCCGTCAGAAAGAGGATATTTCACCTTGTGCTTAAGTGCGTCGATAACCTTCATGAGACTACTTTGTTATGCGCTTACACCATCTGCCCACGCAGCAGCATTGTCCACATTTGCAAATATCAGAGAAGCCCTGTTCGAGAGAGCCGGTTGAACATAAGCTTCACACATTGTAACCTCAAGCATAGGGTTCAGCTCTGAGTATACAGTAGTTTTAGAAAATGCTCCTCTTACTTGCATTGCATCAGTGTTCTTTATGATCGGAACTGGCTTGAAGTAAGTATATCCCAAACGAGGGACAGGAGAGAGAACAACAACGTTTTTGTTCCATGGCCTTACTGTTGTTTCATTGCCCTTTTTATCCTGTATAAGAACAGTGCTGTCAAGAGACACGAACTGAGGGAAACCCTTTTGTTTCATGTATCTGTTAAGGTTTTCTATTGTAAGGATATCGGATGCTTGCAAACCAGTTGCGTTAAGAACGATAGTAGAAACTCTTTTCAAAGTTTTATCTTTCTGCAGAACAACGTCAAGCATGTCTTCGTCAATGAATGCGAACATAGGCTTTTTAAGACCTTTGCCGGATATGTACTTTTGCCATGTCTTAACATCTGCAATAGGATCAGCATTTACACCACTCCACTTCGAAAACTTGAAGTTTCCTTCAGGTACGTTGAAGTCAATGACATCTTCTGTTGCTGTATCTCCCTCGATACTTGCAGGATAGGTCTTCTTCGCAAGTGAGCCGATACGAAGCGCATCAATCTCAACCTTTGCATCAATACCATCATTTACAAATTTGATGTCATCGTACACCATGTCAACAAGGTACTGAGCAGCTTCCTTGTCCTCTGTATTAGCAGCGGCAATAGTTTTCAGATCCTCATACTCATTGATTTTCTTCTCGTCTTTCTCTTGAGAAACAGACAACTTATCAAGTTCTCCACTCCATGAGCCGACTTTTTTACGAGTCTTGAGCGGTGACTTAACGTTAAAGGCAACCCTGTCAGCTGCGATTGGAATTCCATCCTCACCCTCGATACCTTTGATATCGAATTTAGGAGTGTATTTCAACGGGAACAGAACAGGCCATGCGAAAGCTCTTCCTGGCTGGTAAGAACTAACTTCGGCTTGCATCCCGGGGATATCTAAATCAAATAACGGTTTATTCATAATAATTTCCTCCTAATTAAACCAGTTCAATA
Organism: Bacteroidetes bacterium GWF2_40_14; assembly: GCA_001769195.1. Taxonomy (GTDB): domain Bacteria; phylum Bacteroidota; class Bacteroidia; order Bacteroidales; family UBA932; genus Bact-08. The sequence goes on along the minus strand of MEOK01000005.1, from coordinate 52,943 downwards.
TTTTTCAATAAGGCAATAACCTCAAGAGATGCGTTAACAGTCTCTTTCCGTACATTAGCAGCATTTACCAGTTTCACCAACTGATCACCAAGACCTGTGTAAATCTTGTCACCTAATAGATATTTAGGCACATACTTAGGGTAAGCAGGTACACCGACAACGCCGGCAACAGAAGCCTTAAGAACCACATAATGATCAGCAGCAAGATTCTTGATGCCTTTGTATGGTTCAACGGATGCAAGCAAGATCTCTCCTGCTCCGGCATCAGCGGCAACAACCTTAAGTGAATCTGGAGTGGCTTCAACAGCATCATAGTAGCCATAGGCAATTTCTTCAACTGCTTCAACACTGGCAACCGCAGACTGGAATAGAACAGTATCACTTTTAATAACGACACCAAGTGTAACAGTAACAACATCCTTTTCTGCGTTAGTAGCATCAACTGCTGAACATGCTACAGCAACAGTTTCATGACCAATTATGTCACCAACAACAACACCGCTGCCCTTGGCTATTTCAATTGAATCATCATCTGCTGCAACATCTTTAAGCAATCTGTAAGCCTTGATAGGAACAAGCTTACCATCAGAATTCAAACCAACAGCTGTTGACGCAGGAACATCAAAGCTCGGGTTTAAAACAATTCCACCACCTGGTTTTTCACCAAGGATCTGTTCAAATACAACAGGATCTTTGGCTTCAGCAGGGGTGTGTTTGAATTTTACATTCATTTCGATTGATTATTTTGTTTCGAGCCCTTTAATGACCGGGGCCACAGTTTCGGTCTTTCTATCTTCGATTCTTTTCAAGACCTGTTCGTTTGGTTTGTCGTCTTTTGGAGAATCTGTACCACCTGCAGGCTTTGATAGTCTGGCTAGACCATCATTAGCAAGTCTCTGAGAGTAAGCAGTCCATTTTGTTTCAAGTGATGTGGAAAAAGCATCCACTTCTTCTTGAGAATTGAATGTCCGTCCATCAATTGCCATTTCAAAATACTCCTTATCAACATCTTTGAACTTAGTTCTGAGATTACCGAGATAATCGTTATTAGCTTTCTCAGTTTTGAGCTTTCTCAACTCTTCTGTAATCGGAGCTACAACTTTATTCATTGTTGCTTCAATCTGCTTTTGAAGATCTGTTGGCTCTTCTGCATGTTCTGGTTTGTGTTGATCTGGTTTCTCTTCTTTTTTCTTTGCGTTCACTATTCTTGTGACCGCCTTTTGAGACACCTTTAGAAACGGAACGATTGACTTTACTGCATTGGCAATGTCATCGTCACTTGCATCGTCTTTAAGCCCTGCTGCAATTGTATCAACTGCTTCTGTCAGGTCTTCGTCACTGAACCCCAATGATGCGATTTCGGGTTTCAATTTTTTAAGAACTTTTGTCTTCATTACTCTGTATGTTAGTTTATTAAAAGTCTGCTACTACAGAGCAGCAGACTTTTTTTTAAACAATAGAAGCGTATGAAGCATTCTTGTAACTATGCTGTCCGCAATAGCTCGAACAAATGTATAAAAAAAGTGTTTGCAAAACAAACACTTTGTGATAAAATATTTTTGATTCTTTTCTAATTATTTCTTAGAGCTGCTTTCTCCCTTTCAATCTCCCAGCTGAATGGGAACTTCTTTTCTGCATAAAAATATCCGTTTCCCTTAACGTTATGCTCAACTGCAATGACTTCTTTATTTTCGATTACCTCAATCAGGATATCATCTCTTACCGGGCAATCAGGCTCTCCTGTGAAAGTGGTCCACGTAATAAGACCTTTGCCCTCGTCTTGTCTGCATAGCATCCTTTTGCTATTAACTATCTTGTAAACATCGTAACAAAACCCGGACTCTGAATAATAAAACTTTACTTGAATGGTTGTCATGTCTTCTTAGTTTAAAAACTGTAATCATAATACTCTTGTCTAATTCCAAAGACTATATTAACCTTTGAGAATTTGGTTCGAACTATTGTCTTACCTGCAACAAACCTAAATTCTCCGTTTTCATCATGGATTTCTTTAAACAGATCACATTTGTCATTATATGTTCCGTCCTTTCTTCCTTTAACTATCAATTCAAAGGTTTCATTCGTATATTCAATTGTCTTAATTATTTTTCTCCATGCTCCATACTTCCAGACAATTTCTTCATTGCATCCATTCAGCTTTTCATACTTGTATTCCTGAGACTCACTCATTCCATTGTTATCTATTCTCTCTGGTTCATACTTCTGAATTACAACTGTCTTATAGTCTTTGCTTACTTCCATGACTTCGTATGCACTTCTGTCTGTCCAATGTAGAATAGTTGCACCTTCTCCAACTTTTGGCAGGGTTGCATTTCTACCCATAATGTGGTTGGTTAAACTACCGGTCTCTTTACCGGCTTTCATCTGCTGTTTGAATTCTAATGCTTCCATGATTATTGTTTGATTTTAGTTATTTCGCAATTTGATAGTACACTTCGCCATTTCTGATCTGCTTCAGAACCGGAACACCTTTCTTCTTCAGGCGCGAAATGTTGTTTAGAATGATCTGCCTTTCAAGAAACAAGGCCTCAGTCAGCCTTTTTACTGAAAGTAATTCTCCTGTTTTCAGGGCTTCGAATACAGCTATGCGTGCATTCTTGTGCATCAGTTGTCCGGGGCCTTTGTACTTGATACAGCCCCAGCGAGCATAGTCGCTGACTACTACGTCTGGTGATAGAATTGATCTTCGTATAAACGAATAGCATGAAGTGTGCAGCTTTTCGCATTTCAGACAAGAAGCTACTGCTGTTCTGCTCATGTCTGGATATTGTTTAGTTGATACCATGTCGCTGCTGTTTTAAAATTCGTCAATGTTGATTTCTTTCCTGTTTTTCGGCCAACTTATACGAATCAAATTAGTTGGATTCTTTTTGGAAAGCCTATCTAGTGCTTTCTTTCGCGCCTCTGTACTATTCTTTGCCGAGATATGTACTTCAAATGTTTCTAATTCAATCGAAACAAGGAACTGTTTTTGATTTTCTGTTGCCATTATATTGCTTTTTTATACGTTAATTAACCCTTCATCTGCCATTGAAGTGTAGCCATCAGAAGTTATAATAATATGATCCATAAGCGTAACTTCAAGAATTTTTGCTGCTTCTGCAACTCTATTTGTAAGATGTTTGTCTTCTGCAGATGGACGAAGCTCCCCAGATGGATGGTTATGTGCCAATATTATGGCAGAGGCAAGTGTGTCAACAGCATATTTCATGATTATTTTGGTATCAACTACTGTGCAAGCCACTCCACCTTGACTTATCTTTGCATAACCAACTGTTCTGTTTGCCCTGTTCAATAACAGAATAAAGCACGATTCATAAATATCAATATCTTCAAAGTAGAATTGTCTTATAACTGTTTCAGCATTTTTTGAAGACATTATTTTCACACTTTCAAAGGTATTACCAGTAGGGACAACCTTTAGTTCTTTAAGTTGTGTTTGCATTCTGTTGCTGTTTTATCTTGAAGACCTTGGTAGAAAGAAATTCTGAAGCGTTCCATCAGTGCGGTCAATACAATTCATTATTCCTGTTATATCATGGGCAAAATTGAATTGATCAAATCCGAGTAGCTTTACAAAGTCAATTGGAGTTCCATTGCTATGTGTTGCTGACAGGTCCATTGAAAGACTAAGACCGTCTTCAATGTGAAGTTCTGATTGTGCTCTTTTGACTATTTTTGAAATAAGGTCGTCTTCCTCAATAGTTGTGTTGAATGTTACTGTTTTCATTGCTTTATTTAATTAAAATTGATTATCCAAATACTCTGCAATGCTAAGGTCAATCATCATCTTCTGGTCTTTCTCCCATAGAGACTTATGGTCTCTACTAATTTCAGAACCATTGATGTAACCTACAACATAGTCTGCTTCCTGAATGAAAATGAATTCTAGTTCGTCTCTTGTTTCTGTAACCTGTATCATTGTACTGTCTGTTAATATTTTATGATGTAAAGCTACTCAGTTTGTGTTTATTATGCAAACATATAACCTGTTAATTTACATTGTATTGTAAGCTAAAGCACTAAAACATTGATTGATAGTCAGAATAATTTTGCAAGGGCAATAAAAAAGAGTGAATTTCTCCACTCTTTCAACTATATATCAGTCATTTACAAATCATTTCAGATACCTATCAAAGTTATTATCTTTCAAAAAATACGGCAAAGTACCGGATTCATCTGCTTTTTGTATCCTATCCTGATTCTTGATTATCCAATCCTTAAAGTTACCAGGTACCTCTTTTATTTCATTAGCACTTGTTACCGGTTCATCATTTAAGATGCTCTCAAACTCTCTATCTGTGCAATGTATAGAAGTGACATAACATCTGCATTGAGGGTGCCATCCAGTAAAGACAAACTTCTTAGGATACTTGCCGGCCAACGCGTCACAGAGTGGACAAGGATAAGGATTTGCTGACCTCTTTACTTCAAAACCTACTATAAAATCAAGATCATTCCACCTTACCTGATCAGCTGTTCTGTATGATATGTTGATTTCTGTTCTTGCCAATCTCATTGCATTCTTGTAGGATGACCTGTATCTCCCGGGACCAGGGTTGTATGATTTGGCAGCTCTGCTTAACTGTAATTCTCCATACTTATCCCTTACTCTCCTGAACAGCTTATCTGGATCAATGAGATTCTTTCGAATTGTTCTGCTAAGATCTGCTGCACTTGTTCCGTTTGTAATGGCATCGGCCAAAGAATCACTGAGGGCGACCTGAACATCCTCCTGATACATGCCACCTATTTTCCATACTTTTTGGCTTAAATTAAGACCTTTCTGCTTTCTTGATAGGAATGATTGCAAAGCTTTCTTATTCTCGTCAAACCATGCCTTATTTTGGCCTATGTCGCGGAAATTCTTCTTGAAGACATTCTCAATGATATATTTCTCATACTCGTTATTGTCAGAATTACTTTCGTCCCACTCCACTTGAACGCCTTTGACAATATTTGAATATAGTTCTTTAGACAACTTTTCGGTAATCTCGTCTACCCTTTTCTTCAATTCCGGAAAATCAGAGAATACAAATGTCTTGCTGCCATCAAAAGAGGTTTCAAGTGCCAACTTCGCATATTGTTTGTTAGCACTTGAAAACAACCTGTTGATTTGTCTTATATAGGCATCTACTCGTTCAAAGTGAGATGCGTATGCATCATTTTTGTTCACTTGATCAACTATTCAGCATTAGTAAAGACATCTGTTTTTCTTGTTCTTTCTGCATCAGCATCCTCTTCTGCCTTTATGAGTAGCATTTCTGCTTCCGGATCTTCAACCATTCCAAGCATGGATATTGCTGTTTTTTGAGCCATGACTGCCTTTCCTCCAGTTGCTTTCATCGTCTTGTCTATTTCAGCAACTTCATCATTTTGAATAAACGGAGTGATAACATGCTCTACAGACAGGTCTTTGATGCTTTCTTTCCATGCTGTATTCATTTCACCAAGGAATGCTTTTATGATGTTACATTCCCTGTCAAGAGCATAGATGATATCATGCTTCTCCTCTCCTACTTTCAAGTGTGCATCTGTAAGTAAAGTCTTTCTGGCCTCTCCACTGATTGCAGATATTGACTTGATGTTCTCCAATGACAGGTTAGGAAGCTGCGTATACTCTTCCATGTTCTGCTTGAGAGTAGAAACGTAGTACTTTGCAGATTCCGGAGAGATTGATGGAGAAACTGTGTCAACGTCACCACCCAGCTCCATCTGATAGACTTCCCTTGCTCTATCACCAACTGGTGTTTCACCAATCGTTTTACCTATGAGCTTGACAATCGGAGCAGAATTTCTGCGAATGATATCTGAGGTCCTTGACAAAGTGAATTCAATCTCATCCCTATCATCTGAAATATCCTCATATATAGGAGCAGGTCTCCATGCGTAAAAAAGAGGATGCTTTTTTATCTTGATTACCTCTCCATCAATTACAACATCAGTTTCTTTTGTTCCCTCTGTCACCCATTTGTAATGGGCTGTTTTCGTATATGTTTCAAAATATGTACTCTTAACGCCATTGTTGTCTACAACATACTCAAAAGACATTGCTATCATATCCTCATATTCATCAATGATCGGATATAAAGAAGCCTGTGTAATCTTGCTTGTTTTCTGAGGCATCGGAGAATAACTCCTGCATTTCAGCTTGAATTTACTGTCAAATCCATAAAGCTTGTTCTCTTCTTCAACTGTGTACCAGATTGTCATAACCTCACAACATGCAAAATATGCTTTCCAACGATTCATGTTTACACCGTCAATCCTTGCATGTTTGTAAATTGCTTCCATTGCAGCTGCCTGTTCCTTTTTCGTCTTATCCTTGTCTGTTTTGTAAATCCTTTTTACAGGTATAGAGAATGCCATTTGAGTCATCCTGTTTGTTGTGATCATCTCTGCAGCATAGGTGACTTTTGCAGGTATCTCTCTTTGACCGTCTTTTATCTTTGGCTTTGGCCTTAGACTCTTGTCGGTAATGATTCTGTGCTGTTTTGGAATATACAGCTTCTCCAGATCTGACCATGCAGGAATAACCACAGACTTCTTCTTCAAGTCTGAAATAATGTCGGCATATTTTCTTTCCGGCGTAATAATTTTGTTAATGTCAATCATCGTAGTAATGTTTTTAGTTATGAAAAGTCTTTTAATACACTATCCTCAGAGTAAGATTGTGTTTCCTCTACATGAGGGTAAAACGTGTTTGCAAGTGAATCAAATCTATCTGTTGACCTGTGTATTCTTTTTTTAATGTCTTCTTTCGGTTCAATTATGATGCTTCCGTTACTCATGAACTTGTAGTGAATGTCTGTTGCTTCTTCCATGAACTTGTCATCTGGAGGCAACTTTGCATTGAAGCCGTTCTTTGGGTTAAGCCAGTCCCGTACACACCAAAAAAGATATGCTCTCATGTTTGCAAAAGTGTATACTCCTGTGATATCGGAAAGATCCTTTGCTCCCTCTGAGAATTTGCAGGATATGGCATTAAAGTAACCAAGCTCCCTGAGTCTCGAGTATATACCGGCTCCCTCTCCTATTGTATCAATAAAAACCTTATTCTTGCCTTTTTTCAGGTCCGGAACCAACATTCCAGCAACATGCATGTGATCTGCCTTACCTGCGCTCTGATGTGTTTTAAACGGCCATACATAACTGTCGCACCTGTGGCAAATAACGCTTTCGTCTCTTCCCATACCGGCAGCATCTGCTCCAATGGTCTTTGCACCATTGTAGACTTTCTGAACATCTTGCTGGTCATAAGCCAACCACTTGGCGTTAGCAATCTCGATCCATTCGTAAGGGATCAATACATCTTCTGCTACTTTCGGGAACATTCCAAGAACCTTTACCCTGAACAGGTCGTTTGGTCTGTACAATCCATCTTCAAACTTAAAGTCTCCCTCTCCGTCGTTGAATTCGTCTTCTATGATAGGAGAAGCCCAGTTTGAAACCTTGTCTTTAACCCATGCATAGTCTACCTGTCCCGGGATTATGATTTGTTTTTTTACCACGTTCTCAGCATTGAGAGAGTTAAGACGAAATTTGTTGAATCGATCAGACTTCATAGCTCGTGCAGCATATCCTGAAGTTATGTTCGGATTAAACACTATCAGCAATCTTGAATTTCCCTGCAGGTTACCCTCAATAGCATTAAATGTAACCTCACTTATACCGGTTGCCTCTGTAACTACGAACATCGTATTTGCTGCGTGGAATCCTGACCATGCCTCTGTAGCATCATCACCGGCCTTGAAACCTGTGAGAAACCATTCCTCATTGTCTGTCCTTATGTCGTTTGAAACAGTTCTTCCCGGGAGAAAACGGGCCTGTCTGAAAAGTCGCCTTACCTCAGGTGTCATAATGTTGCCTACCTGTCTGCCTGTCGGTGCCGTCATTGCAACCTTGGTGTTTTCAATCATGTTTCCCCTGCTGTCAAAGCGAGGTGTCAGGTACATAAAACAAAGAGAGGCACAAGCTGCTACGAAGTCTTTTCCTCTCGCTGTGCCACTTGCAACCGCTGTCATTAAGTTGTGCTGTACAGATGTAATGATATCCTGCTGCTCATTGTCTAACCTTGCTTTCAGGACATCTCTTACAAACCGGTTCCAGTCACCCTGCCATGACAGAAATACATTTTTTTCCTTTGCATTAAACACCTTATTGTTTTGTATCTGCTACTACCTGACTTGTTTCTTTCATTAACTCATAAAATGGGTTGACGGTGACATCCTGTTCGATCTTTTCAACATATCCCCTGTGCTTCATCTTTGTCTTTGATATCCATATCAGCATTACCGTGTCTTTGTCCGTAATCGCCTTGCTGTACATCGTAGTTTCAATGTCATCATAGAACATTTCCTGCTCATCTGCGACTCCTTTTTTAAATTTGTCATCTTCGTCACACCATCTATAAAAAGTCTGACGTGATATGCCTACCACCTCGCATGTCTTCGATACATTACAAAGTCTTAGTTTAAAGGTGTTTATAAACCTTTTCTTCTTCTGCCTTGTTGTCTCTGCTTTCTTCTTCTCAGCGTTTTCCACGTTAACAGGAAGCTCTTTCTTAATCGTCTCCATTGTTCAATGTATAATCTACCAGTTCAATCATCTTGCATATACTAAGCACTTGTGCCTTGATCTTGTATTTGTCCTGTACCTTTGCGCTTACTTCATTTAGTCGTTTTAGTGTTTCCTTAGGCAACAAGGTAACGTTCTCCAGCTCTCTCGGAGTAAGGATATCCAGCTGTGCAAATATCTTGTCCATGTTCGCCTTTGCTGTATCTATGAACATAAACGTGACAGGTACAATCTCGTTTGATGGCATTTCAATGGTATAGTCCATTCTTTCCATCTCGGCAAGGTATTCCTGAGAGATGTGTGCATACTCTTTCATTGCCGTGTCCTTTATTTCATCGAGCAGTTCCTTCAGTATTTCAGCGTCATCCTGTCCTTTTATGGAGTTGTGGGAAAGTTGTATCGCCCTCATCTCGTCATGTGTGATATCCTGTTCCAGTGCGTACATTACTGGTATTTGTGTAAGTCCGGCCATCTTTGCTGCTTGTACCCTGTGGTTTCCTGATACAGCAAGGTATCTTCCATTTTCTTTCTCTATACAAAAAGGAACAGAAGACAATTCTCCGTCCCTCTTTATGTTTGCGACAAGTTGCCTGAATGTGGCCTGCTCCATATAGTGAGCATTTTTGTCAATCAGATCAATCTCTGAAATCTGTACTATTTTGATTTTAAATCTCGACATCTTATTTGCTTTTAGTATAAAATTCTGTTTCTGAGCCACAGCATTTATTTGCTTTTAAACCACTTCCACAAGGGCAAAGAGTGTTCTTTGATTCGCGCCTCGAATTGAGTGGAAGACCTTTTCTTTTAGGGGTGAAAACCACCTTACGTTCCTTACTCATGCTATTTCTTGTAATTTCGTTTTAAAAAGTCCTTTATTATTTCTTCCAATGATCCAAGCTTTCCTGACTCCTGCCTGTAGTGTAGTTTTCCGATCTGCCTGTCATATAGCTCAAACACTCCCCTGTATTTCATTGATACTGGTTTATCTGTAAAAACCGACGTGTAAAATGAGTTTATTTCTCTCTTGAACCGAATGTCAATTTCTTCCTTGAATTCGGTTGAAAGAATGCCCATGAGCAGAAGCTTGCTCAGCTTCGGAAAATCGCTGTCAATAACAAAATCACTCTTGAGGCTTGCATTGTCCACACCAAACGAAGACATCTTGAAAAAATCGACCATACAGGCTCCTATCACATACTTGTCCAGGAACCAGAGATAACAGAACGGAGCAGATCCTAAGATGATATCCTTTTTCAGATAGAACATTCTCAGGTAGTCAATCTCACTCATCGAGGCACGAATGAACATAAGACGGCTATTTTCAGTAAGCTCATATCCATCCGGAAGACGTTTGTACTTTAGTTGAGTGAGAAAACGCTTAGTGAAGACATTATCACCTGATTCAGATATGTTTGAGTAAAGACAGGTTCTATTGTCTTTAAACACCTTTTTTCGGCCCATAAACTGATGCTGTGAGATAGCAATGTAATTGATCTGATCTTCGTCAATATCTGCATACTTTGTTCTGTTCCTTTCCTGAAACCCGAAATCTTCTTCAAGAACACGCATTAATGCATTACTGGCTGCTCTTAGTCCTGAATTGAATTCATTCTGGTAAACTATAACGTCTTTCTCAGTGCTGTCCGCTATTGCATCGGCCAGATCTCCACAATAAACAATTTCAATATCTTTCTTGGAAAGATTGTCAACAAGCTTCTGGTACTTTTCTGCATATTTGCTCCTGTAATGCTCCAGTTTGTTAAGATAATCATCATACAGGGATTTATGATAAATGTCCGCTGAGTTCTTGTGCTTCTTAATGGAGTTAAACAAGAAAAGAGTGGCTATAATCTCACTCTCTTTGTCTGTGGATATGTCGAGAAATCTGTATTCATCATTGAAGCTTAATTCCTTTATTTCGCCCCTGATTGCTTTGTAAAGGACATAGATGAAATACTCCTTTGTGTAGACAACCATCTTATTGAAAACAACCTGCTCAATATCCATGTAAAAGGAGTTGACAACACGAACAGTATCAAACTGCTTTACCGATTTGCTTATGTAGGACAACATACGCTGTGACTTCTTGAACATCTCGCCAACAACCGTTGTATTATCAGACATCTCAGCTGCCCACAAGAGGGGCTTGTGTCTTCCTGGAACCTTGTCTCTGTCTATATTGAATGCCTGTAGACATTTTTCAATACTATTGAGCTCTATGTATTTTTCAATGTCTTCATTCATATATGCATAATCGACAAATGAATACATGAACTTTATAGTCTCAAGAGTCTTTTCAAAATCCCACGAGGAGTTGAATATCCGGAACTCTATTGTTCCTATCTTTTCAATCGGAACACAATTAAGCCAGTACCGGATATGTCCACGATCAGAACCATTGCAGAATATCTTTATGAAGTTCTCCTCGCTGTCTGTGGCAAGTGCTTTCTTTACTACGTCATAGGTTGGTGTTGGTGCAAGGTACTTTGTGTCCCACCATTCCGGAAAATCAAAAATCTCTTTTATGGGTTTGGCCACATAATAGGACAATGCAAAGATTCTCTTGATTACATCTAACCCAAGGTCCCTAACGTAAAAATGAGCATCGAAGCCCTCGTTCCACATCAGGTACCCACCAGTCTCTTTCAGGAGATTTATGAAGTTCTTCAGCTCCTTCAGGTCTTCTTTGTTGTACAAGTACGGACGTGTGTTGATCTCTCCTCCAAACTGGCCATTGTGAGTGACAGCACTTCCATCTGAGTTATTCATAAGTGTCAGATTGTTGTCTGTCCACTTATATCCCTCCGGGAGAACTATTTTTGTCTTGTCAGAGTCAGCAAACTCCAACTCAAAGCCAAACGTTCTTTTACTTATATTCTCGTTCCACATATTGAAGCTTTACTAATGATTTGTAGTTAGGAATAAGACGGATCTTGCTACCTGTTTTATAGATCGAAAACCTGTCTTTGTAAATAGTGTATTCGCTCGAACTGTCAACATATTCAAGAGCTCCACCTGATAATAAATAACAATATTTTGCGTCAAGATTGGCGTAACCTCCTCTTACAAGTATGTGCTGCCTTTCTCTGTATGTCTCAACAACCTCAAGCTCAACCTCTAATGCGTTGAATCCGTTTAATTCTGGAGTGTCACAATAAGGGATAGTGCCAAACAGCATATACTCACCAATGCGTATTTCGTAGACAAATTCAGGAAGTTTCCTGAATTGCAGATAGTAGCTTCCTCCAAGGCTTATTCCTTGAATAAAACCATATGTCTTCTGTATGTATGAACAGAAATTCTCCAACTCCAACATGGTAGGACCGCGATCATTGATACAACCTGATGTGATTGACAGATATACAGATTTGTCCATGCTCGCTTTCCTTGCAAGGGTTATGTAGTCAGAATTTATACCCTCCCTGTCATCATGAAAGTTTACCGGTATGTAAACAATATCTGTCTTACACCTTGACAATGCTTCCATGTTTGTTATATATGATCCCTCATAACCCTCTGACTCTTCATTAATGACATAGTTGATAGTATTTCCCACACACAGTTTTTTTGTGTTGCCAAACATGTTGCAATTGATCATGTTCAGCCCGGCTTCCTTTGAGAGATAATCGTAAAAGCTTTTCATCATCAAAGAGATGTTCTGACAACTCGTCAATAATGATGCTTGCTGGATATTGCTTTCCAGTGCTGCTTTGTTAATAACAAGCTTCATTGTCTATGCGTTTTAATACCAGTCTTTTCTTTCCATTATACACTGTTCCCCATGAGTACCAGAATCCACAATCAACGAAACCCTTAAGGCTTACTTCGTTTTCAGGAGAGACCATGGTATAAACCTCTTTTACTCCGTTCTTGAAAAGAAGTGACATAGACTCATTCATCATCTGCTTCATGCATCCCTTGTTGCGAAGTTCAGGAACTACAAAGACCTTTTCAATGTATCCTGTTCCGTATTCCGTGAAGTGTGCCAGAACAAAGCCTATTAGCTTGTTGTTTTCGTACAGCCCAACACTTGCCATGGACTTGAGACATTTTGAAATATCTGACTTCGAAGACCTAAAGCAAGTGTTTTCCTCTTTTATAAATTCTCTTTCAATACGAATGATGCTCAGCAGATTGCCAAGGCATGACGTTAAGGGTTTTACTTTAATTATCATACTAAAAAAGTGTTTGTTCAATAATCTTTGGCTTTTCTTCCTTGACTGCAGAAACACCAAATTCCGTTACTTCAATACCTGTGGTCCTTGTAAACCATTCTGCAAATATGTGCCTGTGACAAAAGTCACTTGGCTTTTCATAACATAACAAAGCGACATCGTTTCCATTTCCATACGCTTTGATCATTGATATTATCTGAGAGGGGTTGACCTGAGCCAGAACATCCTTTTTGTACATGTTCGTATACTGCTCTTCTGTAAGGCTGTCATTAAGCATGTATCTCTTTGGTGCAAGTATCAATATGGAAAAACCACCAAAGAACTTTGGTTGCCACAAAGCAATGTTTATAGGACATATCCCACTCTTTGCCAGGTTCCTTAAATTTCCGAAATAAGACGTGTAAATCTTCATACTATTCTAATAATTGACATTGTAAATCTACAAATAATGTTTGTTATACAAACACATAATCATTGAAAATTTGGCATTTTTTCATCTATTTTGCCTAAATAATCTTCGATTTCCGACCTAAATTCGTCGTAATTTCGAACAACTACATATTTGTTTCCTCCCTTTTCAGAAGCTGCCTGCCATTCTTTTTGAGCCTTGGACTGATCTCCATCTTCAGTCTTCATTTCTATACACAGACAACCGTAACCTTTTTTGGGAGTGAGTAAAATCAGATCAGAGACACCTGCCACCATACCTTCATCTTTAGCTCTCTTTCCTCCTATGCATACTGTCTTGTATCCGTTTCGTGTAGAGATAACCTTTGTGCTTCTTTTTCCTGCATTCGGCACAGCGATCAACAGCTTTGCCAAAGGAGAGTACTGGTACCTGAACCACATTACACAGGCTTGTTGTATTTTGCTTTCTTCGTATCCCATCTTGTTTTTAGTTAATTAAATTCCTAACTTATTCATTGCTGTTTCAGTATCAATGGCAAGGGTTCTTGATAGCCTAAGTATCTCTATCGTTTTATCATACGACTTGCATCTTCTATAAACCGTTTCACATGTGCCAAATGGATACGGAGAGCATTGAGATATTGCAGATATTATTCTTCTTTCCAAACAATCTAATTCATTCATATCCTGCAACTTTTTTTGTTATTAATCTTGCCCAATCTGGTAAGTTCCACTTCTCAGAATCACAACAAGAATGCCGTTTCTCTATTACCTTTTCCTTTAAGCATTTTTCACAGAAATAATAGTCTGCGTGGTAATATTCTCTTGAGTTTCTACCACAAAATCTCCAGTAGGAATCTGACCTACTGAACACCCATTTATGTTGTTCACAAGCTTCCATGTTATAGTTCTTTAAATATGTTATAATCCCTGTTTACGCAATTTGCAGGAAGTTCTGACCTCTCTATCCAGGCAGCTTTGAGAAGAGAGTCTTTAAAATACACTTTTCGTGTTCTTCTTGCTATAAAGATTACTGCATTCATGAAATTAAAAAGTTCGTTTTTATCATATTTCTTGCCCGACTCAAGCCCTATTTTTAACAGGTCACATATCCCTGCTGTGCGTACAATCATTTCAATGCTGCTCTTAAAATCAATAACCGGCTCTATGCTTGCGAATGTCTTGAACCCTGCATCGTGTAGTTTTTTCATTGCCTCAATTCGCTCCTGATTGGTCGATGCTCCGGGTTCCAGTTCATCGTGTCCGGTAAGGGTGAAGCCGAAAGCAATATTGCATTTTGCATTATTTGGAAGGTCGAATATTGAACAGCCTTTATTGCCGTCAATTTCAAATATTTTCAGATCAATGAATTTTTCAACCTTAGTTAAAATCTTGACAGGAATCTTAAACTTAGAGCAAACTACTAAAGCCTGATAAGTCATTGCAATTGTTTCCGGCAACATTGGATCAGTGGAGAAACTAAAAAACAAACCGTGTTTTTGCAGTTCCGGAAGATTCGCTTTTAGTTCCATTTCAAACACCTCTAAGGCGTGTACTTCATCCTTGAAGCACTTCTTTAGTGTAGGGACATTTCCGCCTAAAATAGCGGCTCCCCTGCCTTTTTTCAGGTAGCAGTAATCACAGCCGTTTGAACAGCCTACGTAGAAATTACAGGCCCATTCAGCATACTCTTTTGCCTTGCCTGCCGGTTGATAAATTGCTTTTCCTTTAAATGTTTTCATATTATTTTTTTATTGCTTATTAAAATTATAGTCTATTGTATAATTTTGTTTCATTGCCTTATATTTAGCAACACTTACACCTGATACCCACCAATTGAATACTTCGTCAACATCCATATTAAACTCTGTATATTTGCCCATTTTACACAACTCGTAAATAGATTTCTTGATTTCTCTTTCAACCCCAGGGAAATTTTGCCTATCCCTTTGTTTTGATTTTTTTGAACTATATGGACAAAACATGCACCCTATTCTATTATAACCCATATCATAAAGACTACAATATTCCATATCGTTCTTTCTAATAAAACTCCACACATCTGCATGAGACCAGTCAATAATTGGAGAAAGTAGTATTTTGTCTTTTCCTTTAATGCATAATACCTGATTCTCGTTATCAATATTAAATTGATCAAGACTATTCGAGTATTTTCTTCCACTTATTTCTAATTCGTTGCGCTTTGCTCTTTTACTACTTTCTGCTTTTCTTATGCCTATAATAGTAACCGTTCCTGAACCAGAACCCTCTTTAAGTTCCTTGCAGCAAAATCTTCTATTCATTGTTGGAAGAGACATATATTTTATAATCAATTTATAAAAATTCATCTCCGGTCTTTCCATAATTACATCCGGATAATTTAACCGCACAAACCTCATTAATTCCGGAGGATCAATACTTGTGACTTGCATAACCGGACGAAATTTAACACCTGCCATTTGAGCAAGTTTGTAAATAACAAGGCTATCCTTTCCACCTGAAAAAGCTAAATGAAAGCCATAATCCTGATATTTCAGTGCTAAAGATTCAGCTTTCTGTATAGTTTCTATTGCTCGTTCTGTTTTACCCATTTCGTTTTTATTTTTCTCACCAATTTCCCCATGTCGGGAAAATGGTTTATAGAGATAGGTTGTTTAATATTAATTTTTCTGTTATATCTTCCCCTTGCTCAGCAAGTTTAATTAAGTCTGGAATATAGATATGGGTATCATTATTTGATGCAGGAGTAAATCCAAATCCATCCCCTTGCAGGTGGTCAACAAAACCATCAATTCCTGTTATTTTTGTGATTAAATTACTGAGGGCCTGCGCGGCTCCCTGTGCTTCGTTTTCTAAATCAACGGCTCTATCGTGTGCAACATCTATTTGAACGATTTGAAATTTTGAGAGTTTCATAATTCTTTTGTTTCGTTAGTGATGTTCATGGCATTTCTGCTTGGTGTCCAGGTGTCCTCTTTTCCGTTATAATGCTCATAAACCCACGCATTTAAATAGTTACAGACATCATAAAACCATGCTTTTTGATTTTTAACTGAGATTTCCATTTTCTTATATTTTCCATCTTCTGCTTTGGCTGCTTGCATGTATTCCTTGATCTCGCCTGTTGCGTTGACTCTCGGTAGGTATAACCAGTAAGGCTCTAAACAAATTGCAAGCTTGTCTGCATAGCATAGTTTGGATGGCTTTTTCTTTAACTTCTTAGCATAGAATCTTGAGTGTAAAAGAGAAAACTCGTACCACGTTAAATCATCCGGTGTACCGTTTTCTCTTTTCTTATCAAATAATTTCAGCATGACCATTGCTCCAAAAATGACATGAGTTTCACCCTCCGGACCATCCATATTTGGTTTTCCAAAATATCCTAAATCATGCACGAAAAATGCTATCCATAAACGAGGATCATATGGGAATCCGTAAAGTTTCCACCATGCCAAAAACACAAACACTGGGTGAATAAAGAAGCAGTGCGCTCCGAATAAAACCGATTTAGTTCCTATTTTCATTTTACTTCTATTTTGTTTTACTTCATTGTACCTTGATACGAAACGGATAATTCTTTTCCGTCAATCCTCATAAATTTGAATACATGGACCTTGTCCCAGTCTTTCATACATTCAACCTGAAAACCATAATCAAAGCCTGGATTATCCGTACTATTTGCACAGGAAAGGATTTGCTTTTTAATCTCCTCTAAGGACGTTGTTTCTTTAGCGTGTTTCTCAGAAAGACTACTTGTGCCATCGATATATCCAACAAGTTTATTCTCATTGTATATAATTACAGATTCTATTATGTTGTTATTCATTAGAATATCTCCTATTTCTTCTCTTTGGCTGCTTCAATAGCCTTGTTCCAGATATCAATAACTTCAGCACAATAGTCATTTACTGCTTTCATGCTTTCCTCCTTTGTAGTTCCTGACATGAATTTGCGCCTTAGTTCCTCGAAGTGAACAATTCTGCGTTTACCTCGCTTCATCGGAGGGAGTGATAATGCTACTTGCTTTAGATAAACCATTGCCGGCATTGACTTCTTAATACCATCTTTTGTTTGAGTATAAATGGCATGCTTCTTCGCTTTTGCATTCCAACTACTTGATACTTTTACAGGTTCTTCTGCTTTGATTTCTTTATTGTCATTCATTTTATTAACGATTTATCAAACCACCCCTCCGGAGAGGAGTGGCTGAATGGTTAGTTTATTTCTCAATTATTGCTATTCCAGGAGACAGGGTTCTTATTTCAAAGATTTGGTCGTCAATCACCTTGTCTCTGATTTCTTCTGTGAGCTGACATGCTCCCGGAGAGAACAACTGTAGGGTTACTTCTCTTCCGCTAACATTTGCATAGAATTCAACCTCAATATCTTCCGGAGGAGTACCCTTGAACAACGGAATATGGAGTTTAAATGATCCCGGTAGGTTTGAGGTAACAACACCTGAGAAGTTGTCTTTAAAGCTTCCTGAATCGTCTTTTTGCTTCTCAATTTTTGCATTGACATCTGCAATGAAATTTTTCAGATTACTAACAAGTTTCATGTTCTCTTCCATGTCATTAAAGAACGCCCTGTTCATCTTGAAATACTGGCCAAGATCGTTAGGGGTCCAGTTCTTCTTCGAATTGATGCCAAATTCCGAGAACTTAGGGTGTTGAATAAGGGTTCCTACAACACTGCCTTTCAGATATTCGTCATGCTCATTTATGACAAGTTCGAGGGTAATATTCTCTCTGTCCACTATAACATGGCAACGCTCAGGGATTATCTGCCCAATTTCTGCTTTTACCAATCCATCAAGTCTCTTTCTTAAAAACTCTACCGGTGCTCCAATAACTCCGGAAAGATCTGTTTTTACAGGAGGCATCGGATCGAGAATCTTCGCTGCATCACCTTCACGAATTATTAACTCTTTTACTGATTCGCCCTCTCCGAAGACAATTTGCATTTTTTCGTTTTGCATTGTATTGATGTTTAAGGATTACAACTGGTTACCTTTTAGAAGTTTTCCTATTTCAACTTCCTGTCTGAAGCTGAAGCATGGCTTGAATGCCGGAACAGTACGCTCTGGCACATGACAGGCCTCTCCTGTGGCAATGATTCGTGCCGTTTTTGCTTTTCTGGTCTTAGGGCCAAGGGTGCCAAATCCACGTAAGTAGATTGTTTGACCGCCAACAACGGATTCTTTTGAAACATTCAATGTTGTGTTGATAATGCTTTCAACAACTGCTCTTTTGAGTCCTGAACGCTCTGATACTGCGTTCACTAAATCTTGTTTTGTCATAATAAATTGAATTTTAATTTGTTTGGTGCTTTAATTGTTTGATTAATATTAAAAAAGTGTGAATTTTAGCTGTGAGTGCCTGTTCTTGGTATGTGGAAAATTGTACCCTGAAGCTCATCCGGTCTTGCCCTGCGAGTAAGAGAATCTACCAGTTTACCATCTGAGTCATAGTATCCGACCATCTTCTCATCAAGGTCTATAAACTTGTACAGATCCTCTGTTACATACTCTGCTTTATTCTTGATGTTAAGCAGGAGTTTGCTGATGTTTGTAGAAATGGGTTTCATCCGTATTTTGAATTTATCCATGGCAGCTTTCTTCTCGTCTTGAATGTTATTCAATTCGATTGATTGATCAGCCAGCTGGTCTTTCTTTTCAGCGATTTCATCCTCTGTGAATGACCTCATGTAGCCCTGGGGCTCTACTTTGCTACAGTTGTCCTGAAGCAATGCTATCCTTTCATTTTGTGATAGCTTTTTTCCTAATTGTTTCTCCATTTTTGTGCTTTTAGTGTTTAAATTATTTAATAAAAAGACGGGTAAAATATTTATCCTTGTGTATAGCGTTGTGTTTCACTAATCTATAAATCCAATTACTTTGAGCGTTTCTGTACTTTTTAGAACCTTTACCGGATTGCATGAGGCATCCTTTTTCTGATTGAATTCATCATCATACAACTCTACCAAGACCTTATTTTTTTCTCTTATCTCTTTATACTGGTCCTTGTGTCTAATAATGCCTTTTTGTAAAACATCATATTTATTGATGTACTCAACCAGATATCCTGAATTTGCACTCATTAGTTTAAGGATTAAAGTTTTTCAAGTTCTTTCTCAAGCCTCTTTATCTCCTTGTCCACTCTAGCAAGGTATAACTCAACGTATTCCGCGATAGATATAGGTAGGTATTCTTTCTTTAAGCCTTTATTAGCACTAGAATATCTACTTTCAACATAAATGCGTGATAAGCCATCGTATGGGTCAGGTTTGTCCATCTTTATATACTCATAGTGCTCTTTAAGCTCTTTGATTTGTTTTTCAAGCTCTTTTGCCTGTTGTAATGTTTCAGTTTTCATGATTGTTCTGCTTGATTGATTGCGTTAATAATTTGTTTGTATTGCAGACCAACAATACAATGGTCTTCGTTTATTCCTTGAGCATCCAATACTGCTTTTGCTCCCTTTAATGCCTCAAGCATATTTGGTGCTGCTGCCATTAAATTTGCATCTGTTTTGGTAGAGATACTTTCAGCTATTAGGTAGCCTCCATAATATTCAATATCATCATGACCAGTATTATTCATAAGCCATTCTGGTATTGTGTCAGTTACTACGGTACCAGGTCTTCCGACTTTCCAGTTACCTCCTGTGTGTTTTGTGCTCATGACTATTTATCAATTATGATTATGCATGATGCTACCATTGTTCCGCTATCCTTGAATGATCCTTCAGAAATTTCATGAACTGTAGCTCCCATGTTTGATAGCC
The DNA here is from genome assembly GCA_001769195.1 of Bacteroidetes bacterium GWF2_40_14. Taxonomy (GTDB): domain Bacteria; phylum Bacteroidota; class Bacteroidia; order Bacteroidales; family UBA932; genus Bact-08. The sequence goes on along the minus strand of MEOK01000005.1, from coordinate 32,977 downwards.
AATATCTGAACTCCGTTTCTTTTTTTCCGGAAGCAAATTGCCAGTGCTTAGAAGCAACTGAAACAATACGCCCACCAAACTTTAGTAAGTCATACATTCTTCTTATGTGGTCAATATCCTGATTCTTTGAAAACGGAGGATTAGCAATAATCTTATCGTAGACAGGTTGATTCGGTATTGCTAAAAAGTCTCCTTTTTCGTGGTTAAATCCCTTTCTGTTGAGTATAATAGAGTTTGTGTCCATAAGCTCAATAGCAAAGACGCTTGCTTGTGGATTGGTTCTTAAAATTGCCTCAATAATGGCACCTTGTCCTGCACTTGGTTCAAGAATAATGTCATCGCTTTTAATTTGAGCTAATTCTACCAACCAGTCTGCTATATCACTTGGTGTTGCAAAAAACTGATACTCTTTTTTGATATTTCGGTTTTCTCCGTTAGCAATTTGCTCAAGCAGCTCTGTTGGATCTTCTTGAAAAACGAACCCTGCTGTTTTTCCGCCCTTCCATTTACCACCGATCAGTTCAAGAGCTTTTGCTACCTCTTGATATAGCTTTCTGTCTAACTGAATTTCTGGGAGCTTTACGATGTTACCAGAAATTGTGCATTGCTGTAAAATTTGTTGTTTGTCCATTGTTTTAATTGTTTATCTGTTTAACTGTTTTAACTTTATGGCTTGTATGGTATCTTGACTTGATGACATTGATATTGTCCTTTACAAGACTGACTATAGCATCATGATATGGAGTAATTGCATTATGCAGTCCCCGGCACTGCACGATATCCATTTTTGACAGGGATAGTTCTATTGTTTCAACCGGTTTTTCATCGATCCTTGCAGACAGGCAAATAGAATCCTTCCTCAAGAAATATTCGTTTGTAAAAACGCAATGATGTAACGCATCGCCCTCTTCCAGATATTCCTGCACACTATCCAGTGTCTTGATAGTGATCTTGCCGTCAGAGAAACGAATACCCAGTAAATGTGCCTTCATTTTATTAAATTGCTTCTCCCATTCATTGGCTTGCTTGCGTTTACGTTCAGCCTGTTGCATTGTTTGAATTTTGCGTTTCTTCTCAACAAGTCGGTCATGGGCTTTTTTGAGGTTTTTTGGACAAACATAAAACGCATTGTGAGTATCCTTCTGGAAATACATGAGAAGATCAACATAATCTGACCATATTGAAGCATCCTTTATTGAATAATTATTGCGCATGCAAATCTTTATAGACGCCCATATATCGTTTGAAATACCTTTGCTGTAATAGTATGACAATAACTCATATTGCTTGCCTTTGAGAAGAGTTTCCAGCCTTGGGTTAATAGGAATAGATCTAACTGCTTGTTTAAAGGTTATGGACCTTAAGTTGCCGTTAATACCATACTTTGAGTATTTGTGCATAAATACTGATTCCGGGAACCAAAAGTCTGCTAAACAATCGAATTTATTTGGAGTGTAACTATAGTAATGGGTAATTTCTTTTCTGATCTCCATGTCTCCACCCCAAGAGTCGCAGTAGGCATTTAGATTATGCTTCCTTGAGACTATTGTAAGCTTTCCATTATCCGAAAACCATTGCTGCAATATTTCGCTGCAGTAATACTTTGGTGCTTTGTTTTCAGAATGATGGGAATAAATCTCAAAATATCTTATAACCTGGAACTCACTATATATTTGAGCAAAGCCTATAAATATATGCTGCTTGTCTGTTGTACAACGTGAGCTAATTATTGTCAGCTTTTTTTGACAATGTGGGCATTCTGCACGTTTTTTCTTTACCACGTCTGTAGAAAAACGCTCTCCACAGTTCATGCAAACGACACGTTTTTTTGTTGCAAAACCTTTATTCTCTAAACATTTATCCTTAGCAAAGGATAATATTTCATGTTCGTAGTCAATAAGGCCCTTGCTGCAACTTAAAACTTCAAATTGTAGTTTAGTACGCGGTTTCATCTTTAAAACAGGCTTGCTTGTTGAACTTCCAATGCAGGTTTTAGATTTGTCTTGACTGGCCTAGACACAATCTTTTTACGCTCCTGATCTATAAGACTATCAATAGCTTTCTGCTTTGCTTCTTGCTTGTCTTTTTCTGTCAGTTCTACAGCGTGGTTCACAACAACATTGCAGTTGATAGGTTTGCCGACTTCGATCTTATCTTCATCGTAATAGTGTACTGCCATGGAGAAGATTTCTTCGTCAGCAAAACCATTACAGTCTGAAGCCTTGACAGCGTTTAGAATGTAAGTGATGCAGTCGTCAATGTTTTTGTTGAGTTTCCCGAATGAGACAGAAAAAAGTTCGTCTGTCTTGGCTCTACTCTCGAGATAATCCAAAATTGTTTTTTTAAATGTTTCTGTAGCTTTCATACGCTTTTTTTGTTTTGATTTTATCTTAGAAAATTGTCTTCACTTTTTCTGCTATGCACTTGTCGAAATATTCAACAAGATTTTTTTCGTTTTTAATTTTGTTTGTGCTTGCTAAATAAGCACGTTTTATTCCACCGTAGTCCTTGACAGAGAAAGGGAGTGTATCACTCATTACTTCTCCTATCATTTTTATACGTCCTGTGATCTTGACTTTAGGAGCAGAATAGAACTTTTCATAATCCTGATAAGCTTCATTAATCATTTTCTCCATTGATATTCTGCGCTCTTCCGGTGATGTTCTTTGTTCTATTCTCTTTGCTTCTGATATTCTTGATGAGTTCGTAAAAGCAATTCGTCTTTCTGAATGATCAACATAAGCATCCAGCCACCTGACCAATGTCTTATAAGAGACAATCATGTCTTTGTCAGTTGAAAGTCTTCCTTTTATGCCGTTGTTAAAGCAATATCCAATCTCTGAAGTATGTATTGTTTTCAGCTTTCTGTCATCATTAAGGTCATTGATAAGCATAGATGTATAAAGGTCAATTTCATCATCAAGAGCAGACTTTTCAATATTTCTATAACTGCCTGTTTGAACATAGACAACGTAAATTGCGCTTCTGATTTCTGAAAATGCTTTTTCATCTTTTCTTGCAAGGGGCGAAACCTTGATTATGCCTTCGATTACTTTCGCATCCATATCAGCTCTGTTGAATTAATTTGTTTGGCATTGTATTACCGGCAATACTGAGCACATCCTTGATTGTCGTTTTCTGTTGTATCTGAGAACCCTTATTGAATTTTTTCTCATTTCTTTCCCATGTCCTTAGTCGTCCGGCCAGATTCCACGTTTTTTCAATTTCGAAACGCATTTTTGTTTTGCTCTTATTCATTTCAGACCAGTAATCAAAAAAGGATCTCAGCATGTCTTTTCCATAAGTCGGAACAAAAGCTAAAAGTATTTTATAAAACTCATCACCCCTTTTGAGTGTGGCTGCTTCAGCAGCAGAAGATTTATCTTCTATACTCTTACTATTATTATCTTCTTTACTATACTTTACTATACTCTCCTTTACTTTACTATACTTTACTTTACTATGTGGATTATCGCTGACGGAAACTTGTGATTGTATGGGATTATCGCTGACGATAAACCTGTTTCTGTCTCTTTGTCGCTTCGTTAACAGGCTATCAAACCTATCTTTGTGTTTTTGACTGAATATTTTTCCTTCAGATAATTCCAATAAATTTAACTTGATGCAATATTCAATTGTCTCACGCAATTTACCGGCATCTATTCCAAAGTCTGCTGACATTAATTCAGCTGATAAATCGTTCCACTCATACTCAAAATCATCTCTGTCTGTCAACACTTCCAGTATCATACACCAGACAGCATACCCATCTAGTCCGAACTTATTACGGAGAGCTTTGATCTTGAGGTCGTTTCTCATATCTGCATCATGTGAGAAATAGTCCGCATTGTTTCGTTTTGGTCGTGCCATAGCTTTTTTGTTTTGCTACGATTGTGAAAGTTTGTATCTCTTAACCCTTTTTCCTGAGGGGACCTTAATCATCTGTCCGTCTATTTTGAGACCATCCTGCTTTAGATCATAAATCCTTGCTCCAAGTCTCATGCATCTGAATGGAGCCTGTTCCGCTTCCAGGGGTGTTAAGCTTCCACCTGCAAGTAAATGTCGTTTGATTAGAGCGCATTGCGTTGTGCTACTAACTCCGTTTTCATTGATATTCATGCTCTTAATTGTCTAATTGATTGTAAAACTGTTCTAAATATTTTAATTGACCAAATATTATTTCATTGACTATCAAATAATTATATTAATATCCTGATTTGGTCAAACGTAATTGTTCTTTTGAGAACGAGACAAGTGTTCTGATGTTATCACCCTGATGGACACATGTCCTGTTCATCCGATCAAGCCAGTTAACATTCATGTTTTCTTTTTCCACACAAGAGTCAATGAACTTGTTCGCTACAGTTGCCGGCATCTTGAGTATCATTTTCTGATATTCAGAAAAAACTCCGTTGACAGCTTTATCTCTTTTGTTTTTAGCAACGGCCAACAGATATCCGCTTCTGGCCAAATAGACATTCAGTGATGCCAGTCTTTCTGTTAGCTCCGCTGGATCATCCGAGAGTGTTGTTTCAAGATAACTCTGCATGTCGCTAAGTTCTTTTTCTGTTACTTCTTCTTTAGTTGTTTCCATTTCAAAAATCTTTATTAATATCTATTACCAAACCTTTCTTTGCGATAAACACCCTTTTCCCCGTGTTAAGGCCTATTTTTGTCTTCATGTGATCTTCATCTGAGTTGAGAGAGGATAAGTGTAGCAAAACGATGTTGACTACATTAGAGAGCTTGTTTTCGGCCAAAGTCTTGATACATGTTCTAAGTGACATGTGAGATTGCAGGGTTCTTCTCCTTACCACAGGATGCAACAACCCTTTTTCAACGCTTTCCTTAAGAACCTCGTCCTGATAATTGCACTCAATCAGTATATGGTTCAGATCATCAAACCTGTATTTCAGATAATAGGTGTCTGTTGCAAACAATAGATTCCCACACTCATTGTGGTATATCAGAAAACCAAAAGGATCATTGCAGTCATGCTCGACATCAAAAGGCATTATTGACCACTCTTTCATCACTACCACCTTTTTGCCAATCAATGGTTTCATCTTTCTAAAACCAGCTATATCAATAGCCTCTATCGTGCCACTTGATGCAAATACATCAATCCCTGCATCTAAGTACTGTCCAACATACTTGCAATGATCCTTATGCTCATGACTGACAAGACAAGCGACAACTTTCTTAATGTTGTATCCTATGCACTCATAAACCTGAGACATTGGAACACCGGCCTCTATTATCAATGCAGTATTTTCATTCTGCAGTACATAACAGTTCGCCTTGCTGCCGCTCGCCAATACAGTCAATTTCATCTTTTCTGTCTTTAGTCTTGCATCCACTTAGGTTTATTCTGCTCGCCAACTGGAGACGTTTCTTTTACTCCCTCTTTTTCCTGAGCAGATTCCTTCATGCTCAAAGATTCCGAGTTGGCATTCTGATCAATCTCTCTCTGGACCTTTTCAGACATGTCTATGTATGTAGACTCTACTACCTCACCAACATCTGCAAGCTCCTCTGCTGTCTGCAAACCCATTCCGATTTCAGGTGCGTAGGTACGAGCGAAAAATGCACCTGCCCTGTACTGGAGCATCAACTGTGGCATTGTCTGCCATTTGCTTCCGGCCTTACCGAACCATCCCTCTTTTTTTGCCATGTCGATAGTAACCCATGCACCTAATAGTTTTTCTCCCTCTTTGTCAGTGGCCCACGCCCTGCATCCCCAGTTGTCTTTTGGCTCTTCTCCTTTCCATTCATATCTTAGTGGGGAGAACCTTCCACTTACGTTTAGGGCTGCAATCAAAAACTTACTGCTCCATCCTGGATTGCCATTCACGATGTAGAGATTCTGCATTACCATAAGCGGAGACATCCTGATTCTGTTTGCCATCTCGAGAGCTACAATGCAGTTTGCAAGATTAGTCTCACCTTGATAATTTTTAGGAACAATTGTACTGGAACAAAGAGATTTCGCCATTCTCTGGGCGTTCTCAAAATTTGCCAGGCTCCCGAACACAAGCATGTTGTCGTTTTGTTCCGGAAGTACCTGAAGTCCATTTTCATTTTTACTCATACGCTTAAAATTGTTAGTTGTTAATTTATTGTCAGGCTCAGACCCTCTACAACCTGTAATGTTATTAACTGGCTGTCTGATTGTATAAGGTCTGTTACAGATTCTTTGTTGTCGATCCATATCGGAGCAATGATTCCAAGGCTTCTTGATAACGTATTGCAGATATCAAGACCTGCATTGATTTTCATTGCCGTGTTGAGATTTTCATACGGAACACCATCAACCATGCAATCACATATTTCTTTCTCTCCATCATTTGTGATGTTCTTTTCAAACATCTTGAACTTTACGATGCTGAACATTCCGGATATACGTGATTCTATCAAATCAATTTTCTTTTTGTTGAACAGCATGATTTGATTGCCTGCCTCTTCAAGCTCCGCTATTAGCTGTGAAATATTTATTTCTTGTTCTCTTAGCTCTTCTTTTCTAAGGTCTATATTGATAATCTGCTGTTCTTTTGCCAGAGAGGTGCGGATTTCCTTAAGCGATAACTCCTTTTCCTGTTTTAGGGCATCCTGAGTGTCCTTATTTTCCTCAATCGGAGCATCAAGAGATGTAAGTTGTGCTTTTGTCTGATCATACTCTAATTTCAGCTTTTGATACTCTTTGTTTGCTTCTTGAAGAGCTGCAAGAGTTGGAAGATTGTTTTGCCTGCTTTCAACATCTTTGACCTTTTCACAAGATGAATTGAACCGCTCCGTTTCAAGTCTTCTTTCTTCGTTCTTATTATCAATTTTTGAAATGATTTCCTTGATCTCTTTAGATAACTCGTCTCCTTTTTCATCAATCTTACTCAGTTTGTCGAGCTTGTTTTTGTTGAACAATTCTACAGCTGAATGCTTCTGATTCTGCAGATCTTCATTACTGAATGGTCTGTTACATTGTGAACAAACCGGCTCTAATTCTACAGAGAACTCAAGGTTGTTGATAGTTTTCCATTCCTCTTTTACTACGTTGAATTCTTTGTTTAATTTCTCTTGTTTTGAGTATAACTCTTCAATCTGCTTGACCAGGCTGTCAATCTTTTCTTTTGAAATGTTTTTGTCATTAGTGACCCCTGAGAGTTCTTTCGACAATTCAAGAGATAATGAGTTTGACTGTTTGTTCAAGCTTAGCTCTATGTCATTCATCTGCCCCTGCAGTTCGTTCATTTTCTTTTTCAGATCCGTCTTCTTATTGTCAAGAAACAGATCGTTTCCAGAGCTGCTCTGTTGCGATGTTGTTATTTCCTCAATCTCCTTTTTGAGTCTGCTTTCTTTGATTTTAAGTGCCTCAAAATCCAGTTTCTCCGGCCTCTGCTTTTCAAGTTCGTCAATCCTTATCGGAATTGATTTTAAATCATCCTTAAGCTTTGATATTTTCATCCTCACTTCTGCAGAGTATTCTTTTACGCTTTTGTTGTATTCCTCCAACTGAACCCTTAAAAGAGGGAATTCTGTCGCCACTTCTTTGTCAATGTCCTTGATGCCGGAAATGTCTATCAATACAGCTCTTTTTTGTTCTGTGTTAAGTTTGTTGAACGCTGTAACACTTGAAACAAGTTTGAAATCTGACAGAGAAACAATACTATTCAGCTTTGCCTGAAATTCCGTCTGCATGCATGGAACATCATTATAGTAATATTCAGATAGGTTACCAGTGTTGATCGGTTCTGTCTTACCACGTGGTTTAATCCAGTTCTGATAGTATTTTCTCTTGAAGTTATATTGTTGATTGTCGACGAATGTCTGTACTTCAACAAATGTTATAAGGTTATCAATGACATTGCCTTTTTCATCTAAAGGCTGAACCTTGAAGTTGCTTTTCCCAAACGAATCAACATCTAAAAGGCACCACATGTAAGCATCCAGAACACTGGTCTTGCATGTAGCATTTGCTCCGGAAATTCTTGTAATTTCAGAGAAATCAATAGACATTTTTTTTATGCCTTTGAAATTCTCAATGTACATTCTCTTAATTGAAAATCTTTTCATACGCTTATAATTATTATTGTTTATGCTTCTACTAACTCAAAGCATTTATGCTCAGATGAAACCGGATCATTTTGCTCAATCCATTGTTTCTTTATTTCATCACATACTTTGTTGATGCTGTCTTTGCTTGCAAACATCACTTTTCCATTTACTGCTACACCGATACGAAAATTACCTATCTGGGTCCTTTCGTTACAGCGGTAAGTCATTTCATTGAGTTCATAATCTGCAGGCAGAATCTCTGATAATTTTTCCAGTATTTCAGACCTGACTTCCGGAGTGATTAACTTTTCCATTATTAATTGATATTGTGTTTAGAATTATACCTTAGGTTCTTAAAATCAAGCAAAAGAGCCGTTGATGCCCTTACCAATATTTTTGCATCTGTACTGTTCGGGTGCTGCTCTATGTAACCGAGTTTTACATATCTTCTGACCAGTGCCGTAGAAACAGAATGCAGTGATGCAACTGCTTCCGTGGTTAGTGCTGAATTGTAGAATTTCTGAGCGTTTACAGAATTGGCCTTTAAATGGTCGTTCTCCATTTTGAGCTGCTCTTTTTCAGATGAAATCTGTAATATCTCAGATATGACTTCTGCTGTACTCATTTGAATAGATTGTGATTATTAGCATACTTAATGAAATCAGCTTCTTTATGAATTCCGATTCTTCTGTATGCGTTTTTTATGTGATTAGTAACTGTAAAAGGAGATAGGTAAAGGCTTTCAGCTATTTGATTAACTGGTATTCCCTCATATACAAGCTTTAGAACCCTCATTTCTGCAGGTGAAATCTTACTTGAGAATTTCGGATGACAAACAATATTTTCTAACAAATCCTCTCCACGAAGCGGACAAGAGACATGCTCAAAATGAAATTCTCCGTTGCAGTCTATATCTTTTATATTGTCAATATTACCAAAGTTGCATTTGATAAAGCGCTGAACGATTAGAAACTGATGGTAGGACAGGTTATGTTTGCATCCTGCATAATGATTAGATAGAGCAGCAAAAGCTTCCGGATAGAAGTTTTCTATTTTATCCAGCAGATATTTGACTTCTTCCCTGTTGTTTTCTTGAAGTTTAGAACAGGTACCATCTGCTGATCTAAACCAAGCTTCATTCTCAAATTGATAAAACTCAGTCCGTTCCATATTAAAACAAGTCTTCAGCGTTAATACCTGTTATAGAGCTGATAATTTCAACGTGCTTTGGATTAAGAGGCTTAGTTCTTCCCTTTAACCAGTTGCGTACAGTGTAGGCATCAACATTGCATGCCCAGGCTAATTCTCTAACAAAATCAGTCTTCGGTGATGTCTTTTCTGGCAGATTATCATAATAGCCCGCAAGGTTTATTTTTACATCTTTTTTTGTGCTTGAATTTGTCTCTTCCATACTTTTGTTTATTTTTACATTGAATGTGGTTTAAATTGACATGTAAATATACACAAATATTTGTGTATTGACCAAACATTTGTGTAATTATTTTTATAAATTAATGTCTGACTTAGCTGATAGGGTTCTTAAGTATTTGATGAATAGTGATTTATCAAATTATAAAATAATGCAAGATACAGGCATTAGTGACCAAACAATTGCTAATTATAAGGCTGGAAAAACCAAGCCCAAAGGGAATAGTTTGAAAATTTTGGCCAATTATTTGGGTATATCAACCATAAATGTAGTCAAAGAACACACCCAAAATAAGGATATAGTAGAGAGGCTACTATCAATCATTGAAAGCCAACAACGTACAATTGAAAATCAAACAACAACTATTCATGATTTAACAAAAAATAAAAATTAATGATAGGATACGGTTTTTTATTAATCTCAGTTATACTGATAATTGCAACACTTATCGTTAGTGCAAAGACCAGGAAACAAGCGAATGAGGGAAAACAGCGGAAGTCAAGCGGAACACTGTCTCAAAATACCATAGATATGCTGAAAGATGAAAAAGGAATTTACTACCAAGGGGAGGCCTTTGACTCTGACATTGAAAAACTAGAACATGATATTGAGAAGCTCGAAAAAGAAAACAAGATTTGGGAAATGAAATTCAGCTTTGTGTGTTCGAAAAGAGAAAATGCTACAATCCTAGAAAAAAACGGAGAAAATCTCAATGCTCTTAAAATCTATTTAGAAAATATTGATTTCTGCGAAAACAAGGCAACAAAACTTAATTATAATAATTACGCTCACGATATTAACAGGGCAATAATTTTATATAGTAAAACTAATCAACATGAAGTTCTAAAAGGATTCCTTTCAAAATTGATAACCAGATACAAAAACGAGAAAGAGTGTCAAGACTGGATAAAACGACTTTCTAAACTACAATAATAATGACTATCGATCAACACAAAATAATTCTGTCTCTATATAAGAGCCATGATAAAGACAAAGCCCAGGAGTGCCTTGATAGTGCCAGAAAAGAGCTTGATATGGCATTTGTAAACCAAACTGGTGTTACAGATATTCAGGAATACATAAACGAGCTAAACGATCTTATTTTCAACTAAGATGCCACCGATTAACATATCGCAAACCGCTGTTGAAATTAACAACCGCTTCTTTCTGGCCGTACAAACTCTGAAGGACCAGAAAGAGATCCGGGGGCTGCAAACATTGACACGTGAATGGCAGATTAACCGCTGGAACCTGATTAGTGTACGTGACGAACCATCCAAGAGAGTTATAAAAGTAGAATATCTTACCTATCTTGTGCGAGATTACAAGATTAACGCCGAATGGTTGTTAACCGGTTTCGGGAAAATGTTTAAATAAATCACACTATGAAACATCTACTAATTTTATCAACCATCCTTTTATTGTTTTCTGCATGCTCAAAACAGGAACAACCAAAAGAATTCAGCCCAACTGGGAAAACCTATGCTGCATTTGCGTATAAAAGTGTAATTAGTAATAGTGATATCTACGATGTTTATAGATTCACTTCAAAAACACAGGTTGAATACACAGGGAGAGAGGGATCACCAAGCGGGAGAATAATGGGAAGCCCAGAAACATACACTTACACACTCGCCTATCCATCAATGACAATGCACAACAGCAGTGGACAACTATTATTACCATTTACATTTATATCAGAAAGTACCTTTAGAATGACAGATTCAAGAGGGATAACTTATGAGTATAATCTTCAATAATGGCAACTTTCATTCTTACAAATAAAAGTAGATCAAAGTCACCAATAGCAATACTGGTCAATTTTCGCGGAAAGAAATACAAAAAAAGCATCTCTGAATCTGTTGAGCCAAGGCTCTGGAGTTTGGCAAAGAAAAGGGTACGCGTAACAGCACAGAATCCGGAAGGAGAATACATAAACAAACAGATCAGCAAATGGATCTCTGCTGCAGACAAGGCTGTAGAATTCTTCAAAGACTTTAAAGAAACACCATCAGAGAAAGATTTTTTTGAGAAACTTGACCAATTTCTATACAAAAGAGAAAAAGCAGACGAACAGACTACAATATCTGTTTGCAAGTACATAGAAATATACCTGGCACGAAACACCGGTGTTAAAAAGAGACCGTCAACGCAGAAGTATACAAATACTCTCAACAAGCTTAAAGAATACGAACAGTTCAAAAAGACAACGATCAATTTCATAGATATCGACATTGATTTCTATTCTAATTTCCGGAAGTGGTTTTTCTCTATTCCAAAAGATCCGTCAATACCGATTTCTAAAACCAACCTGTTCTCAACAAATTATTTCGGGAACATTGTAAACAGCCTAAAATTCCTTTACAAACAGGCAAAGACAGTTGACAAAATACACAATCTTGAATTGCCCGGGGTGACTGAATTCATCGGCCCACGAAAAGATACAGATTTTGTATACCTTGACGAAGAGGAATTGCTCAAAATTCACAACATGAATATCACTACTGAGTTGATTAAGGAACACTGGCCAACACTTGACAACAATCAGGCACTTCAAAAATCAATAGCATTAACCCACAGCAAGAACCTGTTCATAATCGGATGCTACACTGCTCTCAGGGTTTCTGACTTCAAACGACTCAATGAGTACAATTTTGACAGCGACTATGTGTACAAAAAAACCCAGAAGTCAGAAAAATGGGTTACAATTCCGATTCACTGGGTTGTCAAAGAAATTCTTGAAAGTGGATTTGATCTCAGCAATACGATATCAGAACAAAAACTCAACGGACATATTAAGGAAATTGCACTTTTGGCCGGATTGACAAAACCAATTGCAGTGAACAAGCATATTGCCGGAGAGCAGATCGAAATTATACAACCAAAATGGAAACTTGTATCAACACATACCGCTAGAAGATCCTTTGCAACAAATGCCTCACTAAACGACCTGCAAATTGACATTATATCTGAAATGCTTGGACATTCCAAACTAACCACAACAATCAAATATATCAGGTCTACACAGAAGCAAAACGCAGAGAGGGCAAGGAAAAGCAAGTTTTTTAACAACAAAAATGGTACTGCAAGAACACAATAAAAGGGCTGTGTACCATTTGCAGTACCAAAATCAATAAACCAAATCAAACATTACGTTATATGTTTTATCCAATTTTGATTCTAATTGACTCAAACATAAGTCAAAGGATTTATCTGATTTCGTTCTGCGAGTCCGCCCATCTCCACAAAAACGCCCGGTATTACAACTGATATCGGGCGTTTTTGCATCTCAAAAAAATAATTCCCTTGAAGTTTTTCATACACGATTATCATACAGCCACTTATAAAATTTACCCCGAAAAATTTTTATGAAAAATTTTTGCATAGGTCTACCTATCTGATACTTGCAAAAAACTTCAAGGAAGTTAGTAAAACTCTGTCAATTTGATGTTTATACAAGTGTCTATTTCCTCACACACCTCACCGGCAACCCACCCGCGCGATAGTCGGATGCCATGTTTGCCCCACTGCTGGTGAAGAAGAGAGATGATGAGTAAATTCCAGAGGCTTCACTTGACCAATAGTCACCCATTGTGCCACGTATGGTTGCTGCACCTTTACTTACGTTGCGAAAACCTGTTGCAGGCAGGAAAACACTCCCTACATGGTCGGTTCCGTGGTTACCACCGAACCATCTGCCGGGAAGACCATCAGGATTATCAGTTGGTGAATATAACCATGTGCTGCCGGCAGCATTCAATACAGCCAGTTCGGTAGTGGTTGGAACTCGCCAGCCTTCAGGACATGGGTTGTATGAGGTCATGTCCCATAATGTAAAAGATGTTGTACACCAGTTAAATGGTGTGGCTTGTACAGTGAAAAAATTAGATGAATTAGATGAATTGTTACCAACACTCAAAGCAACCGGTCCAGGAATTGTGTCTGTGCTGATATACTCCTGACCGTACATTCTTCCCCACTGGTACAATAATCCATTCGGACGTTCAGTTGTATAGCCGGCATTTACCGGAGCCCATGTTATGCCAGAAACAACTACAGCTAAGCGAGCAGTGCCCGGATAAGTGAGATCGATTTCATCCTTTTTGCAGGATGTTGAGATAATAATTAAAAATGCGATTAATAATTTCTTCATTTGTATAACTTAATTTGTTAATTTCTTTACTCTGTATTTATTTTAGAACAGGATAAGAGATTCTTGAATGGTTCACCTCTAAGAGTTTCTGTTTGAATATCTCCTTCACCTTTCTTATATCTCTAATTGAGATTTCTGCATCTGCAAGCTGATTTTCCGATATTCTGATATCTACCATCTTTTCTACCAGTGCAGAGATGTTCTCTTCTGAATAATCTGTAAGAGAGCGCGATGCAGCCTCAACAGCATCGGCCATCATTACAATTGCCTGTTCCTTATATATTGGAAGAACTCCTTTATATGAAAAATCTTCAATTCGGGCAGGGTCTCCCCCACTATTTACAAACTGATTATAAAAGTAAATTGTCCGCGATCTTCCGTGGTGCGTGAGAATAAAATCGATAACTATTTGCGGCAGTCTGGCCTTTTTTGCAAGTTCCACCCCTTCGTCTACATGCTGAATGATAAGTCTGGCACTCTCCTCAGGGGTAAAAGTGGAGTGTACATTAGTTTCACCCCGGCGTTGGTTCTCTATAAAGAACTGAGGATTGTTCATTTTACCCACGTCATGATAAAGAGCCCCTACCCTTGTCAGCAATGCATAAGCACCTATACCCCTTGCAGCACTCTCGGCAAGAGTTGCAACCTGAAGTGAGTGTTGGAAGGTGCCGGGGGCTTTTTCTGACAAAGCCTGCAAAAGAGGCGATGTCGTGTCTGACAAATCTCTCAGACGCAGGTTTGATACCAGTCCGAATACCTTTTCAAACAAAAACAGAGTCGGATATGCAGCAATTATAAGTATTGAATTCCACAGAAAATAGAGGACATATGATGAACTTATTCCTGTAAAAGAGCCATCCTCAATAAGTTTGAATGTAGTATATGATATTATTAGACAGACAAATATAACTACTGAATTTACAAATTGCTGCCAACCTCGGTTCCAATTGGTGAATGTATAAATAGCAACACCTCCTGCCAAAGCATTCAAAAAGAACAATTCATATCCACTCTGTGCAATAATCACAATAGGTAACAAGAACAGTAGATAAATTGGCAAGACTATCTTTGAGGTGAAGAAGGAAGTTATAAAAAGTGCAAAAACTGAATATGGTACTACATAAAGATATGAAGGATTTAAATTTTTTACGAGTACGGTTATAATGACAATTAAAAATAACTGTAACAGCAAGAAATTCAATTTATTCTGATCCAAAAGCAACTCTCTTTTAAGGAAAAACAATAAGATTATAAATAAAACCAGGATTCCTGAAATGAAAAGAAAGTGACCAAGCTTCAGTAGATATACACTTCCGGAAAAACCCATACTTAGCTCATATTCTGCTTTGTATGAATCCAGTAGTTGTTCAATCTCAGCTGTGACTGTTTCTCCCTTTGCAACTATCAACTGTCCGGTATACAGTATCCCCTTTGTAGGAGAGATATAATTTATTGCACTTTTATGAGCAATTTGGGTAGTGTTAATGTCAGGAATAAGGTTAGGAACCAGGAGCTGATATACTTTTGAGTCATTAATCAATTCATTGATCCCCATGTTTGAAAACTCTTCCCTGATTCTCCTTTTGATATAGTTTACAGCACTTTCTTTTGTAAAAACCTCTAGTGCAGGAGTTTCATAATTCTCTTTGCCTCTCTGAATAATTATAACCTTGTCCAGAAGAGATGTGTCTGGAAATTCATTAACCAACCCCCTTTCGAATATCTTTTGGAAGGAGTTGTTTAAATTGGTTGCCAACAATGAATCTACCCCGTTGTCCATCATCTCTGCCAAGGCAACGAGTTGCTCTGTCTTTATTTTTGTTACAAATGTGTAATAAGGGATAATCTGAGCTGCTTTAGAGTTGCGCTCAGTTCTCAGTTCCGTTTCACTTTTAAGTATAGGTATATCAAGCGGAGCAATCAAAGTCTCATATAACCATGGTCTCCCTTTGGCATATTGGTACTTGAATTTACCTTCGATGGGAATAATTGCTGCAATTATGAGTGTCGCAACAAAGATACTTATGAGAAAGCGGTTTCTTTTTATGAGCTCAATATTATTCATAATGACAAAAATAAGCTATTTTTGATAAAAATTTATATAAAACATCTGTTTATGAAAAAGGATCAGCCAGTTAAATCAAGAATAATGTATACCGTCATGCTGCTTCTTGCAGTGAATCTGGTTTATGGACAAAAAAAATATGTAATTGATTCAAAAAATTTAAAAACAACCGACACTATTCTGGTTTTTACTCCAAACGGGTGGAGTGAAAATTCCAAGGAGACAACCCCTGCACTATACCTTCTTCATGGTTGGAGCGGCTGCTGGAGAAACTGGAGTGACAAGACTGATATACAGTCTTTCAGCGATAAATATGGTTTTATAATTATTACACCAGACGGATTTTATAATGGATGGTACCTGAATAATGTAGACACTGCGAAAATGCAATGGCGAACATTTTTTGATCAAGAGCTATATCCCATGATGGCAAAGGATTACAAGCTGGATCCGGAAAAAACCTTCATTACCGGCCTAAGCATGGGTGGACACGGAGCTATTAACATCTTTCTTGATGACATAAAAAGGTTTCGCGCAGCAGGAAGCATGTCAGGGGTACTCAACCTTATGGATACCAGACTTAAAAGCAGTCAGATAACAGAGGTACTGGGCCCTTATGCAGATGATGCACCCAGCTTCATAAATGCTTCGGCGTTAAACCGTCTTGAATCTATAAAAGGTACTGATAAAATCATGCTTATCACTTGCGGAGCCCAGGACGGGCTGGCTAAAAGTGCCACAGATTTTACAAAACGCTGCGATGAGCTTAAAATTCCAAATATTCTGATTCTAAGCCCGGGAGTTCATTCATGGAAATACTGGATATATTCACTGGACCTTCACCTTTACATGTTTTCACGCATAGTCCGCAATGAGGGGATAGGGTATTAATTCATCCACTTCGGCTTTTGTTTATCCATAAGATAATAGTCAAAATACTCATCCATCCTTCGTGACCAGTCTACGGCTATCTCTCTCTTTTTGATATTGTGTCCGTCTCCTTTGTAGTTGAACATCCAAACCTCCTTGCCGAGTCTCTTAAGACCAAGGAACAACTCTATACCCTGAGAATAAGGAACTGCTTCGTCTCCGTCGCTATGTCTGGAAAGAAGAGGAGTGGTTACTTTATCAAGATAAAATACAGGAGAATTCTTTATGTAATTCTCCTGCTTGTCCCAAAGTGTCCCCCCTATCCTGCTTTGTGATGACTCGTACATGAACATTCTTGGTTTTCCTGCACCTGCTCTTATTCCTGTATATGCAGATGTCATGTTTGCCACTGCAGCCTCAGAACAAGCACATGTAAACAGATCTGTCTGAGTTATAAGAAATGCAACCTGATATCCGCCCCAGCTGTGACCCTCAACACCTATCTTTTCAGGGTCGGCAATTCCGGTATTTATCAAATGTCTGGTTCCGTCTATTACAGTATTCACACAACTTTTTCCCGGCCAACCAATCTCATAAGTAATGTCCGGCATGAATACTACGTACCCTCTGCTTACAAACATCACAGGATTTATTGTAGATGTAGTAGGTGCCGGGGGATAAAATACAAATGCATTCTGACTCATCGTTTCATAAAAATAGACTATCACAGGGTATTTTTTGGTGGAATCATAACCTTCAGGGGTGTAAAGAACACCTGCCTGTTGCATACCGGTTTTATCGTTCCACCTTATAACTTTTGAATCGCCTACTTTATAATCCTTCAGCTGATCGTTCATATCTGTCAACCTCTCGGAGAGCTGGAAGTTTTTGTTTGTGAGCCAGTAATCGGGAGCCTCCTTGAAGCTCTCTCTCTTGATGATGTATTTGTCTTTTCCAAGCTGTTTTACAAATGAATATTTATACTCATTTTCAATAAGTTTAACAGGATCGTTACCACTTTTAACCTTGTAAAAACCGGAATTCATGTTGTTTTTATTTACAGCTTCAAGCAAAATTTCTGATTTAAGGTCGACACCAATTGTTTTCTCTCCCCTTTCTGTCAATTTAAGTACTTTGAACCTTATATTGTTCCTTCTTCCAAAACCATTTGTAATACAAAATGGTTCTCCTACTCCGGAAACAGGCAGTGCCCACACGTCAAACTGGTCATAAACAATAAAATATTTCATATCTAAAGTCATACCGGCCTGTCCATATGCACCTGCTGGTTGTGGCTTGTCAAAATCCTGTTCCTTAACAGGATATGGTAGTTTCGATGATATCAGGGTTTTATTCATTGTATTCAAATCTGTGACATACCAACCCTCTTCTATAGGATTGTAAGTAAAGATCTGCGGAGTAGATGGTGAAAGGGCAAATGCGCCAAAAAAACCTTTAATAAGTAGTTTTCTCTCGCCAGTCAATGCATTCACACAATGTAGGTCCTTTGGTGTAGGATCTTCCCATGAAGAGTTGTACATGTATGGCTTGTCGTTAAATTCAAACCCATACGGAGAGTTGTCGTCGGGTTGCAAAAAAACACCATAACCTTGAGTGAGTCGAACGAATTGTCCGCTTTCCGGATAAAATGAGCATCGTTGGCTGTTCTCGAAAACTTTAGTACTATTATCCTTTTGAATTGGTAACAGAGTGTCGTTCCATCTCCAGAGCTCAAATTCGTATGCGTTTTTGGGTGCTTTAGCTTTTACTTTAGATTTTGCCTCTTTCGGTTTCCATGGAGAAATGTCAAACTTTAAATATTTATCAGAAGATGAGAATGTAATCCCCTTTTTAACATTGAATTCCATATTTGCAGGCAGCAAATCTTTATTAAGCGTCAGAATCTTGTATTCCTTACTTTTTAAGTCTAGTAATACTGTTTCTGTATCATTGAACAGAGTATCCTTACTCTGGAAGAAAACTAGAGAGTTCCCGCTTTTACTCCCCGAGAAATCTGCTATATATTTATCAGTCCTATATACAGTATCAGCTTTATATCCATTTTTCCCTTTTAAATCCATAACAATTAAAGAGCTTCTTCCGTTTTCGTTTTGTAACACAGCAATACGTTCATGAGTAATAAACATGCTTTTGGCAACTAAACCCACAGAGTCTGTTCTTGTCATGTCTGTTCCTCTTATAAATAAGGTCTTCCCCTTTTTAAAGGTTAAGTATGGAGAGTCATCTTTGGTTTCCGGATTTTTATAAATGCCTATTGAATCAATTTTACCGGTCTTTCTCTGGATTGTATAAAGAGTGTCCTTCTTATAAAAAAAAGCTGACATCTGATTGTTGAACAGCTGTACACCTGAACCGCCCTTTATGCTTACTCTGAAAGGAACTTTCTTAATTTTTATATCAAGTACCGACTTATCAGTGAAGTTTTTGTATTCTGTAAAGGTCCAGCCTGCATCATCAGAAATCACGAATTTTTCAACGGTCATCCATTTATCATAAACAGATTCATCTAAAGATTTTTTCTGAGCATTTACAGCATTGATCGAGAATAACAGAATGGTAACAAATAGTATTTTTTTCATTTTTGGGGTATTGGATAGTTTTTATTAGACTTACCGAGATGCGTTAGGTTTAATAGGCATTAGGCAATAGGCATTAGGCATTAGGCAATAGGCATTAGGCAATAAACTTTTTTATCCTACTAATGTTATAGGATTAATATTTTTTATATCTTTGCACCGACAATAAACTAAAGGTTATGAAAATAAATTCAAAAATACGTTACGGACTTAGGACAATGATAGAAATTGCCTCAGCAAATGATGTAAATGGGGTTTTGCAAAAAGACATTGCAAAAAACCAGAGCATATCGTTGAAGTATCTGGACAGCATAATTCTGTCATTAAAACTTAAAGGATTAATTACAAATTCCAAAGGAAAAGGGAGTGGATACAAGTTATCCAGAGCAGCCGAGGAGATAACGATACTTGATATATACACAGCCTTTGAGCAAATAACATTTGTAGACTGCATCTGTAATAAAAAGTTCTGTGACCGCTCCGAGGATTGCCCGGGAAGGGACTACTGGATTGAAATGAAAAAGGGTTTCGAAGCTATGCTGCTTAATAAAACCCTGGCCCAAATAGTTGAAAGAAAAGCATAATACTAAATAAACCAAATAATTAAATCAAATAATTAAACCAAATTGATACAATGAAAATGATTAAGGCAAGATTATCTAATTTTCTAATGATACTTTTTGTGAGTTCATTAATGCTGAACTTTAATTTAATACAGGCCCAGAGTGAAAAAGCAAGTTCGTTCACATCAAGTGTTATCATTAATGGAACTTCAAACCTGCATGACTGGGATACCAAAATTGAACAGTTAACAGGAGAATTTGCATTAAACAGTTCAAAACAGATTCAGACGCTTACCGTAAAAATTCCTGTAAAGGCAATGAAAAGCGGAGACAAGCTTATGGACAAGAAGACCTATGAAACAATTAATGCAGACAAAAATCCAACCATACTGTTTCAACTTACAGAACCTGCAACACCAGTTATAAGTGACGATGGTAACGTTCAGGTGACGTTAACCGGTAATCTTACTGTAGCCGGTTTTACCAAACCAATTAGCTTTAAATCATCAGGAAAGAAGACAGGCGGCGGGGGTTATCAGCTTAAAGGTACGATTCCTTTAAAGTTATCCGATTTCAAAATGAAGACGCCTACTGCAATGTTTGGCTTGTTAAAGACAGGCGATGCTGTCACAATTTCATTCAACGTTACAATATCGGCACAGAGCCTGGCGTCACTTAACTAAAAATATAATTAACAGACAAATAAATTAATTACTAATAACAACTTAACATGAACAAGACAATTATCGCAGTTATTGCATTTCTCTTTATTTCCAGCATCACCTTCGGACAGATTCGTCCCTATGACAAATCCGGATTAAATGTCTTTGAACCGGCAAAAGTAGACCCTGCTGCATTTGACAAGCTAAAGCTTAAAATAGGCGGCAGTTTCACTCAATCATTCCAGACACTGTCTCAAAGCAACACCGCCGATCCAAAGATGGGAGGAACTCCTGTTGTGGACCAGAACAAGCTAGTGGCTATTGTTCCGGGATTTAATACTGCTAATGCAAACCTTTATCTGGACGTATTACTGGGCGAAGGTGTGACTTTAAACATGACACTTTACCTATCATCTCGTCACCATAATGAGACCTGGGTTAAAGGCGGATTCATTCAGTTTGACAAAATACCATTCATAAAGAGCGGCATTCTTGACAAGGTTATGAAATACACAACCATCAAGGTTGGACATATGGAAATTAACTACGGTGACGCCCACTTCCGCAGGTCAGACAATGGGAATTCAATATACAATCCATTTGTTGAGAATTACATCATGGATGGCTTTGCTACCGAGATAGGAGCAGAAATTGATGTACAACACAAAGGCTTTCTTGCTGTTGCAGCTATAACAAACGGCAAGATAAAAGGTGACATAGCAGAAGCGACTCCTGTTGCAGGTGCAAGTGACGGAAAGCATCATCCTGCAATAATAGGCAAGATTGGTTTTGATAAACAACTAAACGACAAAATCCGCTTACGTATAACAGGTTCAGGATATTATACAGCCGGCTCTATCAGTAACACACTATATGGCGGCGACCGTAGTGGCTCTCACTATTTTGGAGTGATTGAAAATGCAATCTCCACTGGTGCGGCATTCTCCGGACGTTTTAACCCTGGCTTCTCAGACAAAGTTGGCTCGTTAATGGGCAATGCATTTGTTAAAGTGGGAGGTCTTGAATGGTTTACCACACTTGAAACCTCAAAGGGACGTAATCGTACAGAACAAGCAGAACGTACTGCAAATCAATTTGCCACTGACCTTGTTTACAGATTTGGAAAAACAGAAAATTTCTGGTTGGGTGGTCGCTACAATACAGTGTCAAGCAATATAAATGGAGCAGATGTGGACCTTGAAAGGTTGGCCTTCAGTGGTGGTTGGTTTGTTACTAAAAATATTATGGCTAAATTAGAATACGTAAACCAGAACTACACCGGATTTCTTTCGTCAGACATACGTAACGGTGCAAAGTTCAACGGATTCGTACTTGAAGCAGTAGTAGGCTTTTAATTAAAAAAATGAAATTATTTTCCGGAATATTACTCCTGATGTTGGTGTTTGTCAAATCGTTTTCGCAGACAGCAGTATCATTCGCAATTCAAAAAAGCAGTTTCCTTACCATACATGGAACATCAAATCTGCTTTCGTTTGATCTGCTTCTGAAAGGAGAACATATTCCGGGAAATTTATTTTCTCTTACAACAACCCGTAATCAAAATCGAATAAATATCAGTCAGAACAACCTCTCAATTGAAGTAAAGAACTTTACATCAGGTAATAAAATGGCCTTAAGGGATTTCTTAAAACTGATAAAATCTGATATTTATCCTAAAATGCATGTCCAGCTTAATTCTCTGGAATTACAACCCGATAATGAAAAAACAGAATTTTCTGATATTGATGTATCTGCAAATTCATACGGGAGCATCACAATTGCCGGAGTAAAGAGACAGTACTGTATTCCGCTTACATGGTGCAGAGATGGCGACACATATTATGCCGACGGAAATTTAAGACTAAGCATCCGCGATTTCGGACTGGAACCACCCGTCACCTTGATGGGAATCATAAAGGTGAGCGAGTGGATAGATATACGGTTTCATCTTATATGCAAAAAAGCGGCTACAATTCAGTAACCGCTTTTTTTGTGGGAGTAGAGGGAGTCGAACCCCCGACCCTCTGCTTGTAAGGCAGATGCTCTAAACCAACTGAGCTATGCTCCCTTTTGAGGCCCCGTTCTTTTCGATTGGAAGTGCAAAGATATTCGCAATTTTTTAATTTGCAAAAAAATTCCTGTTTTTTTCGAAAAATTCTATTGCCTCAGCAACAATAAATGTTGACCCCCCAATAAAAAGCAGGTCCCCATCCTTATACACATTCTTATAATCCTTTATCGCCTGTTCAACCGACGTTTTTATCTCTCCCTCGAATCCCTGCGACAATGCTCTCTTTGCAAGTGCAGTTGCATCCAGTGCCCTATCAATTTTTGCCTGAGTAAAGTAGTAATAAGCCTGTTTTGGAAAGAGTCCAAGAATCTTCTCAAGATCCTTCTCTGCAACAAATCCGAGAATCAGAAACAATCGGTTTGCCTTTTGACGGCGAAGCTGAGAAAAAACAATCCTGAGACCATTTGCATTATGACCGGTATCACATATAACAGGAGGATCATGAGAAAGGTACTCCCATCTGCCCCTTAGCCCTGTTGTTGCTGCTGCAGTCTTTAACGCCAGCCTTATATTACTGTCGCTCCACCCCCGCTCCACAACCTTCATGAACTTGTTGTTTTCCGAGAGCAGCGAAAGGGAAGTGAGAACGGTTCTTATGTTATGTGTCTGGTAATCACCCTTTAGGTCAAGTTCATAATCAGATGCCAGAATCTCCCTGAAAAGAGACTCCTGGGCAAAAACCAACCTTGATGAGTTTTCTCTGGCAAATTGTTCAAATATGTATTTTGTAGACGGAAGCGCCTCCCCCACTACTACAGGAATACCGGGCTTAATAATGCCGGCCTTCTCCCTTGCTATCTCACCCAGAGTAAATCCAAGATGTTCGCAATGGTCCAGAGCGATGTTTGTAATTATGCTCAGAAGAGGTGTTATAACGTTTGTAGAATCCAGCCTGCCGCCAAGTCCCGTCTCAATGACAGCTATATCCACCCCCTGTTTTGCAAAATAATCAAACGCCATTGCAGTGGTTATTTCAAAGAAGGATGGTTTTTTATCTAGCATATATGGCTTCCATGTAGTAAGAAAATCCAGTACACTATCCTTATCAATCATCTCTCCGTTAACCTTTATTCTCTCTCTGAAGTCTGCAAGATGAGGCGATGTGTACAAACCCACCTTTGCGCCCGTCTTCTGCAATACTGCTGCAAGCATATGCGATACCGATCCTTTTCCGTTTGTTCCGGCAATATGAATAGAAAGAAACTTTTTGTGAGGATAGCCCAGAACCTTGTCAAACTCCTTCATAGTTTCAATCCCGGGCTTGTATGCTACCTTTCCAACCTTCTGATAAGATGGAAACTGTTTGAAAATATATTCAATCTCTTTGTCGTATAAAGCTTGATCCGTCATAATTCAATTTTGTACAAAATAACAAATAATTTTCCTTTTTGCTCAAAAAAGCAGTATTTTTGGAGCCTAACTTATCTTGTCATATATGATCCTATTCTTTAGATCTCAGCTTAACAGCGTAATTGCTGTAAAAACAAACAAGGAACTCTCTTCAGACAATATTAATGCTCTCAAATGGCTTTTCGACGGTGCTCATTTACATCCCGATAGGTCAGTTACCGGTTATTTTGCCGGCCCTAGAAGAGAGATGATTACACCATGGAGCACAACTGCTGTTGAGATTACTCAGAACATGAACATTTCCGGCATAGAGCGGATCGAGGAGTTTTTTGAGGTACCGTCAATGGAAGCAGAGCATGACAAAATGCTTCAGCGTATGTATGACGGCCTTGGTCAGGAGATCTTTGAAATAAACCGCAAACCAGATCCTGTAATTCAGATAACCGACATTGCTGCTTACAATAAAGAAGAGGGACTTGCACTCAGCGATGAGGAGATAAGCTATCTCGACGAACTTAGTAAAAAACTGGGACGTCCCCTTACAGATGGAGAAGTCTTTGGTTTCTCACAGGTAAACTCCGAGCACTGCCGGCACAAAATATTCAACGGCACATTTGTCATAGACGGAAGGGAGATGGAATCCAGTCTGTTTAAGCTGATTAAAAAGACATCAAAGGAGAATCCTAACCGTATAGTCTCTGCCTATAAAGATAATTGCGCATTTCTTGAGGGCCCGGAGGTTACAATGTTCTACCCGCAAAGTGGCGACAAACCAGACTTTTTCAAGGTACAGAAGGAGGAGACAGTAATCTCACTTAAAGCTGAAACTCACAATTTCCCAACAACGGTAGAGCCTTTCAACGGAGCAGCCACAGGTAGCGGAGGAGAGATCCGTGACCGTATTGCAGGAGGCAAGGGCTCATTTCCTATAGCCGGAACTGCTGTCTACATGACCTCTTATCCAAGATTTGACGTGGAAGGCAGGGATTGGGAGAACACGCCTGAGCGTGAGTGGCTCTATCAGACACCACAGGAAATTCTCATAAAGGCATCCAACGGAGCAAGTGATTTCGGAAACAAGTTCGGACAAGCACTAATTTGTGGTTCACTTCTCACATTCGAACATTCAGAGAAGATGAGGGATTTTGGATTCGACAAGGTGATTATGATGGCCGGAGGAGTAGGTTATGCAAAAAAGAGATATGCCCAAAAAGATAAACCTTCGGTAGGAGACAAAGTAATCCTGCTTGGAGGTGACAACTATCGTATAGGTATGGGTGGAGGCGCAGTATCCTCTGTTGCCACAGGAGAATTCGAAAACGCAATTGAACTTAATGCCGTACAGCGCTCCAATCCGGAGATGCAGAAAAGGGCATACAACGCAATACGTACACTGGCCGAGAGCGACAACAACTCAATAATATCAGTTCATGACCATGGTGCAGGGGGACATCTTAACTGTCTTTCCGAACTTGTTGAACAGACCGGTGGCGACATAGACATCAGCAAACTTCCTGTAGGTGACCCTACTTTATCTGCCAAAGAGATAATAGGGAACGAATCTCAGGAACGCATGGGCCTTGTAATCAAAGCATCAGATGTAGAAGAACTGCAAAAGATAGCTGCCAGGGAGAGGGCCCCGATGTATGTTATAGGAGAGACCACAGGCAGAGACAACTTTACGCTTGAAAACAAACAAACTGGCGAAAAACCAATTGACCTGGCCATTGAGGATATGTTCGGATCTGCTCCCAAGACTATAATGGAAGACTTTACAGTGGCCCAGAATTGGGATCTTCTCGAGTATGACACAGAAGAACTCGAATATTATATAGAGCTTGTAATGCAGCTGGAATCTGTTGCATGCAAGGACTGGCTCACAAACAAGGTCGACCGTTCCGTAAGTGGTCTTATTGCCACACAGCAAACCGCAGGAGAGATTCAATTACCGCTCAATAATCTGGGAGTAACAGCAATAGGATTCGGCGATAAAAAAGGAATCGCCACTTCAATAGGACATGCCCCTTTAGTAGCAATGATAGACTCTGAGGCAGGAAGCAGGATGGCAATTTCCGAAGCTCTTACAAATGTAGTCTGGACCCCGATTGAAGGAGGCATTAAGGGTATATCCCTCTCTGCCAACTGGATGTGGCCATGCAGAAACATTGGAGAGGATGCCCGTCTTTACAAAGCAGTAAAAGCAGCCAGCGATTTTTCAATAGAGCTGGGAATAAACATACCTACAGGGAAAGACTCAATGTCCATGACACAGAAGTATCCCGACGGAGAAAAAGTACTCTCACCGGGAACACTTATTGTATCTACTGTAGGCGAGTGCAAGGATATCAGAAAGGTTGTCAGGCCTGTACTCTCAAAAGAGAGTGATGCTTCACTTTACTATGTTCCGTTCACTGCAATAACCGAAGATAGCCTTGCTCTTGGCGGCTCTGCATTTGCACAGGTCACAAACCAGCTTGGGAACGAGGTACCGGACATAAACAATCCACAGTATTTTGCCGAATGTTTCGATACAGTTCAGAAAATGATTGAAAAAGAGCTTATCACAGCCGGACACGATATCTCTGCCGGCGGTCTTGTTACTGCTCTTCTGGAGATGAATTTTGCTAACAGCGATGGAGGTATTAAAATCAACCTTGAACAATTGAATGAAAAGGATCCTGTCCGTCTTTTGTTTTCTGAAGCCGCCGGTATTCTGGTACAGGTACAGGATGGCAAAAAAGAGGAATTTGAACAATTGGTAAAAGAAAACTCAATTGCAATCTATAATATCGGTAAGTGGCAAAAGCAGAGAAAATTGAATATAAGGTCTTACAAGCTTGATCTTGAACTTGACATAGACCACTATAGGGATTTATGGTTCAAAACATCATATTTGTTTGACAGATTGCAGTCAGGTGAGAAACTTGCAGAAAAAAGGTTCGCAAACTACATGAACCAACCTCTAAAATTCTCTTTCCCGGCAGCATTCTCTGGCAAATTATCGGATTACAACCTTCCGGTTGACAACAACAGCAACAGACCGGTTGCAGCAATTATAAGGGAGAAGGGTTCCAACGGCGACAGGGAGATGGCATGGGCACTCTATTTAGCAGGATTTGCAGTAAAGGATGTGCACATGACCGACCTTATAACCGGCCGGGAGAACCTGGAAGAGGTGAGGATGATTGTGTTTGTGGGAGGATTCTCAAATGCAGACACGTTAGGTTCGGCAAAGGGCTGGGCCGGAGCTTTTCTTTATAATGAAAAGGCTAAGAGTGCAATCGAAAATTTCTATGCAAGAGAGGATACACTCAGTCTTGGTATCTGCAACGGGTGCCAGCTTATGGCCGAACTTGGCTTTATAACTCCGGAAGACAGAGATAACTCGCCAAAAATGAAGCACAACGACAGCCATAAATATGAAAGTGCTTTCGTTGGCGTTACAGTAGAAGATTCACCCTCTGTAATGCTTTCTACACTAAAAGGGTCAAAACTTGGCATTTGGGTTGCCCACGGGGAGGGTAAGTTCCATTTCCCGCAGGATATATCCAGATACAATATAGCAGTGAGGTTCAATTACAAAGATTATCCTGCAAATCCTAACGGTTCACCGGAAGGCATAGCAGGAGTTTGCAGCAATGACGGAAGACACCTGGCAATGATGCCTCATCCGGAACGATGCATCTATCCACATAACTGGGCGCACTACACTCGCAACAGAGTGTCGGACGAAGTGACTCCTTGGATAGAAATCTTCATAAATGCAAGAAAATGGATCCAGATTAAATCATAGATTTATGAAAGTAAAAAAGTTACCTAAGATATTTGTATTAGATACAAATGTCATTTTGCACGATTTCCGTGCAATACACAATTTTCAGGAGAATGACATAGTTGTTCCCATTGCAGTACTTGAAGAGCTGGACAAGTTTAAAAAGGGCGATGACTCAATAAACTACAATGCCCGGGAGTTTGTTCGTGACATGGACAAAATCACAGACAACCAGCTGTTTGACAAGGGTGTAAGCATAGGAAAAGGCAAAGGACTTCTTAAGATTGAGTTAGGACATCCATTCAGCGACCAGATGGCAGAGTCCTTCTTTGAGGACACCCAGGATCACAGGATACTGGCAACAACACAGTGGGTAAAGGACAAGAATCCCGACAGGGTTGTGGCACTGGTAACCAAAGATATGAATCTGCGGCTTAAAGCAAAAGCACTACATATAGATGCACAGGATTATCTGACAGATAAAATAACCGAAGAGAGGGTAGAGAATATAAAGAAAGAGGTGATAAACCTCGAGAAGATACCGCAGAATGTAATAGACCGGCTGTTTTATCAGGATGGAGGTGTTCCTGTTGAGGAGTTCAAGCTTAGCAATCAGCTGGCAAATCAACTCTACTCAATCAAGAGTACAACCGGCAGCAATAAGGTACTAGCCCGTTACAGTGCAGCAGGCAAATCTCTCATTGGTGTAAAGAAACACAAGGCATACGGCATAGATTCCAGAAACGACGAACAGACCTTTGCAATAGATGCACTCCTCAACCCGGCAATCAAGCTTATTTCGCTTACCGGAACAGCAGGAACAGGGAAGACCCTTCTTGCTCTGGCTGCTGCAATGGAACTTGAACAGGAATATGACACAATACTTCTTGCGCGACCCGTAATTCCGTTAAAGAATCAGGAGATGGGTTTTCTGCCTGGAGATGTAAAAGAGAAAATGGGACCATACATGCTCCCTTTATATGATAACCTGGCTGTAATAAAAAAGGCATTCAAGCCCACCAGTAAAGAGGCGTATAGAATTGAAGAGATGTTGAAGAATGAAAAGTTGCAGATCTCTCCTCTGGCCTACATAAGAGGCAGAAGCCTCTCCAATGTCTTCTTTATTATTGACGAGGCTCAGAACCTTACCCCTCACGAGGTAAAGACAATCATAACGAGAGCCGGAGAAGGCTCCAAGCTGGTATTTACAGGTGACATCCAGCAGATTGATTCGCCTTATCTGGACATTCACTCAAACGGATTGACACATCTTGGGGAAAAACTATACGGGCAGGAGATTTTTGCACACATCAACCTTGTCAAGGGAGAGCGTAGTGAACTATCTGAACTTGCAGGCAAACTTTTATGAAAATTTATTATATTTGCCCCCCATTAGATAATATTCTGAAATATAAACCGAAATAATCAATAACTTATGTCAGACATTAAAAGAGTTTACATATTCGGAGGCAAAACTGCCGACGGAAATGGCTCAATGAAGAATTTGCTTGGTGGCAAAGGTGCCAACCTTGCAGAAATGTGTACTTTAGGAATTCCTGTACCCGCAGGTTTTACAATCACTACAGATACTTGTAACGAGTATTACAAAAACAAGATGCAGTATCCTGCAGCGCTTAAGGCAGAAGTAGATGCTGCTTTGGCAAAAACTGAGGCAATAATGGGTATGCAGTTCGGCGGAAAAGAGAATCCTTTACTACTATCTTGCCGTTCAGGAGCCAGAAGCTCAATGCCGGGTATGATGGAGACCGTTCTTAATATCGGCCTTTGTTCAGAAACAATTCCTGGTCTTATTAAAAAGACATCTAATCCACGCTTCGTTTATGATGCTTACCGTCGTCTTATCATGATGTACTCCGATGTTGTTATGGAAAAGGCTGAGGGAATCGAACCTGAAGAAGGAAAAGGAATACGTGTACAGCTTGACAAGATGCTGCACGAGGTTAAGACAAAAAGAGGTTATACAAATGATACTGACCTTACAGCAGAAGAGCTTATCAAGATTTGCGACGATTTCAAGCTGAAAGTTCAGGAAGTTCTTGGAAAATCATTCCCAGATAATGCTTACGAGCAACTTTGGGGAGGTATAAGTGCCGTTTTCAAATCATGGAACGGAAAAAGGGCTATTTCATATCGCAGAATTGAGAGCATTCCTGACGAGTGGGGAACAGCTGTTACAGTTCAGGCAATGGTATTCGGAAACATGGGAGAAAATTCTGCAACAGGTGTTGCTTTCTCACGTAACCCTGCAACAGGCGAAGGCAAGTTTTATGGTGAGTGGCTGATCAACGCACAAGGAGAAGATGTGGTTGCCGGTATACGCACACCAAGCCCTCTTAACGAATCAACAAAGAACGACCATAACAGGCACCTTGCTTCTCTTGAGACAGGTATGCCGGTTGTATATAAGGAACTTGATGCTATCCAGAAAAGTCTTGAAAAACATTTCCACGATATGCAGGACATAGAATTTACAATTCAGGACGGTAAGCTATGGATGCTTCAGTGCCGCGTTGGAAAGAGAACTGGTATGGCTGCCCTTAACATGGCAATGGATATGCTTTCAGAAGGTCTTATAGATGAAAAGACAGCAGTCATGAGAATGGCTCCTGCCCAGCTTGATGAGCTTTTGCATCCTATCCTTGATCCTAAATCTGAAAAAGCTGCAACAGTCATTGCAAAAGGACTTCCTGCAGGCCCGGGCGGATCAGTTGGTCAGATCGCATTCACTGCTGAGACCGCTGTTGAGTGGAACGCAGCAGGCAAAAAGGTGATTCTGGTACGTGAAGAGACAAATCCAGAAGATGTAGAAGGTATGCGCGCAGCTGATGGTCTTCTGACAGCCCGTGGAGGTATGACCTCTCATGCTGCCCTTGTTGCCCGCGGATGGGGTAAATGCTGCATAGTAGGTTGCGATACGCTCCACATTAACCTTCATGCAAAGACACTTACAGTAAATGGTAAAATATACAAAGAGGGCGACGTATTCAGTCTGAACGGAACCAAAGGGTTCGTTTATGACCAGGCTATCTCTACAATGGATGCAACAGAAAATCCTCGTTTTGTGGAGTATATGTCAATCGTGGACAAGTTCAGGGTGTTAGGTGTAAGAACAAATGCCGACACTCCTGAGGATGCACAGAATGCTATCAACTTTGGAGCAGAGGGAATTGGCCTTTTCAGAATCGAGCATATGTTCTACGGAACAAATTCTGAACAACCACTTGCAAAACTGCGCAAGATGATTCTGTCAAAAACAGAAGAGGAGCGCATTGTTGCTCTCAAAGAACTTGAGCCATTTGTTAAAAAGGCAGTTAAAGGCACTATGAAGGTAATGAACGGCAAACCTGTTACATTCCGTCTACTTGACCCACCTTTGCATGAGTTTGTACCTCAGACTCATGACAAGCAACAGGAACTTGCCGATGAACTGGGAATATCAGTTGAAGACATCAAGAAACGTGGCGAAAACCTTCATGAAGTAAACCCTATGATGGGTCACCGTGGAGTACGTCTCGGAATCACATACCCTGAGATTAGTGAAGCTCAGTACAGGGCAATTTTTGAAGCAACTGCAGAACTTATGAAAGAGGGCTTCCAGCCACAGCCGGAGATCATGATTCCTGTTACTGTATCTGTTAAGGAACTTGACCATCAGAAAGTCATTTGCGATAGAGTACATGCAGAGGTTGAGAAGAAGTACGCTCTTAAGATTCCTTATCTTTATGGCACCATGATTGAGATTCCTCGCGCAGCACTGCTTTCGGAAGAGATGGCACAGACAGCACAGTTCTTCTCTTTTGGAACAAATGACCTTACTCAGATGACATTTGGATTTTCACGTGACGATATTGGAGCATTCATGGGTGATTATCTTGCCAAGAAGATCCTTCCAGCAGATCCATTCCAGACCCTCGACCAGTCTACAGTAGGCAAACTTGTTGAGATGAGTATCAAAGGCGGACGTAGTACCAATTCAAAACTCAAAATTGGTATTTGCGGCGAACACGGTGGTGATCCTGACTCAATCGAGTTCTGTCATAAAATTGGCATGAATTATGTTTCTTGTTCTCCGTTCCGCGTTCCGATAGCACGTCTGGCTGCTGCTCAGTCTGCTATCAGAGATTACAAATAGCATATAGAATTTATGAATAAACAATGGCCGGACAAAATAAACTTTTGCCGGCCTTTGTTGTCTAAAAAAAATATAAAAAACAATTTAAAGAAATGAAAAAGCACATCTCACTATTATTTATTATCTTCACATGCGTAACAACTGCATTTTCCCAGGCAAACGGAAAGGCGAAAGGCGAGGTAGCGGTATTAAAAGAGGTTTCAGGGCTGGAAGTAGTACAAAGCATATATCCGGAAGCAGTTGCAGTTGAAAAAGGTAATGGTGTATGGTTCAACGTAGTGGATGCCAAAAAAAAGGTTTTAGGATACTGTTTATCCAGCAAGCCTTATTCAGACGGCATAATTGGATATCATAACACGACACCTGTAATAGTAGTAACAGACAAAAGCAAGATAATTAAAAAGGTGGCAATTCTGAGCAATTGGGAGAGTCCCGGTTTTTTAAAGAAGCTTGAGAGACAAAAATATTTTAATAGCTGGGACGGATTAAAAATAGGTGAAGCATCAAAGAAAAAAGCCTCTGTTGACAGTTATAGCGGCGCTACAATTTCAGCAACTGCACTTTCTAAAAATGTGGAAATTATTCTTAATAAGGCAGCGCAATAATAAAACTGCGAAATGAGTAAGTTTTCTAAAATCGTATTAGGGTTGCTGATAACTTCAGCAGCCCTTATTATTACTTTCAGGGCCATAAATCAGGAACCCACAGACAACCTGCTTATAGATGCCAAAGTAGTTGCAATTATAGATAATTCAGGTTGTATAGTTTGTCACGGACAAACGCAGAAATTGCCTTTTTACTCAAAATGGCCCCTTATCGGTATTAAAATCAAAAGAGATGCAGCAAGTGCATTCTCAAGTATTGACCTCGAGCCTTCATTTGAGGCAATTAAAACGGGCGATCTTGTAGATGACAGCGTACTTACCAGAGTAGAAAACGTTGTGAAGGACCACTCAATGCCCCCCCTCTCCTATTCAATCGTCAGACTTGGATCAGCCGTCAACTCTAAAGAGGGAGATATTATTTTAGAGTGGATTACTCTTCACCGTGAGAAAAACCACAAATTTTATTAAAAGACATAGGTAGAGCATATATTTCAAGTTCAAACTTGAAGTGCTCTAGCCTGCAAGGGCGTGCAACCGCATTTACCCACAATACATTTGTTATCGAGTAGACTGCCCCGTCAGTTGACCTGACGGGGAGAGCCTCTCACACCACTGTACGTACGGGTCTCGTATACAGC
>MEOK01000004.1:0-318120 GCA_001769195.1 Bacteroidetes bacterium GWF2_40_14 | reverse complement strand
TCATGCAGGGCACACGCGTTGAAAAAAACAACAAGCGGAAACTGCAGCTGTATATACCAGCATGTTCTGTTTCCGCATTTGTTTTTTAGCACTGTGACAAAGTGGGTAAAGCCGGGGCACGTATCGGAAAATCCCGCACATTACCTTAAAACCGGGAACACATTATGCGTCCCTATGTGCCCATCCACGAATAAGGCATGGGCGCAGATGGTGTTTGTAATATAAAAGACCGTCCCGCTGAGAGTGTGTGCAATTGTATTTATCCAATATCGTGGAAATTACCTTATTGTCACTCTTTCTATGGTATGTACAGATTGCAAAATGCAGATTATCGGCGTTGGAGAATAGATTTACGGCACCTGCCAACGCATTTCGCTCAACCCCTTCTATATCCATTTTAAGGAATATGTTTTTCTTTGGCTTGTCTTTGAGAAAATCGTCCAAAGTCTGGTTAATTCCAATGTTGTTATCACCAATATACTGCTTCATAATCTGCACCTTGTGCTTCCAGGGTTCGAAAGTTGCCTCTAATGCCTCTATCCAGCCCGGATTGTATTCGAACAGAAACAGGGAATCGACTAACTCAATTGCATCCAGAGATGTAAGTCCCTCGGCTGACCCAATATCCAACAAGGTTTTTCCATCGAATTCCTGTATGGAATCAACATAATGGTGTGGTGAATTGATATCCTGTTCTATCATCAGGGATCTGTATCCCTTTATAATTTGATTATGAGTATAATGTCTGGGAAAATATAAGTTTTTGGTACCTCTGTGCCTGATATATGGTAATCCGTTATTCTCGTCAGTCATTACATTGACTTCCATATCAAGATAATGTTGAGCGTAATCGTAGGGATAATGAGTATATCCATTTACTTTGATAAACCTGAAATACTTGTGTTTATCAAGCTTTGAATTGACCAGGCGGAAAAACAGATAAGGGACACTGCCCCATAAGTACTTCTTTAAAGGGGTCAGGATATTTTTATTACTCATGTGTCAAAGGTACAATTAAAAAGATACTTGGTGACGCTTAATGTGCTAATGTGTTAATGTGCTAATGTGCTAATGTGCTAATGTGCTAATGTGCTAATGGGTAAGGGGCGGGATTTGAAGATACTTGCCATGAGGCTTTGGGTACCCACTTAAGGAACAGTGCGTTGAAAAAAACAACAAGCGGAACTGCAGCTGTATATACCAGCATAATCTGTTTCCGCATTTGTTTTTTAGCACTGTGACAAAGTGGGTAAAGCCGGGGCACGTATAGGAAAATCCCGCACCTTACCTTAAAACAGGGTACACAATGTGCGTCCCCATGTACCACAACCGATTGAGACTTTGGAGTGCCTCCTTTTTCAGTTCAGGAGGTGTTCCCGGATTGTCATGGACCAGTTTCAGGGCTTTTACGATCTCGCCTTTTGTGATACTGAGATTAAACCAGCCCAATGCCTCTGCAAGTGTTGTCCTTACGGCGGTGTTGTCGCCAGAATCACCCAATACTCCAAGAAGACTCACGGTCTGCTTGTGGTTATTGTAGTTACGGAGACTTCGTATTGCCGATATCCTATCTTCCTGCTTTGCATTTTTGTCAAGAATAACCTTTAGTGACTTCTCCTGCAATTTAAGCTGACCCTTGTAGTA
Organism: Bacteroidetes bacterium GWF2_40_14; assembly: GCA_001769195.1. Lineage (GTDB taxonomy): Bacteria > Bacteroidota > Bacteroidia > Bacteroidales > UBA932 > Bact-08. The sequence goes on along the minus strand of MEOK01000004.1, from coordinate 316,476 downwards.
GTCGCCAAGATCTTTTGCAACCTTCTCCTTGTCAGGAAGATTTGAAGCCTTGGCCTGTCTTTCGATCTCATTTACCACAGCAGTGATGTCGAACATCTGCAGCGAACCTTGTGCGGCGTATTGTACACGCTGACTCTCATTTGCGAAGAGAACAGTGCTTACCAAAGAAGGAATCAGCACAGGATCTCCGGAGTAACCGGCAAAACGGGTAGCAAACCTTCTGATAAACTCATACGGGTTATCCAAACCAAGACGGATAGCCTCAATCATGTTCTGATAGTCTCTCGCCTCTCCACCGGAATTATCCAGTAGTCTCTTAAGTGCCTCAAATCTTACACTGAAGTGCTTGCTGCTCTTGAAGGTATTCAGAAGAATGTCGGAAAAATCCTTAGGTGGATTCTTTGACAATTGCTTAAGGGCAAGTGCCTGCAAATTTGGGTTAGACGATTTTAGATATTTCTCCCATACTTTTGATTTACCCTTGATGCCTGCTCTAGTGTTAACTACATTAATTGCCAGGTCGCGGTTAATGGAAGTAGTGGAATTTGGTCCATCCGTAGAGAAACGATATGTCGGGTCACCTATAAGATGTGATTCCAGATATTGGAACTCCTTCTGCCAGAAACCCACTCTTGCTCCCTCGGCAACCATTCCAATAAGCTCAAGCGACCATTTATCCTGAAGAACGTTAACGGTATTGCCTTGTGTGACAATAGTATTGCCATCACCAAAGATGTGGTAACCTGCCACATAGCCAGGCCTATGAAAAGAGCCATTATAACAAGCATCAAAAATCGTGAACTTAGGTTGCATTTTAACCTTGGCAAGGTCCTTCAAGACAATGTTTATGTCCGCGGCAAATATTGAGTCACTTACCCTAAGCGAGTCCAGCCTCTGTCTGGCGAAAAACTCCTCGGTAAATCCATAATCTGCAATCAGCCCCTTCTTGAAATTCTCTGCCCTCTCCCCTTTATACCTCCTGTAGGTGTTCCTGAGAGATGTACCCATGACACTCATAGGGCCAATCTTGTCAAGCTTGCTGCCGGCTGTATATTCGAGGTAGTTTGGAGCGGGATAGTCGCCGTTTATATACTGTGTGTCAAAGTCGCCATGCTCATGGAAAACAAACAGGTCGGTGCCGTTTTGCTGCATTTTGTCATATAACTTGTACTTCATAAAAGGATCCTGCCTGAAGTTATAGAATCCGTTCCCCTTTGAACTCTTGAATGCCAGAGGAATCTGCTCCCTTATTGCAAACTGCTCGTTCTGCCACGCTGTAAGGCAATCGGAGTTGTATCCATGTCCGTTGAATATGACCAGCTGGTCCATAGGATTTGACTCCTTATGGGCAGCAACCACCTTTTTGAGGTATCGCTTCAGCAAAACTATCGGTTCAACGCCCATATCCGATGGGGGCATCATCCTGGCAGAATAAAAATCACTCTTTATTACCTGTGGAGAGCTCTCCAAAAGACGGTAGTAAAAATGGCCCTTGTTCTTTTCGTCCTGCTTTATAAGTTCAAACTGAAGATCAAGATCGTCGTAGAAACGGTCGGATGTCACCGATGCGTCAGTAATAGGAAAGTTTGCTTCATCCATTTTGAATGCAGTAGTGGCGTGCTGAAAGTTCTGCACCCTTACAACCGGAATATTACCAATAAAGACCGCTCCCTCCAGAACAGGCTTCTGATTGTAGATATCCCTTATTTCTGCCCTCAGTTTTTCAGGATTGTTCCACTCCCCTGTCAAAATCATGGCTCCTAAGCCTTCGCTTTCCAGAACTGCTTTGTAATCCAGAACCTCCTGTTTTGCAGCAGTAAAGCTGGCTCTGTCTATAACTATCAGAAAACGGGAATTGAACTTTCCCTTTGCAGGGATAATCTCACTCTGCGCATATGCTGTTGCTCCTAAAACAATAGTAATCAGAAGCAATGCTGTTTTAAAAATTTTACTCTTCATCTCTTCTTATTATTATCGCATGTATACTTCCAATCTGTTGGCTGTTTTAAGCAGCTCGTTTTTCAACTTCTGATCCAATCCGTTCTCTGCTGCAATAGATTTGCAGGCAGATATAATGTCGGTCTTTCTGTATGAGAGTGTGAACCATCCCAGAGACTCTGCCAGTTTTATCCTGAGGTTGAGATCATCAGCAGGATCGGCAAGCACTTTGAGGTAGCTATCCACCATAGCATGGTAACAGTTGTTTCTCAAGATGCTTACACCCAATAACCTCGAACTCATCTTCTGTTCTTTGTTTGCCACATCTATGCTTAATTTTGCCATTCCTGCCCTGGAGGCAACTCTTGCATTGAATTCGGAGAGACTCTTCTCTTTATTGTACAGAGTGCTGTTCATGATCTGCATTTCACCCTCCTTTTTCAGCATATTCTGATCTACAAGGTCGAAACAGAATTCTGCATTGAACCTTACCCTTTCGTCCAGATAATCATTAATAAAGACCGATGCTATGTAAGGTATATACTCATCCTTACCAATCCTGCCCATAGAGAAGGTCGACTTTCTTCTTATGAATTCATACGGATCATAAACAGAGTTTTTGAGAAGTTCCTCAAATTTACCATCATTATAAAACTGAAGAAGATGATAAACCTGTAATCTGAGCATGTAGTATGGCGAGCTGTTGTATGTATCTACAAGCAGTTGTGGAAGGGAAGGATAGTGCAGGGTGAACAGTTTCTGAAGGGCAACTCCTTTAATGTCGGGGTGTTGTGCCCTCTTAAGAACCTTGAGCCAATAAGCGTTATCCTTAGATTTCAGATTGATTCTTTTAACTGACGCATCACTCTTGAAAAGAAATGTTGGGTCACCAATGATGTGTGATTCAAGAATATTGGTAAGTTGTGCCCATTCACCTACGCTGTAACCAAGCCCAAGAAGACCCAGAAGGTCACTTGCCGATTTGTCCTGAAGTACGTTCACAGAGTTTCCTATTGCCACCAGAGTCTTACCCTTTGCAAAGATATACTCTCCGCCAATGAAGCTATCCTCGCGGAAGTCACCGTTGAAGCAGGCGTCAAAGATAACTACCCTGGGATTGGGATTAATGTTTGGAACATCCTCAAGAACGATTCCCATATTTATGTCATCGAGTGAATCCTTCTTAATCTGAGCGGGGTCCGATACCCCTGCAAACCATGTGGAGTCTATCTTATAGTAGTTCATCCAGGATTGTTTGAGCATTTCAGTATCGCCTTTCTTCTGAATCTCCTTCCTGAGACTATTCCTGAACAATCTTCTTGCAGCTTCGATATTATCGTCAGATCCTTTACTCAAAGGGATACCTGTAAGGTATTGCCTGTCCGGGGTTCCATGTTCGTGAAACAACATCAGATCCACCTCATCTCTCCTTAGTTCTTCTATAACCGATTGTTTCATAGATGGGTACATATAAAACATCAGAAATTTGGATGAGTTTGCATTTGTGAATGCCTGAGGGAACTGCTCACGAAGTGTTATCCCCTCCTCCTTCCATGCTGTGAGGCTATTTGAAAACGACCCTTCGCCTGTGTAAGATACAAGTACGTCCATCTTATTTTCTGTAGCCCTCTCTGCAAGAAGCTTCTTGAAATAATCACGTATCTGCATATAACCCTCTTCCCCTTTTCTGGTTGGTTTTAACCTTCCGGAATAGATATCACACGATATTTTCTGTGGGGAGTCCCATCTTAGCGAGTAGTAGTGAAAAAGCTTGTTCTCTTTATCTTGTGACAGATAATCAAACTTAAGGTCAAAATCGTCATAGAACCTGTCCGAAGGAACAGATGACTGGCTCATAGGGTATTTCTCCTGATCCATCTTGAATGCCGATGTAAAGTGCTGCGCATCACTTATCATGGCTATAGGAACCTGCCCTATGAAAATAGCTCCTTCCAGCCCCGAATCGTTATATCTGGAAACCAGTTCGTCTTTTATCTGCTGCGGATTGTTCCAATTCCTGTCCAGGATAAAGGCATTCATACCCTCTTTCTGAAGAAGCATTTTATAAGAATCAATCTCCGTCTTGCAAGCTTTATAAGTATCAATGTCCACTATAATGGCAAAACTCCTCTCTGCCGCCTCTAGTGAGGTTAGCAGAGAGAGAGTAGATGCCATTAGAAATAATAAAATCTTTCTAATCATCTTTATGTATTTGCTTTAGAAGGTAAAACCGACTCCAACGTTTGTAAGTACCCTGTTGTTGTCGCTGTCAACCGGCTTGTAATAGTCAACTGCTACCTTTATGAACATTCCCGAACGTCCGCTCTGGCTTATGTTTGTAAATAAAGAGAGTTCACCTCCTATCTTCATGTAACTCAGCTTGAGATATTCAAAATCGGGTGTCATGTAGTCTGTAATAATATGGGATGTAGGATCGGCACCACCATAATTGTACGAACCATTCATGTTATTCTTGTAGTTGAATGATGCACCGGCAAGAAGTCTTCCCGATTTACCAAGATTCAGGTTAGCCTTGGCATTTACTCCAAGAATCAGGTCTTCTATTTTCATGTCCGAAGCGGGCATTATGTAGATATCGTCACAATTCCTGTAGTTTACCAAAACCCCGGCTCTCCATTTGTAGTCGAAGTTGTTGCCTCTGAAGAAATCATACTTAAGGGCCACGTCACTCTGAGAGAATGTAGACCTTACACTCTTATAGGTAGTTACCCAGCGCTGCACTTCAAATGTGTTGTCAAGTACCTGAACATACTCAATGCCGCCAATTTCGTTATTCGAATATGATAACTCTAGCCTGCTAAGATCTTTACCAGTGAGTAGAAGCTGAAGGTTGGCCCCGTAGTTGTTCTCCTTTACAGAACCCTCTTTTTTAGGTTTTGTAGGAGTGCTTATTACATCCTCTACCCTGAATGAATACTTACCATCCAAAAGCAGTTGCATTTTCTCACCTGCAAAAGAGTATTGCACTCCACCACCAACTTTATTACCATTATATACGAACTTACCAAGTGATTGCAAACCACCCACGACAGCAGTATAAAAGTTACCAAGACCTTTCATTACAAACACATCCTGATTAGACTGTCCGTTGCTGTTAGTTGTTCTGGACTCCTGATTTAATCTTTCATATTCAAGATTCAGTCCAATTACATGATTGTTAAATGTTGCGACAACTCCGGGTTTTACGTTTATAGTATAAAAATCTGTAACCGAACGTGGGTCTATCTGTTTGGCCCCGGTTTTTGTATTGTACTGAGCTTCTATACCAAGAAGAAGAATGTCCCAGATTGGTTTGCTTGCAGCCTTCATGTACAGGTTGTAATCCTGCTTTACCCAGTCACTCAGGTTTTTGTCAACGGTATAGTAAGGAATACCTCTTATAGGGTCAAGCATTGTTGTGTTGTAAAGGGTTCCTGTCTGCTTCTCGTTGTTGTATGAGAATTTACCCCAAACGTAACCACCGCCTAAGTTGAGTCCCCCCTCTGTGGATACTCCGAAGAGCCTTTCGTCACCACCCTCGAATTTTCTTTTAAAATCACCACTCTTAAGTTTATAATCAAACAGAAGGTTGTTAAAGTTGTACATCTTGTCCAGTGTCAGACCCGCGCTGTTGTTTGTGTTGAACCACAAGGATTTTGCCTTTATCAGCTCAATAGATGCAGGGTTTGTATTTTTCGCTTTAGCATCCTGGGCAACAGTTTTTTGGGAAAGCAGCATAGTTAACACTACTATTCCAGCCCAATATATGTTTTTAAATTTTCTCATTGCTTTAATGTTGTAGTTATTAACCATTATTTCCAAGTATTCCATGAAGGAGCCTTTGCATCATATCTTCTTATCACAGGAGGATTCATAACCTCAAAGTCATTTGAACTGTTGTTAGTGTCATAATAGATGATTCTTCCATCAGAAAGAGTTGTTTTAATTTTTCTTGCAACACTAGAGGAAAGATAAGTGCCACCGACTGTAGCAGCACCTGCATCAAGTACCGCAGGAACCCTCTTAAGTTGTACCTGATTTGCATTACCTACCAGCTCTACAGCATCAACAATCTGATCTATACTTATTTTGTAGTTTTTGGATGTGAGACCGACAGGACTGACAAAGTTATTTGGATTTATTGTTTCTGTAGGAAAATAGATTATAAAAGCACTCCCGAAAACAGTGCTTAACCATTGTGCCGTTGGAGCTGGCCAGAAAGCCATATACATGTTAATTGCGGGATTATCAAGTATCAAAGAAGTAGTAGCTACCAAAGTTTCAAATTCAGCACTTAGAAGATTGACAGGAGAGGTAGGATTAAGATTGCTCTTTTTATGGTCATCGGCCATTTGTGCAATAATTATCGACTCGCCCGGATTTAATAGATAATCCTTGTTCAGTGGAACTTGCCAGATAGTTATTGCATAAACGAATTTTGAAGCATCGTCACCGGGCCACACAGGCATATTGGCTGTAGCAGTCAATGGATTAAGCTGGGCGATACATAGACCTTTTACATTTTGAACAACTTCACTATTGTTGTATATCTCATAAAACTGATCCCTGAAGTAAGAACCGCCTGTGGGAGTTCTAGAACCACAATAATATAACTCTTTCATAACCAGAGCTCCGGACTTTGATGCTCCAACTTCTATCTCTATCTGTTTATTGTTTGTAACAAGATCTATGTTTACAGCATTGCCGCTATAATTATATGTAAAACCATTATGGTTCATCTCTGTAGATACTGTTATCGTGTATATGCCGGGTATTATATTGCCGACATTGACTGTCCCGTTGGCACTGACAGTGGTATTAACTTCATATCTCTCTGTATAGTTTATCAGCTTTACATTAAGCGCTTCAGGTGCAGGTGCAGTACCTATATTAAGATTCACTTTAACTATCGTGTTAAGTGATTGCACTTCTTTGGCACTGTTAGCCTCCTGAAACTGTTCACAAGAGGTGAACAGCAAGATGGTACCCAGCACCCCGGCAAATATTTTTATTATATTTTTCATTGTAATCATCTTTTTATTACTTAATAGTTAATGCCATTTCGAATCCAAAGAATAGTGGTATTGATTCATTAATAACCGTGAATGATCCCGGGGTTCTCTTGCTTTCATAAAGCGGTTTACTCTGGAACATATTGTTGGCAAAGAAAGATGCTCTTAACATATTCCCTATTTCTTTAGTAATGTGAATATTAAACAGAACTGTCGGGAACCAGGACTCACCAATGAATCTTCTTGAAGATTTGCTTTCTACAAGATATGAGAACCTTGGGTCGGTCTTAATATCAATACCTTGTGGAATGTTTTTCATCGATCCGTCCTCATACGAAATGTATTTTACAAAAGTTGAGTCGTTTCCAATATTGCTCCATTGATTGTAAACCCAGTTTACCTGTGCTGTCAGTGTGACAACAAAACCGATTGACGGAATATTATGGGTTGCACGAAGAGTTGTACTGAATCTTTCCCTCTCTTCTTTGGTATTTCCTGCTTCATATACACCTATGTTGCGTTCAATAGTGTTCAGATTCTTCTGTGTGCTGTATGTGAATGCATCGTCCCAGTTTGAAGATCTTATGTACGAACCATTCAGAACAAAAGCAGTGCGTATCGATTCAAACCTGCCTAAATCAAAATCAAACTCAACACCTCTGTTCTGAGATCTCTTTGTGTTTGATGGAGTTGAATAACGTACAAATATTTTGCTTGTAGTCTTCTCTGTAAGTGTGGGAATAGTCCCGGCATTTGCTGTTGCAATCTGGTATTCAGTATAATTATATAGTTTAAATTCACTGCCCATGTTATACCCGTTCTTTAAGTTTTCATTAAAGGCGGTAACAGAAAAGCGCATCTTTTTCCATTTGAAGTCTAAGCCGATCTCACTTTTCTCGTTTGAGGCAATCCTTAAATCTTTATTTTCCGTATTGTAAATTCTTGTAGTACATAAAAGCAGTTGTTCTGCAGCCGGCACAGACGAGCTGTTAAGGTTGTTGAAGTGAACAAAATCGAAGTATGCATCCTCCGGATTAAGATAAAGAGATGTGGGAGCCTTTGCTGCAATACCGTATCCTCCCCTCAATGAAAGTTTTTGGGGCACTATGTCTATTGAAGCATTTATCCTTGGAGTAAGTATGCTCTTGCCGGAAACCATGTCATACCTGGCACCCGCCTGAAGTATCACCTCTCTCTCTCCCATTGTCCAGTTGAAGTTCTCCTCGGCATATATGCCAAGCTGAGTGACAAAAGGAATATCAGAATATTTCCTTGGTCTCGATGATGAATTCTCGGTGCTTAATACTCTGTATGGTGGATTCTTTAGGTCATAAACCTTGCCGTCTCCCAGGTTTCCGTCTGACTTGAAATCTGCACCCAGAACTATTCTGTTATTAACATTACCCATCTTCTTGGCGAAAGTGGCATTTACCTTGGCAAAAAGGTTTACCTCCTTACCATAAATGTCATATCTGCTGAAATATTCATTCGGAAGGTATGTTGCATAGTAGCTGGCTTCACCCCGCGGGATATTTGTAAGTTCCTTACCTGTTGCGTCATATACCCTCTGATTTGGTCTATTGCTCAACACTCCACCGTCGGTTCTTGACATTGAGTAAGCAGAAAAAGCATTACCTAAAAGTTCTTCATTGTATGAGTGTTTGTTTGAATAGTTACCTGACAATGTATATTTTATGTTGTTAAGCCAACCTTTGTCAATATTGAGTGTTCCATTTGTATTTAGTCTGAGGCCAATATCCTTTGCTCCGGATGCCGACTGAGTTCTGGCATCGTCCGGATTCTTTTCACGAGTATCTTTTCCTAAAGAAAAATCGAAGGATGTATTGGTAGCCCACTTACTGAACCTGTTTGAATACAGTAGTTTAGCAGTGGCTCTTTGATAATAGGTATAAGATTCTGTTGGCTGTGATACGCTATATGCATAGTCTCCACTTACGTTAAGACTACCTGCATTCTCTCCCAGACTGAATCCTTTTCCTGCAGATACCTGATAAATTCTAGGGTCGGTCTTAATACGAATATTCAATGGCTCTTTACCTGCCTTTGATTTAATGATAACGGCACCCGAAGTAAGGTCACCGTATTCTACAGATGGAATACCACGAATTACCTCAACAGATTCGATATTATCCGTTGAAAGTGTTCTCAGGTCGATCCCTGAGTTTGGCGAAGTTCCGCCACCGACTACTCCACCTGATCCCGAAATTGCAGGATTGAGGGTCTGAAGGTTTGCATTGTTTGATAATGGTGAACCATCAACATATATTGCAGTACCAAGAGCATTCATGTCTGAAGCATTAGTTCCTATGTTTCTTATATTGAAGGTTTTAGCTGTACTTAAGCTTGGATTGGCAATCTGCCCCCCCGGTAAAAGCTGAAGAAGATCAGAGACAGAGCTTGCCTGAAGGTGATCCATTGCCTGTCTGGAAATATTGGAAGCTGTGGCCTGACCGGCCTTGCTCTCCTGTGCCACTACCGAAACTTCGTTTAGTCTGAACGTGCTGTAATTCATCTGGAATTTCACTTCAGTTGCCCTACCGGCTAAGAGTACGATTGTAGTGTCCAGGCTCTCCATTCCGAGAAACTGTACTCTGATACTTACCTTTCCCGAAGCAAGTCTTGGGAAGGAGAATTCCCCTTTTGAGCTAGTAGTAGTCACCGCGCCTTGTGGCAACACCTGTACTGTAGCAAATTCTACAGGTGTCCCCTGAGATCCTTTCTCAGTGACAACACCCTTTAAGGATGCGAAGTTGCTGTTCGCGGCAGATTGTGCATTTAACTGCACAGTCAGGCAAGACAGGAGAAACAACGCAAAAATAATTCGAATTTTGGGTTTCTTCATAGTTGTAAAATTAATTTGGATTAGTTAAGATATTTGGGTTAGTTTATTTAAGTCTGTTTCTAGTTTTTACCAACTCTTTCCTTATCACTTCGTCCTTTTCCGTTGTTAGCTGGTCTTCGCAGAATTTTATTATTTCACTCTTTCTGTAAGAGTATTTGTACCATCCGAAAGCTTCTATCAGTGCCAGTTTCTGGTCCTGAGCATCCAGTCCTGCATAATATTTAAAAAGAATTTCCAGATGCGATACCTGACAACTGTTCCTTAATGCAGATATGGTAAATCTTTTTGCTTTGACAGCAACATTGGGGTCAAGAAGGTCCTTAAACTCCTTCTCTCCATTCTCCAGAGTATACTTTAATCTGTCCAACTCTTTGGCCTCTTCCTCGTACCATCTTCCTTGTTTGCCCTTCATTGCCCTGTCAAAAGCCGCATAAGCATCCTCCGACTTATAGATTTCTCCTGCTCCTTTTAGCTGGAATTCAACACGTTTTGTCACTCCCGGTTGGAACCTCAAGGTAAATATATCATCGATAAGAAACGGAGAACCATTCATGCCGGCATAGAGTGAGCTAAGTCTTCTGATAAGTTCGTAGCTGTCGTACATTCCAAGTCTGATTGCACTTATAAGATTGTCGTCTGCAGAATTCTTTATAAGGTTAAATGCCTGAAGTCTTACAGTTGCCCTTTTCTCATCTTTCTGAATTGAGAGCAATTCATCTGTAGTTATGGCATTATTCTCATAAAGCATCTTCATTGCCAGAGATTTAATCTCGGAATTCGGGTTTTTGATTTGCTTCCTCCAGAACTTTACATCTCCCTTTTTAATTGTCATCGCCTCGTTCAGGTCTGTCCTGGCATTTGAAGTGCTTGTAAACTGACATGTAGGGTCGCCAATAAGATGAGATTCTAGTGTTAGCTGTCCCTTTGCCCAGTTACCTACTGATACTCCCAGGTTAAGCAGCCCCACAAGTTGGTTTGTCCATGTGTCCTGAAGTGTGTTTACAGAATTGGCCTTTACCACAATTGTGGAACCCGGATTGAAAATATAGTGTCCGCTTATGTAGTCGTCAAGGTGGAAAGAGCCGTTGAAACATGCATCAAAAAGAATAACCTTTGCCCCTGATTCATAACCGTAAAGATCTGGAATATTAATGTCTAACGCAGCATCTTCCAGACTGTCCTTCAGCATCACCTCAGGTTTGAATGCATCGTTTACCCAAGAAGCAGGAACACCATAATTGTCTATATAATACTGTTTTGAAGCTGTTGAATCCTTTGCTCCACGAATTTTTCCCCTGAAGAACTTCTTCGACTGGTCGAGCCAGACTTGCGTGCTGGATGAGATTGGAGAGCCATTCATCATCTGCCCGTCTTCCGACCCGTGATGGTGCAAAATTGCCAGGTCAAGGTCCTTTCTTGCAAGTTCTGCCAACAATCTGTATTTCACATTGTCGTCATAAGTATAGTCGATATAGTTTATTGACCTTTCAGGATTCTTGAGAAAAGGGAATTGCTCCATTAACGCATACTTTTCATCAATTCTTGCGACCATGCAATCTGAGTTGTATCCATGTCCTGCATAGTAGCTTATCTGGCTCATTGTCCGTCTGCTCTCTTTCTCTTTTGCAACCTTTGTAAGATATTCAGAAATAAGCTGATACTTGGTTTTCCCCGGGGTTACCGGTGCTTTTATCCTTGCACTGTAAATATCGCAATGGATTGTCTGAGGGCCGTCGTATGCAAGTGAATAGTAGTGATACAAAGGAATAATAGAGTCCCTTTTGATATAATTGAACTTAAGGTCAAAGTCGTCATAATATCTGTCCGATGGTATGGATGAGTCTGTCCAAGCTCTTTTGGGGTCCATCTTAAAGGCTGTGGAGAGGTGATGTGCGTCTCTTATCATTGGAACAGGTATGTCACCGATAAAAACGGCACCTTCCAGGTTGTTGTTCTTATACAAATTGAAGAGTGTCACTTTTATTGAATCTGGCACTCCCCACTTGTCGACTATCACTACTGGGTTTAATCCCTCCTTTAGAATTGAATTTGTGTATGCATCTATTGAGGTCCGGCAATTTTCGTATGTTGCTTTGTCTACAACAATTGCGACTCCCCTTTTTACCGGCCCTGCAATTAATGTGGTAACTGAAAAACTGAGCGATAGTGCTATTAACAGGCTAATTTTAAATACTTTCATTTTAAATTGTGAATTGTGTTAAATGTACGTATATAATAATACAAATTCCGAAATCTGCTGATCACGAAAATTGAAAGAAAGATAGAGCAGTGAGACGAGTTTTTCATCTCACTTATACAATCATAAAATAAGTTGCTGATTTTTTTCAAACAGAGACTCCCTGCCTCGATGAAACAGTGCCTGAAATGTCTTGATTTTTGGAGGAACAACCGACAATAAAAACGTTCTTTGCACATCCGGTGGTATAACTACCGGAGAATAATCAATCAAAATTGGAAAACTACCATTTGCTGAATAGTGGTCCGTGCTCAACATGAAATACTTAAGTGAACAACAATCATCCTTTTTGGGTTGCTTTGTTACAAGATGTGCCCCGCAAACGCAATGATGATTTGGGTCTTTATGATGAACCTCTTCTACACACGAACATTTTGTCGTGATTCCAAGAACAGATATTTGCGATGCGTGGTCGCAATGACAGGAGTACCTTCCAACACCTATAATTGTGGTGAGGTATACAGAGAGTACAAATACAGAAAATAGAGTCCCTTTAGTTCCCACGATAACATATTTTTGGACAATCACAAAAGTATAAAAAATTGATTAAAATCCAAAGAATATATAATCATTCCCCTCTGCAAGTATAGTAATTGCTGACATTCTTGTTTTTACCACCATTTTGTCGTTTATGTCAGAAAACAACAATAAAACACGATTTTCGTCCGGATTTCCGGATTTTAAATACCACACCTTATAATTTGATATGTTTTTAAGCAAATTCTCAAATTCGGAATCTACATTTGATGTAGCCAGAGGGCCTCTCATAAATTTCAATTTTCCGGAGAGAGGCCGTTCCATGCTTTTAAACTGATCAGGAATTGCAACTTCCCTGAGTGAACCGGTTGTGGTGTTTGTAGTGACAGAGTAGTGTTTCAGGAGCTCCATTGCTCCATCTCTTATATCTTTTGTAGCAGAACCAAAAACTATGGAGTAATACTTGTCTCCTACAACTGCCTGAAACTGGAATTTTGAAAGACAATTATAAGAACCCAGGGTGTCAGCAGTAATGCATCTGAATGTGTGTTGTGAATAAATTCCATAAGCATCTTCGGCCGTAGGCATCGAGTATATCTCAATACTGTACTCCTGTCCCTTGTATTTTATCTCCAATGCCCTGAGATCCCTGAATCCATATTCGAGAAACAGGTCGCTGCCTCCGTTCATAAAGCCATATAATGCAGTCCCTTTGAAATTTCTCTCCCTTGTTACTGTTATTTCAGTCTCTGTCTGTGCAATGGCTGAATAGCTGGAAATGAAGCATATTGTCAATGTAAGAATCAGGTATCTCTTCATAATATCTGTTTATTTGTCAGGAGCAATTAACCTCAGTTACCGCTATCTTATTTCTGTCGCCAATCCCAAGTTTCAACTCCTGGGCCAGGTCTATGAATCTGGATGCTGTGGGTTTATCTGTAGTTTGTATTCCTTCGTCAATCCTCTTCTTTACAACCACATCATGCCCTATTCTGTCTACGGCCACAGGATCGGTACCTAAGAGCAACATATTGTAATTGCATATAAACTGAGGATTTGCACCTGGGCCACCATCGAAACAGCCTATCAGCCCATCTGCAATATTTAGCACAACCTTGTCCCGGAGAGGAGCAAAAGCACAGACATATGCCGATGTTTCGTGCCATAAACTCTTATGGAGCCTGCCAGTATTGGTTACTGCGCCATATGCAAGATTTTTCAGGCAGAGTGTTGTTGTAGGCCCTGCATTCTTGAGAATAGGTATGTTTATGATTTTGGTTACCTTCTCTGTGACAATTTTTGTAAAGTAAGATTCTTTGCCTCCGTTAACCATAAACGGGATTGTATAGGCATCATACTCACCATCGACATCTGCATAAAAGAACTGATTCTTGTCTATTCTCTCCTCTGCATATAGCTTACCATTATTGCCGTAATATCCCCCTTTTTCATCCTGACATTCGGTACCTGTAATTGTTATTCCGGGATAATTCTCCTCTGTGTATCCGGTTTCTGTAAGCTGCATCTCCCTTCTGTCCCATATTACTATGTTTTCGCGTGGGATCCCGGCTTCTTCAAGTTGCTTTATGACAGATTTAGTAACTGCGTGAGAAGTGGTAAGTATTCTGCCAGCTACAGGATTTACCTTTAAACCTATGATGTCTTTTGGAGAGACAAACTTTCTCCATGCTTTCTTTAGGTTCTTCTGGCCGGTCAACATTAACATTCCCTCCTTGAGCATCTTGTAAGCTGCCTCCTCTGAGGGTACGCCATCTGTTACAGGTTTGTCATGGACGCACTTAACTACTTTACCGGGATAAAGACCCGGCATTGAATGTTTTGTTCTTGGGACAGCCAGTGCATCTTTGATGTTGGTTGCAGGCTTCGCTTCCTGAGCTAGAAATCCTGTCGATTCTGCTGCCTTGATTACCGGATTGATTGCCAGACCGGCACCTCCGATAGAGACAAGTTTAAAAAAATCCCGTCTTTTCATATTGTATAATTTTAAAATAAAAATGCTCTACAAACTCCAATCGGTTCCCTCCTTGGTATCCTTGATTTGGATACCAAGAGAGTTTAACTTATCCCTTATCTGGTCGCTGGCTGAAAAATCTTTGTTTGCCTTTGCCTGCCGCCTCATTTCCAGAATCATATCTATTACGCCATTAAGCACATCTCCGCTTCCGGATTCCGACTGTTCATCGGTCAGACCAAGAACGCCTATTGCAATCTCTTCAAAAAGCCTTGCAAGAGTCTCTTTGTCAACGGCATTTATCTTTATCTGCTTATCCTTTACAAGATTCACTATTCTGACGGCCTCAAAAAGATGAGCCATAGCTATTGGTGTGTTCATGTCATCGCAAAGGGCTGTATAGACTCCCTCTGTAACATCTTTCAATACAAGAATTGGTTCTGCATCTGGAGAAATTGTCAGGCTGTTAACATCTCTGGCTGCCTGCATCATTCTCTTAAGCCCTTTTTCTGCTGCCTGAAGAGCTTCGTTGCTGAAGTCCAGTGTGCTCCTGTAGTGTGCCTGAAGTATGAAAAACCTTATGGTCATTGGCGAATATGACTGGGTGAGAATCTTGTGCGAACCCGTGAACAGTTCTTCCAGAGTAATAAAATTACCCAGTGACTTGCCCATCTTCTGACCATTTATAGTGATCATGTTGTTGTGCATCCAGTATTTCACTCCTCCCTTGCCCCTTGCTGCTGTATTCTGGGCAAGTTCGCACTCATGGTGAGGAAAGAGAAGATCCATTCCCCCTCCGTGAATATCGAAATTCTCTCCCAGATATTTCGCACTCATTGCAGAACACTCCAGGTGCCAGCCCGGAAAACCTTCGCTCCATGGCGATGGCCATTTCATGATGTGTTCAGGAGCTGCTTTTTTCCACAGAGCAAAGTCGAACGAAGATTTCTTGTCCTCCTGGCCTTCAAGAACCCTTGAGTTTGACTGCAGGTCCTCGAGCAGCCTGCCCGACAATATTCCGTAGGGATAAATCTTGTTGTATGCCTCAACGTCGAAGTAAACAGATCCGTTGCTTACATATGCAAAACCTTTGTCCATTATCTCACCTACAAGCGAAATCTGTTCTATTATATGGCCAGAGGCTCTTGGTTCTATACTTGGTGGCAATGTGTTTAGCAGCTTCATTGCCTCATGATACCTGATTGTATAGTGCTGTACTATCTCCATTGGCTCCAGCTGTTCCAGCCTGGCTTTCCGGGCAATCTTATCCTCTCCCGAATCTGAATCGTTCTCAAGATGGCCTACATCAGTAATATTTCTTACATACCTTACTTTGTAGCCAAGGTGCCTGAAAAACCTAACCAGAACATCATATGTAATACCGGGCCTTGCATGGCCCAGATGGGCATCTCCATATACGGTTGGTCCGCAGACATATAGCCCGACCATACCTGAAGTGAGTGGTACAAAAACCTCTTTTTTTCTTGACAGAGTGTTGTATAAAATAAATTCTCGCATTCTTACGCTATTTGAGCGTAAAAATACAACATTATTTTTATTCCGCCTTATCTGGAACTCCTTGCTTTATATTATAAGCAACTATCTCATATGTCTGCTTGTCCACACCTGTCTTTGTCTGATACTGAACGGGCTTGATCTTGCCAAGAACAGAGAGAAAATGACCCTTCTTTATCTGGGCAAAGTCAGGCATCCCTTTTGAGTTCCAGGCAACAACACTGTGCCATACTGTCTCCTCCTGCCACTCTCCTTTTCTGTTTTTAAATGATTCATTTGTTGCAAGCGATAGTCTCATTACTAAACCGCCATCTTCCAGAGGTGTGATTTTAGGGTCAAAACCTACATTTCCTCTCAACTCCACATGATTTAAAGACTTTTCCATAACTGAAATTGTAATTTATTGTTAATACACCACAAAATAACAATGTGAATCTCAGAATCGTCTCTGGTTTTAGATAAATTAATTTTTGAAAAAGATATTTTAATACACTATCCGAAATTATGCCTACATTTGAAGCAAATTTTACTTTTAACAACGCGCATAAATAACTAATAATCAATATGATGAAAAATGTTTTTATTTTTTCCGTTATGGCAATTTTCGCCATATCACTAAATTCTTGTGTAGAGAGCTCAGGTAAATACAAAGCTCTTCAGGCAAGGATGGATTCCCTGACTGTAAGTTCAACTGCTAAAAGCGCAGAATTTGAAGAGGTTTTTGCTACACTCAATGAAGTAGAAAATGGTCTTAAATCTATCCGTGAAGCAGAGAATATTCTTGTTTTACAATCACAGAAAGGTGGAGCCGAAGTTCAGGCAAACTCAAGGGAACAACTTAAATCTGACGTTGCTGCAATTGGTGAAGCAATTACAAATTACAAGAAACAAATTGACAGACTAAAGAACGACAATAGAATACAGTCTTCTCAATTCAAGAAACGTCTTGCTGCATTAACTCAGGAGCTTGAGACAAAATCTCAGCTTATTGATGACCTTGGGAGGCAACTTGCAGAAAAAGACAATCAGTTAAAGGTTAAGGGTCAGCAAATTGCCAGCCTTGACGAAACTGTATCAACTCTAAGGCGTGATGTATCCAGCCTAAGCGATGAATCTTCAGCACAAAAAGAGACAATTTCTACTCAGGATGCACAGATTAACACATCATATTACATTGTTGGAACCAAATCAGAACTTATTGCTGCAAATGTAATGTCTAAAGGTGGTCTTTTCAGGTCTGCAAAGATTTCTTATCAGGCAGAACAATCGGCATTTGTGAAAATTGACATAAGGGAGGTTACTGAGATTGCTCTAAATGCAAAGAAAGCAAAAGTGTTATCGGTTCATCCTACAGGAACTTACTCTCTCGAAGTAGATGCTAATGGAATGCAGATCCTAAAGATTTCAGATCCTAAAGCATTCTGGGAACAGACAAAATATTTAGTTGTTCAAACCCTGTAATAGTTGTTTATGAACAAATTCGGAATTGTAATAGTCGGGTTATCCCTCATAATTTTTCAATCTTGTAAAACTAAAATGGCTGATAACCCACTATTGGTATTAACGCAAAATCCATACGGCGCCCCTGCTTTTGACAAAATAAGCAACAAACACTATAAACCTGCCTTTGAAGCTGCTATTGCAGAAGCAAGGGCCAAGGTAGATTCAATTGTAAACAATGCTGACGATCCTACATTTGAGAACACTATTGAGGCTCTTGAATTTTCCAGCAGGAAACTCTCCAATATAGGTGCAATCTTCTTCTCATTAAACGAATCAAATACAGATTCTGTAATGCAGGCTCTGGCTTTGGAGATTTCTCCTGTACTTACTGGGTATTCAAATGACATAATGCTAAATGAGAAATTGTTTGGCAGGGTCAAAACTGTATATGATGCAAAGGATTCATCCGGACTGGATGCTGAACAGATGAGGCTTCTCGACGAAACTTACAAGAGTTTCACTCGTAATGGAGCAAACCTCTCTGCAGAGGACAAGCTTAAATACAGGGAGATAAATACTGAACTCTCAATGCTGGGACTCAAATTTGGACAGAATGTGCTTGCCGCTACAAATAAGTTCGTCCTTAACATTACAGATAGTGCTCAGCTTAAGGGTCTTCCTCAGTTCGTGATTGACATGGGAGCTGCAGATGCAAAAGCAAAATCTCTGACAGGATGGGCATTCACCCTCCAAGCTCCAAGCTACGGTCCTTTCATGCAGTACAGCGAGAACCGCGAACTCAAGGAGAAGATTTGGAAAGCAGGTAGCAGTAAATCATTCAACGATGAGTTTGACAATCAGGATAATGTTAAAAAGATTGCCGGTCTAAGGCTCAAGATGGCTAATCTTCTGGGTTATCCTTCACACGCCGACTTTGTCCTATCTAATAATATGGCTAAGAATCAGGCAACTGTTAATAATTTTCTGCAGGACCTTCTGGTTAAGTTTATGCCTTATGCAAAGAAGGATCTTCTGGAGATTCAGAAATATGCAAATGCAAATGGTTTTAAAGGTGAATTGATGCCTTGGGACTTCAGTTACTATTCTGAGAAGTACAAAAATGAGAAATTCGCCATTAACGACGAGCTTCTTAAACCGTATTTCAAACTTGAAAATGTTGAGAAAGCAGTTTTTCATCTGGCAGACACTTTGTATGGTCTAAAATTCAAGGAGAACAGCTCAATACCTGTTTACCACAAGGATGTGAAGGCGTTTGAGGTATATGACAGCAACGGCAAATTCATCTCTTTGCTTTACGTCGACTATTTTCCACGTGAAAGCAAACGGGGAGGGGCATGGATGACCAGCTTCAGGGAATCTTATGTATACAAAGGAGAAGAGGTAAGACCTTTTGTCACCCTCACTCTCAACTTTACAAAACCTACAGAAACCGACCCTTCTTTACTCACATTTGATGAACTGACAACGTTCCTGCATGAATTCGGACATGCGCTTCATGGCATGCTTGCAGAGGGAAAATACCCATCGCTTACAGGCACCAATGTAGCACGTGACTTCGTGGAACTTCCTTCTCAGATAATGGAGAACTGGGCAACAGAAAGCGAGTTCCTTTCATCGTTTGCCAGACACTACAAGACCGGTGAGGCAATTCCTCAGGAGCTTGTTCAGAAAATCATCAAAGCCAAGAACTACCTTAGCGGATACACCAGCGTGAGACAACTCTCATTTGGAATTATCGATATGGCCTGGCACTCTCTTAGCTCTATGACAGACAAGAGTGTGGTTGATTTTGAACGCAATGCCATGAAACCGACACAACTGCTGCCACTTGTAGATTCGACATGTTTCTCAACCTCCTTCAGCCATATATTTGCTGGTGGATACTCTGCAGGTTACTATAGCTATAAATGGGCAGAGGTTCTGGAGGCAGATGCTTTCTCACTGTTCCTGGAAAAAGGTATATTCAGCCGTGAGGCAGCAGATGCATTCAAAAACAATATCCTTTCTAAGGGTAATTTGATGGATCCTGATATACTCTATCGCAACTTCAGGGGTCGTGACCCAAAACCAGAGGCTCTTCTCGAAAAACTTGGAATGAGCGGCAAGACTATGCAGTAGTTTTTACAAAGTCCACTTTAGGGATTGACCGGCTGAGATTGTTAGTATAATAAGAGTTAATGAACAATATTAAAGAATCACAAGGTCAGGATTTTTTTGATTCAGCTTTTAATTTATATTATGAGCGTGTGGTTCTGTACATATACCGTTACTGTAAAGACTGGTCCGTGGCAGAGAACATTGCCCAGGATACGTATATAACATTCTGGGAAAACTTATCAAAGGTAGACGAATGCAGAATACCCCTTCCATATCTTTTATTTGTAGCAAAGAACAAAACAATAAATTACCTGAACAGAGAAATTGTAAAGACCAAACATAGTACACATCTCCAGAAAGAAGAGATGCTGACAGCATCCAGAGCCCTGGAATGCAGCACAATGAGCACAGTACTTTACAGAGAGATAGAATTTCTTGTAAGAAAGAGTCTGACCGAGATGACACCAAAGACAAAAGAGTTCTTTCAAATGAGCCGTTACGGGTGCAAAAAGAATGAAGAGATTGCACAAATTATGGGAGTATCGGTAAAAACTGTGGAATACAGGATTATGTCGGCCTTGAGAGTACTTAGGAAAAACCTGAAGGATTATTTTAACGGACATTAAAGCAAACCGGCGATGAACAAAAGATTACTAATAAAACATATAGTTGGAGAGGCAACTGAACGGGAGCGGAAGGAGGTTACTGAGTGGATAAGCAGCAGCAAGATGAACGAATCTTACTACATTAACCTTATGAATCTGGTCGTTTCTCAGGATATGTCAAAAGATAGCCTGCACATTTTTTCTAAGGAAGAGATACGAGATAGGCTGCTCGATGTAAAGGAAAAAATCAGGGGGAAAAACAAAGAGGAGTTCAGAGGCAATATTTCGCAACAATCACCAAAAATGAAGACCGGCAAGTATTATTTCGCAGTAGTGGTTGCAGCCGCAACTCTGCTGTTGTTGTCTGTTTTGCTGAATTTATACCAATTCAATTCTGATGCAAAAGAAGAGATGGTCACTACATCTTCTTTGACAATTGGTCCCAAAACTGATGTGATTAACACCTTCTATACCGAAAGAGGGGTAAAGGGCAAAATAGTGCTGGAAGACAGTACTGTTGTATGGCTCAACTCCGATTCAAAAATCATATTTCCCGAACACTTCTCAAGTGATTCCAGACAGATAAGATTTGAAGGAGAAGGATTTTTTGAAGTAGCAAAAAACAGCGAAAGACCAATGGTGGTTACTACTGCCAAAGGAATGACGGTAAAAGTTATGGGAACAAAATTTCATATAAAATCATACAATAACGATGACTCAGAACAGGCCACGCTTTTCACCGGGAAGATACAGCTTGCCAAGGAGGTGAAAGGAAACGGAGGCGCAATGGTACAGCAGACAATTGAAATGGTTCCCAATGAAACTGTTATCTTCAACAGGAACGGAGTGGAATTGATAAGCCATAATGCAGACACAACAAAAAAAGTTGCATGGAAAAGAGGGGAACTCGTTTTTGATGAGACACCAATGAGTGAGGTTGTGAAAATGCTGGAAAGGTGGCACGGGGCAAAAATTGTAGTTTCCGATAACGCTATCCTCAGACACAAGTTTACCGGTTCGTTCAATGCAGAGTCTCTGGTACAGGTCCTTGAGCTGATAAAATTCACCTCTCCGGTGGATTACAATATTGTTGATAATATAGCATATTTGAGGGTAAGAAACATTTGAAATTTAGGGATACCATACCACAAACTTGTTATAAGTGTATATCCAAATTTTAAATTTATGAATAAAAAACTTATTTGTGCATTAACAAGGCAAAAACTGTTGTTTGTCTTGTTTTTTTGTTTTATTACTCTAAGCATGGCAGCACAAAACAACATCTCTCTCGACATGCGGAACAGGCCCCTTAAAGAGGTGTTGGCTGCAATTACAAAGGCTACAGACTACAAGTTTGTCTATTCCGACATGCTTAAGGAGATCAGTCAGCCTGTAACTATCAAATGCGAGAACCAGAACCTTGCATCTGTCCTTAACCAGTTGTTTGGCGACAAGAAAATCAGCTACAGGATAGAGGGCAAAAACATTGCTCTTTCTCCTGCCGCAGTGGCACCTGTGGCAGCTCCGGAAAAATCTGTGTTGATTAACGGTGTCGTTCGGGATGATACTGGTGAGACTATTCCCGGAGTGACAATAAGGAACAGGAACAACAAGAAGTTTGTCTCAAGCGATTTAAGCGGAAAGTTCCAGATTGAGGCAAAGGAGGGAGATGTTCTTATTATCTCTTCTATAGGAATGGAGACAAAAGAGGTGACAGTAGGTAAGAGCAGCAACCTCATCATCAATCTCAGTTCCAGCATAATATTGCTTGAAAATATTGTTGTTACAGGTTACCAGGATATGCCTAAAGAGAGGGTAACTGGTGCCATTGCTTCAATTTCGTCTGCGAAAATAGATGAGCGTTATACCGCCAATATAATGAACAACCTTGAAGGGCGCGTGGCAGGTTTGAGTACATACGGTGGCAAGACTACTATCCGTGGTACAAGTTCACTTTACGCTGCAACCAATCCATTGCTGGTTGTGGACGGTATGCCTATCGAAGGTAAGATTGAGGATTTGAACCCCTATGATATTGAAAGCGTAAACGTATTGAAGGATGCAGCTTCAACAGCCATCTATGGTGCACGCGCATCAAACGGTATTATTGTAATAACAACAAAAAAAGCACGCAAAAAAGGGAAAATCGACATAGATTTCTCATCCAACCTCTCAATCTTCGATAAAAGAAACATGAACTATGCCGATAACTTCTACATGGATGCAGAACAACAGGTGAAAGTTGAATCTGATTATTATGAATACTATTTCTTCAATAATAACGGTGAGGTTTCAAACCCTGTTCAAGCTACCGAATCTGATATTGAAGGCGGATCTCGTGGCATATCACCAATACATTATGCATATTATCAACTTGCCACAAACAAGATTACTCGTGATCAGTTAAATACTGTTCTGAATGGATTAAAGAAAAATAACTTTGCAAAGGAGTACGGAGAGGCAATTTACAGACGTCAGGTCAGACAACAATATAACCTTTCTTTACGAAACAGTTCTGAAAAATTTCAAAGTAATCTTACATTTAACTATAAATCGGATAATAATGGCATTATAAATTCTGGCCAAAATCAGCTAAACATAAGCTATAAAGGGATTTATGAAGTTTCACCCTGGTTAACTGCAACTTTTGGTATAAATGGAATATATATTAAACGTAAAGAGGCAGGTTATGACGAAAATTCAAATCATGCTAATCCATGGGCCCACCCCTCATATGAAACTCTCTATAATAACGATGGAACAACCAAACCTTACTACTACTGGTATAATGGAAATCAATACTGGAGCAGCAAAGGAGAAGAAGGTCTTTATGATTTGGGAGTAAATATTCAGGAAGAATTTTACAATAATGCCCAGTCAACCGATCGTCAGAATACCAGATATCACGGGAATCTGCTTTTCAAAATATTAAAAGGACTTACTGCAAATCTTCAGTTTGTCTATGAAAACGAGCATACTACCACCCAATGGCATGCAAATTCAGAAAGTCATATTGCACGTTCTATTAGAAATGCCTATACTACTATGGAAAACGGCAAGATTATTTATCTTACCCCACGTACGGGAGGTATGTTACGAACCACTAATACCGATGGCAAATACTGGACGGCCCGAGGTCAGATTGACTATTCAACCTCTTTTGGCAAACATACTGTGACAGCCCTTGCCGGGCTGGAGTTTCGACAGACAAAATACAATGGTACCAAATCACTCGTTTTGGGTTACGATGAACAGTTACAAAACAGTTCAACACAAACAATGGACTTTGGAGCACTTAGTCTTTTAACATCTGCTCCATATTATATGTTAGGTACTTACCCTGCAAATCAGTTTGTATTCAACCCATATTTCCGAGATGGGATGGGAATTGTATTAGAACAATTTCACCGATATGGATCGGGTTATGCCAATTTCACCTATACTTATGATGAAAAATATAACCTGTTTGGCTCTTTCAGAAAAGATTATGCCGATGTCTATGGTCTGAATTCCAAATTCCGTGGAAAACCGCTTTGGTCAGTCGGTGCCGGATGGAATATCCATAATGAATCATTTGCAAAAAATATTAATTGTATAAACTTCTTAAAGCTGCGTGCCAGTTATGGTGTAACAGGTAACATTTATCAGGGGGCTACTAGTTATATGACTGCAAGTTCAACAGATTTTAACCAATACACAAATCTCCCTTATAGTGAGGTTGAAAGTCCGGCAAACCCAAATCTGAAGTGGGAACAGAGCAGAACCACAAATATTGGACTTGACTATTCCCTTTCAGGTAACCGATTACGTGGATCAATTGATTTGTATAATAAAGTGGGTAAGGATATATTTTCTAACAAAACACTTGATCCTTCAACAGGATTTACCTCTATGTTCGCAAATATGGCAAGTATGCACAATAAAGGTATAGAGGTTGCTCTAAATTACGATTGGTTCGGAGAACTTAACCCTGGCAGTTTCAGCTGGACAACAGGTTTGACCTTCTCCTACAACCAAAACAAAGTTACTGATGTTGAAAACGCCTCAACAAATGCTATAGAGTTAATAGATAATCCATATCTGGTAGGTTACCCTACCAGCGCCCTTTGGTCATGGCGTTTTGCTGGCATCAGTGATCAGGAAGGACAGAAAGGTCAGACATTATGGTATATTGAAAATGGCGTTAAATCCACAAATGCACAAAACAGTGGCATAAGTATAATGGAGTATTCAGGACAAAGTGAACCAAAAGTAGTTTCAGGCATTGAGAACCGTTTTACATGGAAAGGATTCAATCTTAATGTTATGATGTCGTATTATGGTGGACACAAAATGCGAGCTCTTGCAGAACTTGAAACATCCGGAGTTCAATATTCAGCAATTGCAAGCTATTTCCTCAATGCATGGACACCGGAAAAACAGACTAATACTCCTGGTATAGGACATTATGGATCAACAGATAGTGGTTGGGAGCCCAGATATTCCGATATTTCGGTAAAAGAGGCAGCATTTCTGAAGATTCGTAATATTGTTGTAGGATATGATTTACCTGAAAAGTGGTTTTTGGGGACAGGAATAAACCGACTTAGCCTTCGTTTTCAGATAGATAATCCTAAATATCTTTGGATAAAGAACGATGTAGGTGTTGACCCGGAAACTCTTGGGATACGCAATCCAAGCTCATACATCTTTGGAGTGAACATTAACTTATAAAAAAACAAAAAATGAAAAAAGTTATATACTGCCTCCTAATTGGAGTAATTCTACTTACAGGCTCATGCTCTAAATTCACTGATATTGAACCTAAAGGGAAAAATTTACTTACAACTACCGATCAGCTTGAGATGCTTCTCAATAAAATATTTACTATGTACGACGATGATATGCGTTGGATGTCCGGTGATGTTATAAGAACATTTCAAAATATACCTACTCTTCTAAGTAATCCCAATAAGACCCGACCGGCTATTATCTACTCATGGGATGAGGCAAACATAGAAAAAATGGCCGAACTGACTGCTTATGATTACACCTATGAGACTGGATACCTAAATATTGGACAAGTTTCTAACGCAATTCTTTCAAGGATTGACGAAGCTACAGGTCCCGAATCTGTAAAAAATCAGCTAAAATGCGAAGCATTAATACTCCGTGCTTATTACCATTATATATTGGTAAATAAATTTGCTAAAGCATACAACCCGGCAACATCAGCCACTGATCCTGCAATTCCTTATTTAAAAGAAGACTGGGATATAAGCATTCTATTAAAAAAAGCAACTGTTAAGGAGGTTTATGATAATATTATTGCAGATGTTGACAAGGCAATCCAGCTTAATGCTTTACCTGTTGCAGCAGTTAACCGTATGCGTATGAGCAAACCATGTGCATTTGCAGTAAAAGCCCTAGCATTGATAAGTATGCAAAAATTTAATGAGGCTTCGGATGCTGCAAAGCAGGCACTTGCAATTAACGGTGTTGTAAACAATTATAATCAAATGCTTACAGTCTATAAAGGAAACATACTGGGAAATACATACGATGTTGTTTTTCGTCCTCTTTTAAAATGTGAAGAGGACCTCTTCACAACTTTTGGAACTGAATTGATGAACGCCATAACAACTGAAGCCTGGAATGCATTTGAACCGGGACATGCAAGTCGTGATAAGATGACATCTGACCGTATGATGTACGACTATGTAATGGGACTGGGTAATATCCTGTTAGGACTTAATTATACACTTACATTTGATGTCAAATCTGGATGGAATGGCGGCGGGATAAAAACTACTCAAATGTACCTTATTGTTGCAGAGGTAGAAATTAATAAAAACAATTTTTCTGCAGCAATGGAGGCTTTGGACGCAATACGGATTAACAGAATTGATCCATCATTATATGCTCCGCTTAAGGGAGTGGTAAATAATAAGGCAGATGCAATATTCAGATTAAAACAGACTGCTCATGGAGAAAATCTGTACACCTGCCACAATTTCATCAACAAAAAAAGATGGAACCAGTTAGATGATTACAAACAGACTCTTTCAAAAACAATTGGTGGGAAAACTTATGAACTAAAACCAGATTCAAAACTATGGATTTTCCCTCTGCCGGCAAATGCGGTAAATGTTAATCCAAATCTGCTTCCGCAGAACTACAAGTAAAACTCCGCCGCAATTTGTAATATTTATCTGTATGTAAATGAATTAAAAAATGCGAAATTTTTGTTATAAAATTTCGCATTTTTTAATTCACAGATAATCTTATAGTTACCACATATTGCGGCGCAGTTTTATTTGGTGGTAATGGTCATTTCGTCAATCAGGTGGTTCGCTCCGGCATATTTGTCGATTACCCAAAGGACATACCTGATGTCTACGCAAACTGATTTGCAATAGCCCTCCTTGAAGTAAACATCGCCGGACATTGATTCTCTGTTTCCGTCAAAAGCAAGTCCTATAAGCTCTCCTTTACCATTCATAACGGCACTGCCTGAGTTTCCTCCTGTGATATCGTTGTCAGACAAGAAATTAACATATAATTTTCCGTTTTGGCCCCATTTACCCCAATCGCCACTCTTTAAAAGGGACCTCATATCAGGTTTCATGTTGAACTCGTAATTTTTGGGATTGTACTTCTCTTCCAGCCCTTTTGTTGTTGTCTGGTAGTGGTAGTAAATACCATCTGCTGGTTCTATCGGACCTACCTCGCCAAAAGTAAGGCGCATAGTAGAGTTTGCATCGGGATACATAACCACTCCCTTGTCCTTCTTCATTTCATACAGTGCCCTTACAAAGCTTGAGCGCTCTTTGCCCAGGTCTATGTTTGCGTTTTTCATGATAGCATCCTCTGTACTGTTGTATGGTCTGATTCCGGTTGTCTTTACAATAATGGTTACAGGATCGCTCAGAATATCCTTTACCGGTCTCTTCTTGTTGAAGAAGTTGACCATTCTGGTTGAATCTGTAAGAATACTGTTGTCATATACATAATCTGCAAGCTTTACAACATCGCCGTTGAATGAGTGGAGCAGGTCTGCAAAACCCTTGTCGTAATATTTCTCCGGAACTTCAGTTGTAAAATATTTAAGCATCACTTTGAATAGCTCCCTGTCTGCAGCAACATCTATGCTTCTGAAAGCAGGCATGGCATTCTGTGTCACAAAAACATCAATCTCTTTGTCAGAGATACTCATGCTGTCTTTTTTAGCTCTCTCCAGAGTGTTTACAAGAGCGTTGAATCTCTGTCCCAGAGCGACTAGCTCTGCTCCTCTTACCATTGATTCGCGGAAATACTCTCTTATCTTCACAATTCCTGCACTTATCTCATAACCCTTCTTTAAATTGGCCAGTACATTGCCGTATTTTTCATTTCTTGAGTTGTCGGACTTTATCCACTCGTCCAGTTGTTTTTCTACAGCAGTCAGTTCATCAACAACCTTATAGCGTTCAAGACAGATATTTTCCCATTTTGCATAATCTGTATAGTTGCTTACTCCAAAATATTTGTCGGAATATTTAAGCCTTATTGCCGGAGAGGCATCCATGTACTTTTTCCACACGTCAAGCTTGGCCCTTCTGACGCCACTTGCAACCGGGTTCAGAATCTCGAACTTTTCTGTAAGCTCATAAGAAGACATGTATCTGTTTGTCCTGCCAGGGTATCCAAGAACCATAGTGAAACCATCCTTTTTCACACCCTGTGCCGATACTTTAAGAAATCTTTTTGCCTGCAACGGAACATTATCCTTTGAATATTCAGCAGGCTTGCCATCCTTTGATGCATAAACGCGGTACATGGCAAAATCGCCCTTGTGCTGAGGCCAGCCCCAGTTGTCGGTTTCACCGCCAAAGGCTCCGACAGATACAGGAGGTGCACCTACCAGTCTGATATCTTTGTAAGTTTCATAGAAGTAAAGATAGTATTTGCTACCTCTCCACATAGACTCCAGAGACTTTTCGTAAGGAATTGCCTCATAACGTTTTTCAAAAACTGCAGAGACCTTATTCATAAAGAACAGGCCTCGTGGACCAGCCTTGTCAAGAGAGTCAATCACTTTGACAACCTCATCTGTAATATCAATCACCCTTCTTAAAAAGGTGACTGTCTTCCCCTTAATGCTAACCTCCTGGTCTCTTTTCATGGCCCAGAAACCATCTTCAAGATAGTTTTTTGTTGCAGTACTGAGAGAGTGTACATCGCCGTATGCACAGTGGTGGTTAGTAATCATCAGCCCTTCCGGAGAGATTATGCTTCCACTGCAGCTCCCGCCGTCAATAGCTACGATAGCATCGCTAAGTGCTCCACCCTCCTCGTTGTAAATTTCGTTGGCCTTCAATTTAAGACCTTTGCTTTTCATCTGGCCATACAGCTGCTTATCAAGCAGATTTACAAGCCACATCCCCTCGTCTGCAATAGCAAATGGGGTAAGTATAAAAAAAGTCAAAACCAGAGTAATAATTCTCTTTTTCATGTATCTGTTTATATATTAATTATTTAGTCCCGTATATAAAAGTCAGTTTGTTACCCTGACTAAATAGTTCTTTTGCAAGTTTTTGTATATCACTTGTAGAAACCTTGTCTATTCCCTCTTCTTCTCCATCATAGATATCTGTTCCATCAAGAATTAAGCTTTTAAATCGTCCGTACCAGTAGTCACTGTTCTTCTCTCTGTCCTTATGATTTTTCTTTACATACAGAACTGCATCTTTTATTTCAGATGCCTTGGGCCCGTTTGCAACCAGGTCGTCTATCTCTTTCTGGACAATCCCTATAAGTTCATCCCTTAGTTTAGGGTCAGTCTCAAATTCTACTGAGAGCTCAACCCTGTTTTTAGGGTTAGCTATGAGATCTGCAGAGACACTCACATAGTAAGCTCCACCCTTCTCCTCTCTTATAGATTTCATGTATCTGTCAGACAGAACATACTTTAAAAAGTAAAGCGTCAGTATGTTTTTCTGGTTGTAAGCCATTGTGCCGTTGTAATTCACTGTTATCTGTGATTTTGGTGTCAGCATCTCATTGTCGTAATATCTCAGTTCTTTGACACCCTTTTGAATATAGACACTCTCCTTATAGTTTTCCATATTCTTGCCTACAGGCAAAGAGCCGATGAATTTTTCTATCAATGGCTTTATCTGTTCATCCGTTTGCGGACCCATTATAAAAAAAGTAAAGTCATTAGCGTTTGCAAACCTTTCAAAATAGACCTTCTTAACCGATTCTAAGTTTGCTTTATCTAAATCAGATACTTTCAGCGGTCTCATGTAAGGGTTGTTTTGATACTTGATGTTTGTGACACTGTCTCTGAAAATACTTATTTTTGAGTCTGCACTTTTTGCCATAAGCTCTTTCTGACGGTCAATCATCTTTGTGAAATTTTCCACATCAAATCTCGGTGAGACAAAGTTCAGATATAGCAATTTAAACAAGGTTTCAGTATCCTTAAGCGACGAATATCCGCTTACCGACTCTGAGTTGAGACTTAGAGAAGTTGACAGATAAGCATCTTTCTCGGACAGGTAGAGTTTAAGTTCCTTGTCATTAAGGTTAGCCAGCCCTTTAGTCCTCAATGCATATTCCAGAAGTTTTGCTGACGCTATCTCAACCTCCTTAACATAGACAATACCTCCCTTGCTGTATGCCTGAATGGTCATTCTTGAGTCCGGCTCACTATTCCTGTACCAAAATATCTTAACCCCGTTCTTAAGCGTCCACTCTTTGAATCCGTATTTTGTCCAGTCTTTTTGGGTAACAATGGGTGATCCGGTCAATTTAAGGTCAGGGGCAAGACTTTTTTTGTCTAAATTATTTTCATATGGCCTTACATCAATTTGACCGGCATTCACAACTGCCTCAGCAATTACCTTTTCGTCCGGGATTTTATCGCGGTCCTTTTCCGGACAAGAAACCAGAACAATTCTGTTATTATCTGTCAAAAACCTGGAAATATTCCGATTAATTTCTTCTATTGTAATAGATTGCAATATTTCGCGTTCCTTGTCTTTTTTGTATTCTTCTGGAGTGAGAGCCTCGCCCCTGGTAAAATGTTCAATAACCGGAGATACAAAATCCTCGTTCTTTCTTTTGCTCAACTTGCTAATATCGGCTTCCAGTTTTTTTGCTGCTCCTGCTTTGGCTATATCCAGTTCTCTTTGAGTAAAGCCAAATTTTTTCACACGCTCTATCTCTGTCAGTACTCCATTAAGAGCCAGCATGTAATCGTCGTTCAACGGAGAAAATGTCATTTGTAGAAAGGTCAGGTTCGCACTACCTGGCGATAAAACTGCCGCAGTAGTTTTAAAAGGAGGATTCGGACCATCCTTTGCTGCATCAAGTTTTGACTGAACCATATCAGTAATGAGCTGTCCGGCAACTGAGTTGTAAATTGGCACTAACGTAAGTTTCTGCTCCGCATCCGGCCCCTGAAGTTTAAATATTAGTTTAACAGCGCTGGCCTTTGTTTCAGGATCGCTTATTATTCCAACGATCGGTTCTTTGTTGTCCGGTACAGAATATAAAATTTTTGGCGTAGGATTTTCTGTTTTTGGAATTGACGAGAAGGTACTAATCACCTTTTTCTCCATCTGGTCCACATCAAAATCGCCAATCAGTACAATTGCCTGCATATCGGGCCGATACCACTTATGGTAGAAATTCACAAGAGTGGCAGGGACAAAATTGTTGATCACTTCAGGAAGACCTATCACGGTCCTCTCAGGATATTTGGACCCTTTATACTGAAATTCACTTGCCTTCCTCATCATTCTGCTTCTTGAATTGTCGCCAAGTCTCCACTCTTCACGAATTACCCCTCTTTCAGCTTCAATTTCTTCCGGCAGACATGATATATAATACGACCAGTCATGCAGAGCGAGCAAAACGGAGTCGGTTATTGATTCTCTTATCAGAGGAACATTTGAAATATTGTATACCGTTCTCTCTTTAGACGTGTAGGCGTTTACATTGTATCCGAACCTTACTCCTATGCTCCCAAGATAATTAAGCATGCTCTTTCCGGGAAAGTTCTTTGTTCCGTTGAATGCCATATGCTCGAGAAAGTGAGCAAGGCCGTTCTGATTATCCTCCTCCTGCATTGCTCCAACATTATGTACAATGTAGAATTCACCCCTCTCTTTAGGGTTTGAATATTGCTTTATAAAATAGCTCATTCCATTGCTGAGCTTACCAACTCTAACAGACTTATCTGTCGGTAGTTTTTGGTTTAAATCTGTTACCTGCGCAATGCAAATTAACGGTAAAACCAGTACAAAAAAAGATAAAAATAATTTTTTCATGATGGCAAAAGTAATTAATTTTGGTTCTAAACGTTGATTTATATACGAAATTGTTAAAATAAATCGATAAATTATAATTAATCGTTCTAACTTTAAACTAATCTCTCATTCGTTAGTCCAACACTGGTTGATTGCATGAAATTTACTTACACTTTATTATAAAACCCTAATAATTTAATGAAAAAATTACAGAAAAATTGGTTCCGTCACATATTGCAGTGGGGAACTCTTCTTGCAATTATCATTTTCCTTACGAAAATCTTTGGAAACCAGACAGCAGATCCTGAAGCCTATTGTCCCCTGGGAGGACTTGAAACCTTAGGCACATACCTGGTAGCAGGTTCTATGGCCTGCAGCATGACCATGACCCAGATTATGATGGGTATTGTACTTGCAATTGCCGTTATCCTTTTCAGCAAACTTTTTTGCGGCTATCTCTGTCCATTAGGATGGGGAAGTGAATATCTTGCAAAACTTCGCGCAAAAGTTAAGGTAAAAGAGGTAGTTATACAGAGTGGATCATACCTAGATAAGGCTCTGAGAAGTTTCAAATACATTCTTCTTTTTATTATATTCTATTATACCATTACTGATTCCGAATTATTCTGCAAGAATTTCGATCCCTATTATGCAGCTGCCACAGGGTTCCAGGGAGAACTTACCATGTGGATGGCAATATTGGCTATTGCTGTTTTTGTTTTTGGTAACTTCTTCATAAAGATGTTCTGGTGCAAGTACATTTGTCCACTAGGAGGATTAAGCAATATCTTCAAATATGCAATAACTTTTACTGTTCTTATAGGAATTTTTGCGGCTATCAATTTAAGCGGACTCTCCGTTTCGTGGATCTATCTGCTGGCTGCCGCATCACTGATAGGTTATCTGAGCGAGATATTCTACAAAGAACCTAAAATTTTCCCATTACTGAGAATTACCAGATCAAAAGAGGCTTGTAATGATTGTGGTCTTTGTGCAAAAAAATGTCCTTATGGAATAAATGTAGATAAAACAGATAGTGTAAAGAATGTGGATTGTACTCTTTGTGGAGAGTGTATATCTTCTTGCAACAAGAATGCTCTTTCTTTCAATAATAAAAAAGGGTTTAGATGGATACCTGCAATTCTTACAATAACGCTTTTTGCCGCGGCTCTTCTGCTTGGTTCAGTATGGGAGCTTCCAACAATTGACGAGAAATGGGGAGATGAGACAAAACACGAACAATTGCAGATATTAACTGTAGAAGGGTTACGTTCTGTAAAATGCTACGGCAGTTCAAAAGCTTTCTCAGCACAACTTCAGAAGATTCCCGGTGTATATGGTGTGTCAACATATGTAAAACACAGTAAGGTAAATATTTATTATATCCCTTCCGAAACAACACCGGAGAAAATACAGGAAAGTATATACACTCCAGCAAAATTCAAAATAGCAACACCTCCTGTAGAAGCTCAACAGATTAAAGTAATAACAATACGTACAGAAAAAATGTACGACAAGATGGATCCCAATTATCTTGGAATCCAGATCCGTCTTGCAAAAAAGGGTTACTACGGTCTTGAATCAGAATATGCATGCCCTCTTATTATAAGGTTATATATGGATATGAACGAGCCGGTTGACGAAGATTTCCTGAAATCTATGGTTGAACTTAAAGAACTTAATATGCCTGTTCATGGCGGTGGTATAAATACAGTTAAAGTAGATTTTGAGTATATTAAGCTGGAGGATCAGATAGATACTGTTACTCGCAGAGAATTTCTCGAAAGACAACTTACCAGATTCAATGTCCCCTATAAAAAGAATATAGAGAAATGGGGTGGAAAGAACGAGGCTATTTATGAATTAATTTATCCCGACCTTGACAAACCACTTATAACCAGAAATTTGCCATATCTTTCAAATCATCTTTCTCAAATAGAAGGAATATTATCCTTAGAAACAGTCATTAATGACAAGGAGGAATATGCCTTCAGGATTACCTATTCTAAAGATGCTCTCAACGACGATAAAATATGGGAGATCCTTAATAGAACAAAATGGACAATAAAAGACAAAGAGGGAGCAATAAGCGAGGTCGATCCCAAATTCTCATTTACAGAAAAAGGAGCAACAATAAAATGATACATTCTTTAAAAATCTTTACCCTTATCTCTCTGTTTTTCCTCTTCAAAACAGTAACCGCAGAAGCTCCAGCGGCAAAAAGTGCCGTTTCAAAGTTTAAAATCGCAACTCCTCCTGCAGATGCTGCAAAAATCAAGGTTATTACCATCCATACCGGGAATATGACCGACAGAATGGACCCTAACTACCTTGGAATGCAGCTCAGACTTACAAACAAAGGCTATTACGGTCTTGAGGCAGAATCGGGACAACCGATGACAATAAGGCTTTATATGAACGTGAATGAGCCTGTTGACGAGAAGTTTCTTAAATCCATAGTAGAACAAAAAGAGCTACAGATGCCTGTTCATGGTGGCGGTACTAAACTTGTACAAATCAACTTTCAATTCCTTGGCCTTGATAAAGAGATAGGAACAATTACAAGAAAAGAGTTTCTTGTAAGACAATTTGATACATACTCAAAGAAATTCAGCAAGAACAGCGAGAAATGGGGCGGAAAAAACGAGGCCATATATGAAATGGAATACCTCGGCCTTGATAAACCTCTTGTTTCGCGGAATATTCCTGCACTTTCCAGTCATCTTGCACAGAACGAAGGATTCCTTGGAATTGAAACACTAATAAATGATAAGGAAGAGTACGCTTTCAGGATTACATATTCTAGAGATGTTCTTGATGATAATAAGATATGGGACGTTCTGACAAAGGAAAAATGGACCTCAGTATCGAGTGAAGGAGAAATCATTCAGATTGACCCTAAAATAACCTTCTCAAAGAAAGGGGCCACAATTAGCAAACAATCAGCAAAATAAATATTATGAGAAATTTAATGAAATTTGTCACACTTATCACCCTACTCTCAGTATTTCAAATATCGAGAGCAGACGAAGGAATGTGGCTTGTTAATCTTCTTGATAAAAATCTTACCAAAAAGATGCAGAAAGAGGGTCTCAAATTAGATCCAAAACAAATTTACGACGAGAATAGTGCTGCAATAAGTGATGCAGTAGTTGCCCTGGATTTTGGTTGTACCGGAAGTATAATATCTGAAGAGGGTCTTTTGATAACAAACCACCACTGTGCATATGGTGACATACATGCTCTTAGTACTCCGGAAAAGAATTATCTTGAAGATGGATTCTGGGCAATGAAGAGGACAGAAGAGGTTCCGATTGCAGGAAAATCTGTATATTTTCTAAGAAAAGTGGTAGATGCCACCGACGAGGTTAAGGCAACTTCCGACTCACTGGCTGCCAAAAAGCTGCCTTCCGGAATGAGAAAAGTCTCATCTGTAATTGAAGAGAAGTACAACAAGATTTCCGGAATGGAGACAATGCTTATGTCTATGTGGAGAGGTTCAAAATACTATCTGTATTATTATGAAGTATATACCGACATCCGACTGGTTGGAGCCCCTCCTGTATCAGTAGCTGCATACGGCGGTGAAACTGACAACTGGGAATGGCCCCAGCATAAAAGTGACTTTGCTCTTTACAGAGTATATGCCGGGAAAGACGGAAAGCCTGCAAAATACTCAAAGGAGAATGTTCCTATGACACCTAAGAAAGTACTGTCAATTTCTACAAAGGGAGTAAAAGAGGGCGATTTTTCAATGATTCTTGGTTTCCCCGGAAGAACAAACAGATACAACAACTCATTTGGAATCAATCAGAAAGAGAAAGTTACCAACCCAATCTCTGTAGAACTGAGGAGAGAGAAGCTGAACATCATGAAAAGATGGATGGATGCAGATCCTAAGGTCCGTTTAATATATGCCGACCAGTATTTCGGCATCAGTAATGTATGGGAACTATGGCAAGGTGAGGTTTACAATTTCCGTCGTTACGGTGTTGTAAGTATAAAGGAACAACAAGAAAAGGAGCTCCAGGAGTGGATAAACCAGGACCCTGAAAGAGTTAAAAAATGGGGGAACCTTCTTGAGAAGCTATCAGTAAGATATAAAGGTACCGTAGGAGTTGCAAGTGCATTGCAGTATTTCAGGGAGACACTTGTTTCCGGAAACGGATTTATCTATCTGGGTAACAGATGTAATTCACTTAAAACAGCTCAGACAAGAGACAATTTGGATACCTTGAGAGTTGGCACACCAATATACAAATCCTTTATTCAATCTGTAGAAGAAGGATTTGCTCAAAGTGATATGAGAGTCGAGAAAGATCTTCTTATATATCAGGTTAAGGAATTTCTGGAGAATGTTCCTAAACAGTTCTGGGGAGAGTACCTGAATGCAATGTATGTAAAATACAATGGTGACTCAAAAGCCATTGCAGAGTATTGTTTTAATAACTCCATACTTATGCATCCCGACAAGTTCAGGGAAGCAGTCAAGAGCAACCAACCAACTTCTCTGTTTACAGATGATCCTATGACGCTTCTTACCAAGTCTACTAATATGAATCCTTTTAACGAAGCAGAAGGCAAAGTTGTTGGGAAAGAAGATATTTTCTCTCTTGAAACGCAGTATATAAGAGCATTTTATCAGATGAACCTGGCTAAAAATGTAGTACAGTATCCCGATGCAAACTCAACCATGAGGTTGACATACGGAACCGTTGGTCCTATCAATCCTTCTGATGGAATCTATTACAGCGCACAAAGTACCACCCAGGGAATCTGGGACAAGTATAATCCCGATGTATATGACTTTCACGCAAAGCCTGAATTTCTGGAACTTTTAAAATCCAAAGAGTGGGGCAATTATGGCGAGAAAGGTAAGATGTATGTGAATTTCCTCTCTAACAACGATATTACCGGCGGAAACTCAGGAAGCCCGGTATTAAATGCTAAAGGAGAGCTTATAGGACTTGCATTTGACGGAAACAAGGAGTCACTAGCTTCTGATGCCTATTTCCACCCGGAATACAACAAGACGGTAAGCGTAGACATTCGCTATGTTCTATGGGTAATCGAGAAATATGCCAAGGCAAACCACCTCATACAGGAGATGAAACTGATTAAATAATGAGACTTATAAACAAAACAATATGCACACTCATCCTTTTAATGGGTGTGCACTTTACTTACTCTCAGGAATTCAGAGCAAGCGACCTTTTAACGACAGATAAAGAGTTCAAGATTGGTAAGTTGGAAAACGGACTCACCTATTATATCCGCAAAAGTACAACCCCTGCCAAAAGAGCAGAATTTTTCATAATCCATAACGTAGGTTCTCTGCAAGAGGATGACAACCAACGTGGACTTGCACACTTTCTGGAACATATGGCCTTCAACGGAACCAAGAATTTTCCAAAGAAGAAACTTCTTGAGTATTTCGCCGGCATCGGAGTCAAGTTTGGTGCAAACATAAACGCATATACCTCTATGGACAGGACGGTGTACAATCTTTCTTCGGTTCCTATGATAAGATCCTCAGTTGTCGATTCGGCCCTTCTTGTACTTCACGACTGGTCGTACTACATATCTTGCGAACCTGCGGAGATTGAGGCAGAGAGAGGCGTAATACGCGAAGAGTGGCGAAGAGGAGACGATGCACGTACCAGAATGATGAAGGCATTTTTCAAGTATGAGCAAACCGGGTCCAGATTTGCACAGAGGGATGTGATAGGACTGCCCGAGATTATAAACAAGGCTACTCCTGAAACACTTATTTCATATTATCATAAATGGTACAGACCAGATCTGCAGGCAATCGTAGTGGTTGGTGACATAGATGTCGCAGAGATGGAACAAAGAATAATCAAACGTTTTTCTTCTATTCCCAAAGCTGTAAATCCTGCCCCTAGAGAGATTTATGCAATACCTGTTAACGCAAAGCCGATTGTTGGATATGTTACGGACCCGGAGAGTAAAGTATTCTCTATAAGGATAACTACTAAAATCCCGAACCTCAGCAGCGATGCCAGACAAACCAATCAGGCTCTCTATGAAGAGCTTACTCACAATCTGTTTCTTGAGGTTTTCAAAGAGAGAATGTTAGCTGCTGCAGAGAGAGAGGACTCGTGCTTCAAAGTTGCTATTCCGGTTCTGGGATCAATCAACTATGCAATGAAGACATTTGTTGTCACATCTATCCCTAACGACAAAAAGGATATGTTAAAAGCCGTAAAAGGGGTATTGACAGAAATTGAAAAAGTAAGACAGCATGGTGTGGAGAAAGAGGAGTTTGCAAGTGCCATGCTACGAATAAACCGTCAGCTTGAGACAAACTACAACAGAACGAAAGAGCCAAAGAGTGTAGATTTTGTAAGTGCAGCAGTGGAAAATTTCACGAGACAAACCCCATTGATTACAACTCTCGATTATTACAAAACATCAAAAGAGTGTCTTAAGCGAATCACATTTGAAGATTTTAACGCTGCGCTGCCCAGGTTCCTTACCAGAGAAAACCGCATTATTGTTTTTGTAATGCCAGAAAGCGACAAGAATCTTCTTCCAACAGAAGATGAGGTATTAAAAGCAGTAGAAGAGGTTTCAAATACAGAGACCGAGCGTTTTATTCCAGTGAGCAAAAAAGGGATGGTATTCAAGAAAAACCCGGAACCTGTTGCTGTTGTTGAATCAAGAGTTCTTACAAACAACGATATTAAACTCGCGTCTGGCAGACAAATTGATTCCACCCTTGAAATGACTCTTGATAATGGAGCAAAAGTAATTTGGAAGGAAGACCGTAACGGTGAAAAAAACGTCAATTTAAAAGTATTTAAAAAAGGCGGCTATTCAATGGATATGAATTTCCTGGACATAAAACTTCTGGAAACTTTCGCCCAATCCTATATTGTTAACGGCTTGAACAAACAGGCACTTAATAAGTGGTTACAAAGCAAGACAATAGCAGTCAAAATGAATTTTGCTCACAGATTCACAGAGATGACCGGCACGTTTGAGGTTAAGGATTCACTGGATTTCTTTAAACTACTCAACCTATACTTCACAGAGATAAGCGTAGATGAAAGAGACATAAAGAACCTTAAGGTCAGATTGCTTAAGAATCTGGCAGAACCAAAGAAATCGCATGATTTCTTTGTTGATTCAATCAAAAGTCTGAGGTATTCATACTATCCATTTAAGGAGGAGTTCACAAAAGAGTATATAAATAGCATTACTGCAGCAAAATTGATGGATCTTTATAAAACTGTTTTTGGCAATCCAGATGGTTTTACTTTCGTATTCTCAGGCCCACTTTCTGCAAAAGAGGCAAAACCTATGATAGAGAGATATATAGCTTCTGTAACAAACACTGGACCGGAAACAAAAAGTGCATGTTGTCAGGTAGTAATATTCAGAGAGCCTAAACTTAACTCAGGTGATATTCAATTGAGATACAAAGGAGAAAATCTTTTAAGCTCAAAAGCTACTATTACCAGATACTATCATAGCAAAATGGATTACAACGCTTCCAATTATGTAAACGCGAAAGTATTTACCTATATAATGGGAGAAAGGTACATGAAAGAGATTCGTGAAGCAAGGGGAGCAACCTACCATGTTGGTGTAACTTATGATCTGATAAGATACCCGGAAAATATTGCACAGATTGCAATTGAGTTTGACACAGATCCTAAGCTTGTAGATGATCTTTTAGTTGTACTGCAAAAAGAGTTGGAGACATTTGTAAAGAGTGGACCTACAGAGAAGGAAATCAACGAAGTGAAGCTCTATCTTGACAAGGTTTATCAGGACAGACTAAAAGAAAAGTTTTCATGGACGTCTGCTATCTCCAATTCATTGCAGGATAATATCTTGTTCCAGGATCAAGAGGAAAAATTACTAAGCACAGTAAATGCAAAAAGTCTTCAGAACTTTGCAAAGAAACTATATGACGGAAAAAACCGCATGACCTTTGTGTTTGAACCGAAATAATGGTAGTGTGGCAGAATATTTGCAGGCAGTAATAACTATAAAATATAGGCATTTCAAATTATAGATATTTAGGTTTGGTTTCGATGTTAAACCCGCAGAGAAATTTGCGGGTTTAATTTTCGGCCACTTCCCAAAGATAGAGAGATGCCACAGAGCAATAGGGTGAATACCGTTTTCTGCACATCTCAAATGTTTCCCTGTCAATCTCTTTTATCCCATAAATTTTTGACATTGCCCTACGAATAACCAAGTCGTCAAAGCTAAGCACATCTTGCCTTTGCAGCGAGAATATCATCAGCATTTCTGCTGTCCAAACTCCTACTCCGGGTAAAATAGTCAATTTATCAATTACTTGCTGGTCGCTCATTCCTGCAAATTCGCTTAAATTAATTACGCCACTTAGTATGGCATCGGCCGCAATTTTAATATAACTTGCCTTTTTGAGCGACATTCCACACTTCTGTATATGGAAGTGGTTTGTCATAGCAATATTCTCCGGGGTTATCTCACCAAGAAGCTCATATACTCTTTTAGTTACCGTCATTGCTGCCTTGCTCGATATCTGCTGGGAGATTATACTCTCAACTAGAGCCACAAATAAATCTTGTGTAAAGGGTCTCTCAAGGAACCCAAGCCTGTCAATTACCTCTCCAAGCTGCCTGTCATTGGATCTCAGATGATTGAGTTCCTTCTCTCCATATTTTAAGTACTCCATTGTTCAATACAAAACTTACATTGTTAGATAATTCAACTCCAATACTATATCGTTATACTGCATAAGCCAGTCTATGTACTCCACCTCAATAATCATTGCATTTTCCATACTTTGCACAAGCTGATATGAGTCAATTTCGCCCATCTTATAGCTCTTTTGGGAAGATGTTATTATCTCGCTGCTTAATGCGCGGCCGGTGGTATGGTAGTAATCCAGAGACTCCCTGTATTTCTTTAATTCGCTTTTTAGTTTTGCAATTTTAAGATTAATATCTATCAAGTAGTTCTCCTCCATGTTTTTAGATATGGCCACCCCTATCTCTGTAGCTTTAATTCTTGATTTATCACCTGCAAAAAACAGAGGTACAGATATACCAATCTCATATCCCCTGTAATTTTGTGCATCCGCAAACCTGTTTGTTCCGTTATAGAAAGTCAGGCTTATATCTGGCAGGAGTCTGTTTTTTTCCAGCTTAACCAACTCTTTTTGCTGTTGTGTCTCAAGTTTTCGATATTGAAGGCCGGGGTCGCTCTCTAAATCTGTCTCGTGGAGCTCCAGTTCTCTGAGTGGCTCATAAGGAACCATTATCCGTGTTTCTGCATGTAAAAGCAAATTCAGCCTTTGACAAGCCTCCTCCTTCTCATACTTAAGACTGTTCAACGATAGCTTAACCTGCTGATATCTGGCATTTGCATTCATCCTTTCCAGATTTCCAATATCTCCTCTCTTGAATTTTGACTCAGAATCCAAAGCAAAGTTTCTATATAAAGAATCAAGAATCTTGTAATGCATCTCTTTATTCATCAGATAAATGAGTTTATAGTAGGCTTTTGATACATTCATCGTCAAAAACAATTTCTGGCGTTCAAGCTCCTTTTCGGACATAGAAATGCTAGATTTATTCACTTGATATTGTGCGGAATATACTGTTGGGAAACTAAAACTCTGTTCAACCCCGATTATATTCAAAGGATAGCCGTTATCAGCAACATTGTTACGGTCATATCCCACGAAAAAATTTGTCTTGTCCAGAGAAAAGGCCGATGATAAAAGTGCTTTGCTTTGGTCGAGCTTAAGCTTGTAGGCATTATACTCCCTGTTGTTCAACAAAGCAATCTGGATTGCCTTATCAAGTGTCATTTCATCGGTCAGTACAACCTGCCCCAAAAGAGACAGGCCAATCATAAGGGTGGTAATTTTGTAAATCATTGCGGCTTTTATTTGTCAAGATATTGGGGACTTCTTCTATGTTTAGTACCCTGCTCATATGAGTAGGCAATTTCTATAAGCAGTGGTTCGCTCCATGCCCGCCCAAAAAATGATATTCCAACCGGCATTTTATCAATAAAACCCATTGGAACTGTTATGGCCGGATAACCGGAAATTGCTGCATACGAAGAGCTGCTGCCAAGAAAATTATCTCCGTTTATAAGATCGGTTTT
This sequence comes from Bacteroidetes bacterium GWF2_40_14, assembly GCA_001769195.1. Classification (GTDB taxonomy): domain Bacteria; phylum Bacteroidota; class Bacteroidia; order Bacteroidales; family UBA932; genus Bact-08. The sequence continues at coordinate 274,860 of MEOK01000004.1, read as the reverse complement.
CCATGCCGGGGCACCTGTAGGAGCTATCAGTGCATCAAGTTTGTTCTGATCCATCACCTTATCAATACCCTCTTCCCGTATTCCTTTTAACATCTCTCCAAGAAGTTCAATATATTCAGGAGAGTTTATATCACCCTTTTCCTGAGCCATGACCAACAGCTGCTGATCGAAGTAGCGAAGTTCCACTGAGTCTTTTTTATTATACTCAATGAGCTCTGCCAGACTCTTCACATGAACACTGCTGTCCAGCGTTGCAAGATACTTGTTTAGCCCATCCTTGAATTCATATAGCATAACCTGGAACGAGGCCGCATTTATTTCACGAGGAATTGGATACGATATCTCCACAACTTCTGCACCTGCACTTTTCATAAACATCACAGCTGCCTTCATCAGGCTATCCACCTTAAAATGGAACCCCGACACATTTGTTATAAGGCCAATGCGCTTCCCTTTTAATCCTTCTTTCTTAAGATGTTTCGTGTAATCCGTCATGAATTTTCCCTCAGAGGCAAATGTCTTTGAATCCGCAGAGTCTATACCCGTGAGCAAACCAAGCGTTATTGCGATATCCTCAACACATCTGCCCATGGGCCCGGGTGTGTCCTGAGTAAATGAAATCGGTATTATTCCTGACCGGCTGATGAGCCCGACTGTAGGTTTGAGCCCTACTATACCGTTATTGTTGGATGGACAAACTATTGATCCGTTTGTTTCTGTACCTATTGCAATGGCACATAAGCTTGCCGATACAGCAACCCCTGAACCTGAGCTTGAACCACAAGGGTTCCTGTCGGTTATGTAAGGATTCTTTGTCTGTCCTCCAACACCGCTCCATCCGCTTGATGAGAGGTTTGCCCTGAAGTTGGCCCATTCGCTTAGATTTGATTTTGCAATAATTACTGCACCTGCCTCCCTGAGTTTTTTTGCTACCCAGCTGTCTTTCTTGACATATGAGTTCCTTAGTACCGTTGCCCCCGCAGTTGTAGGCATAGAATCACGTGTATCGATGTTGTCTTTGAGGATTACCGGAATTCCATGTAAAGGACCTCTTATTTTACCCTCCGACATCTCTTTATCAAGCTCTTCTGCAATTTTTATTGCATGTGGGTTGACACATATGACAGAGTTGAGTTCTGGACCATTTTTGTCTATGGATTCTATCCTTTTAAGATAGTCTTCCACAACATCTCTGATTGTGAACTTTCCCTCACGGTAGCCCTTTTGAAGTTCATATACTGTCATCTCCTCCAGATACGAACTATCTTTTTCTGGTTTGCATGAATAGAGGGTTGTCAGTAATACAAATAATATAATTACGGTTCCTGCTTTGGAATATTTTCTTTTCATGATTTTGAAAATAAATTTAAAATAAATATAACGATTTTTCCCTTATTAGGTGTTATATATAGTATATCAGTGGAAATAATTAAATTCGTAAACCAAAACCAACGACAACTATGAAAACTATTCTGAAAATGTTTTTACCTGCAACACTCATAATGCTGCTAACTCTTACCCTTACTTCCTTTAATTCTTCAACGGCCCAGAGCCGGCGTGATGTACTTGAGCTCCGTTGTGCTCCTCTGGACACTGTAAGAATGGCTATAATAGGTTTGGGAATGAGGGGCTCCGAGGCTGTAAACAGATACACTTATATTGAGGGGGTCAGGATTGTCGCTATTTGCGACATCGTTCCGGAAAAGGTGAAGGATGCGCAGGAAACTCTTAAAAAGAGAGGTTTCCCAAAGGCTGACGAATACACAGATGTTGAAGACTGGAAGAAAATCTGCGAACGGAATGATATTGACCTAATATATGTCTGCACCCACTGGGACCTTCATACACCGATAGCAGTATACGCAATGGAACATGGCAAACATGTCGCCACCGAGGTTCCTGCTGCTCTTACAATTAAAGAGTGCTGGCAATTGGTAAATACTGCAGAAAAGACAAGGCGCCACTGTATGCAGCTTGAGAATTGCAACTATGATTTCTTTGAGATGGCTACACTTAACATGGCACAAAAGGGTCTTTTCGGAGAGATTGTTCATACCGAGGGAGCTTACATTCATGACCTCAGATTTCTTAATTTCGACGACACAACCGGATACTGGAACATGTGGAGGCTGAAACACAATGAGAAAGAGAATGGAAATCTATATCCAACTCACGGACTCGGGCCCGTTTGCCACATAATGAACATTCACAGGGGTGACAAAATGGACTATCTTGTTTCTATGTCGACAAACCAGTTCGGGATGAGTATTGCAGCAAAAGAGAAATTCGGTGAAGATTCTGAGTTGGGCAAAAAGAGCTATACAAGAGGAGACAATAACACAACCATGATTAAAACTGCAAAAGGGAAGACAGTTATGATTCAGCATGATGTCACCAGCCCTCGTCCATATAGCAGAATACACATGGTAAGTGGTACTAAGGGGTTTGCCCAGAAGTACCCTAAGCTTGGTATAGCTCTTGAGCCAAATGCCCATCAGTATCTGTCAGAAGAAAAACTGCAGAAGCTGCTCGCAGAATATGAACACCCTATTGTTAAAGAGGTGGGTGCTAAAGCACGGGAGGTTGGCGGACATGGTGGAATGGATTTCATAATGGACTACCGCCTTATCTATTGTCTGCGCAAGGGTCTTCCGCTCGATCAGGATGTATATGATGCGGCAGAGTGGAGCTCAATAGTGGAACTCAGCCGTATCTCCGTAAATAACGGCAGCAAGCCTGTCAAGGTCCCCGATTTCACAAGAGGCGCCTGGAAGAGACTTCAGCAGGTGACTTATTACAATTAGCCGGTGTAAAAACTTCAAGGGAGTTTTTGCATGTAACTCATGATTAGCAAGTTGCCTCAAACTGCGTCATAGTGTTTCTCCATGCTCTGCAGAAGTTTTATCTGCGCCCTGGCTCTTACGAGATTGTGCTGAGGATAGTTCTTGCGACATTTGTAGTAGTTATCACCGTCTATGTAGTCATCCAGAAAACGGACAGCCTGCTCGTATGTCAGTAATCGCGGACCGAAAGCAAGTGTGTCTGCCTCTGCCGGGGTGAGCATATCGTGAGTCTCTGCTGTGAATCCCTTTATGAAGCCGTTGTAAATATCAGCATCAAATTCCACATTGTCGAGATTCTCGTCGTCTTCCAAACCCTTGTTTGCGCCTGTACGGATTGCATCACCCACATCATAACAGATATAGCCGGGCATTACTGTATCAAGGTCTATGACACACAGTATGTTATCTTCCATATCCAGAAGTACATTGTTGAACTTTGTATCCTGATGGACCACTCTTTTTGGAATGAGTCCCGCATCTCCCATTTCAACAATCTTTGAGTACTCCCCTGCCCTGCTTAAAAGAAACTCCACCTCGGCCTTAACATCCTTCAACCTGCCAACCGGGTCGGCAGCAACTCTCTTTCTCAGGTTTTCAATTCTCATTGGGGTGTTGTGAAACCCCGGAATCACCTCACAGAGAGACTCCCCGTCAAAATCACTTAGTTGTTTATGAAAATTGCCAAATGCTCTTCCTGCCAACTCTGCCATTGCCGGGCTGGTCATCTTATCATAAGAGCGGGTATTGGGAATGTACTTGAATATCCTCCAACATCCCCCCTCCTCATCTTTATACCAGGAGAGACGACTCTCATCTTTACCCTTATAATTATTTTCAAGGTTCAGATAATGAAGCGTAAGCACCCTCCTGTCAATATCCTTCACTCCATCCCTTATAAGCCCGTTTCTTATATGGTCAGTAACCATAATAATGTTATCCTGCAGTCCGTCAACATCCTTGAAAATATTGTGGTTAATCTTTTGCAGTATGAAATCGGGATTCTCCTCTCCTTTAGTTTCAATTTTGTAAGTGCTGTTGATAAGACCATTACCATGCTCCAGAATGGATACTACCTCAAAGGGTTTAATCCATATATCAATAATTCTACCGAGTGATTCTGAAATACCTGCCATACATCTGACTTTATTTACCTTGTCTCCAGCGAGACAGCAATGTTTCTGATTTCGGAAATATTCCACGCTGCCTTGCTCTTACATCCTTAGTTACAAAAAATACCTCAGAATCATATTCAGTCAGAATCTTCTCAACCTTTTTCATTGCATTCCTGTCCACAACAGCCTCAACAATATCCACTTTGTCCTGAGAGCCCATCCCCTGCAGGGTTGTAGCTCCGTAACCGGCCTGGCTCAACAATGCAACCAGCTCCCTTCCACTCTTTTTAGTGTAGACTCGGCATAGCACAATTCCAAAAGCTATATGCTGCTCAATCATTATACCAACATAGTTTCCCGTTGCATAACCGGCTGCATATGAAATATATGCCGTTATGTCGTTTGCCCTGGCAAAGATCTCCGATATTATAACAATCCAAATAAGAACTTCAAAGAAACCAATAATTGGCGCTTTGTACTTCTCTCCCTTGGAGACAAATATGATTCTCAATGTTCCTAAGGATACGTCACATATCCTTCCGAAAAAAATTATAAATGGCAACAGATATAGATACGTATCCAGAAAATCAAACATAGTTTTGTCTTTTAACGGTTATCCTTGTCCGGGAACTGAGGAATTGCCTTTGATTTGTATTTGTAATCTTTCATTTGCTGCTTGATAACTTCAATGGCCTTGTTCAGCTGCTCATCCTCACCCATGAACTCCTTGTAAGGGTCGTTTCCAAGGTCAATATCCGGGGTAACCCCTTTGCCCTCGATAATCCAGCCACTGCTGTCTGCTGCAAATGGTGCATACGAAGGGGTGACTATTGAACCGCCGTCAACAACAGGAACTGTACCACTGTAGCCAACAACCCCTCCCCAAGTTCTTTTTCCTATTACTGTTCCAAGGTTGTTGTATTTGAACCTGTAAGGGAAAAGATCCCCGTCAGAAGCCGAATATTCATTAATCAGCAATACCTTAGGCCCATGGAATGTGCCAACAGGATTGACATCACCCTCCTTCTGGTTAGTATGCATGGAGAAGTAGGTGATTGTCCTCTGCAGACGCTCGATAATCATAGGAGAGACATTACCCCCGCCATTACCGCGGTCATCAATAATGAGCGCCTTTTTGCCCAGCTGCGGATAGTAATGTTTGACAAATTCGTTGAGCCCTGGTACACCCATATCAGGAATATGAATATAACCAACCTCGCCATTAGTGGCCTCACTCACCTTGCGGATGTTGTTTTCAACCCAGTTGTAGTAATAAAGCTTCGATTCATCGGTCAACGGCTCAACCAGTATCTTTCTGCTTCCAGCAAAATCGGCCTTTGAATTAACCTCCATCTCCACAATACTGCCCGCTGTCCCAATGAGGTATTCAAAAATATCGTCAGTCTCATTTAGTAACCTGCCGTTTATTGAAAGGATATAATCTCCCTCCTTAACATCAACACCCGGCATTGTCAAAGGTGATCGGGTCTCTTTGCTCCAGTTAGCTCCGGCAATTATCTTGTCAACCTTAAAGAATCCCGACTTATCTTTAGAAAAGCGTGCTCCCAGAAGACCCATAGGAATTCTGGCAGCTTCGGGGTGCTCACCGTTTTGAGAGTATGCGTGGCCCACATTCAGCTCACCAATCATCTCTCCAATTATGTATGAAAGGTCAGAACGATGGTTCACATAAGGAACCAATTGCTTATATCTGTTATAAACTTTGTCCCAGTCCACTCCATGCATGTTTTTAGCATAGAAGAAGTCACGCATCTGTCTCCAGCTTTCGATGTAGATCTGCATCCACTCCTCTCTGTAATTGACAAGCTTCTTTACACCTGCAAGAGAAATTGCCTTGCTTATGGTTACCGGAGCTTTTGGAATATCAATTATCTGTGTCGATGTTCCCGAGATTGCGAGAGCCTTTCTGTAACCCGGGCCGAACATGATGGTAGCCTGCAAGTCTGTCTCCTTTTTACTCTCTAAATCAAACATCGACGTATTTCTTCTTGAGTTGTAGTAAACTGAGGTACCAATCATGTGAATACCCCTGTACTCGCCTGCCTCTACAGGCAATTCTATAATCCTGGATGCTATATTCTCAAAGTTATACTGAACGTCTTTTGACTTGTCGGCTGTAGTCGTTTTATCTGCAGTGGCCGATTTATCGGCAGTTGCCAGTTTGTCCGTTACAACCGTTTTTGCTGCGCCGGTTTTTTCTGCTTTGGGTTTCTCCTTATCAGATTTTTCTTCCGCAACTGCTTTTATCAAAGCCACTGTGTCGTTTTTTGGTGCAAAAGGAACATCTGCATCTTTGACTATTGGCAGAATGTAGATTTTGTTCATGTTGTTGTATGAGTGGTTCCACTCTGTAGAACTGTAGGTAGGATTGAATGTCCTTGCCGATACGAAAAGAAGGTACTTGCCATCCTTGCTGAAGTTCGCAGAGCCTGAATCGTACCACTCATCTGTAATCTGAATCTTTTTCTTCTCCTTTACATCATATACCATTACAACACTCATCTCCTTACCCGGGCGGGTAAAGGTTATGTATCTGCTGTCCGGCGACCATGCATAATCGTTTATAGGGCCAACTTCTGACTCCTCAATGAGCTGATTTTCTCCTGTTGCAACATCGAGCAAGTTAAAGGTGTTTTTCTTCTCGCTCCATGCAATCTTCTTAGAATCGGGCGACCACTCATATCCAAAAATATATCCTTTTATATTAGTGAGCTTTTTCTCCTTCCCCGTCTTATTATCCCTGAAGTAGATGTTGAACTCTCCATCTTTGTCAGTAATATAGGCAAAACCGCTGCCGTCAGGGGCCCAGTCGGCATTCTTGTCGTTTGCTCCGCAAGAGTTTGTCAGATTATAGGTAATTCCGTTTTTGGCAGGAATAGAGAAGATATCTCCCCTTGCCGATGCAAGAAGTCGCTCACCGTTTGGAGAGATTGACATTGAGCGGACTCCTTTTGAAAGATCCTTCCACTCAGGACGCGAGTACGCTTGGTCATTGTTAATCTGAATTGTCAGCTTCTCGCTTTTCGCAGTTTTTGTGTCATACTTGCAAATGTATCCTCCGTTTTCGTAAACAATTGTATTCTCACCTATTGAAGGGAATTTCACATCATACTCCCTGTATTTTGTAAGCTGCTCTGTCTTTTTTGTATTTATATCATATGCATAGAGGTTCATGTAATTGTCCCTGTCCGATGCATAATAGATGGTTTTGCCATCCTTTGACCACATTGGAATAATATCCTGATTCACATTGTCAGTTATCTTCTCCGACTTTTTTGTATCAAAATCGAAAATGCGGATATCGTCGGCCATGCCTCCTGTATAACGTTTCCAGGTGCGGAACTCTCTGAATATATAGTTGTATGCCAACTTTTTGCCATCGGGCGAATATGTGGCAAAACCCCCGTTCTTTAATGGCACCGCCTGTGAAAGACCGCCTGTTGCAGGGACTGTCATCAGCTGCCCCGTAAAGTCGTTGAAAGTATATGAACGTGTTCTGTAAAGAATACTCTTTCCGCCAGGGGTCCAATCCATCACTATGTTGTTCGGCCCCATTCTGTCGCCAATGTCATCTCTGCCCAATGTGGCAGTAAAAGTAAGCCTGTGTGGCTCTCCCCCCTCTGCAGACACAATGTATATCTCTGTATTTCCATCATACTGACCCGAAAAGGCAATCGTTTTGCCATCAGGAGAAAATTTCGGGAACATCTCATAACCAATGTGCGACGTAAGCTTGCGCGCCACACCTCCGGCTGAGTTGACTATATATATATCTCCCGCATAAGAGAAGACAACCTTATCACCATTGATATCCGGAAACCTGAGTAATCTAGCCTCTTCTGCACTTGCTTTACCAAAGGAGAACAGAAAAAGAACTGCCGATAAAATTGAAAGTATTTTTTTCATCTTATTTATTTTGAAATCCGAACAAATTTAAGAATTTTATTTACTTTTGCACTCCGGTCGATCAACTACCCTCGCCGGAATCTCGCCCGGATGGTGAAATTGGTAGACACGCTGGTTTCAGGGACCAGTGATCGCAAGGTTGTGCAGGTTCGAGTCCTGTTCCGGGCACCAAAGAAGACTGATAATTAGTTGAAATACAACTTTTTATCAGTCTTTAATTGTTTCGACACTCCCGTAATTTATTATATTCCTTCGTTTCCAAAAGTGGAGTTGGTTTTGAATTCTGACACTAAAGCATAAATTAAAATAAATGCCTGAAGTATTTTTACAACTGATAAATCTTCTCTATATTCATGTTCAAAAGAGTTGGCAAGTACCAGTCATCATGGTTCACACCACCTGAGGTAGCCCAGTCGCTGAAGAAGTTGTATGCATTCACTATTGAACAGCGTTCCTCGGGGTATGAGAATTGTCTTGGAATCATAATACCCCACATCATCCCATCACTGTTCTTGAACATATCACCCGGAAAAAGAGTATAACCATCTGCCAGCGAAGCATCAAACTTTGAGGTGCCGGTATAAGCAGGCAGATGTATCTCTCGCCCTCTCCCATTGGCCACAATGAACATATTGAAAGCACTCATTGCTATATCTGCCTGTTGAAAAGGTGTTATGAAATTAATGGATACATACTGGTCGGCAGTTGCAATATTTTCGCCACTTACAGTATTAAGGAATTCTGTATAGGCTACTACGTCTTTCTGATTGTTAAACAGTGGTATGACAGCTTGTATTACACCATTCTCTGTGCCATTTGCCTCAATCTGGAAAGGAGATGTGCCTGTAAGAGACTGTCCGGCAATAGTCTGAACGTTTGACGCAGCTACCAGATTCAACTGAAATGCTGCACCAATACTGTAAGTACTGCCGGCTGCTTCCATATTGTAATCAAGCCTGAACCGCGAAACAAGGTTTAGTGCGTTTGTATAGTACGATATCCTGAAAGCCAGAACAAGGTCATTCAGATCGTAATCGCCCTTTACCGGCCACATATCTTCAAACACATATGTTCCCCATGTGCTTTCAGATGGAAAATAAGAGACAAAGGCTACTGAAGCGTCATTGTCATCCACATCAAAAAATGAAGCAACTCCATCGCCATCATTATCTACAGGAACATTTGCAGTTATGAATGATGAATTAGAAGGAGCAGGGACATTAGTGACAATAGGAGCTGCAAATGTTACCATCAGTGTAGATTCCTTTACATCTATCACTTTAAGTGCTTTAGAACCGTCCGGTAATAACTCTTGGATATACAACGCAGGAACAGTAGTTGCAAGCGAGATTTTTACGACAAATGGTGATGCCGGTGTTGCAGCGCCACTCGCGACAAGTGATCCCTGGTCCATCTGTGAACTATTGAATATTTTGATTACACGAATCGTATTGTCTGCGATTCCTGTGGTGGAGGTAACTTTAACTGTACAAGATAGCTCCTTGATGGTTTTCCAGTCGAAGTCTTTTGGAATTACTCCTGAATTCATATCAGAAGTGTCTGTCGGGTTTAGATTTACACAACTTTGTGTAATCCAAAAAATTAAAAAAAGAAGCAACAGTAAGTTGGATCTGTCTGAAAACTTTTTCATAAACTCCATATTTAGCATTTCAAAAATGTCTTTTGTAGCGCCAAATGTGATGAAATGCAACTCCTACGGCAATTTTTCAAATCACTAAATCATTTCAAGGACAAAGGGATATAAAGTTATAACAAAATATTTGATATTTCCAATTTTTTTATGTCTTCCGATAATTATATTCCGCAGATGCAACTTTTTTGCTCATCTCCTCGTCTAGTATTCAGAAAAACTTTATTTTTTTTAGGGTATCCTAAATCTGGACGATCTTATATACAGAAGTGGAAATAACTAAATGAAAACTTGAATTTTTTGCAACATTAAAATATCAAATAAAAAAAACAAATGATACTCCTTCAAATGAATGCAGATACAAAAAAATTCGCAAAAAAAACTAATGATGACTTATGTTGTTGTCCTTTGGCTGATAATATTATCCATTACATCTTCGATTTAGAAGATAATTCAAATAATATCAGTCCTGCTGTAGCAAAAACCTGCAAAGATATGCCGGGAAATGAAATGGAGGCTATAAGCCAGCTTCTTGATAAGTTCTATGACAATCTTAACGAAAATCGTTCTTAACGAAATTTTTTATTGCCCTTGTTGCATTTATTTTTTAAAAAAGTGTATATTTGGGTCTGTTAAAGTGTAACCTAAATTATGAGTATGTTCCTTCCGGACGAATCAATTACATTCTTAATAAATAAGACTGCCCAGAAATTCAAACTGGAACTTAGCAGAAAGCTAAAGCAGTCGGGTCTTGACATTAGCAGTGATCAATGGTCGGTTTTGATATATCTATCAGAACATGATGGCCCAACTCAAACAGATTTAGCCCAAAAATTACATAAGGACAGATCAAATTTAACCCGAATCCTGGATCTGATGGAAAAGAACCTTCATATTGAGAGGTTCAGAAACACAACAGACAGAAGGGAATACAATGTCTACATCACCGATAGGGGTAAAATGCTGATTCCCATACTAAAGAAAACAGGAAATGCTGTAATGAAGCAGGCATTAAAAGGAACCGATGCCAATGAAATGAAAATGGCCCAATCTTTTTTAAACAAACTTTTTTCCAATCTTGATTAGTTTTTTTTTGCACATATTGTTGTTATATCAATTATTGGTGTATTATAGTTTGTCATAGCAATCTAATAGAAAATTTTACTACATTTGCTAATAGAATTTCACTTAACCCAAATTAATCTAAATTATTAATCTAAAAAACAATCAAATGAAAAAACTCCTTTTGTTGACATTGTCGGTCATCATGGGCATTTCGGTGCTTTATGCACAGCAAAAAGTTACCGGAACGGTTATATCAACCGAGGACGGCGACCCTCTGCCATTTGTGACAGTGGTTGTGACAGGTATGACTATTGCGACGCAAACCAATGCCGATGGTACTTATTCTATTAATGTCCCCGCTACAGGCAAGTCTCTTACCTTTACATTTATTGGCAAGAAGACAGTTGTTGCCGAAATAAACGGCCGGACTATTGTGAACGTTCAACTCTCCTCCGAAGCAGTAGCTTTGGAAGATGTTATTGTTGTAGCTTATGGTACAGCAAAAAAAGAATCATTTACCGGATCTGCTCAGGTAGTGAAAGCAGATAAAATTGAAAAAAGAACAATCTCCAATGTAACCAAGGCACTGGATGGCTTAGCCACCGGTGTTCAAACTACATCTGGATCGGGTCAACCCGGCGAAGGAGCCTCTGTGGTTATCCGAGGTTTCGGCTCAATCAGTGCATCTAACAAACCATTGTATGTAGTTGACGGAGTTCCTTATGACGGAGCAATCAATGCCATTAATCCTAATGATATTGAATCAATGACAATTATCAAAGATGCATCGGCTGGTGCCCTTTATGGGGCGCGCGGTGCAAATGGTGTCATTATGATTACAACCAAAAAGGGTAAGGAGGGTGATGTTACGATCAGCTTCAAAGGCAATTGGGGTATAGCATCCAGAGGAATTCCACGTTATAATACCTTGGATTCATACGGCTGGACCGAAGATGTCTATTTTATGTACAAGAACAAACTTATTGCCGACGGGACTCCTCCTTCACTGGCAGGAGCTGCCGCACTTCAGGAGATGGCCACCGGTGCTACAAAAATTTTTGGTGCAAATCAGAAATACAATCCTTTCAGCCTTGCAGTAACCGACCTTATAGACCATACAACAGGTAAGATTAAAGATGGCACTACTCTTAAGTGGAACGAAGACTGGCTCGATAGTGCCACAGAACCTCAGCCTCTGCGCCAGGAATACCAGATGACAGTAAGTGGTGGCTCTGCCAGAACCAATTATATGTTCTCTGCAGGCTATCTGAAAGAGGAGGGTCTTGTACTATCTACAAACTTTAATCGCTATTCGGGACGAGCAAATATTGATTCCAAAGTCAAAGAGTGGTTCAAAACCGGTTTTAATGTAAACTTTGCTGCCAACTCATCAAACAGCACATCATTATCATTGGTGACAACATCGGAGAGCAGTTCTTCGTATTCCAATGTATTTTATACCTGTATGTTGATGGCTCCTATATATCCATTATACGAAAAAGATGCAGAAGGCAAAAACGTATTGGATGTTAACGGAGACTTAAAATACGACTGGGGTGAGGACCGTCCGGCAGGTGCCAGTGCGGGGTGGAACCCTTTAGCCAACCTCAAAGACGACAAGTATACCGGAACTAACGATAACGTCAGTGCAAGGACATATTTCGATTTAGGCGGGCTTAAAGAAGGGTTCCTACAAGGTCTTAAATTTTCTGTAAATTTCGGGTTCGACTACAATCTGGGGAAAACCAGAACATACTGGAATCCTTACTATGGTAATTCAAAATCTCTTAATGGCTTCGTTTCAATAAAGGATGAAAGGACATTAAGTTATACATTCAATCAGATTCTTTCATGGAACCGTTCCTTTGGAAGACATAATATTGATTTCATGGCCGGTCACGAGCTGTACAAATATAACTATCAATATTTGAGAGGCGATAAATCCGGATTTCCTTTTGGCGGACTTTATGAATTAGATGCTGCTACAACTATTCAAGATGCCAGTTCTTATACAAACAATTATGTTATTGAATCGTATTTGTCTCGGTTGAATTATAACTTTAACGATAAATTTTATCTATCCGGTAGTTACCGTAGAGATGGGACTTCTCGTTTCAACAAAGATGTGCGTTGGGGAGACTTTGGGTCAATTGGAGGAAGCTGGAGGATTTCACAGGAACCATTTATGAAAGGCCTTTCATGGCTAAACAATCTTACTCTTAAAGCCTCTTATGGTGTTCAAGGTAATGATAATATAGGCTCTCTATACGCATGGCAGGCTTTCTATTCACTAGCATATCCAAATGGTTCCAATCCAGGAGCTGTTGTAACCTCTCTTGAAAATGCAAATCTTAAATGGGAGAAAAATGAAAATCTGAACGTGGGTATCGAAGCCCGTTTGTTAGATAAAATTTCTTTCTCTGCCGAATATTACAACCGTTTTACAAGAGATATGCTTATGGACTATCCTATGGCACTCTCACTTGGCTTCAAAGATTATTCAAAGAACATCGGGAACATGCAGAACAGCGGTTTTGAGGTAACACTCTCCATTGATATCATTAAAAAGGGAAAGCTCAACTGGAACATGACCTTAATGGGCTCCACCGTAAAGAATAAAGTCAAGAACCTTGCAGACAAGCCTGAGATAATTTCCGGGAACTATATTAAAAGAGAGGGTGAAACAATTAATTCCTTTTATTTGGCACACTCGGCTGGGATAGACCCTGCAACCGGAAATAAATTATACTGGGTATGGGATGAAGACGATGAAGGTGTACGCGGGGAACGATATATCAGCAGTGACTATTCAAAGGCACTTCAATGCAGAGATATCGCAGGAAGTCGTATTCCTAAGGTTTTTGGATCTTGGGTGAATGATTTGAGAGTCGGCAACTTCGATTTGAGTTTCCTTACTACATTTTCAATTGGAGGAAAGATGCTTGATGGAGTTTACAGTACTCTTTTATATAATACTTATGTGGGTCAGGCGGCACATGTCGACAGAGAAAGTGCATGGAAAAAGCCCGGAGATATTGTATCAATTCCTAGAATCGACAGCAATGGCTCTGCAAAAATCACAAATACAGCAGATGACCTGATTGATGCATCATACTTTGCAATCAAGAATATTACATTGGGATACTCCCTTCCTTCAAGATGGATGAAGTTAATGAAGTTCCAGGGGGCAAGAATTACTCTGACAGCAGATAACCTTTATGTGTTTACAGCGCTCAAAGGTATGGATCCTCAATATAATTTTACAGGCGGAACAGGGTTTTCTTATACCCCTGCCAGGACAATTTCTGTTGGATTAAATCTTAACTTATAATTTTTAAAGGATTTAGAAATGAAAAAGATATTATATTTATTATCACTTGTAGGGATTCTCTCTTTTAACGGTTGTTCCGATATGTTGAACACCGACCCTACTAATCGGGTATCGGGAACTGCAATATTTTCGGATGCTCAGAATTCGCTTGCTGCAATAAACGGCATTTACAGACTTATGTATACCGGTGGCTGGGGAGACCCAAGGACAGCATGGGGTGCAGAAAACGGGGGTTTACCTGCTTATATTCTGGTTTTTGATATTATGGGAGAAGATCATCCTATGGATGCTTCTGGTTCCGGATGGTTCTGGTACGATTACGCATTTGACACCTGGGGCGATTATTCAGGTTCTGCCGGTCACCAGTATCAAATCTGGAATTTCTTCTATTCACTCATAAAAAATGCAAATTACATTATTGCTCAGGAAGGTAAAATTCCGGGTGACCAGGCTATTGCCAATTATGTGGTAGGTCAGGCTTATGCTATAAGATCGTATAGCTATATGTGGTTGGTTCAATGCTTCCAGCAAAATAACCCAACCAAACCGGGGGTTCCAATTTACACAGAACCAACTGTTGCCGGATCGGTAGGAAACCCTAGAGGAACCGTTCAGCAAGTTTATACCCAAGCCAATAGCGATATTGATAAAGCTATTACCCTTCTTGAAGGCAGTTCTAAAACTCAAATGCATAAATCACACATAGACAAGTATGTCGCTTATGGCATCAAAGCTCGTCACGCTCTTGTGCAAAAAGATTACAACACTGCTTTAACCTTCGCAAAAAAGGCTTTGGAATCTTCTGCTGCTATTGCGTCATTTTCTGAGATTAGGAATGTTAACGAAGCCGCTGCTAAAGATGTAATGTGGGCTTTAATTATCCAGACAGATCAGGCTATGGGAAATTATGACATATACAATCACATGGATGCTGACAATCTGAGTACCTATTCCAAAGCAAGACATCTTATCTCTTCATGGCTGTACAACCAGATTCCAGCTACTGACCAACGCAAGGGATGGTGGACAGCACCGCTCAGCAGCGACCAGTGGGGAGGTGCAGGTACTGCAACCGGGTCCAGACGTTCTTGGTGCCAGACAAAACTTGTTTACAAGAACGTCAGTGCACAGACAGGAGATCACATTATTATGAGAGTTGAGGAGATGATGCTCATAGCTGCAGAGGCCGCATGCCATTTGCAGAAATACAGCGAAGCAAGACAATATGTAACAATGGTTGGAGGCAATAGAGACTCTAATTATGCCACTCGCCTTTCAGGTTTTACAGACAGCAAGACCTTTAACAGCTCTACTACAGGTACCCTTACTACACTAATGGATGAGATTCTGTTTCAACGAAGAATCGAACTTTGGAGTGAAATTCCAAGATTGCACGACCTGCAAAGATTAGGATTAGGTTTCCGCAGAAACTTCGATGGCTCGAATCACACTAAACTTATTCCTACGATAAACACAAATGCTGCCTCACCTGCATTTATCCTATGGATACCTCAGTCTGAATTTGACGGTAATGAAAACATGGATGCTACTACCGACCAGAATCCAAGTCAACAGGGATAATCTATTAACATTAAAAGATCAAAAACATATATGAAAAAGATATTATTTCTTGCAAGTATTATTGGTCTCCTCTGCATAACATCTGCTTGTGAACCGGAGCGAGTAATCTATGATCCCGGTACCAGAGTGGAGGCGACGTTTCCTTCTACACTAATTAATTTTGCCATGGTTAACGCAGATGGCAATCAAATACAGTTAGAGATGTGGAGGGGCAATACTAAAGGAGCCGTTTCGGTTCCTGTTACAATTACCAATTCTACTGGTGGTGTATTCACCCCTCAGAAATCACAATTCGATTTTGCAGATGGTGAGAGTAAGGCATATCTGAAATTCACCTATCCGAGCATCAACAATTTTGGTGGTGAAAAATATCTCATTACTGTAGCAATTACAAATAATGAACAGGTATCCTATGGTGGTTACAAAACCATTAAGATTACTGCTCAGCGGAAACTTACCTTCCAGACAATAGGAACAGGTCTGTTTACCTCTGAATTCTTTGAAGATTCGTGGCCACAGGTTGTACAGAAAGCAATTGAAGCCGATTATTACCGACTTCCCGATTGCTATTATGCCGGTTATCCAATAGAGTTCGCAATAGCAAATGGTAAGGTTACTTTTGCAAAACAGGCAATGGGTTACAGACACTCAACTTACGGTATGACCTCATGGGATATCGGACATATGGCCGAGAGTACGATTGTTGGCAAAAAAATCACATTTATCGTTGACTTCAGGGTAACTGCGGGCTCGTTCGGCGTTGCCTCCGAGGTATTGGATTTGCCATAATAAAACAGCCAAGTACATCACAAATGAGGGCTTTCTTACAGTTTTTAAGCAAGAGAGCCCTTTTAATACAAAATACTTATTAAGAGCTCTCAAAAAAAATTTGTTGGAATGATTTTTGTATATATATTTGCTGTGTCAAACATTGTCATGTCTACTAGTGTATTTATACATCATAAAACAACGGGGCAGCTGTAAACCCTTATTGTGAGGCTCCAAGACACTCACAAACTGCTGTTTGACAGCAGGTACAGTGGTTAGTAATTTAGGTTTGATACTAATACAGAATTAATCGGACTATGCTTATTACAAGGAAAATCGAAATAGTAGTTGATGAACAGGATAATGAGCTTAAAAGATCGTTTCAGCGACAGATTTCTGAATGGAGATTTCAGGCAAGAAACAGTGCCAATGAACTTCTTTCATTCCTATACAGTATAGACAGACTACAGTATAACAAATTTTTAAACGATGACCAGAAAAAAGAGCTGGGCATAATTAGCGTACAAGGTGAACCGATGATGGAGTCAACTGCATCATCGGTTCTTTTATTGGAAAAATTAAAGGGTAAGATACCTCTGAATGTGGCAAATTGCCTTCATCATGAGGTAACAAAAAAATATAAAGAAACCAGAAATGCTTTGTTAAAAGGCAATGCAAGTCTTTATACTTACAGGAATAATATCCCTATTCCGTTTAGTGTTCAATCTGTTAAGAACCTGCATTGGAATGGAGTCAGAAATTGCTTTCTGTTCACTCTTTTTGGTATACCATTCAAAATTGTACTCGGCAGGGACAAAAGCAATAATAAAAAGGTTTTTGAAGATATTGTTACCGGTCAGCTACGTATTTCCAATCTCTGTCTTAATATTGATGATACAAAAAAGAAGCTTTTTCTTCATATTGATATAGACATATCTGTCAATAAAAAGGAACTGGATAAAAACAGGTATGTGAATGCCGTTCTATCTGCTGAAGTACCTATTATTGCCGGGTTCAACGGTTTCGAGAAAGAGATAGGGAACAAGGAGGAGTTCATGCACCGCCTGTTGCAGATACAAGTTGGTATAAAAAGAGCAAAAATAAATTCAAGGTATTCTGCTGAAGGAAAAGGACGCAAACGAAAAAATCAGGCATTGGGGAAGTTGCTTGAAAAAGAGAAGGATTATCTAAACACCAAAATTCATACCTATACAAAATTACTGGTCGATTATGCAATAGAGAACAGATGTGGAACAATAAACCTTATAAACTTTATAGACAAGGAGAGAAACAGGAAGAAAGTTCCTCTGCTGCTAAAAAGCTGGTCATATTGCGGTATCAGGCAGAAACTCGACTATAAAGCCCGATTGAATGGAATAGACATAAGTGTGATAGATGTTGAATCCTGATTTTTTCTTATATTTAGACTCAATTATACTTTTAAATTGAGTTGTGTTATGAAAAAAAATTATCTGTTTCTTATATCGGCATTTACTTTGGTATTTGTCTCCGGCTCATTGCTTTTAAATGCACAAACATCAAAACCCAATCCTATTCCGGATGATTTGAAAGTAATTTTCAAAAATTCCTGCATGGCCTGTCATTCGGATAATGGTGGAGGAATGGCCAAGGCAAAACTTAATTTTTCAAAGTGGGATACTTACTCTCAGGAAAAGCAAGCAAAAAAAGCTTCCTCAATTGGCACTGTCGTTTTAAAGGGAACAATGCCTCCTAAATCATTCATAAAATCACATCCGGAGGTTGTTTTGTCTGATGAGCAGAAAGCTGCTGTCATCAAGTGGAGTGAATCGTTTAAAAATGATTAGTACTTCTTAATTTCGAAAGCATTCTCGTATCTGACATTCATGCCTGTAGGTATTAGGTATATTGTTGTTGCTCCATTTTTGAAGGAGACTGTTTTTCTTTTGTCGTCATTGACAAAAGTCCCCTCTTTTACAGGAATTTCCCTGCCGGAACCACGTATTACGTTACCAATCTGTTTAATAGTATTAGATGCTACTTTGCCCGTAACTTCTGCTGCAACCTTAAATTTGTCTTTAATTGTTGCTGTTTCTTTTGTTTCATCACTCTTTGAATCTTCCGGCTGACTTGCCTTAAGATCTTCAAAAAGTTTCTGTGTTCCTACCCCCGTCAGAATAATAATCTGACATGGATTGGCATTGAAAACATTTGTTAACTGTTTGAAAACCGCGGCATCCAGTTGGGCAAGATACCCCGATCTGTCTCGAAGAATATCAAAGTGTATCTTCTCTGCCAATGCTATTTTGGAATAGGCCTCAACAATCTCTTCATTAAAGGCTGATTTACTTTTTACTTTGTCGAGGATAGCTCCTTTGATCTCTCCAAACAACAACCCGTAAAGACCTTCCACATCTCCCCTGTTTATGGCATCCAGGGCATCAACAATTGAGATAACTGTACCGTATTTGTATGCAAGTGCCTCCCTTAATACTTGGGTATACTTTGAATGTGGTCCGAATGGGTTCAGATTTATGAAAATTTTAAATTTGTCTGCATCTACTCCGGTATTGACCGTTAAGAAGGATTTTGAAGCAGGGTGGTTAACCGGAAAAATAACTTTCCCCTGATTATCTGTCAAAAATACTCTTGCTTCATAATAACTTGTACCGGCTGCCTTTGGACATATCCTGGGATACCCCCGATAGGTTTTGAGAGTCGATTCCGGCATCCAGAGCATATTAAGTTCTCCCTTGTCTTTAAAGCTCTTAACATTCATTATCTCTGCAAATGGCTGTTCGGGGTATTTGGTAATCTGAAGGTGGTCGAGTAGATAGTCAGGCACGGAACCCAGCTTTTCCACTTCTAGTCTTACAAATGTCATATCATTGCCTGTTTTGTTGCCGAATCCCCAGTAGTTCAGAACTTCGTTCAGATCTAGCTCCGGGTTCCAGGCATCCTTTATCTTAACACGCAATGGTATCTCCTCACCTGCATTTATCACACCCTTGCCTTCATAGCCATTCTCTACTGAATCAAAAACAATGTTAAGACCGATTGAAATTTCTGCATTCAAAGCCATGGCCAGCCCTTTCGAATTTACTTCGATTCTGTCACTCACTGGCTTTTCAGGTATGTTCTTGTCTGTAAATATATATTGTACCTCCGCAATTCCGCTTGCATCAGTCTTGCAAACAATTTTTTTGCTCTCTTTGCCATCCTCTCCCCTTAGTAATCCGTAATTTTTATCTCCGGTTATAGTGAATATTACCTCTGAATTGGTTTTAGGGTTAAGATTTTCATCCTCTATATATGCTCTGATAAGGGCAGGGAACCGCTTGTCCGGTGGAACTATGCCTCTGGAGGAGGTAATTCCTCCTGTTGAGGGCTCCACGGTTACCTTTCCTTTATTAGCTATAAAACGGATATATGCCATATCCTCACAACTATAATCCTTACTTTTTGCTGTAACTGTTGCTGTATTTACAAGAAGGGTTGCTTTACCAAGAAGCTCTGAGTCGGGAGCGGTAAATACAACAGATGCCTGGCCGTTTGTATTTGTAATTGCCGATGATGCGGATAATTTTCCGGGAGTTATGCCATTTTGCTCATTTATTAAAAAATCCACCATTTTTCCCACCAACGGTATTGATGCCTTATCGGAACCTTCGGAATACTCATACAAAGTAGCTATTACTTCTACAGTTGACGATCCATCCAGCTTTACCTCCCCTGGGGATGCTGACGCCTTAATTGCATATTCCTTTTTTTGAGTTTCTGAAGAAATAATCCTGTCACAATTCTTGTATTTTGCATATCGGATAAATGCCTCCTGCATTTCACCTGGAGAAAAGCGCCAATGTATAAGATACCCACTGGCAGGATCGAAGAAAAGACATGCCCCTTCGATATATAACAATCCGGTGTTCACTCTATTTTCAAAATCAAAATTCTTATAACCCGGTTGAAATTTTGGAGCATCTTCCGGATAAAATAGTTCAGTACCCAGATTACCATTGGGGAGATTATATCTTGGAGGATGTGTTGATGTTAAAATATAATTTTTGCATTTTTTCAGTTGTTCTTCGTTTAGCTCATTATATTCCGACAATACAACCTTGTTGTTGTTGCTTATATAAATATATCTGAAATTATTGCCACGTGAGTTTGCGTCTGGGTATGACTCTTTTACAATCTCCAGTTTGTAATATTTTTGAATATCGCTAATAATCCTTTTATCTTTAAGCAAACCTTTCTCGTAATCGTATATTATATCGGCTGCTCCAAGATGGTATGAATATGATGTCCCACTTTCAAACTCCCATTTTTCATATTTATTAGTTTTAACGGTATCAACAGATGCCTTAGCAGAAAATGGTGTATGAATGGACAATAAGAGTATTACCCAATATGTGATTTTTTTTATTTCCTTTCTCATATATATATATTTAATGGATCTGCCTGACACATCTAACAGATAAGAAGTATGATTCATGGGAGCCACCACGCACAAATTTTTTTTCTTCATTTTTTATATAAAAATGCATTCCTGTATTCCTGCCTACCGATGCTGAACTCCACCAGAATCCGGTTTCGCCAAGATGGTGGAAGGATACCAGATCGTTTGGATTCATGTAACCTCCCAGTTGTATATTAAAGTTGTTTATATCAATTCCAACTGACTGCCAATCTTCTTCGTCCGGTATATGCCACCCAATTGGACACAATAATTCATCCAAAACAGCAAAATAGTTGTACAATCTGCCGTATTCTTTTTCATTAATACTGTCATTATTGTACCATACAAAAGCAGGTTCCTGCGCGGACTTTGAAAAAAATCTATCTTTTGTACCTGATGCTATTATTTTACCGTCGGAATATCGTGATGTTTTCAAATTTGATCCCATCCACTCTCTTTGCCCGATTATTATTATAGGATATACATTACCGTCAATGTCTGTAACGTTAGTTCCGGAAGTGTTTTGCTTTGTGGTTCTTGAGGTTGAGCAGACAGTTGATTGTGTAATTACAACCACTAAAATCAAACTGACTATTACGATTCTGTTTTTCATAGACTGACTCCTATTAGGCCCTATTTAAAACATATGTATAAATGTAGGTTAAAAAAATTAATACGAAAAATATTGTTACGCTAATTGCGAATTAATACCTTTACGTAACAATATGATTATGTGTTTTATTAATAACATACTAAAATATTTGTCAAAGATCGCTTTGTTGTTTTCATTCTTTTCTTTATGTTATTCTGTAGCTTACACACAAGCAGCAGATTCTTTAGAAAAGAAAACAGCAACTCTTATTTTCAAGGGGCAACTTAGTGGATGGGCAGGTTACTCTTCCGGAGCAGAACTTCCATTAATAATTGGAGGAAGGTACCTTCCTCAATTGAATCTTGAGGTAAACGGGGGTACCGTAAGGCACGATTTTGAAGTTGCAGCAAACTTATCCGGTAATGGAACAATGGAACCATTCAGACAATCGGAATGGAGTGGAAATCTGAAACTCTACAGGGGATGGGCCAGAATTTCCACCGACAATGCAGAGATTAGAATAGGTTTGCAAAAGATTAATTTCGGATCGGCTACGTTGTTGAGACCTTTGATGTGGTTCGACAGAATTGACCCCAGGGATCCGCTTCAGCTTACCGATGGTGTATGGGGAGCATTAGGAAGATATTATTTTAGCAACAACACAAATATTTGGTTATGGGGGCTTTACGGCAACACTGAGCAACGTCCGTGGGAGCTTGGTAGTACTTCTGAAGGCGTACCAGAATATGGTGGGCGCATACAATTTGCATTACCAAAAGGAGAGGCAGCACTCTCTTTCCACCATCGAAAAGCAGAAACTGCTTCTATGATTTCTCTGCTGCAGCAAAATGATCCATCAACCACAGTTACCCCCAATGTAAGAGAAAACAGGATTGGCTTTGATGTAAAACTAGACCTATCGGTTGGTTTATGGATAGAGGCTTCCTGGACCGGAAAGAGAGCAGACTTTGACATCTATACCAACCAGGAGCTTATAACAGTTGGAACAGATTATACATTTGGAATAGGCAACGGTCTTAACGTTGTTTTTGAACATCTTCTCTTCTCATACGACCAAAACCCCCTTCAATTCAAAAACACCGGAAACCTATCTGCACTATCTGCAAGTTATCCGCTGGGGCTTTTTGACAATATAAGCTATATGTCGTTTTATGAGTGGAAAAGCGGTGGGTTGTACAATTTTGTCAACTGGCGGCACACGTTCAAAAAAACAGAATTATATGTGATGGGATATATAAACCCCGAACAACAACTTATGACCGGAGGCGGATTGACATCTTCGTCGCGCTTTACCGGAAAAGGGATACAGGTAATGCTGGTGTTCAACCATCAGCTAAAAAAATAACAATAAACAACCTAGCATAACGATGGATAATGAATTAATTGTAAAACTTGAGAATGTAACTAAGAGATTTCCTGCAGGGAAAACGGAGTTTACCGCCCTCAGTAATATAAATCTCACTTTTGGCAAGGGTGAGTTTGCCGGACTCGTGGGCCCGAGCGGCTCAGGAAAAACCACTCTTTTAAATATTATTGGCTCACTTGACACTCCTACAGAGGGCAAGGCAATTGTTCTGGGAAAAACCATCAATTCTCTCTCTCACAAGGAAGCGGCTGCTTTAAGAAATTACGGGATAGGGTTCATTTTTCAGACATACAATCTTTTGCCTGTCTATTCCGTATATGATAATGTAGAATTTGCTCTTTTACTGCAGACAATGGGGAGTACCCAAAGAAAGAAAGCTGTAATGGAGGCTCTGGACTGGGTCGGGCTTGCCGACAGAGCATCGTCAAAGCCATCTACTCTCTCAGGAGGAGAATGTCAGAGAGTGGCAATTGCAAGGGCCATGGTTAAGAGACCACAGCTTGTGCTTGCAGATGAACCGTCGGCAAACCTGGACTCAAACAATTCACACAATATTGTCCAGACAATGAAAAGACTTAACAAAGAACTTAATACTACTTTCATATTCTCTACACACGATCAGAAGGTTATGCAGTATCTGGAGAGAGTTATATACCTGAAGGATGGGAAAGTAGAGAGAGATGAAACAGGAGGGAACAATCATGCTGGAATATAAACTTGCTTTCCGGAACCTGTTTGGCGCTGGTCTGAGGACCTGGCTGAATGTTACTGTTCTCTCAATAGCATTTGTCATTATAATATTCTATAATGGAATGCTTGACGGTTGGAACAGGCAGGCACGCAACGACACAAAGGCATGGGAGAGTGGAAGCAGTCAGATATGGCACCATCTCTATGACCCTTATGATCAATTCACTATTGCCGATGCTCACGCAAAGGTACCTGCAGAGTATAAACCTGACATTGACAGAAATTTAATCACACCTGTTCTAATTGCTCAGGCAACTGCATATCCGGGAGGAAGATTGGTAAATGTTCTGCTTAAAGGGATAACTCCTTCACAAACCATTCTGGAACTCCCAACAGTTGCACTTGGACAGAATCAGGAAAACACAGAGGATTACATTCCTGCTATAGTAGGAACCCGTATGGCTCACTCTGCCAAACTAAAGCAAGGAGACAATCTTCTGGTCAGATGGAGAGATGCAAACGGCACATTTGATGCCCGCGAGGTTAAAATTGCCGCAATATACAAAACCACAGTGCCGACAATTGATAATGGCCAGATCTGGATACCTCTGGAAAAGCTCAGGGAGATGACCTCTATGCCGGATGAGGCAACTTATATTGTAATTGGCGCTGACTATAAAGAGATTTTGAAAGAGCGCGGAGATGGCAGACAGCTACAGGGATGGATCTATAAAGATGAAAAAGCTCTGCTTAAGGAACTGGACGATGTTATAGCGGCAAAAAAGGGAGGATCAAAAATTGTTTATGGTCTTTTGCTGGCAATTGCCCTTCTGGCAATATTTGACACTCAGGTACTTTCGATATTCAGGCGTCAAAAAGAGATTGGAACCTATATAGCTCTGGGGATGACCAGGTTAAGAGTTATTTGGATCTTCACTATTGAAGGAAGTACACATTCTATTCTTGCAATACTTTTAGGGTCAATATGGGGGATACCGCTTCTGATGTTAATCCAGAAAACCGGAATACCGATGCCTTCTTCTGTAGATCAGGCTGGTCTGGCTATAGGTGACAGTATCTCACCATTTTACAGTGCCGGCATGATCTTGTCTACAATACTGTTGGTTGTCATTTCATCAACTATTGTTAGTTACCTTCCTACGAGGAGAATTTCCAAAATGAGGCCAACAGATGCTTTAAGGGGGAAGATGATATGAAAAAGTTTCTTTTAAAAGGCATTTTTAACGACAAAGGCAGGAGCCTTCTGCCAATAATCGTGGTTGCAACAGGCACGATGGTTACAGTGCTGTTGTATAGCTGGATAACCGGTATTATGGGAGAATCAATAGAGATGAGTTCCAACATGAATACCGGAGATCTTAAGGTAATGACTCGTCTGTATGCAGAAGATTATGAGCAACTCCCGAACGACCTTGCAATTTTAAATGCAGATGCTCTTATTGCAGAACTTAAGGAGATGGAGCCATCGGTTGAATGGGTGAAAAGAATAAGGTTTGGTGCATTGGCAGATTTTCCTGATTCACTGGGCGAGACACGAGGACAAGGTCCTGTGGCAGGATGGGCAATCGACATGCTTACTACCGGAACCAAAGAGCCACATAGGTTCAATCTTGAGGGCTCTGTAATACAAGGCAGTTTACCTAAAAGTCCGGGGCAATGCCTGCTTTCGGAAGATCTGGCAAAGAAATTCAGCATCGGGCCGGGTGACAGCTTCACTCTTTTCGGAACAACCATGGAGGGTGGATTCTCATTCCGCAACTTCACAGTTTCCGGCACAGTCAGATTTGGTGCCGCAGGTCTGGACAGAGGAGCTGTAATTATTGATATATCCGATGCTCAGTCGGCCTTTGGAATGGAGAGTGCTGCCGGGGAGATTCTGGGTTATCTGCCTGACACCTGGTACGACGATGATGTTGCTTTGTCCATTAAGGATAAATTCAACCAAAAATACTCAGGCGATACCGATGGATTCGCTCCGGTAATGATGACATTGAAAGAGCAGTCCGGAATGGCAGACATGGTGGAATATACAAATTACATAAGTGGTCTTATGGTTTTCATATTCGTTGCTGCTATGTCCATAGTATTGTGGAACGGTGGATTGCTGGGCGGACTTCGCAGGTATACGGAATTTGGGGTAAGGCTGGCTTTGGGAGAGGATAAGGGGCACATTTACAAAACTCTGCTTTATGAGGCATTAATGATTGGAACTATCGGTTCAATTCTTGGAACAATTATAGGTGTTCTTATAGTCCTGTATCTCAATGTTCACGGGGTTAATCTTTCCGGCATGATGAAGAACTCAACATTATTGCTTCCGTCAATTTTCCGACCCGCAATTACGTCGACAATTTACTATATTGGCTTTATCCCGGGAATATTTTCAATGATTCTTGGAAATGGAATTGCTGGTTTGGGGATATATAAACGAGAAACAGCCAGGTTGTTCAACGAGCTGGAGGTGTGACGTGGCACGATAAGTGGCATACACCTATAAATCTGATCATTATAAATAATAATTATTACCAACAAATCATACAAATGCCTAATAAAAAAACATTTACCAGTTATCTTGGCGCGATTGCCCTCCTATTGCTCTGCTTCACTGGCAGCCTTATGGCCCAGGATGGTGAATCCATCCTTAAAAAAATTGATGCCAATCTTTCATCCAGAAACAGGGTATTTGAATCGTCTATGACAATACACGGAAGACGGACAAGCCGGACAATCATCTCTAAGAGCTTTAGTGAGGGAAACAAGAAGTCATATACAGAATACCTCTCTCCCGCTTCAGAGGCAGGAACAAAGATGCTGAAACTTGAGGGTCAGCTTTGGATTTACACTCCCTCTGCAGATCGTACCATTCAGATATCGGGGCATCTGCTCCGTCAGTCCGTTATGGGTTCCGACCTCTCTTATGAAGATATGATGGATGACAGAAAGATGACTGATGTCTATGACTCGAAAATCATTGGAAAAGATACTCTGCTGGGCAGAAATGTACTTATTCTGGAACTGACGGCAAAGGTTAGCGATGTTGCCTATTTCAGACAAAAGATGTGGGTAGACAACGAAAGATATATTCCGCTCCGTCAGGAATTGTACGCAAAAAGCAGACAAATGCTTAAAAAAATGGAGATGAAAGATATCACTAAGATTCAGGGGCGATGGTTTCCTATGACAATGATATACAAAGATCAGCTCAAAGAGGGTAAAGGAACTGAATTTCGCATAACATCAATAAAATTTGACCAGCAGATACCTGAGCACGTATTTACAAAAGCCTCTTTGCGTTAAGCCGGCTCAGTTGGTTCTACAGGTTCTGATGGTTCTGACGATTCCGTTGTTGCGGGCTCGACGGGTACTGCAGGTGCTGCAACTGCAGCGGGTTTCTTGTAAATTTTTACATTAACGGCAGTCAGGCCTCTCTGGCCCATTTCTACTTCGAAACTCACGACATTGCCTTCTTTGATCTCTTCGAGCAGGTTGTTTGCGTGCACAAAAACGCTCTCTTGTGTTTCTGAATCCTTAATGAATCCAAAACCTTTTGAGTCGTTGAAAAAGGCAACAATCCCTTTTCTGATAGGATCTACCGGAGTTGAATCCTGCTTTGGTGTGCTGATTTCGATGTTTTCAGACTGGATGTTCCGCTTTTTACTTGGATCCGGAGGTGTGGATGTAATTACTCCATTTTCGTCTACATAAGCAATCATGTCTTCCAGACTTCCTTTTTTCTCGCTGTCCTTCCTGTCTAATCTTTTCTTCGCTTTCTCTTTTCTCTTCTTTTCTTTTTTGTTTTTAACCTCTTTTTTGTTGAATGTTTCCTGCGATCTTGCCATATAAAAAATTTCTTTATTATTAATTGGGCAAATTAGCTTAATTTATTGAAATATGCTAATAAGATGGAATATTTATCATTTCTCCCCGGCCTTAAATAATATGCTTTTTGATAGTATCCAGCAGTATTTCCTTCTTAATGGGCTTGGAAATATATCCATCAAATCCATTATTGAGAAACATCTCTTTTTCATTTTGCAGAGCATAAGCCGTTTGAGCAATAATTGGCAAATCCGGTCTGAATTCTTTGATAAGTTTCATGGCTGTCTGTCCGTCCATCTCTGGCATTTTAATATCCATCAAAACAAGGTCAATCTCCGGATTGTTATTGCATTGCTCAATGGCAATAATTCCGTTTGCTGCTGTTAAAATATTTGCGTTCGTTTCGCTTAATAATTTTTTAAACAGAATAAGATTAACAAGTTCGTCATCGGCTATTAGAATTGTTTTTCTGGACAAGTTCATTTTGTCCTGCGATAACCTTTCTGTTCTTCTCCCGGCTCCGATTGGTTTATATGGAACTGTAAAAAAGAATGTTGAACCCGTTTGTGAATCTGACTGCAACCATATTTCTCCTCCCATCAACTCAACATAAGCCTTGGCAATACTCAACCCTACACCATTCCCACCAAAATTTCTTGACATTCCTGTCTCAACCTGCCTGAATGGTTCAAAAATTTTCTGCTGCATCTCTTGTGAAATACCTATTCCTGAGTCAGCAACAGAAAATTCATAAAAATTATTTTTGACAAGACGGCATTTAACAATAATATCTCCGGAATTTGAGAATTTTATTGCATTATCTATTAGGTGACTTAATATCTTGTTTAATTTATAACTGTCTGTTATTGTGTCCAGATATGTATCATCAAGCTGTATAAGAACAAATAGTTTGATGTTCTTTTCTATACATCTGGATGAGAAATTGTCCTCTGTTTTCCGCAATATTGTTTCAATATTTGCATCCTCTTTCGCTATCTGTATATGGTTCCCCTGAATCTGTGAAATCTCGATTACATTGGTAAGTATGTCGAGTAACTGATTGCAGCTTTTCTGAATTATATGGGAAAAATTTTTACGATCGGCAGCATTCAGTGTCTCACTGGTGACCAGTTGCGAAAACCCCAGAATTGCATTCATAGGAGTACGTATCTCATGAGATATGTTGTTTAGAAACGCTGTCTTTAATTTGTCTGTCTCCTCGAAAGCTCTTTCTACTTTTTTCCGTTCAGAAATATCTCTGGTTACAGAGAGAATATGTGGCTCGCCATGTATCTGTATTATCCTTGCCGACATTAAAGCTGTCTTTGTGCTGCCATCCTTGCATCTGAATACCGATTCAAGATTCTCCACCCATCCTGTCTCTTTAAGCCCTTTTATCAGTTTTTCCCTGTCGGATGGGATTGCCCATATACGAATATCCGATGAGTTGATTCCAATTACATCCTCTTTAGTAAATTGTGTCAATGCTGTAAATCCCTCGTTTATATCTACATAAACTCCATCGAATGAATTAATGTTAATCGCATCCGGACTCGTCACAAATGCTGTTTTGTATTTCAGTTCATTCTCCTTATTGGCATCGCTTGCCTCCTCCAGCATCCTTTTATTCTTCCAATAGAGATAACCGATAACGGCACCTAGTGTTCCGGTGAGTAATGCAAAAAAAAACACCAAATTGTTATCTTTGAAGAAAATTCCACTGAAGCCCGATAAAAAAACTATTGCAAAACCTGTAATTATGTAGATGTACTTAGAAACTGATCTCATTTCCGGGATTATTTATCTTGTTTTGTAAATAACAGAGCATATAGCGAAGATATAATAAAAAACAATAATATTCACACTATCCCTCCATTTTAAACCTTTACTCATAATAGCAGTCTTATTGTAGAAGTTAAATTCATACCTTTGCTAAACCATTAATCAATTAGTTATATATTTATGAAAAAATTATTATTACTTTCTTTCGCGTTTGTTTTAATGCTAAGTACAAATAGCGCATTTTCGCAAACAAAAATTGAATCACATGAAATTTCTGCAAGCGTTCCCGAGCTTTCTGCTTTCCACTCTATCATAGCGCCTATGTGGCACAAGGCATATCCAACAAAAGATATCGCTGCTTTAAAAGGATATGTTCCTGAAATTAAAGCAAACATGGCAAAAATGAACTGCGCAAAATTACCAGGTATTCTTAGGGAAAAAGAAGCTGCATGGAAAGCTGCATTAGTAAAATTCAACCAAGTTGCAGAAAACTACTACTCGGCTGCTGCCGGTAGTGATGATGCTGCACTTCTTCTTGCTGCAGAAAAGCTGCACTCTGGATATGAGGCAATGAACAGGGTTGTAAGACCTTTCAATAAAGAGATGGATGCATATCACAAAACTCTTTATGTAATCTATCACAAATCACTTCCAGACAAAAACTACTCAGAAATTGTTGCAGTAATGGATCAGTTGATTGCAGAAGCCGACGCTGTTACAAAGACTCCTGAAGAGGCTCTTGTAAAACGCCTGAAAGAGAAATCTGTCAAATACCATGCTGTCGCTACTGAACTTTATAATTTAACAGTTGCATTAAAGGAAGTTCTTGCAGGAACTGATGCAAAAGCAAAGAATGCTGCTATCGAAAAGATGCACTCAACTTATCAGAAACTAGAGTCTGTATTTGAATAACAAATAAAACTCATCAATGACAAAGGTCGGCTAGAAGTGATTTTAGCCGACCTTTCTGTTTATTTCATTTTATTAACTATTTTTGTTATCTGCAAAAAATGAGAATTAAGTCTGAATATAAATTGCGTGACATTGCCGGCGAAAAGATGCTGGTTATGCATGGCAAACATTGCCTGGATCTTACTAAGGTGGTAATGCTTAACAAGAGTGCAGAGTTTTTATGGATAGAACTTTTTAACAAGAACTTCAGTTGCAATGATGCTGCTCTCCTCCTGCAGGAGAAGTTTTCTATAACAAATGAAAGGGCCATGAACGACGCCCGTAACTGGATAGACTCAATGATTGCAGTTGCCTTGATAGAAGAATGATATGCAAACAAGTAAGGCTGAAAAACTACTCCCTCTGCTAATTAAAAATGCCCTGCAAAAAAACAACGACGGGCAGGAAAGTAATATTGCCTTTACTGATTTTCAACTGGACCACACACAATGGAACGAACTTTTAACCTTGGCCGCTAAGCAGGGTGTTTTTGCAATTGCATACGATGGTTTGCCGGATACTTTGTTGCCGGAATTACCCAAGGATATAACGATTAAGTGGCAACTTGGCGTAGAGAACATTGAAAAGAGATACGACAGACAGATTGGTGTGTTGAAAGAACTTATCTCAATTTTTAACAAAAATGGAATTGACTTGCTGTTACTTAAGGGTTTGGGTCTCTGTTCCATGTACCCTGAACCAAATCACAGAGAGTGTGGCGACCTGGATATTTACCTTATGGGCGATTACGATAAAGGTAACAGAGTAATTGAACAGATGGGGATTTTCATTGAAAAAGAGGGTCATAAACATTCTAAATTTATTTTTAGGGGAGTAACTGTTGAGAACCACAAAACATTTCTGAATGTTTCTCTTAATAAACAAGACAGACATATTAATGCGACACTTAATAATATATTGGCCCGGGATGGTTTCGACACCATAATCATAGGAGGGGTGAGTGTTAATATTCCAAATCCCCATTTTAACGCAATTTTTCTTGCAAGACACTCTATCGTTCACTTTTTATCAACAGGATTGGTTTTTCGCCATTTTACGGATATTGCCCTGTTCTACGAAACACATTACAAGAGGATCAATTTTAACAGCCTTGCTCAATTGCTAAGCAGAGAGAAACTGATCAATACATATTTGTGCTTTCTTGCATTGACTGACAAATTATTCGGTTTTGACAAAGGGTACAAAATACTTATTCCCAGAGTCAAAAATGAATATCTTGTAGACAGTAATGTTGTCAGTAGAATTTATGCAGACACACTCAAAAATGCATTTAAGAGAGACAACACAAAAATTCTTTTGGCAATGCCGGTATACAAACGCAAGATAAGAGGCGCAATAAGACTCTTTGTGTCTAAGTGGAAATTTGACCTCATAGATAAAGGGCTGTTTTATAAAGATTTTTTTAAAAGAATATGGCTGTCGGTAAAAAGATAGTTTTATGGAGGGGTGGAACAAAATGGCCCCTTATACTCTCAACGCTCCTGTGTTCTTTGCTGGAACTGGCTGGCCTGGCAGTGCTTATGCCTCTGTTGATTGCCATTCTTGAAAAGGACAGCCTTATCAACAACAAATACCTTAGTTTTTTATATAGTTCCGGAGGATTTACCAGTCATATTTCTTTTCTTATAGCGACAGGTTTGACTATCCTTATAATAATTACAATAAAGAATGTTTTTCTTCATTATCTGAATAATTATAAAACCCGCAGACTTTTAAAATTATATGCCCATCACTCCATGACTCTTTTCAATGATTACTACAATTCCGGTTTACCATTTATTAAAGAGAGAGGGACCACAGATCTTTCGCACAATGTTAATGCTGTTACTTACAGTTATGTTTTTGGGGTCTTAAACCCTGTTCTCTGTATTGTTGGTGAAGTGATTCTGGCAACTCTCATTTTTGTGTCTCTCTGTTTTGTAGATATTTACATAGCACTTTTTGAGATTATATTGTTTATCCCAATTATACTGTTCTATCACTTTAAAATGTCATCAATTTTGAAACGGGCCGGCAATGCAGACAACAAAGCAAAAAAGAACCAATGGCAATTAACAATGGAAACCTTTCGGGGATACCCCGATATTGAGATCAACAACTCTTTTGAGCAGATAAAAAATAATTTTGATAAAGGAATTGATACCATTTCTCAAAACAAAATTGTTTTGGAAAACATTAAGAGTCTCTCGTCCAGATCGCTGGAAACCGGAGTTGTTTTTGTTTTAGTGATTGTTATGATAGCCTCATTTATGATTGACTCTCCCTTGTTTATTGGAATATTAGCAGCAACATCCCTTAAGCTCATACCATCTGTAAAGTCAGTAATGAATCATTTAAGTAGTATTAGAAACAACCAATTTACTCTTGAAATTATTCCTGATAATATCTCTCAAATAAGCGCTAAAAATATGTCAGAAAATTCTGCCACGAATTTTAGTCACTTTAACTCTCTTGAGGTTAAAGACTTGACTTTTTCATACTGCGAAGAGGGCGAGGATAAGGAGATAATAAGGAATTTAGACATTGTTATAAAAAGAGGAGAAAAAATAGGAATAAAGGGGATTTCCGGATCAGGTAAAAGTACCTTGTTTTATCTTCTATTAGGTCTTTATGCCCCAAAGAGCGGTACCATAAAAATTAATGGTATAGAACTAAGCAGGCAAAACAGAAAAGAATGGCACAAAAAGGTCGGGTATGTATCTCAGGATGTTTTTATTATGAATGGCACTATTATAGATAACATTATCCTGAACTATGAACATAATGAAAACAACGGGAATATTGAGCTTAACCGTGCAATTGAATACGCATCCCTTGATAAACTTATAGAAAGATTGCCCCTGGGTCTTCTTTCTCAAATGGGAGAAAGCGGATCAAGACTTTCCGGAGGAGAGAGGCAGAGAATTGCAATTGCCAGAGCTCTTTATAAAAAGGCAGAAGTTCTTATGCTTGATGAGGCTACTTCTGCTCTGGATTCTTCTACAGAAGCAGATATACTGAGGATACTGGAAAATCCTGAATTGACCGGCTATGCCACGGCCATTATAATTTCTCACAGAGAGAGCATATTGAGTAAATGTGACAGAGTTATAACTATTTCCTGATTTATGGATAAGTTTACCTACATATTGGGGGGAGATATAATTGAGATTAACTCTTTTGTGGGAGAAAGACTTAGTTTGGCCTTAAGATCTTTTGTGCAATTCCAGTATACAGATACATCTGAAAAGCAAAACACTCTTAAACCTGCAATGAGACTGAAAATTTCAGAGGGGTCCAAAAATAATAATAATGGAAATATCATTCATTCGTTCGATATTGAGGGGGGTAGATGTATCTTTATGACCGATGGCACTTTGTATCATTTTTTAGTAACAGAAGCAAACGAAAGTAAAATGTCGTTACATATGAGCAGAGTATCAAACGAAGCGGAGCTACTGGTAGATTCTCTCTCAAATTTTAATGTAAGCAATTTAAAGTTTGTCCTATGGACGGCTGTTGCATTTTACGGCATACCTAATCTCAGTGCCGCAGTACACTCGTCGGTTATCGTGGATGATGGAGGAGCCGTAATGTTTCTTGGAGAGTCCGGAACCGGTAAAAGCACACATACAGGGCTTTGGACAAAGAACATAGCCGGAAGCACTCTGCTTAATGACGACAGCCCTCTTCTAAAACTTGAGAATGATATCCCGATTGTATACGGATCACCCTGGAGCGGGAAAGGGTGTTGTTACTTAAACGAAAAGTATCCACTTAAGGCTATTGTCCGGCTTGAGCAGTATCATACCAATGTTATAAGAAAATTAAGCAAGCTGGAGGCATTCGCCGCTCTTTATCCATCTTTTCCTCCTGCATTTCTTAAGGATACATATTTTGAAGAAGGTATCTGCCGGATAATTTCGGGTGTAATATCTGCGGTCCCTGTTTACAACCTTAAGTGTTTGCCCTGTGTTGAGGCAGCAGAGTTGGCACAGAAGACAATTAACTCTTATACATGAGCTCAAAAACAATTCCCAATAAAGATGCGCTCTCAATAATTGAGGAGAGCATTGCGCAAGGGTCGCCTGTTAAACTAACCGTCAAAGGAAACAGCATGAGCCCTCTGCTTATTGATGGAAAAGACACCGTTATTCTGGAGCCTTGCTATCACGACTCCTTAGAGGTTGGAGATATTATATTTTTTCGTTACCGGGGTTCTTTTTTACTTCACAGGATAGTTGTAATTGACAAGGATAATGGAACAATTACTACAAAAGGAGATGCACTTAATCAGAGAGAAATAATTCTTATTCATGATGTTATAGCCTTAGCAAAAGTTACTGAAATAAATTATTTCCGGCTTCTTATACGACGCCTTGGCATTAGATTAGCTTGTTTAAGGGGCGGGCTGGTTAAAGCTCTCCTTCGTAAATCTTGAATACCTCTGCTGTAATTGAATAGTCTACAAGATTGACTTTACACATTCCTCCTGCCGTATGCACGTTTACCTCTCTTTTCAGGTGCTCTTTTTGTGCAAAGCAGGAGGCAATTACGCTTGTTCCGGATGCCAGCGTGTAGCCCACTCCCCTCTCATAGGTCTCAATCTGCAGGTGATTGTCAGATATTCTGTTTACCAGCTGGATATTTACTCCATCGGGATAGATACCTGAATTCATAACCTCCTCCCCTTCTGCAATTATAAGGCTCCGTGAAAGCTCCTTCTCTTCTCTCACAATATTGTCGTTGCCCAGATTTACACATGTATAATCTTTACCGGATATTGAAACAGAACCTGTTATGTGAGGCTCTTTTATCTTGACTAGAATTTTTGTTGCCTCCTGGTTAAGAAAAAGAACCTTCATCTCCTGATCGGATATTCTGACTTTAATTGAATCTCCCCTTACAATCTCTTTATCTTTTAAATACTTGGCAAATATCATACTGCCAAACACCGCACTTTTAACCTCACTGCCATCTCTGTTGAATGCGCGGTAGACATACTCGTCGTTATTGATAAATGGCCCCAGGATTATCCCGTCGGCACCTACTCCAAATTCCTTGTTACAAATATCAGCTATCCTTTGCCTTGTAAGATCAATAGGGTTTTCCCTCGGGTCAATAACGATATATGTGTTGCCCAATACATGGTACTTATAGAAACGGTTCTCCTTAATGAAGTTTGCGTAAATCTCCAGCCTGTCGCAAACAACAAAGACGGCCTTGTGTTTCTCTTTTAGGGCTTTGTCGATTTTCCCAAGGAAATTCACTGCTGCTGCCAATGCGGCTCCCGAAGAGACGCCTGCCAGAATGCCCATCTCTCTGCAAAGCTTCTTCATGTAAATATTTGCACTCTCCACTCCAACATCCTCAATAAAGTCATAGTTCTCTTTGCTGAAGAATCCACAATCCTGCATCTCCTCCTCTGTTCTTATTCCCGGTATATAACTGTCCCTGGATGTGACCACGCCAACAGTAAGCATCTCGGGGTTTTTCTCATGCAGTATCTTTGAAATCCCCATACTTGACCCCGATGTACCCAGCACACTTATAAAATAGTCCACCTTTCCTATGTCTTCATAAATCTCTCTGCCGGTTTCGAAATGAGAACTCACATTTCTACTGTTCGTATACTGACTTGTATGATAATATTTGTCGGGTTGTTGAGCAATCATCTCCTCAATTCTCCCCACTGTATTTACATCTTTTGATACCTCTATAACGTTTGTACCCAGAAACTTAAGAATATTCTTGGATTCTGACACCTTAATTCTGTTGGTTACGGTTATAAAATCAATCCCGTTAATGCTGCATATACACTGAAGGGCTTTGGCGGTATTTCCGCTTGATGTCTCAATTACGGATTTTCCCGACCTCTTTATATCGTCAATACTCTCTTTGAGCATACCAAATGCCGTCCGGTCCTTAAGGGAGCCAAACGGATTCAGATATTCCAGTTTTGCATATAATTCAATGTTAGAGAGCCCATGTATTTTTAGGTCAATTTTGATAATGGGCGTTTTGCCGATTATCTCTGTAATTTTATTTATTAGCATATTATCACATTAACACATTAGCAAATTAGCAAATTAGCACATTAGCACATTAGCAAATTAGCACATTAGCAAATTAGCACATTAGCACATTATTCTACAGTAACCGATTTTGCCAGGTTTCGGGGCTGGTCCACATCTCTTCCTTTATTTACAGCTATATGATAGGCAAGTAGTTGTAGCGGTATAGATGAGAGGAGAGGGTCAAGACATTCAATTGTCGGGGGAATCTCTATTACAAAATCTGCCATTTTGCCAACTTCACTATCTCCCTTGGTTACAATTGCTATGACCGTGCCTTTACGGGCCTTTATCTCCTGAATATTTCCGACAACCTTGTCATATACCGAACTTTTAGTAGCAAGAACCACAACCGGCATCTCTGCATCTATGAGCGCAATGGGGCCATGCTTCATCTCTGCGGCAGGATAACCCTCGGCATGGATATAGGAGATCTCCTTAAGTTTGAGCGCTCCCTCCAGTGCTACAGGGTAGCTAACGCCCCGGCCCAGATAAATGAAGTTTCTGGCATAAGTGAAAGGTATTGCCAATTGGCGTATCATATCATTCTGAATCAATATTTCCTCAATCTTCTGCGGAATCTTGTTCAGTTCACTTACAACATCGCGAAAATATCTCTCATCTATGGTTCCTCTCTCCTTTGCCAACGTCAGTGCCATCATTACAAGCACCGTAACCTGACCCGTAAAGGCTTTGGTAGATGCAACCCCAATTTCCGGCCCAACATGTATATATGAACCTGTATGTGTCCTGCGGGCTATTGAAGAACCCACCACATTGCAAATACCATAGATAAAAGCCCCTTTCTCTCTTGCAAGTTCAACGGCCGCTAGTGTATCGGCAGTCTCTCCTGATTGTGATATTGCGATAACCACATCATCATTGTTAATTACGGGATTTCTATATCTGAACTCCGACGCATACTCTACCTCAACCGGTATCCTGCACATGGTCTCTATGAGGTGTTCCCCTATTAATGCAGAGTGCCACGAGGTGCCACATGCAACAATTATTATTCGCCTGGCATTGAGGAATTTTTGTTTGTGATCAATTATACCAGAAAGTGCAACGTTTGTGCCGTCAATGTTTATCCTTCCCCGGGTACAGTCAAGAATGGTGCGGGGTTGTTCAAAAATCTCCTTTAGCATGAAGTGCTCGTACCCTCCTTTTTCAAGTTGCGACAAGGTCACTTCAA
This sequence comes from Bacteroidetes bacterium GWF2_40_14, assembly GCA_001769195.1. Classification (GTDB taxonomy): domain Bacteria; phylum Bacteroidota; class Bacteroidia; order Bacteroidales; family UBA932; genus Bact-08. Next base: position 237,633 of record MEOK01000004.1, on the reverse strand, counting down.
GTTTGACCACAACTTGTGCCAACTCCTCGTTATCAAGAGTGACTATTTTAAGACCATCATAACGATGAAGAATTGCCATCTCCTTATCATTCAAATAAATGACAGATGAGGTGTACTCTATTATAGGAGTTGCATCTGAAGCTATAAAGTACTCTCCGTTACCTACACCTACAACCAAAGGGCTGCTTTTGCGCGCTGCTATTATACAATCCGGATTATTTTTCTCAAGAATGGCTATAGCATAACTGCCTACTATCCTGCTCAAGGCTATCTGCACTGCAGATACAAGGTCGGTTTTCTCTTTGTTGCGGATAAATTCTATAAGCTGGACAAGAACTTCGGTATCGGTGCTGCTTTTGAATTCATAGCCATTATGAATGAGCATCTCCTTAAGCACCCCATAATTTTCAATTATGCCATTATGGATAAGGGCCAGGTTTTCTGACGAGGAGTAATGGGGATGGGCATTTATCTGATTAGGCTCACCATGGGTTGCCCATCTGGTATGCGCTATTCCAATATTTCCCTCACTAGATTTGGTCTGTACAAATGCCTCCAGGTCGCTAACCTTACCTTTGGATTTGTATACATTTAATTTTCCGGTGCCATCTATGAGAGCAACCCCTGCGCTGTCGTACCCTCTGTATTCGAGGCGTTTCAAACCATTGATTAGTATTGGATACGCTTCGCGGTATCCAAGATATCCTACTATCCCACACATATTTACAGATATTTAAAGGTGAGACAGGCGTTTAAGTAGTTCGTCAGCAAGGGAAGACTTTACTTCAATATGTTTTCTGACAGCCGATATAAAAGGATTACTGTCGAATTCTCCTCTTACAGATTCGAAATCCTCTAGCTTTTCTGTTTCCGATCCATCAACTCCAAAACCAATCATAGAGGTAATCGAGAACTCCTTCATAGCGTCTTTATAGAGCATTTCATCAAGGGTGACAACAGATTCGCGCCAAAGGTTTACCAAAGAGCGTATTTCATCTGCATTGATTGTGGAAAGGCAAATATTGTAATATTTCTCCATTGCACTGAATGCCCATGTCCACTCCATATCATAATAATCTGTGTGTAGCCCCCTGAAACGAGTCTCTATCTGAGATAGTGTGATTTGATCATTTTCAATTTCACATATAAGGTTATCTACCTCGGTCTTTGGAACAATTAAGCCTGAAAGATCTACCCACTCTCCAAGGCCCAGTTTATGTGTTGGCCTAAGCTGACTCCTTACTTCTTCAATATTCTGAAAATCTGTCTTTTCCAACCTCTTTATGAGTGAGTTGCCAAAGAATTTGTTTATTGCTTTTTCGTATAGTGTAATCCCATTGCGTAATGAGGCGTTCTTCATTTTTGAACTCCTGTATGTATAGGTCTCAGATGTTTCACCGGAAATGGTTCTTAGTTCCGACAGAATGCTCCTCCCCTTTATCATTTTTTGTATTGTATACGGACTGAGAAGATTGTAATTTATCAGATCCAGCAGGTCAGGGTCAGTTCTGTTGTCACGTTTGGGCCATTTTTGTGCATCCCTTATTGTTCCCACGCTCCTTAGGTTAACCCCCGGAATAAGATAGGTTTCATCTGCTTTCTCTATCAGATATGAAAAAGGAAGGTCCGATGTGTCGGAATGACGGTAATGTCTTCCCATAACCAATGAAAAAGCACCTACTTTTGCAGGCCAAAGGATATACGAATCACTAGTGGTCTTTGAGCCTCTCTCCACAATCCCTTGGTGGATGGGCCCCAGTTTGTACATGTGGTTGCTTTGGTTTGAACCACTTCCGGCATTAAGGAACGAAAACATTCCGGCAATCAACAGGCTGGATTTGTGCACGGATACTGTGAACGGTCCTGCAAAAACAGCACAAGCCTCCCCGTTGTCAAAATTGCAATTGGAGAAGACCAACGAGTCATGTGCAGAAAAACCATGCGAAACATGGCATGACTGTCCGATAAAGCATCTGATTACTTTAGCCGCTCCTGCAATGTATGAACCCGATGAAAAGATGAAATCCTTGGCAATTACCCCATCACCAACATAAACCGGGGCGTAATGGTTGCTGACGATTGTCCCGTTTTCTAGCCGGGAGGTGTTTACAATCTTTGCATGGTCACCTATTACTACGTTTTTAATTGTCCCGGTATTCAATATCTCCACATTGTCGCCAATTGTTCCCATTGTTGATGCCTGTTCATCTGCAAAACCTTTTATGAGACCATAAAGGTTCTCAATAGCCTTTTTCTTATGGCGATAAAGCGCAATAATATAAGCCAGGGAAGAAGACAACTTGGTATATACAGGAACTTCCCGACCACCGGTTTCATTTAAAACATTTACCATGACATTATTGCCGAATGAGGAGAGTTCCTCAACCGCAATTACATTGATGTTCTGAATGTAACAGCCGTTACCGATTCTGTAGTTGGAGATGTGGTTGGAGACATTCTCGATGAGAATGTCGTTACCTAATTCACAATTGTGAATAGTAGCATTTCTTATGCCTGAGTGGTTTTGAAGTCCACCGGCTATGGAGAATGTTTTCTCAAAAGCACCTAATGTCACCTTTCCCGAGAAACGGGTATTGTAAACATGATCTGTTGAGAACCCCTCCGACACAAAGACTTGAGTCCAGTCTTTCGCCACACAACAATTGGCTAACAGTGAGCCAATCTCGTGCTGAGTCAAATTCCTCATTATATGTATTTAAATTTCAGGGGTCAAATATAGATCAAATCATTTCAAAAAAAAAGCCTCACTACGAAGTGAGGCTCAAAATTATAAATGTTTATTATAAAATAAACTATGCTCGTTTTACATTTACTGCATTTAATCCTTTTTTTCCCTCTTCAAGGTCGAAGGTTACTTCGTCATTCTCTTTGATTCTTTCTTTTAAACCGTTTGAGTGTACGAAATACTCTTTTTGCGAATCTGAGTCCTTAATGAAACCAAATCCTTTTGTTTCATTAAAAAATTTTACTGTTCCGTTGTTCATGATATGAAATTAATTTGTGTGCAATGTAATACAAATTATTGAAGTATTGCACTTATTTTACTTTTTTTTCTATTGGAACCACTCCGGCCATCTCTCCTATGATATTTATTAGGTCAGTTCCGGTTGGAATTACTATTTTTGAATTCTTTTCAAGAGATGCAGTTACAGTATCCAGTTTCTTTAACAATTGGGCGTTTCCGATAAAATACTTGTCGGCTGCTTCATTTACCAGTCTTATGGCCTCAGCTTCACCTTCTGCATGTAATATTTGTGATTGTTTGTAACCTTCTGCCTCTTTTATCTTTGCGCGTTTAACACCGTCAGCTACTGTTTCTGCAGCTGTTGCAGAGTCAATGGCAGCAATTTTTTCGTTCTCGGCCTTTACTACTTTGTTCATTGTCTCCTGAACATCTTTTGGCGGGTCAATCTGTTTAAGTTCTGTACGAACTATTTCAATTCCCCATCCCTGTGTCTCAGTGTGAAGAGTCTTGTATAATTCGGCATTTATTTTTCCGCGTTCGCTGTTTGCCGACTTAAGAGTAAGTGTACCGATAATGTTACGTAGGGTTGTACGTGCAAGGTTAACAATCTGCCATCTGAAATTATTGACGTTATAGATTGATCCCTTAACACTCTCCTCATCTGATTTTACTCTGAAATATACCTGGGCATCCACGCTTGCATTCAGGTTGTCGTTAGTGATAATCTCCTGAGGTTCTGCATCAACCATCTGTTCTGTAACATTAACCACATAGATTTTGTCAATAATTGGAATGATCCAGTGGAACCCGGGATTTGCAAATTTTGAATATTTTCCAAGTCTTTCAATTAGTCCTCGTTGAGTAGGACGTACGATTTTTATCCCGGCAGCGAGAATTATCACCACAAGGGGAATTACTAAATACCAAATGTTCATTTCCATTTTTTAATTTTTTATAAAAATAATACAAACAAAAGACTTTGGCAAAGATTTGTTTAAAATCTTTATTTAGATGATTTACATTTTACTATACCATCTGTCTTGGACGCCAGGTAAAGGTTGTCATTACGATCAACTGTCATTGGTATGTATGCACAACCTTTTACCAACTCATCTATTCCTTCAACTTTCTTAGCCCCTTCCTTACTGTAGACTTTTATACGAGTTGGATCTTTCTCTACCGTTACAATGCCTCCGTTTGATAAAAATGCGACACTTACAGGATTGCAGCAACCATGGAATTCGTCTATTGTGTTTCCACGTTGTCCGAATGAGATTATTGATTTGCCATTATAATCGAACCCTTCTACCCTGAATGCACCTAAATTAGCAACTAGTACTTCATTGTTCTTACGAACTGTGAAGTCAAGTATTCCACAACATGTACGTAATTTTTCAATAGCAGATTTTTTTGCGCCAGTTTCAGCATCAAAAATAACAATTGAACGGCCCCTTGTGTCTGCTACCAAAAGGTTGTTCTGAGAGATTCTAGCGCCGGTAGCTGTAACTACCCCTGAAAGTTTCATATCCCTGATTTTTGCTCCTTTAGCATTATATACCTGGCATTCAACTCCAACAGGGGTGCTTACTTGTGATGATTTTCCTCTTACATCCACTGTCTTTTTCTCGATTACCGAACCTAATACAAAAATATTGTCAGATTTGTCGACTGTTATTGCAGAAGGAGTTGTTATCTCTGTTTTGAATTCATTAACTGTGGCTCCCTTTGAATCAATTATCCGGACACTACCATCTTTCTTGAATGCGCAGATATTACTATTAGAAAGTATCGCCAGATAAACTACATCCTTGTGTTGTTTCCCTGCAAAATTATTGTCGACTTTATATGATAAATCGTGTGCCCCAGATACGAATGCTCCGATTCCAACCTCAGTCTTCTTCATTTCATTAACCTTAGAATTCAATTCGATCACTTTGGGGTCGTTGGCTAAGGAAGGGTCAAGCAGTTTAAGATACTTTTCTATCTCTGCTGCACTTTTTCCACTTGTCAACTGAGCAACCAATACTGCTGAATAAGGTGATTTTGGGTACTCCTTTATAAAATCTACAGTAAGTTGTTTTGCATCCTCGTCATATTTGCTAATTATGCTGTTGATTTCCGCTTCCCTCTCTTTAGTAACGACTCTTACTCTGTCTTTTACAGCATAGAGCTCTTTTCTGAGTTCTCCCAGATTGTATTTGTCCGAAAGGTCCTTGATTCTTTTGGCCAACACCTTAGAATCATCATTGGGATTCTGACTAGTTGTTTGATGTGCCTTTGCGCCTGATACTGATGTATTGCTGAAAGCCATAATTGTTCCGGAAATCACTAAAATGGCTGCAAAACGTGATAAAAAGATTATTTTCTTCATTATTGTTTATTTGTGAAATGTTTATTGGCAAAGTTATCTGTTTGTCATCACTATTTACTTATAAGCTCCTCAATTTTTGAGTAGAATTCCTCATTTTCGCCCGAATCACGGAACAGGATCTTTCCCTCCGGACTTATAAGAATTTTTGTAGGGAATCCCTGCACGTTGAACTTTGAAACATAGTCCTTATCTCCTTTGCCAATAAGGATGTTCTGATATGTCATATCATGCTTGACAAGGAATGCCTTCCACAGATCCATACTTCTGTCGTTAGATATACCCAGTATATTGAGTTTGTCTGCATGCTTCTTCTGGAATGCCTTCATGTTTGGGATACCCGCAACGCAAGGACCACACCATGTTCCCCAGAAGTCTATTATAACATATTTGCCCCTCATACTCTCGATATTGAAGGTACTTCCGTCAGGGGTTGCATCGGTAATAATCTGAGGGCATTGCTTCCCTACAGCAGATGCGAAAGAGCCGTCTATCCGGTCTTTTACAGCTCTGTAAAAATAGTTGCTGCCATACTTCTTAATATCTGCTTTCTGCATAAAAGGGATAAGCTCCTCTGGCTTTATTTCGCTTCTTATAAGCATGTCTTCCATAAGCCAGAGAGCTGCAAGCGAGTTTGAATATCCGGCAAGAAAATCCCTTTTTACATTTTCTAACTCCTTATTATACTCCTCTCCCTTTTTCTCCAGTTCCTTTTTCTGATTATCGTCAAGCGTTGTATTTACCCTTAATTCAACAACACTGTTACCCAGGCTGTTGGTGAGAGGCATCATCTTTTTGTTAAGCTCTGCAAATGTGTTGTTCTCTCCTCCATCCAATGGATAGATATCAATAAAATCTTTACCCTCCAGTGAACCCTCTACAGTGAAACTAGCTCCCGGATAAACTATCATCCAAAGACTGGCACATTTATACGGGATATACCCATTTCCAACTTTTTTAAGAAACCTGTCCTCTCCACCAAAGCTAAGTCTTGCAACAACTGGAACGGATGTCTTGCCTTTAAAGACGAACTCTCCTTTATTGAGGACAATCGGCTCATTGGTTGCAACTTCTTTTTCTCCAAAAAAAGTGACGTAAACACTTTTGGGGTTAACACCGCTAATATTGAATTTTATCTCGAAATTATTCTCGTTCTGCGCCAGGAGTGACAGAGAAGTCAGGCATATTGCCGCTATTAATGCATAAAATTTTCTCATTTATTTACTTTGTTATGTTTGAATTTGTACTTCCGCTTAGTCTTTCTGAGTTCCGTTTGGCATATGCGGCATCTCTGCTGAGTGTTTCGGATTTTTCATTGAAATATTGAGCCACTTTTGCTTTTTGATCAGGAGTGAGACTCCTGTTTTCAGACAAAGATTTTTCAATCATCTCTATATCAAGAGAAGTCCCTCTTGAAATCTGACGATATACAAGCATCCCCAGAAGTTCGTCCATTTTATTTTCTCTTTTCAAGGCTGCCATCCTTGCAAGGTATTCAATGCCAAAATCGTTGTTGGACAAAGCATTCGCACAAATAACATTTGTTTCATAATTAGAAATCATCTCTTGTGGAATATTCCCTGAGATATACCTCATAAAATAAACCTTGAACGTCTTTAAAAGATGCTCGTCCACTTTAGCTTTTGTAAGATATCTGTCTGCCTCATATTTATTTAAGAGAACATACCGGAAAACTTCATTGTTGGTGTTGTACATTGCCCCGGCAGGAGATGTTAGTGCCCTCCATATCTTTTCATTAAACTTTTCATTCGTCTTTAGTGTAACGAAAACCTCATTTAGAAAGAAGTTTAACTCATTGTTTCTGTATGAGTTCTGCAATGCTTCCACATATGCATAAAGGTTTGCCGATGATTTCTCTTTCTGGTACATCTCAAATTTAGCTGATGGTGAATTTGATGGGTTCATTGCCTGCCTGACCTTCTCAATAAATGATTCTGCTTTATCGCTGCCTATAACCCGGTTTATCTCTTTTCCCTCAGCATCAAGTATAAGAAAAGTGGGATATACAGATACTGCATACTTCTTTGCAATGTCCAACCCTTCACCCTTCTCCATGTCAAACTTTACATTAACAAAGTTTGCATTGAAGAATGTGCCACAAATCTCCTGAGGGAACACATTGTTAGTCATATCCTTGCATGGTCCGCACCATGAGGTGTAGCAATCCATGAAAATCAGCTTAGGAGCCTTCTTAATGGCTTTGGCCTTTGTTTGTGCTTCCTGAAGTGTAAGATTCTCAAATATCACACCTTTACTTTGAGCGGTCAGCCCTAAACATATTAGTAATGACAGTATTACGAATATTGATTTTTTCATTTGTTTATTATATTTTAGCAAATATTATTTGATTTTGCCTCTTTCCAGAATCTCTTCTATCATTATTTCCAGAACCCTTTCGTTATTGTCGTCTGTCCTGAAATTTTTAAATATTATACGGCCATTCTGGTCGAGGAGGTAGTTGGTTGGTGCGCCCGGAGCAACCAGGTTTCCACGTTTCTCTTCCTCATCCTTGAGAGGAATAAAGCTGTATCCGCTAGATTTCATGAATGGAACCACATATTCATCTTGTTCTGCTGCAATATTGATTCCTATATAGACCAGCTGCTCCTTAGTGAATTTTCTGACTACGTTTTCAAAATTAGGAAATTCTCCCCTGCATGGTCCACAACCCGGGAACCAATAAGTAAGCAGGATTACTTTGCCTTTGAAGTCTGAGAGTGATGCCTTGCCCTGTTTTATGTATTGCTCAAGTGAAAAAGGTGTGGCAGGAACTGCAACAGAGTCACGTATTTTCCATATATCGGCAAACAGGTCACTCTTTGTCTTACCCAGCTTTTTCCCGTATTTTTCCATTGTTTTATAAATGTCATCGGCCGGAGCAGCGGCATATGAATATATCAGTTTTTTATAGGCAGCAGCTGTGTTTCCCGTAATATCGGAAAGTTCTGCCTTTAGCAAGTTAATCATATCTGTTGCTGCGGACCTGCGTTCCAATGTGATTGCTTCTACAACTGTCTGTGCTTCTGCATTTTTATTCTGTGCCATCAGCGATTTCACCAGAATGAGATCCTGAGCAAGTTTTACCCTGTTGCTCCAGCTTTTTTTGTCGTTTTCGCGAGTTGCCACTGTTGCCATGTACTGAGCAAGTTCAACCGCTTTTTCCGGAGTTGTATGCAGATACAAATAGTAGAAATCATACATCCCGCTGGATGACCAGTTGAATTTTTCAGGAGGATACTGATTCTTCAGTTGGGTATATATTGCCAGCTTCTCATTGTTGTCCTTTACAAATAGCCCGAGCCAGTATAATGACTGCGCCCCGCGCTCACTTGTTGGGAACAACCGGGTCATTTCATACATACCGTTTCGGTAACCCTCGGGATCACTGTCCTTTAAACCACTCCTGTAATAGAATGCATAGTCGGGACTTGTGGGCTCTGCTTCCATTGCCTTCTTAAGATACTCTCTGGCAGCTGCAAAGTCACCCCATCTCTCTCCATCTATCCATAAGTCGGAATATGCCTTAGCCATTTTCGGGTCAATTGCCACTGCCTTTAACAACCATGGTCTGGCTTTCGGGCTCTCCATACCTGCATAAGCCTTTCCTAGTGCGTAAGGCACTATGCTCGATTTTGGAAACTGTTTGACCCATACTTCATATTGTGCAGCAATTTCCGGGCTGTCTGCACCAATGTATTTTATAAATTTCTCATGACCTGCCAGATCATTTGGATTTGCTATTACATACGATTTCAACTTTGCAAGTGTGTCTGCATTGACAGGTGCTTTAGCTCTTTTTTGAAGGCCTTGGCCGGATGCTGCTACATGCACCAATAACATAAGAATTATAAATATTTTTTTCATAATCACCGAATTTGTTTTTTTAATATGACTAATATCACTCCATTCACCGAATCTTTACCCCAGAGAAGCCCGTCACGTTCTACTTTAATTGATTCTATCATATGAATATCTACCGTTCTGTTTGCCTCTGCCAGGCCTCCCCTTAATACCAGATTATCAATTACAATGAGAGGTGTATTACCACCGAATTCTTTCGTTTGAATGGTATTTCTCAATGTAACCGTTCCTCCGGTAACCATAAGTGACGGCATTCTTTTTAACAGGTCCTCAAGATTTCTTGCTCCATTTTTTATTTCAAAATCCACATCAAATTCGCCCTTCCTTACAATTTTCCTTGACTGCCCGTTGATCCATGTTTCTGAAACAGGATTGTATGCAACCAACTCGCCTCGGGAGGTATTGAATTGCATTTCTGAGATTCCGTCAACAGGGAATACTCCTGCAAAAGAAGAACCTGAGAATGAGATAAGGAGTGAGTCTTTTTCTGAAAGGTTTTCAAGAATGCAAACTCCATTTTTATCGGTCGATCCTTTAATTTTTGCTGTAAAGACCTCTACCTTTACAGATTTTACAGGTTTTCCTTGTTTGTTTTGAACAGTTATCTTTAATTCCCTGTTTTGCCCAGAAAGAGAACCGGATAACACCAATAGTAAAAAAACCAAAATATTTTTCATGCATTTAAAATAAAATATAACATTAAGCTAATTGACAATCAATTTAGAGACATCGGTGTAGAAATTTTCGCTTTCACCTATGCTCCTGTAAATAATTTTCCCATCAGGGTCAATAACAATTTTTGTCGGATAGCCCTGGATATTGAATCTTGCTACAAAATCCTTGTCTCCCATACCATTTAAAATATGGAACCAGTTAAGCCCCGAGGCAATAATCTCTTTCTTCCATCCTTCAATATTACCATCTTTTGCTATTCCCAGGATCTCTACCTTTCCTTTGTATTTATCTCTGAATTCACGCATGGCAGGCATTCCATTAAGGCAAGGCATGCACCATGTTCCCCAGAAATCTATGATTACATACTTCCCTCTTAGGCTTTTCAAGTCAAAATGTGTTTTATCGGGTGTTTCATCGCTTGTGACATCCGGAACCATACACCCTACATAGGTGTTTTTACTACCTTCTAACTTCGTCTTTATTGTTTTGTAATATGAGATGTCATAATATCTGGGATCTACTTTACCTAGAAACCTTTCCAGTTCCGGAATCTCTATTTGCGACCCCATAAGCATATCGTTCATGAACCAGAGTGCAGCAACAGATGATGCATTCTTATCTATGAATGACTTGAGTATATTAACCGATTTCTGGTCTAATTTTGTAATCTCCTTCTCTCTTTCTGAAATCTGCTCGTTTGTGAGTCGGTGATCAGTCTTTATACTGACAAGATTGTTGACAGATTCGTTCAATACTGGAAATAGCTCTCTTGTCAATAATGAAAGGACATCATTTTCTCCGCCATCAGACGGGTAGGCCTCTGCATGGTCCGTTATTGTACCATTGATAGTGACATTGGCACCTGGATAGATAATGAACCAAATATTTGAAGATTTTACCGGATAAAAGCCTCCTAAAGTTGGCCTTTTCATAACCCGGGGATCGAATATCCAACCTCTTACCATAAGGTGATCTTCGCAACTCCCTCTGTATTCAAATCTCCCGCCTGACACCGGTATGGTAGCATATCTTGTACCGTTCTGTGCATTTGAATCCCATATTGTCAGCTTAAGCACCGTATCTTTAAGCGCTATAATGTTCCCCTTAACAATGAATTCATTTTTATTACTCTGTGAGTAAGAAAGATTAGTAACGCAACTCAAAAGAATAATTACAAGAAAATATTTCAATGCTTTTTCCATTTGCTAAATATTGTCTGATTTTTTATTTGAATAAAAAGAAAATTAAGGCCGACACATAGTCGGCCTTAATCATCTATTTTCTAAATATTTTACTGTATTAATACAGAATTTGCATCGTATGTGTTTTGTTTGATGACACCATTGCCCGAAACAATATCCGTAATTGGGATAGGTGTTGCAAAACGTCTTGAATCCTTAGGCAAGGTATAGGTTTTCAATCCTTCAAGGTTATTGATTGCAGAAGATGTGTAACCATAGAAAGACCTGGTCATGACAACATCGTCAGTAGTAATGTCGTTATTATTCAACCTTCTCACGTCAAACCATCTCTGAACAAATGCCAGCTCCCTGCGTCTCTCCTGGAGTATCTTAGTAATAGCATCCTGTTGATTGGTAAAAGAAAGATTTATAGTTGCGCTAGGAGCCGTATTGTTCATACGTTTTACTCTGAGCATGTTAACTGCAGTCTGGGCCTCTGTTATCTGGTTCAGACGGGCATGACATTCTGCCTTTATTAGATACATCTCTGCAACAGTTGGTCCACATGGGAGATTGTCCTTGAAGAAGCGGATGTAGCCAGGATAGTTGTAAGATGGCTTGATTACACCGCGGTCGTAGGAGTAACCCTTAACATAATTGTATTCATAGCGTCTGTCATATGTCTGATCATAAAGAGCGAGCAACTCTCTGCTTGGGATAAACCACCATGAACCGTCATACATGAACCTCATGTAAAGATGCTCTTTCCAGGCCATTCTGTCGGTAGGATCAGATTGATTGTCGTGTCCATAAGGATATTTGACAGTTACTGTCTGCTGCTGAGCTGTTCCCTGGTCTATAGTATAGTTTTTAGGAAGCCCCCAGGTCATACCACCAACTTTGTTGTTAAGATTATAGTCAACAAGAGTACTATATTCACCTAATGCAAGGTTAGCGTAATTTAGTGCTTTAGTATAGTCACCTTGATACAGATAGTAACGTGCAGCAAAAGCCTTTACTCCGGTCTTGTTGCCTCTCCATGAACGCGAGACACCATCACTTGCCCGAACCAAAGGGGTAGTTATTTTGAGTGCCTCTTCGAGGTCTGCCTCAATTAACTTATAAGTATCCTCCAGTTTTGCCCTTTCTACTGACTCATCAAAAGAAGTGCTCTGTTTTAAAGGCAAACCCATCTCGTCCTTATTCTTTTTGTTGCTGTTTGTATAAGGCAGACAGAAAATATTAGCTAAAGTATACATTTCGTATGCACGTATGAAATGAGCCTCTGCCTTAAGTTCTGCTTTCTTCGCTTCAGTTCCGGTTACATTATCCAGATTGACAAGTACCATGTTTGCTCTGAATATCTTTCCCCAGCCTTCTGCCCAACCCCTGTCTCCAGATGTTTCAACAGAAGCAACATCCCATACAGCAGGATTAAAGTGATATGGCATGGAAGTACCGCTATATATACCTGCATAGGAATCATGTATCTCCTTTATAAGCCCCCAGTCGTCATGACCGGCAAATAGTGTTGCCGAACTTTCGGTATAAAAGCTGCTGTATAAACCCAGCAAACCGTCCAGCTCCTCAATAGTTTCAAGTGGCTTAGACGAGCTTTTGTTTGGATTCACACCTAGAAAATCATCAATTTTTGAACATGATGTGAATAGTGTCAAAAGCAGAATGCCTAGCAAAATCCTGTTTTTTATTATAGTATATTTCATATCTCTCGATTGTTAAATTATAAATCAAATTTTAAACCAAATGTAAACTTAGCCTGAGGGTTTTGTGATCCGATAGGGTACTCAGGATCCTCCCCAAACTTGTTGGCACTTATGGTCAACAGGTCATTAGCCTGGAAGTACAGTTGTAATCTGTTAACATCAATTCTGTTCAAAAGGTTCTTTGGCAGGTCATATGAAAGGTTGACTTCCTGCAATCTTACATGTGATGCATTTTCCACAAGGTAGCTCAGGTATGGATAGAACCTGTCCCAGAAGTAGAATCTTGCTTCATTTGTATTCATAGGCAGAGGTACAACCTTCATAGGGTCACCATTCACAACTTCTGAGTATTTCTGGTTTGGCAATACTGCACCATTCCACCATACAGGATAGTTGAATGACTGTCTTGCAAATACATGCCCAAATTTACCGGTAACAATGAATGACAGGTTGAAGTCAAAAATCTTGAATTCACTTGAGATACCCATTGTGAAAGGAGCAACTTTTGTCCCCATATTCAATAAATAAGTACGTCCGTCTCCTGGTGTCCATCCGCCGAAGTTGTAAGTAACATCTCCAGGGCCTTGTACTTGTGGTTGCCAGTTTGGAACAGCCTCTGTCCCTTCATTCTTTATCCCTGCATATTTGAAACACCACATCTCCTGAGAGTTGTACCCTTGAACATATGTTCCTGTACCATAAAGACTAGATGCAGCAATCTGGGCAACGAACAATTTAGTTATTTCGTTATGGTTATAAGCAAAGTTTAGCGATCCTCTCCACCAGATATCGTTATTATGAATTCTTTGTATTGTTCCTACCTCAAACTCGATACCTCTGTTCCTCATCTCAGCATTATTCATTTTTGAGGAAGTGCTTCCGTTTACCGCAGGTATAGAGATAGTTGCAATAAGATCTCTTGTGTATTTATTGTATAAGTCCAGCGATCCGTACATGTTTCCGTTAAATAGCGAGTAATCTATCCCCAGGTTCCATGTTCCTGTTTTTTCCCATCTCAAAGTTGGATTTCCCAAACTTGAAATTGCGGTTGTATTCTCCTGAGTATAAAGATTAACCGATGAACTTGGAGAAATAAGCGGCTGGAACGATGTGGTTACATCTACGTTACCATTATAACCAAAGGTTAACCTTGCTGTCAGTCGGTCCACAAAATTCACGTTCTGCATGAATCCCTCTTTTAGTATGTTCCAGCTGGCACCTACCGACCAGAAAGGAGCGTAACGGTACTTAGCGTCGTTCGTTATAAAGTTTGATGCATCTGTACGTATACTTCCGGTCAACGAATACTTTGAGTCAAATGTATAGGAAGCATTGGCATAGCTTGCAAAAAATCTGCGTGTTGCATAGCTGAAGCTGTTTGTATAACCAAATGTCTGCGCATTTCCAAGCCAGTTGTTAATAACCTTTATGGCAGCTCCTCCCGGGCCATTTGGAAATGTACCTACAGAAAGTTTATCATTGTTATACCCGTATGTTCTTGGATTGCTATAAGTCTGAGCAACACGGTCCGACAATTCAACCCCTGCCAGTGCAATAAAATCATGTTTGCCCAAGGTTTTCCTGTAATTAAGCTGATTTCTTACAGTCAGTGCTTTTACCTCTGAACGGTTCTGATCGAGGAACCCCCCTTTAGGAAGGTTGAGTGTCATGGTATTTGTTGCCCTTACCCATGATGTTGCTGCATTAACAGCCGACCTTACTGTATAAGAATTCTCGTTATAGATTGATTTATTGAAAGTATTGTTGAACTCATATTGTACCCTTGACTCAAATGTCATACCCTCAATCAATTTTATAAACAAGGCAGCATTTATTCTTGTGTCAATTGTCTTAGTTGTAATATCCCTGTTGTTGATCTCCTCAATAGGATTAAAGGTAAATTTGTAGGGGAATTTGTCAAATGGAACTGTGGTCATTGCTGGCAAATAGTTCATCCCGTTTGGGATATTTGTATACTCTCCATTGTTGTCCAATAACATAAGATGGGGTGCCCATCCCTGAATCTGCGATAATGACACACCGTTATTTGTTGCATTTGAAAACGCAAGTGTTGCTCCCAATTCAAAATCGAGCCACTTTGTAACCTTGGCAATATTACGGTAGCTTATAACATCTCTTGAGCTACCTGTATTTTTGAAGTTTGAATTGTTTGTTTCATGCAATACCGACAGGAAGTTCGACATCTTATCCGATCCACCCATTAATGTAAGGTTATATTGCTGGGTGCTTGGATTTTGAAGCAGATTATCTTTAATCTGCTGTGCATTGTCCAGATTTCTATATGTGGCAAGTCCTGCATCTCTCTGAGCTGCTGTGATTGTGCCAACATATTGTTCCCACATTAATTGCTGTGTAGGTGTATAGGTCCTGTAGTAACCGTCATCTAAATTACCAACGTTGTATGCACGTGCCCCCCATTTATTAAATGATAATAGCTCATAATCAATTATTTCACTTGCTGTTGCCATTGGCCTTACATAATTCAGGTCAAATTTTGGTCCAACTTTATAGAAAGCATTGAATTGAATTTTCAAAGGTGTGTTTCCTTTAGCTTTTTTAGAAGTTATGACAATAACTCCATTTGCTGCTTTTGCTCCCCATATTGAAGCTGCTGCAGCATCCTTAAGGAAGGTGACACTTTCTACATCGTTTGGGTTTATTGAGGTGAATCCCTTTTCTGTTGGAAAACCGTCTATAACAACAAGAGGTTCCTTATTCGCATTTAAGGATGTTTGTCCCCTTATTTCAAAAGTGGGGTTTCCATCAACGTCTAGTTTAGCCTGTACCCCGGCAGTTGTTCCGATAAGCCTCTGTGCTATGTTTGTTGTTGGTTTTTCCAATTGCTCAAGGCTTACAATTTTTACTGCTCCTGTAACCCTCTCCTTTGATATAGTCTGATAACCTGTCACAACAATATCGGCCAAAGCAATATTATCTATCATCATCTCAATATTAATAACAGATGATGTACCCGAGACGGTCACTTGCTCAGGAGTCATACCAATAGAGGTAAAAAGAAGCTTGTCTCCTGTTTTTACTTCAAGGGAATACTCACCTTTCATGTCAGAAAAAGCACCGGTTTTGGCAGTTAGGTTCTGAATGGAAACTCCGGGTAAGGGTTGCCTCGTTTCATCAAAAACAACGCCCTTGATAATTTTCCCTCCCTGCTTCACATTTTGTCCTGCAGGTGATTCAATCTTTTCGCTTTTGAACTCCTTTGGTGACAATGTTATCTGCTTCTCAACAATTTTGTATGTAATGTCTGTTCCTGCAAGAAGCTTGTTCATCAAAGGGACAATCTCCTCTTTAACAGCTTTTACAGATACACGTTTGTTCACATTGATTAGTGAATTGGTATACACAAATGTGAAAGGAGTCTGTTTTTGGATCTCCTTTAACACGTCCACCAAAGGTGTATTTGTAAAATTTACTGTAACGCTTTGTGCCAATAATGTTTTGGTGGGAATGACAAAGCAAAACAGGAACAATAATAATCCGGCCCAAAGGCGGATTCTAGAAGGAGCCTTCTGTTTTTTCATAGTTTTTATGTGTTTTGGTTATATACTCTATATACACATAAAATTATACGGCTCCCTAAAAAATCTTATCTGAAAAAGAGTGTCACGTTATTGTCTTTAATAGAGTAACTGATATTTGAAGTGATTTTCAAGAGTTCCAGTACCTGTGTTATAGATTCCGACTTAAAGTTAGCAGTAAAATTGTATTTTAGCAGCTCTGGGTCCTTGGCAACGAAATTTACACCATACCATCTCTCCATCTTCTTTACAACCTCTTCCAATGGGGCATTTTCAAAAATCAGATATCCATCTTTCCATGAAGTATTCAGATGAATGTCTGCTTGCCCCCTTTTCCCTTTGATTCTGGTATTATCGGGAATAACGATCTCCTCCAGAGCGTTCACAGCAATCTCCTGTTTGTTGCTCTCTCTAATAAGAGTAACCGAACCGGATACCAAGATAAATTTCAATTCTTTATCATTATCATAAGAAGAGAGGTTGAATTCTGTTCCTGTAACCTTGACGGTTATTCCTTTTGAGGTCTTGACATACATGGGCCACTCTTTGTTTGATACAACCTTAAAATACCCCTCTCCGCTAAGTTCCACCATCCTGAATGTAGAATCAAACTTGTCCGGGCACTTAAGGTTGCTGTGACTGTTCAGCCACACTTTGCTGCCGTCCGGCAGTTCCACCAAGCCCTTTACCCCCGGATTGACCTCATAATTCATTGTTACCCTGTTTTGTACAGGAATCTCCGCTTTGGCAGTTATATAACTTTTCTTAATTTGATTCAACTTTTGTGAATATGTATAGTACTGGTATCCGGCAAATATTGTCAGCGGAAGAACAACAATAGCTGCTACCCTCATAAATATAGTCTTATAGGATAATCCGGGTTTAATCTTCTTCCTAATATTGGAGCAAACCTCACTGGGAGCATCCTTATCCGGGAAATTGTCAAAAACCCAAGTCGCTTTCTTTGAATGAAAAAGTGTGGCATTCTGCTCATTCTCCTCTATCCAGTTCATAACAATCTCCCTCTCTCTGGCAGATGCAATTCCTTTAATGTACCGTTTTAAAATCTCGTCGTTCATATCTTTTATAAATATCTCCCCATTAATAATACACATTTTTTTAGTTGTCCCTTAAAATATTCCCAGATAATCTCTCAGGCGTCTTCTGAACAACTTCAATGCCAAACCTATATGATATTCTACAGCCTTGACTGTTATCCCTCTTTTTCTTGCAATTTCGTCGTAAGAAAGTCCATATTTTCTGCTCAGCACAAAACTCTCTCTTATCTTTTCCGGTAGAGCTGAGTACGATTTTTCTATAAGACGTTCAAGATCCAGTGCCTCTATTTTTTCCTCGACATATTCACTGGAAAGAGTGCCGATATGAGCCTGAATCTCCCTCTTTTCAAGATGATCTGACGATGAACAGAACTTTTCCCGCAATAGATTAAGAGCCTTGTTCCTTGCAATCGTGAAGGTATAAGAACGGATATTGGAATCGGGGTTAAGTGTCTCCCTGAAGTTCCACAGAGCAATAAATGTCTCTTGTGCAATATCTTTGGCTAGCATAGTATCTCTAAGGAACTGATTAGCGAAAAACACGACATTGTTGAATTCGGTCTTCAAAAAAGCTTCAAATGCCTTTTCACTGCCCCCTTTAATGGCTTCAATAATGTTTCTGTTTAGCTTGTCCGACACTTTAGAATATTTGTCCAAAGGTATATTTTATTTTATTACGAAAATTTGCGTATCTTGGAAAACATTAAAAAAAGCTATTTGAGACTTTATATCAAAAATATGGTTTGTATCCGCTGCAAAATGGTAGTGAAATCCGAACTTGAAAAGCTGGGGTTGCATTACTCTATTGTAGAACTGGGGGAAGTTGAAATTAAGGAGAGCATAGACTCTGTTCAGAAAGAGATACTTAACTCTGCCCTTAAAAAATCCGGACTTGAGCTGATGGACGACAAAAAGAATGTGTTGATTGAGAAAATCAAGAACATTATAATAGAGGTTGTCCATTATTCAGAAGATGACCTTAAAGTAAACCTGTCTGATCATATCAGCTCGAAACTGGGCCACGACTATACATATCTGGCCAATCTTTTCTCAGATGTCGTTGGTACAACTATAGAAAAATTCTTTATTTCCCATAAAATTGAAAGGGTAAAAGAGCTACTGGTTTATGATGAGCTGTCTCTCACAGAGATTGCTTACAGAATGAACTACAGTAGTGTTGCACATCTTTCTAATCAATTCAAAAAGATCACAGGCTTGACACCTTCTCATTTCAAGGAACTTAAGCACAAGCGTCGTACAATGCTGGAAAATCTGTGAATGTTGTAACTCTTCCCAAGAGTTATGTAATACTTTTCAATTCTTAACATATTAGGTTTGTGACACTATTTTATAGTGCATAAGTTATTAATATAATAACACCTAAGATCATGGATAACAGAGAAGAAGAAAAGGGCAAGGCGCTAACAATTGTTGAAATAATAGAATATTTGCCAAAATCGGTTGTTATAAAGACCATCATAAAAAAATCCACGGGAAGTATTAGCGCAATTGCAATGGACACTGGAGTGAGTCTTGCCGAGAAAATCTCTCCTTTCGACACATTTGCTCAGATCATTGACGGCATAGCCGAAATTGTAATTGATGGCAAATCAAATATCCTTTTAACCGGTGAATCAATCATTATACCAGCTCATACTCCAAACTTATTAAGAGCAAATGAGCGGTTTAAAATGATTTCTACTATTATCAAAAGTGGATACGAACAAATGTGTGAATGATGTAACATATTCCTAAACTTTTGTAACACTTAAAGGCATCAAACATGAGACCTTTATATCAGAATCTTGAACAATAAATAAGTCATAAAAAATGGGAAATTTACTTTATATCGTCGCAGTCATATTAATCATTGCATGGTTGATTGGATTGGTTGGATTTAATGCCGGGGGCATTATCCACGTACTGCTGGTTATTGCTCTAATAGCAGTAATTCTCCGGGTTATTCAGGGAAGAAGGTATCGTTAATAAAAAATAAAAAATCATGAGTTTAGGTAAAGTGTTATTAGGCACATTGGCAGGAGTTGCCGTAGGTGCAATGTTAGGAGTATTATTCGCTCCAGAAAAGGGATCTGTCACACGTAAAAAAATCTCCAGAAAGGGTGATGATTACGCCGATTCATTAAAGGAAAAGTTTAATGAGTTTGTAGATGGTATAACCGAGAAATTCGAAGAGGTAAAAGAGTCCGTAAAGGAAAAGGTAGAGGAAGAAGTTGAGAAAGAGAAGTCTGCAATGAGTTAATATTATTCAAAATGGAAGAGAAAGCAAATATCCTTGAGTCCCTGTTGGGAAGAGCGGAAGAATACGGCAAAACAAGCCTGGAGTTGTTCAAACTTAAGGCTCTGGACAAAACATTGGGTGTTGTATCCTCAATCATATCGCGTACAGTTGCATTTGTATTTATTTTCACATTCTTCCTGATGGGGACGATAGGAGTTGCTTATCTGCTGGGCGATGTTCTCGGGAAGTTGTGGTACGGGTTTTTTATAGTGGCTGCTTTTTATGGCATTATAGGGTTTGTTCTTTATTTCTTTCTGAACGACCGTATAAAAAGGCTTGTTAGCGATTTTCTTATTAAACAGGTTTATAAATAGAGAATTATGCAAAAAATAACTTCAACCGCCGGGCTCAGGGAGGCAATCACACAGATGAGTTATGAGCATGCTCTTCAGGGAGAATTGTTAAAGGAACAATTCAGTATTACTCTGGATAGTCTAAGACCTGTAAACCTTATCAAAGACACTTTCAGGGATGTGGTGGAATCGCCCGATCTTATAAGCAATGTAATTAATACGTCCTTAGGTTTGGCTGCCGGTTATATTACAAACAAAGTATTTGTCGGTTCCCATGGAGGTCTTCTTAAAAGACTTCTGGGAAGCATTATACAGATGGGGGTAACTACTGCCATTGCAGTTAATCCCGATATGGTTAAATCTTTTGGGATAAAAATACTGCAAACCATTTTGAGTAGAAAGGAGAAGAATTAATAATCGAATATTACTATGGAAAAAGACATTCAATTGCCGTTTTATGTAAGGGCCTCACTGTTTTTTGTGGGACTTTATGCCTTAATATCGATGCTTTCCATAGCTCAAGGTATAATAATACCTCTGGTCTTTTCAACTTTCCTTGCCATAGTTCTCCACCCTGTGGTACATCTGCTGGAACGCATGAAAATCAATAGAGTTGTTGCAATATCTATTGCACTTATATTGAGCATATTAGTTATCGCCAGCCTTGGGACTTTTCTGGTTTCACAGGCTTCCAGGTTCAGCGAGTCGTGGCCAATTCTGGTGGAGAAATTTACTGAGATTGTTAATCAATCCATAAGCTGGGCCTCTGGTTACTTCGATATAAGTTCCGAAAAAATAATTGACTGGATTGCTAAATCAAAGGGTGAGCTGATTAATATAAACAGCTCCTCCATAGGCCAGACACTTGTTTATGTGGGCAGTGGGGTATTTGGACTTATTCTGCTGCCTGTTTACATTTTTATGATTCTGTTTTATCAGCCTCTTATTCTGGAATTCTTTCGCAGGCTTTTTGGTTCTGGCAACCGCAAGGAGGTGAGCGCAATAATAACCGAGACAAAAACCGTCATCCAGCGTTACATCTCAGGATTGTTTATAGAAGCAATAATAATGACAGTCTTAAATTCTTCTGTGCTTCTCATTTTGGGTATCGAATATGCGATACTTCTCGGGGTAATTGGCGCAATTCTAAACGTAATTCCATATATCGGAGGTATTGTTGCAGTCGCACTGCCCATGATTATTGCAGTGGTTACCAAATCATCTGCGTGGTACGCAGTTTATGTGTTGGCTGGCTATTATTTTATCCAGCTGGTAGACAATAACTACATAGTTCCCAAAATTGTAGCTTCTAAGGTTAAAATAAATGCTCTTGTCTCAATTATTGTGGTTTTTGCATTCGGGGCACTGTGGGGAATTCCGGGGATGTTTGTTTCAATTCCTTTGACAGCTATAATTAAGCTTATTTTTGACCACATCGAACCACTAAAGCCTTGGGGATTCTTACTGGGCGACACAATGCCATCTTTTACAGACATAAAGTTTCATCTGACTAAAAAGGCAAAAAAATGAATCAGGCAAATACGACAGTGGTTGCATTCAGGAATTTTTTCCAGGAAGTGGGTCAGTTAACAAGTTTTTTAGTAAAATTCTTCAAGCAGGTCTTTGTTCCTCCTTACGAATTCGACGAGTTTGCCAAACAATCGTTTATAGTGGGTTACAAATCCCTTCCACTTGTGGGCATTACGGGATTCATTATGGGGCTGGTTCTTACAATCCAATTAAGACCAACCCTGGTAGATTTTGGGGCAGAGTCATGGTTGCCGGCTATGGTGGCCCTTTCAATTATAAGAGAAATTGGACCGGTGATTACTGCACTAATTTGCGCAGGTAAAGTGGGTTCCGGTATAGGAGCAGAAATTGCCTCCATGAAGGTAACGGAACAGATAGATGCAATGGAGGTTTCTGGCATTAATCCATTCAAATACATTGTTGTTACAAGGATCGTTGCAACAACTCTAATGATACCGCTGCTTGTGATTTTTTCTGATTTCATAGCACTAATGGGTTCTTTCCTTGCTGTCAATATTAAATCGGATGTCAGCATAACTCTGTTTATAACCCAGGTATTTGATTCTCTCGATTTCATGGATGTTATCCCTTCTCTTATAAAGGCTCTGTTCTTTGGATTTTTCATTGGATTGATTGGCTGCTATAAGGGGTACACCTCTTCTAACGGGACCGAAGGGGTTGGAGCTTCGGCAAATTCTGCTGTAGTGGTTGCTTCCTTGCTGGTTTTCATAATAGATATGATTGCTGCTCAGATTACAAGCTTATTCACCTAGTATATAATGGAAACTGTTAAGACCAATAATTACGAGGTTGAGGTTAAAAACCTCCAGATATCATTCGGCAAAGATGATGTGCTTACTGACCTTAGCCTATCACTTAAAAAGGGAGAAAATCTTGTTGTGTTGGGGAAATCGGGTAGTGGAAAGTCTGTTCTGATTAAGTGTATTATCGGGTTAATTGACCCGGATGAGGGAACAATTATGGTTCAGGGTAATAATATTTCGGAACAGGATGATAATAATCTTAATCTTATCCGCAGCAAGGTGGGATTTCTTTTTCAGAGTGCCGCACTGTATGACTCAATGACAGTAAGAGAAAATCTGGAGTTTCCTCTTCGAAGGCAAAACACGGTCAAGGGGAAAAAACTTACTTCTCTAGTAGAAGATGCTCTTGAAAATGTAGGATTATCTGATGTTATTGACAAGATGCCTTCTGAACTTTCTGGTGGGATGAGAAAAAGAGTAGGTCTTGCAAGAACTCTTATACTTAAGCCGGAGATAATGCTCTATGACGAACCTACAACAGGACTGGATCCCATTACATCGACCGAGATAAGTTCTCTGATTGTCCATATTCAAAAAAAATATAAAACCTCTTCCATAATCATTACCCACGACATTGCATGCACTAAAAATGTTGCTGACAGGATTATAGTAATACGTGACGGAGTTTGTGCAGCAGAAGGAACTTATAAGGAGCTGGAAAATTCCGGGGATCCCTGGATTCGATCCTTCTTTGAATAAAAATAACTAATAAAAGTACTCCAATGAAAAAGGAAACAGGAAACAAGATGAGGCTGGGCATATTTATTTCAGTCGGATTGATAATATTGATAGCAGGCATCTATCTGATTGGCAGTAAACAGCAGCTGTTCAGCAATACTTTCAGAATAAGCGGCATTTTCAAAGATATTAATGGGTTGCAGATTGGAAACAATGTGAGGCTCTCAGGAATAAACGTAGGTGTAATAGGTAATATTGAGATAATTGCCGATACAGCTGTGAGAGTGGATATGGTCATTGAGGAGAAGGTCAGAAAGTTTATAAAAAAGGACTCTCAGGCAAATATTGGTTCTGACGGATTAATGGGAAGCAAAATGCTGACAATAATACCAGGAACTTCCGGCAAAAAAGTGATACAGGATGGCGATTTTATTGAAACCACTGCTCCTGTAAGCATAGACAACATATTGCTGAATCTGGAAATTGCCAGTATAAACGCTATTGACATAACTGACGACCTTTCTGCCATAATGCTCAACATACGATCGGGAAAAGGTGCCATAGGAAAGATTTTCATGGACTCTACTTTTGCAAAAACGGTAGATGACGCTATGGTAAATGTAAAAGAAGGAGCAGGTGGCTTTAAACAGAATATGGATGCTGCCAGTCATAATTTTCTTTTACGTGGATTTTTAAAGAAGAAGGAGAGGGAGAAGAAGAAGGCAATGGGCAATAGGCAATAGGCAATGGGCAATAGGCAATAGGCATTAGGCAATGGGCAATGTGGGAATGATGTAACATAAGACCAGAGTTGTGTAATGCTTTTTGCCCTTAAGATAATCACCTTTATATATAATCATTTAAAGAAAAAAATGGACACAACACTAAGCAAAAACGGTGATACCTTTAAGATCACCGAAAACTGGAGTAACCAGTCGAAACAACTTAAAGAAAGATTTCGCAACAAACATAGATGGCTATTAATGTTACTTCTGCCATTTTTGTTATGGAATTGCGAAAAGGATGACTACACAGGAGAGACTAAGGGTATATGCCCGGAAGTTGTTTCTGTAAACCCTGCAAACGGTGCGACAGGTGTGGCTGCAAGCCAACTGATAAGTGCAACGTTTAATGTAAATATGGCACCTGCCACAATCAATCAATCAACATTTTTATTAAAACAAGGCGCAACTCCTGTTGCCGGGATTGTAACATATTCCGGAAAAACAGCTGTATTTACACCCAGTGTCTATCTGCTTGCAAATACAACCTACACAGGAACGATAACCAAAGGATCCAAGGACCCTGCGGGAAATGCCCTGGAGGCCGATTATGTCTGGAGCTTCACAACAGGAAGTGCCCCGCTGGTAATTTCCACCGATCCTGTAAACCTTGCAACTAATGTTGCGCCGGGCAAAATTATCACTGCAACATTCAACAGGATAATGGACCCATTAACTGTCAACTTAACGACTTTTGTATTAAAACAAGGAACAACCCCTGTTGTCGGAACTGTAACATATTCCGGTGTAACGGCTACTTTCACTCCTACTGTGGCTCTGGCTGCAAATGCAGTATTTACTGCCACAATAAACACAGGAGCTAAAGATGCTGCAGGAATGAGACTCGCAAGTGACTATTCATGGAGTTTCACTACCGGAACAGCACCTCTTGTAATCTCTACAGATCCTGCAAACCTTGCAACTAATGTTGCCCCGGGCAAAATTATCACTGCAACATTCAACAGGATAATGGACCCATTAACTGTCAACTTAACGACTTTTATTTTAAAACAAGGATTGATCCCTATTTCCGGCACTGTAACATATTCCGGTGTAACGGCTACTTTCACTCCTACTGTGGCACTTACTGCAAATGCAGTATTTACTGCCACAATAAACACAGGAGCTAAAGATGCCGCCGGGATAAGTCTCGCAAGTGATTATTCATGGAGTTTCACTACCGGAACAGCACCTCTTGTAATCTCTACCGACCCGGCTAATCTTGCAACAAATGTAAGTCTTGGCAAAATTATCACTGCAACATTCAACAGGGTAATGGATCCACTAACTGTCAACTTAACGACTTTTGTTTTAAAACAAGGGTTGATTCCGGTTACTGGCGTTGTAACATATTCAGGAACAACAGCTACATTTACTCCGGTTGTTAACCTGACATCCAATACCGTATATACGGCAACTATAACTACCGGAGCAAGAGACGCATCAGGAATCGGTCTTTCAAGCGATTACACATGGAGTTTCACAACCGGAACAGCACCTCTTGTAATTACTACAGATCCCGCAAGTAATGCTATAAATGTTCCTTTGAGCAAAGTTATTACAGCAACATTCAGTAAGGTTATGAATCCCGCAACAATAAGTACAACTACTTATATGTTGAAGAAAGGGACAGTAATTATACCTGGTTCTGTAACATACACTGGTACAACAGCCTCATTTACACCAATCTCGATTCTGGAAGCCGGTACTATATATACTGCAACAATTACAACGGGAGCTAAGGATGCTTCTAATGTTGCAATGACGGCAGATTATACATGGAACTTTACTACAGGAATAATTCCAACAGTAATTTCCACCGACCCGGCAAATCTTGCGACAAATGTATCTCTGAGCAAAATTGTAACAGCCACATTCAGCAAGCTTATGGATCCTACAACTATAAACAACACTACTTTCTTATTAAAACAAGGTGTTAACGTTGTACCGGGAATGATAAGCTACCTTGGAACAACTGCTTATTTTGTACCAACATATCCGTTTGTGGAGAGTACTGTTTATACAGCAACAATAACAACAGGAGCAAAAGGTTCTTTGGGAAATCCTCTTGAGAATGATTACACATGGAGCTTCACTACAGGTGCACTTCCTATGGTAATCTCAACCGATCCAGGCACCAACGCAACAGATGTGCCTCTTAACAAGTTAATTAAAGCCACATTCAGCAAGGATATGGATCCATTGACTATACTTCCGGAAACATTTATTGTCAAACAGGGACTTAATATTATTCCAGGCACCGTTACAACTCTGGGCAATACCGCTACTTTTACCCCAACTGCAAATTTAATGGCAAACACAGAATACACAGTAACCATTCTTGCAGGAGTTAAGGACGCTACCGGAAATCCTATGGCAAATGATTATTTATGGGGATTTACAACAGGTGTTCCGCCTGTAGTGATCTCTACCGATCCTGTAAATAATGAAGCTGATGTCTTTCTGGAAAAGAAAGTAACAGCAACATTCAGCAAAGTGATGAATCCTTCTACAATAAATTCAACAACATTCTTAGTTAAAAAGGGAACAACCGTCATTACAGGAACTGTATCATATACCGGAAGCACAGCTAAATTCACACCTTTCGGTAATTTTGTACCTAATTCACTGTATACTGCAACTATAACTACAGGAGCCAAGGACGCAGCAGGTAATCCTATTGCAAACGATTATGTATGGAACTTCACAACTGGCAACCTTGCAGATGTGGTTCTTCCACGGATAATTTCTACTGACCCAATCAATCTGGCGACCAATGTTCCATTGAATAAAACAGTGACCGTGCTGTTCAGCGAATTGATGAATCCATTGACAATAAACGCTACAACATTTACTCTTAAACAAGGAGCAGCTATTGTACCGGGAAACATCACATATAACGGCATGACAGCTACATATGATCCTACAGCAAATCTGTTATCGGGAACCACTTATACTGTTAAGGTGACAATTGGAGCTAAGGATCTTGCCGGTAATGCATTGATAGCTGACTACACATGGACATTCACCACACTTGCACCTGCAGGTCCCGGAACTATAGATCTAAGGTCTGCCGGAGTCTTTGCAATTCTTGCCGGTTCGGGTGTAACCAGTACTGGAGCAACCATAATAAATGGTGATCTTGGAACCAGTCCTACAGGCACAATAAACGGATTTCCTCCGGGAATTGTGAACGGGTTGATCCAGGCAGCAAATCCTATAGCAGATCAGGCGAAACTTGACCTTACCCAGGCTTTTAACGAAGGTATGGGAATGTCTCTTAACGCTATCAGCTTACCTGGCAATCTTGGTGGACTTACTCTATACCCGGGATTATATTCAAATTCAACTTCGGTTTTAATATCCGGAGGGAATGTAACCTTGGATGCACAAGGAGATGCTAACGCAACGTTTGTATTGAAAATGGGTTCTACATTGACAACAGGTCCGGGATCGCAGGTTATTCTGAGTGGAAATGCACAAGCAAAGAACATTTTCTGGATTGTCGGAACCTCTGCAACACTTGGAACAACATCAATTTGTTATGGAAACATACTGGCCGACCAGTCGATTTCTCTTAACACCGGTGCAGTTTTGAACGGCAGAGCGTTGACTCGTATAGCAGCTGTTACTCTGCAAGCTAATATTGTAACCAAACCATTATAATTAAATGAATAATCTTATGTTACGCAAAATATTTGTCCTTACGTTGATATTGATTGGCATTGCCTCAATATCACAGGCACAGGAGAGTAAACGACCACAGCCAAAGATTTGGTTCGGCGTCTCAGGTGCTGCAAATTTGAATTTCTACTCAGGTACAACTCAAGTGTTGAACTCTACAGTAACTGCTCCCGGAGCTTTTCACAATGGGTTTGGAGTTGCACCGTATGCTTCCGTTCTACTTGAATACAGGCCAACTCCTGTGGTAGGTTTTATGTTGAATATCGGCTATGACGGACGGGGAGGTCTCTTTAAAGAGGTAATGGCCCCTTGTAATTGTCCCGAATACCTGAGAGCAATGATAAGTTATCTCTCTGTTGAGCCTAGCTTACGCATATCACCATTTGCTTCTGGCCTCTACATGTATATCGGTGGAGGATACAGCAGGAACATCGGCAAATCCTTTATTTATAAACAAGAGTTGCAAACAGACAAAGAGGGCGACTTCAGCGATATGAGAAAAGACAAGATATCGGGCCATATTGGTATCGGATACGACATTCCTGTCTCTTCTGCCACCAACCTTACTCAGGTAACTATCTCTCCGTTTGTATCATACTCCCCTTATTTTGGACAACATCCACGTTCTGTAGAGAGCTGGTCGTTGAGCACACTCAGAGCCGGTATTGCAATAAAATTCGGCAAGGCTCGTCCTGCAGCCGTTGTAGTACCACCTCCTGCTCCATATATTGCTCCAGCACCCGTTGTTATTGTCAAGGAGATCCAATTTACAATTGAAACTCCTGTAAGGGTTCCTGTAAGACGAGTAGTAAAGGAGACATTCCCTCTCAGGAATTATGTGTTCTTCGAAGAAAAGTCAACCGAGATTCCTAATCGTTATGTGCTTCTTAAGAGGGACAATGCCATTAGCTTCAAAGAAGGAATGTTCCAGGAAGCAGAACCAAAAGATCTTCCAGGCAGGTCCGACAGGCAGCTTACAGTGTACTACAATATCCTCAACATACTCGGAGACCGCATGCGCACATATCCAACCACAGATGTACTGCTTATTGGAGCATCCGCAGGCAATGGCCCTGAACTTGGCAAGTCATATGCAGAATCTGTCAAGTTGTATCTGGTAAATGTATTTGGAATAAATCCGTCAAGGATTACAACAGATGGAAGAAACGAACCAATAATCAGAGGGGAGCAACCAGGTGGCACAAAATATCTTGTACTTCTCCGTGAAGGGGACCGCAGGGTAGATATTGTAAGCAATTCACCATATTTACTGGCTCCGTTACAGATTACATCTGTTCAGCAGGATCCTGTAGACAGCCGTATTATCTTTAAAACAGAGGCCGGTTCAAATGAGTATCTTAAGACTTGGTCTTTGCAGATTATAAATGAAAAAGGCGATGTTCAGCACTATGGCCCTTTTACAAAAGCAAATGAGACCATTTCCGGAAACTTGATTCTCGGAGACCGCTCTGAGGGTAACTTTAAAGTTGTCTTGCTTGGTGAGACCAAAGAGGGCAATGTTATCCGCAGGGAGAGCACACTTCGCCTGGTTAGAAACGAAGCTCCAAAGGAGATAGGTCTGCGTTTTAGTATTCTTTTCGATTTTGACAAATCAAAAACAGTAGCTGCGTATGAAAAATTCCTGACTGAAGTTGTTGCACCGCTTGTGCCCGATTACGGAACGGTAATAATTCACGGACATACCGATATAATAGGCGAAAGCGAGTATAATATGAGTTTATCGCAGGAACGTGCACTTGAAGCCAGAACCATTCTGGAGAAGGCTCTAATGAATGCAGGTAAAAAAGGCGTGAAATTTGAAAGCTACGGGTTTGGGTCAGACGAAAGTTCGGCCCCGTTTGAAAACAAACGTCCTGAAGAACGCTTCTACAACAGAACAGTAATAATTGATATTGTTCCTAACAATTAAAACTAATTAAATAAGGCCGTCTCAAAGGTAAAATTTTGAGGCGGCTTTTATATCAACTTTTTAAAATAGAGAAAAATGAAACTAAGAAATGTTACATCAGGCATAAATAAAATTATATTTATTCTGGCAACAGTTTTAATGATACTTCCACTTAGTGCTTGTGCACAGAAGGTGAAATTTCTGACATCAGCAGTAATTCCTGCTGCTCAGGGTATTGTCAAGGTTAAAAAAGACAGCAATAAAAATTATCAGATAAAGATACATATTGACAATATGGCTGAACCTAACAGGTTGGCCCCCCCAAAAAGCGCATATGTAGTATGGTTGGTAACCGATGAGAATATTCCCCAAAACATAGGCAAGATAAAGACTTCTACAAGCTTTTTATCTAAAAAACTTACAGCAACATTTGAATCAGTTTCTGTAGTAAAGCCCACAAAAATATTTATTACAGCTGAAGTTGATGCAACAATTTCATATCCTGTTTCGGAAGTTGTACTGACAACCAACTTTTTTTAGAGTATCTGTAAAACAATATCAATACTATAAAAATGAAAACTAAATCATTTATAAAGAGCCTATTTGCATTGGCAATAATTGCATCTCTGGCATTGTCGGGTTGCGGCGTTACTGTTAGACAGCACCCGCGTCATGTAAGACACGTTGTGTATGTACCTGATTACAGGAGAGATTACGAAGTCCGCTTTAATAATAACGACCGTAGGATCTCGGAGTTGAGAGAGAGTCAGCATCGCGACAAGGTAGTAGTGATTGAGGTGAGAAACAGCAATGCTAAAAGGAGACTTAATGAGTTCAAGGGTGAGAGTAAGCAGGAATGGGATGCTTTTAAACACGAAATGGATCAGGATGTAAAGGCAGTGGAAAAATCACTAAAGAAAATCTCGAAGAACCATAAAAAAAGATGAGCAACAACCCGGAAATTTTAGTCATAACTTCATACCCTCCGAGGGTTTGCGGAATAGCAACATATTCGCAGGATTTGATAACAGCTCTGAATAAAAAATTTGGTAAATCATTCTCCATAAAGGTTTGTGCACTTGAGAATGAGTATGAAAAATATGACTATCCCGAGGAGGTGAAGTTTATTCTTGATACATCCGTTTCATCTGAATATTCTACTCTTGCCCATCAGATTAATCAGAGTAAGCAGATTAAAATTGTTCTCATCCAGCATGAATTTGGTTTTTATGAGAATCATGAAGAGGATCTTCTTCAAATGATGAAAAAGATCAGAAAACCTTTGATGTTGGTTTTTCACACAGTTATTCCTCATCCCGGCGAGTCCTTGAAGAGTAAGGTGAAAAGCATGATTGATGCTGCCTCTTCAATAATTGTAATGACCAATGGTGCTTCCAGAATTCTTTTAAATGAGTATGATGCAGAAGCTCAAAAAATAACTGTTATCGCTCATGGAACCCATCTTGTGCCTCATATAAACAGGAACCTCCTCAAGGAGAAGTATAGATTATCGGGCAGAAAAGTTCTAACAACATTCGGATTGTTAAGTTCCGGAAAAAGCATAGAGACTACATTGGATGCTTTACCTGACATTATAAAATCCTGTCCTGAAGTTATTTTTCTTGTTATCGGAAAAACTCACCCTATGGTGATAAAATCGGAGGGAGAGAGGTACAGGAACATGCTTGAAGCAAAGGTTGCAGAACTGGAACTTAATGATCACGTCAGGTTTATTAATAATTATCTGGCATTACCTGAGTTGTTGGAATTCCTGCAACTCACAGATATTTATCTCTTCACTACCAATGACCCTAATCAGGCGGTGAGCGGAACTTTTGTATATGCAATGAGTTGCGCATGTCCAATAATATCGACTCCAATTCCTCATGCTGTCGAAGTACTGACAAAAGACACAGGAATCATCATCGATTTCCGCAACTCAGATCAACTGGCAGCTGCCGTTAACCGGTTGCTTAATGACGAGCCTTTAATGGACAGTATGAGCACAAATACATTGCAGAAAATTGTCTCCACATCCTGGGGAAATTCAGCCATAGCTCATGCAATTCTATTTGAACAACAGTCAGAGGGAGAAATAAAGATTATTTACAGCATTCCGGAAATTAATCTGGATCACATTAAAAAACTTACAACAGGTTTCGGAATGATTCAGTTTTCCAAAATAAATCAACCAGATATAGAGTCTGGTTATACTCTCGATGATAATGCCCGTGCACTTGTTGCTTTGTGCATGCATTACGAACTGACATCAGATGAAGGCGATCTTGCATATATTCAGAAATACCTCGCTTTTATAAGACACTGTATGCAAACTAAGGGAAATTTCCTTAATTATGTAGATAAGGATATTAAGTTCACAAATCAGAACAATACAAATCTGGATGATGCCAATGGAAGGGCCATATGGGCACTTGGATATATGATTTCGAGATCATCCGTATTGCCACAGGCTCTTATCTCAAATGCCAAGTCAATAATTCAGACAGCCATGCCTAGGATTGAATCAATTCTTTCTGCACGTGCAATGGCATTCGCAATAAAGGGACTATACTACTATAATAGTGAGGTTGAAGCAGAAAAAAACAGTGCCTTGATAACAATACTGGCAGACAGACTTGCCGATATGTACAAAAGGGAATCTGTTAAAAAATGGGAGTGGTTTGAGAGTTACCTTACATATGCCAACAGCGTATTACCTGAGGCTATGCTTTATGCCTGGCAAATGACGGGTAATAATCTGTATAAATCCATTGCCGAAAAATCATTCCGTTTTCTCTTGTCGTCAATATTCAATGAGCGGGGAATTGAGGTGATTTCAAGTAAGAGCAGGTTAAACAGAGGAGGAGAGGCTGGAAAATATGGAGAACAACCTATAGATGTTGCATATACCATTA
Source organism: Bacteroidetes bacterium GWF2_40_14 (assembly GCA_001769195.1). Taxonomy (GTDB): domain Bacteria; phylum Bacteroidota; class Bacteroidia; order Bacteroidales; family UBA932; genus Bact-08. The sequence goes on along the minus strand of MEOK01000004.1, from coordinate 205,288 downwards.
TGACTTTGAATAAATTTTACGAAGAGTCTGGCGACAAGGAATACCTGGAAAAAATGCATATTGCTTTCGACTGGTTTTCCGGCAACAACCGTTTGCATCAGATTGTATATAACCCTTGCACAGGTGGATGTTATGATGGATTGGAAGAGACTCACGTAAACCTGAATCAGGGAGCAGAATCGGCAGTTAGCTACCTAATGGCCAGGTTAACAATAGAAAAATGAAAAAAATTAAGACCGTCGCTGTTATTGTTGCCCATCCCGATGATGAAACATTATGGTGCGGGGGAACAATTCTAAGCCATCCCTCATGGAGCGTTTTTATAATGACTCTTTGCAGGGCAAGCGACCAAAACCGTGCTCCTAAATTCTTTGAAGCATTGGAGATACTGAGGGCACAGGGTAAGATGGCAGACCTGGACGATGCTCCAGGACAAAAGCTACTTGACGAAAATCTTGTACAGGAAACTATTCTTGAACTTTTGCCTCAAAAGCATTTTGATATAATCATGACACATAACCCCGACGGAGAGTATACAAGACATATAAGACACGAGGAGGTTAGCAAGGCAGTAATTAAGTTATGGCATGCAGGAACACTTTCTGCAACAGAACTATGGACCTTTGCCTATGAGGATGGTGACAGGAAATATTATCCAAAACCAATTGAGTCAGCAACTATTTTTCACAAGCTGACCAAGCGGATATGGCTAAGGAAGCAGAGCATTATTACAGATATTTACGAATTTGAAACTGGCAGCTTCGAGGCAGAAACATCTCCTAAAGCAGAGGCTTTCTGGAAGTTTTCAAATTCCTATGATGCCAGGCAGTGGTTAAAAAACAACGGAACTTAAATATGAAAGTACTTGTATTGTATGACTATCCTCCCTCACCCGGAGGGCTCGCGACTCAGGGAGATCTTCTTTACAGAGGATTGCTGGAGATGGGTATAGATGCCCACGCAGTTCATTATGAATCGGCACAGGAGAAGGAGTGGTACTACCGCTGGTTCAAACCCGATGTTGTAATAGGTGTTGGTTACTGGGGTCATACACCACATATTGTACTTCATCCGCTAAGATATGGCTGCCAGCCTGTACCCTGGCTAGTAGCAGACGGTTATATAGCAAACTATCAGGAAGTACTTAATGATCTTCCGCTCATTCTTGTGACATCTGTCTGGGTTAAGGAGATGTATGTCAGAGATGGAATAGATGCGGAAAGGATTGAGGTACTTCCGGTAGGATGCGATACCAGTTCATTCATTCCTTTTGACAAAAAAGACCCTAAGATTCTTGCAGTACGTGAGTCATTGGGAGTGTCTCCGGATGAGATTATGATACTTACAGTTGGTGGTGATGCAGCATCCAAAGGCGCACAGGAGGTAATGCAGGCGCTTGCCCTCATTGACAACAAGGCTCCTGACTGGAAATATGTATGTAAAGTATGGCCCCAGCCCAGAACAAAACTACAGAACCTTGCCGATCTGGAGATGGCAACACATCTTGGAATTGAGAAGAATGTAACTTATGCAACAAATACAATTTCCCGTAGCTTTATGCCATATCTCATTGGTGCGTGCGACATTTATGCAGCTCCGTCAAGACTTGAGGGTTTTGGAATGCCGCAGGTAGAAGCAGGAGCGTGTGAAAAACCCGTAATAGGAATAAAGGCAATGGGAATGCTCGATACTCTTGTGCATGGTGAAACTGCTTTTCTAACAAAAGTCGCTAAGAAAATTGTAGTCGACCATGTTGTTCTCGGAGACGAGTCCGGATTTGAAAACAAGCACATGGTGCTGTTTGACCACCCCCGCACAGTAGACTACCGCGCCAGTATAAATGACATAGCAAAGTATTTGCTGATGCTTATGACCGACGAGACTCTGCGTGAAACGATGGGAAAGGCAGGAAGGGAGAGAGTGGTTGAATGTTTTGATTACCGTGTGGTAGCCAAGCAATTTGTAAAAATCATAAATGAACGGTTGGGGATTTATTAATGTGCTAATATGCTAATATGCTAATGTGCTAATGTGCTAATGTGTTAATGTGCTAATGTGCTAATGTGTTAATGTGTTAATGTGTTAATGTGCTAATGTGATTATGAAAAAAGGGAATTTGGAAGAAATCGGGAAAGCGAAGGAGGCTGCAGAGGAGGTACTCCTTCATAACGCTCATGGACCTTATCATGGATTACCCCGCACTGCAGGATGGGGATATCCTGAGCCCTATACCAGGGATCTTATGTTTTCGATACTCGGTGTTGCTGTTACAGGCAATAAAAAGCTGATTGACAGCATAAAGCGCGTACTTGAGACTCTTGCGGAAAATCAGACAGAACATGGACATATTCCATCTCTTGTCCACGATAAGGATAACAGAGGGGCAAGTGATACTACACCACTCTTTTTGATAGGGGTTGGTATTTTCCGTAAATTAACCGGCAAAGAAGACTTTCTTGATGCTGCAGTAAAGAAGGCATTAACGTGGATGGATTACCAAAGTCCCTCCGACAGATACCTGGTTGCCCAGCAGCCGACAAGCGACTGGAGAGATGAACAATGGGTCACAGGCTATGGGTTGTATGTCAACACACTCGTCTACACATATCTGAAACTGTTTGGCCTTAATGAAAAGGCAACCGCTGTTCGTGAAGAGATGGGGCATTTTACTGTAACGGGCGGAGTAAAACATCGTCATGTACATGAAGGTCTTGTTGTACTTCATAAGCCATATTATGCTTTCTGGTCCTACAAGATTTTCTGCAACGAGAGGTTTGACCTGTTGGGAAACAGCCTTGCAATACTCTCCGGAATTGCCTCTCCATCCAGAGCAGACGAGATGATCTCCTGGATTGAGGAGGAGTGTGCAGGAATGAGAGAAGATGGCGACCTGGCAGTTGATATGCCTCCCAATTTCTTTCCATATATTAAACCGGAAGACCCGGACTGGTTGATAAGGTATTCCGAATACAACAATCCGGGTGAATACCATAACGGTGGCATCTGGCCATTTATATGCGGATTCTATGTTGCTGCACTTGTTGCGGCAAAAAGGTATAGACTGGCAGAGGAAAAACTGATGGCACTTACAGAGATGATACGTCTTGCCAATGACAACAATCTGGAATATGGCTTTAACGAATGGATCAAGGCTCAGGATGGAAAACCAATGGGACAGGAGTGGCAAACCTGGTCAGCGGCCTTGTACCTTTATGCAGTCAAATGCGTGGAAGAGAGACGTACTCCTTTTTTTGACGAGTTACGATTCTCATAAACTGAACCTATAACCTAGTAGCGGACAAATAATATGATTATTGTATTCTGGTTCCACTGTATAAAGATTTTATAAAGATGTTCTATATTTTATTAAATTTGTCTGGAACAAAGGATGACTCTTATAGATCTGACCTAAAAAACATACAGCATGAAAAATATTCTACTTCTTTCCATAATCGGCATTTTTGCATTTGTCGGGTGCCAACAGCAAAAACCGGTAAAAACCATTGAAAACCTTAAGGTGGCAATAAAGGGAGAACTCACTGCCAGTGCCAGGTATTCATCATTTGCAGTTAAAGCAGAAACCAACCATCCCGAGATAGCCAGACTTTTTGAGGCCGCATCAAAGTCCGAAGCCATCCATGCAGCTAACCACCTTAAGATACTTGAGTCCTTTGGAGAAAAAATGGATGAATTCACTCCGGAAGTTGACGTGAACACAACTCTTGAAAATCTTCAGAAAGCAATTCAGGGAGAGACCTATGAGATTGAGAAAATGTATCCTGAGTTTGTTGCAGAAGCCGTTGCAGAAAAAGTGGATAAAGCAGTAGAATCATTCACTTGGGCACTCGATACCGAAAAAAAGCATCTTGATTTCTTCAAAAAAGCAATTACAGCAGTGTTTGAAAAGATAGAAAAAGTGGAAGTTGCCAGCAACCCTATTCCAGCTGGATATTTTGTATGTCCTGTATGCGGAAACATTTATGACAACAAAATTACCGTAGGAAAATGCGAGTTCTGCTTTACAGAGCAGGATAAATTTCTGAGTTTCTGAAAAAGGGTGTCCAAAAATTGATTTCAGACACCCTTGTTATTTAGATAGTTGCCAAAAACTATGGCAAGGTAATCAGCGGTGACTCTTTAAGTACACTAAGAGGTTTGTTGTTTATCTCTACATCTTCTACCAGGATTGATTTCGGATAGATGACAGAGGTCGGAATCTCTCCCTTGTACAAGAAGTTGGCCGAAGCCTGCTCCTTGCTTACGCCAAGCACTCTCTTTAGTTTGGTAAAAGGTACAGGAGTTATTTCTGAACCTGTCATGAGAGTTTCTGACCCATCTTTAATTGAAACTTTGTAAATATACTGGTCGGTTTCACTTGCAATTTTCCTCACAATGTATGCATAGTCAAGACCCTCTTCAATGGCAGCTTTAATAAGTTCTGCCTTAAGTTCTGCGGAGGTACTTCCGTTTGGCGCACTTACAACAAGTGTTCCCGGAACCACATCAAGGACAATGGCTCTAGGCCTTACACCAAAGCGGAGGCTACCTGTTGATGCTTTGATCTTTTTGGTAGGTACGCGACTGCTTAAAAGTGTTTTAAGAATTCCATTTTCTATAAGTTTCACCTCTTTTAACGGTGAAACTCCCTGAGCATCCAGGTTATAGCTGCCAATAAGCGACATGCCGTTGAAATCTGTCATGTCAGTTTTATTGGTAACAGATAATCTACTATCTATCACTTTTTTGTTTATTCTGTCTTCCAACGGTTTGATATCTCTCTTGGCGGAGAGATTCTCTACCCTGCCAACAGTAGACATTACCTGAACAGGTTTTCTGAAAGAGACAATGCCAGCCGGAGAGATAAGATTATCTGAGATAATTGAAGCTGCAGCAGCATCTTCGAAAAGAACCGGTCCCTGGTAATACTCTTCCATAGAGACAGCACCCTGTAAGGCTATAAGCTTGTTCGAGAATTCATTCACTTTGGCGACAAGAGCCTCTTTAGATGGCAGTTTGTCAAAAGTTCTTGAATAAACGGTTTCCTGATCACTAATTACCTGTCCTTTGGAATTTCTTACTTTTCCCTTGATAGTTACCGCTACATAGCTTACCGGTTCAGTTATTTTGGTTCCCTCTGTAGAGTGATAATAATAGATGGTTTCGACACCATCTATCTCTATCCGTGAATCAAATACAGAAGGATACTTTGCAAATTCCATCGAAAGGTTCTTTGAAAGATCTTCGTATGATTTTTTGTCAAGGTTGAATACCGGAACAGCTGGAGCATAAACCTCAACCTTGTTTAAAGGCAACATATCGGGCAGAGCTTTCTCCTCATCTGTGAGAGTAGCCGTCTTGAGAGCGTTTTTCTTTGAGTTGTAAACCTCCACGGCCATTTTATAGGCCACATCTGATGTTTGCCAGAAGTTCCTCTTAAGCTGATCGTAATTGTTTTCACGTGTTGTGAAGTTAGGAGACATTATTCCATTTCCCGAATAGGAGTAATCGCTCGAAAAATTATAATCTCCAACAAAGAGATTAACTGAATGCACCCTCTCTCTGGGGCTCTCTTTTGTAGCCAAGACTGCTCCTAAAGAGCTTATTACGGAGATGTATTGGTTCTCACCAACTGTGTAGGCAACAAAAAAGGGAACGGGTGAGTCTGGAAGTTTCAACTCCTTTTTACTGCGATCCATTTCATCCTGCATAGCCTTGAACAAACCATTGTCGCTGGTCTGTCCAAACAATGTAGCCATTGATACAATCTGAGCAAAAATCAATGTACAGAAGAATCTCATTGATGTATATTTATATCTCATTTTCTGATTTATTTTTTAATTATTAAGGTATTACGGACGAGGTAAAAGAGCCGGTGTAACTGTAGGTTTTGCTTTCTTTTGCAGCTCAACCTTATTTACCAGGATAGTTGGTGAAATTGCTGTCACAGGAACGTTTCCTGAAGATGCCCCGCAAGTTCCGGTAAAGATTTCAAAATCGCCACCTGCAAATTCAATGTTCGAGAACATAGAGAGCGGTGTTCCTATCATGTCGACACCTCTTACCAGTTCATCGGCCTTACCGTCTACAAATATTTTGTAAACTTCCAGAGGAGTTACATTAAAAGAGTTGGCTCCTGTTCTGCCGGTCTGTGTAAAACCACCTGTTACAGACTTGAAGAAGTAACCATACTCCTTACCCTGTTTTTTAGCCTCGGCAATAAGAAGTTTTCTCAACTCAGCATCTGACTTGTAGTCATTTGTCTCAACAATAAGATTCGACTGACGCGATGTAGGGTCATTTTCAAATTCTGTCCTTGAGTGGCCGTTCGATTTTGGGAAACCGTCAAGACCAGTGCGTGTCATAAGAAAGTTTCTAAGTATACCATCTTTTACAACCTCTACTCTCTCACCTCTTACACCCTGATCATCAAAAATATAGAAGCCGTTCAAAGGATTTCCGTGATATTTTTTCATTGTAGGGTCCATATAGACACTCAGGCTCTTAGGCAAAACACCTTCGCCAACCATGTTTTTGAATGTCTGACCATCGGCATCGCTTTTCATCTTCTGACCCTCAACTCTGTGGCCGAATATCTCGTGGAAGAACACTCCGCTTGCAGACCCTGACAAAAGAGCCGGTCCGGTATATGGCTGAACCAAAGGAGCAACCTTCAATTGAGAAAGCTTGGCCGACATCTCTTTTATATCCTTTAATATAACTGCTTCTGTAGGAAGTTCGTCAAGTGAAAAAGCGAAATAACTTATGTGTAAAGGAAGTTCCATACCGTCGTCTGCCATTGTTATTGCCCTTATACTCATGTTTATATATACTCTGTTTTCTGCAATCTCAGCACCTTCTGTAGAGACAAAGTACTTTCTCCATATCTTGTAGCTTAATGTAGAATTTGCAGAAATAATATCTTTGTTTTCTGCAAAAAGACCGCTGTACTTATTGAGCTTCTTCTGCCATGCTTCCAGGTCAAGAGCTATCTTGTCTTCTTTAAGTGCAGGTTCAAAATACTTCTCAGCCTTTGCTTTTGTAAAATCGGGAGATTTGTCAAGATTTTCCACTTGAACCCCTTTTTTTGCCTTTGCCCTGTCGAGGCTGTTTACTGCAAATCTGTAACGGCTGTTTACCTCTTCTTTAATAATCTGTTTGAATGATTCCATTCCGTTTTGCAGGTCCTTAGGAAGTAATATTGTAGGAGGGCCCATAAATCTGGTGATCAATACCCCGTTTTGAGACTCATGAAAGTTGTCAAATTCCGGAGATCCAATTCTTACTTGTGGCACAAACATAACCTGTTTGTTCTCTTCTATGTTGTTTATTGCTCCCATGGAAGAGCGGATAACTCTTGTGTGATTATCCAATACCCTGTAATTCATATAATAAGGAGGATATTCTCCTTTTTGCAGAATAGTCATCTGACTCTTCAGCTCTGCTTTTAAAAGGTCCAGCATTTTGTCCTGTGCCGGCATCTGTATGGCAATAAGTGCCAACAGCGAGATTAGTAAAACTTTAAATTTCATCCGTATTTATTTTATATTTATATAGTTACTTTATTTTTTCACAATATTCATCTCGTTTATCAACGAACCTGCACCGGCATACTTGTCAATAACCCACAAGACAAAGCGGATATCTACGTTAACCGTCTTAAAATATTTCGGGTGGAAATAGGCATCCCCACTCATTGACTCACGGTTACCGTCAAATGCCAGACCTATAAGCTGACCTTTTGCATTCATAACAGGACTCCCTGAATTTCCCCCTGTAATATCTGTGTTTGTTAGAAAGTCTGTATAGAGTTCTCCTTTTTCTCCCCACCTTCCCCAATCTCCGGCTTTCATAAGTGAATCCATTCTTGCTCCCACATTAAACTCATAATTTGACTTGTCCTTTTTCTCTCTGTACCCGTTTATTGTTGTCCGGTAAGAGTATGTTATGCCATCGGCGGGAACAAGCCCTCCTACTGTACCATATGATATTCTCATGGTTGAATTTGCATCGGGATATTGTGCGACTCCTTTCGACTCCCTCATCTGGAAAAGAGCCCTTCCGTATTGAGTTGTCAGCGATTCAGGATCAAAACCAAGTGCTTTGTTCACTTTTTCGTTTTCTGCTGTAACCATCTGGATAGAAGATGATTCTGCCAATTGAACTGCAGGATCGGAAAGAATTTCTTCCTTTGTCCTTGGCGTTTCAAAATACTTCAGAAACTTCTCCCTGGTTGTATATACCGAGTTGTCGAAAACGTAATCTGCAATTCTTCCGGCATCGCCGTTAAACTCCTCTTTCCATTTTGCAAGTGCCCCTGTATACAATTTTGGAGATACATATTTAAGGAAGAAAGAAAGTTGCTGTTTGAACAGTTCGCGGTCGGTTGCAAGGTCATACACATTGTACAAATCATGGTCGGCACCTTTTAATTCTGTCTGGAAAAGCTTGTCGTTAACAGATAACTTGTCCATACCTGCCTTCTCCATATCTCCTGTAACCCTTGAGAATCGTTTTGCCTGCTGGACAACTTCAGAAACGGAGGTCCAGCAATCTCTGAAGTATGCCCTGTCTCTTATAAACTGTGCCCTTGCTTCGAAGCCCTTCTTCATGTTTTCCAGAAGCTTTCCGTATTTTTCTGCAGTAGCCGGGCTTGAATTTATCCATTCTGCCAACTCCTTCTCCTCTTGCTCCCTTATTGAAACAACATCATAACGGATAAAACATTTGTTTTCCCACTTTGCATAGTCGGTATAGTTACTTATACTGAAATATTTGTCTGAGTATTTAAGTCTCACTGCAGGGTCGGCATCCATGTGCTTTTTCCATACATCCAGCCTGGCTCTTCTTATTTCTACAACTATCGGGTTTATGATCTCCTGCTTTTCCTTAACCTCAAATGAAGACACATAACGGTTTGTCTTGCCCGGGTATCCCATAATCATTGCATAATCTCCCTCTTTAACGCCCTTGATTGAAACATCCAGAACCCTGTTTGGAGCAATAGGCTGATTATCTTTTGAGTATGCAGAAGGACGACCATCTTTGTCGCCATATACCCTGTAAAGGGCAAAGTCTCCTTTGTGCTGTGGCCAGCCCCAGTTGTCTGCCTCTGCGCCAAAAGCACCGATAGAAACCGGAGGGGCACCTACAAGTCTTACATCTGTATAAACATCATAAAAAAAGATGCAGAACTTTGTAGAGTTCCACATTGACGCACAGATAACCTCGTTGTCTGTACCTTTCTTATACTTGTTTTCTACGGTCTTGTATACTCTTCTCATCATCATACCCTTGAAGCCCTCTTTCTGCATTGCTGCCACTTCTGCCTTAACCTCATCGGTAACATCAAGAACCTTTCTTAAAAAGAGTACGTTTTTTCCTTTGATTGGCCTCTCGTCTGCAAGTTTCAATGCCCAGAAACCCTCCTCCAGATAATTCTTTTCCGGAGTGCTTAGTGAATGGATATCGCCATAGGCACAATGGTGATTCGTAATCATGAGTCCATTATTGGAGATCATGCTGCCGGTGCAGCCAAAGTCAAGTGAAACAATAGCATTACTTAGTGCATTTTTGTCTGCTTCGTTGTAGATCTCCTTCGATTTCATCTTGAGACCCTTCTTCACCATTTGTGGGTAGATGCTCTTTTCAAACATATTCACGAGCCACATACCCTCGTCCGCTGTCGATCTTGCAGGGGCGAGAACTGTTACTATCAGAAGTAACAGAAATATCTTTTTTATCATTATTCTATTTTAATTCCTTAGCGATGCATTCCGCGTTGGTTGGCAGGATCTGCTGCTGATTTTTCTCTGTAAATCTTGTACTTCTCTTTGCCTAGTGCAGCTTCGAGCTTACCCTGAAGTGCTTTTACAATCTCAGAACGTTTTACCCTGTCTTCCATAGCAGTAGCCTCTTTCTGATAGTCTACAAAAATTTTCTGCAACTTTGTACTGTCTTCTTTAGTAATCTCTACATACTTTGCCATGTTTGCAATTTTCTCTTTTGCAAATGCCACAGGCTCTTTTGGACCAACCTGACGTTGTTGTGCGTTTGCTCCCACAGCGAACAACGCAACTGCGATAAATAGAACGATTTTTTTCATTAGGAAATGTATTAATATAGTTTGGCTATTTGACTGCTCATCTCCGAATTAGTTTAATCTTCCTATAATAAGCTGTAAAGAATATTTCTTATTGTTTCCATTTGCTCTGGTGTAATGGACTTGTTGTTAGTATTGTTTTTCAGAAAATCTTCAATTATTATCCTTGCTTTAGCCGGGTAATTAAGTTTTATCAGAATATTTGCTGCGGTTTCTGCTATATCATATTGTTTGCAAGTCAGATATGAATATTCTATCCATCCTGATACTTTGGTTATGGCCTCTATGCTGTTGTTGTTATATGTAAGATAATCTGTATAACCATTAAGTATATATGTTGAATAGTATCTGAAATTTACTGTTCTGAACACATTTACCATTCCGAACATTTTCTTTGAGTTTTCTATCTCTTCTTTACTTTTTCCGGATTCAGCCAGCTTTTTCATGCCATCATCCAACATTATCTCCAAATTCATGTTCTCTTTTTCTATTTTCTCTGCTGAATTAAGAGCTATGTAGTTGTCAATATACCTCTCAAATAAAAGAGAATATTCTATGACCATTTTATGTGCCTTATAGTATGATAACCTTAATTCATCTGCCGGCATCAACGCTATACCGCTTCCCATTGATGCTAGCGTTATATTATCCTTGTTACCAAAATCAGTAAATTTTGATTTAATGACTAGTAATGATTCAAGCTCATCTACAGTTGATTTTTTCCCGGAGTTTCTAAGAAGGGTACTTAACGATTTGACAGATGCTTTATTAAGTTTCGCAAAAAGGCCTGATTTGGGGTCAATGCCATACAGATAAGATAATGTTGCAATCATTTTATCCATCACTGCCGGAGAATATAAACTGATATTTTCAAAATATCTGATATTATTGAGATCTTGCATTGCATCATTATCCATCAGTAAAATATAATTATTAAGTGGTTCTCCTGCCTCTCTGCCACTCTCGATTAGAAGATCAACATACTCTTTAAGAAAATTTGTATCATTTTTATGGTTTTTACAGACTTTCTCCATCAATGAGATTTTTTCGATATTGCTTTTCAATAACAATGCTTTGTTTCCCTCTTTAATAATGCCTTCCTGATCTCTTGCTCCCATGAATTTATAAATAACATCGCCTTTTTCGTTGATGAAAAAATATGTAGGATAGGCAGAAACTGAATACCTTTTTGCTAGTTCAATACCCTCTCCCTTCTCTGCATTTATCTTATAATTTATGAAATTGCTGTTATAAAAGGAGCCTACCTCTTTTATCGGAAATATATTCTGAACCATATTCCTGCAGGGTCCACACCAATCTGTATAGAAGTCTATAAAAACAATCTTGCCTGTTTTTTTTGCAATTTCAGTTACCTCAATGAACTTTCCTTCTTCGAAAACGATTCCCTGTGAGTATACAATTGAAGTGGAGCATAACAATAATATCAATAATAATTTCTTCATCATTTTAAATTTTGATTATTCATGAACATCTCTTTCAACCTTCTGTTTGCCCTGTGCATCTGAACTTTTACAACATTCTCTGTTGTATTCATCAATCCTGCGATATCGGTATATTTATAGCCGTAAAATGCCCTGTATTTATAGATTGTCTTACATTGACGAGGAAGCTTTTCGATTAGTAGTCTTATCTGCACCATTAATTCATCCAATGATTCATCCATTGAATCTATGTTCATAGCCTCGATATACGCCAGTGCCCATAATCGATTATTATTGTCCCTTATTTTGAGACTTCTCAGATATTGCAGACATTCATTTTTTACAGATATAAAAAGGTAATTCTTGAGACTGTGGGTAAGGTGTATTCTTGAGGATTTCTCCCAGATTTTAATAAATACAATTTGCACAACATCATTGGCGACATCAGGATTATATACCAACTTTCTGGCAAAAAGATATAATGGCTCGTAATACTTGTCAAAAAGGTATTCGAGAGCCTTACTGTCTCTTTTTTGAATGTTGTTGAATATAACTTCGTCTAGCACGATAAAATCGTTTTTATATGATTGTTGAATTATTTACTATTGCACAATGACTCAATTTTATCCTTTAACTCCTCCCCCCGGAGGTTGGTTGCAATGATTATCCCTGTTGAATCAATTAGAAAAGTACAGGGGACAGCTGTTACATTATACAATTTTGCAGTTTTTTCCTTCCATCCTCCCAGATCAGACACATGAGTCCATGTAAGCCCGTCCGTTTCTATTGCAGCGGTCCAGTTCTCCATTTTACTATCTAATGAGACACTTATGACATCGAAACCCTTCTCCTTATTTTCGTAAAATATTTTTACAACGTTAGGATTCTCTTTCCTGCACGGACCGCACCACGATGCCCAGAAATCTATCAGAATAACTTTCTTTCCTTTTATAAAGTCATAAAGCCGAACCTCTTTTCCATCCGGAGTCTTTTCTGTAAAATCCGGCACTTTCCCTCCAACAGAAAGATTATTTAACTTATCGAGAAAAGCTTTGAATTCTTTTCCAATGTCAGACTGTCTTATGATTAAACTCATTCTGTCATATGCCTTATTTATCTCTATATTCTCGTATTGAGAGGCTCCTCCACTCAAAACAATATATGCAAGAGATAAATCAGACCTGTTTAATGCCTCTTTGCATATATTGCCTTTTTGAAGATTCAAGGTGTCTATCATCTTTAAAATAGGTTTAAGAATTGAATCCGGCATTGTAGTTCCCTGGTCAATGTATTTTTTATTAGATAAACCCAGGTAAATTTGCGAAAACGCGAAATTCTGATTTGCTTTCTCGTAAAGACGTATTAATGTGTCTGTTGCGTTACTTTTAATGTAAGTCTTGGCAAAAGGATCATTCAATATGATATATGTATCAGAAATACCATCTATAAAGAGATCCAGTTTGTTTTTTGATAATCTGACCTGATATTTATCTGCCTGAGGATTTTTCAGTTCAAATGTATGCTTTCTCGTATTTCCTACTGATAATGAATCAATTATATCAAATATTTTTTGAGTCCTGTTGCTCTCTTTACAAAGATAAATTCTTTCTCCTTCTTTTGCAGATGGAAATTCTAAATGTATTCTAACCACTTTCTGTTGCGAATATGACAAAGATGTGATTAGCAGCAGAATTACTGTTATTCTAAAATGTTTCATTTTTTCTCTATTTTAACATTGAGCTGAATTTTTCTTTCAAATCCCTGTCAACGCTGTCCGCTTTTTGCATCAAAGTGGCCGACTGAGCCTTATCTCCTATTTTCTCCAGAAAATATGCATAATTTCTAAGTTCGTTAGAAAGGAGAAATTTCTGATGAGGGTCCACTGCTGTATATTGCAGACACTTATCTAACACATTTTTGCTGGCAGGATTGCTGTAGTATGTTCTAATAATATTGCTTATCTCAGAACCCTTATACCTTAGCAGACCAAAGTTTTTTGCATTGTCGAGTATATTGAAATATTTATCTGCCTCATTATTAAAAGCTGCATTGTATAAAAGTATGCAGACAATCATCTCTTCTCTCCCACTAAAAGTGAAGCGTCTCATTTCCGACAACAATTTCTCTGCGTTTTTCAAATTATATAAGCTTTTATCTTTGAGAAGAATTGAATAATACTCTCTGACTTTGCTGCTATACAATCTACCGCTCCATATACCGATTTCACTTTCAGGTTCCTTGTATTTTCTATAAATGGTGCTCCCCATGAATTTTGCAAAAAGTGGATCCTCTACATTTTTAAAATATTTGCGGAATATATTATAAGCATTTTTATCATTGGAAATGTCTTCAAAAGTTAACATAGGAAGAACTTCATTTTTTACAGAGTCGAGTATTTTTGTTTGATAGGCAGCTTCCAGACGTGCAAAATATTCATTGGAAACACCCCAGTCCCTTTTGTTAGATTCGTATTTTTTAGTGAGTGAAATCCACGATTTTTGCTCTAATCCACTTTTCATGCTCTCTATGAATTTTTCCGGCGCAAGATATCCAGACACCTGATAAAGAACTTCCCCTTTAGAATTTATAAGCAGATATGTAGGGTATCCGGGGATATATGCCTTGTATGTCTTGTTCAATTCAATACCTTCTCCCTTTTCCATATCCCTGCTTGTGCAGATAAAAGTCTTGTTCATAAAGTCGCCGACGACTTTATCGGGAAAAACATCTTTTGCCATTCCTTTACAAGGGCCACACCAGGTCGTATAGCAGTCGAGGAAGATAAGTTTGTTTGTAGATGCAGAGAGCTTAAGTAATTCTGGCCAGGTAGAGGTAAGATTGAATTCTATCCCAACCTGGGCAAAACTATTGGAGAAAACACATATAAGGGCAGTAAATATTAGTATTTTTTTCATTTAGTAATTTTTAAAAGAAGCATTTTGTGTTTTATCTTGGTATGTATGGCAATGTTATTCCAAAATTGTCCAGGAAATATCCTTTAACCAAATCAACCTTTGTTTTGATCATTGAATTTTTTGCATAGTAGGTTAATTTTTCTGCTTCAGGAACATATACGGTAAATGCTACAAAATCGCCAAAATCCTGTGCAGGATATGTTTGATACCAAGCGGCAGTAGCTGATCCAGTATTCTGTTTTTTACGACTTTTATTCAGTAACCCGTAAAGGGTAACAACATCCTCCGCATTGGTGAATGAAGCTTTAGCATAACCTGTTGCACTTAGAGCCAAAAAGGCACCAGGAATGGAAATTCTTTCTGAACTGACCATTTTTTCCACAAACAACGACAACCAGCTTTGAATAAGGAACCTTGTCTTCTTAGCTGTTGTAAATCTGGAAGATGCGTATCCAATTATTGTATAATTATCAGTAACATTACCCTCCCATATTCTGGAAACAATTGCACTGGAAAGAGTAAATCTGTTAGCTAAAGTATCTGCCATCAGAATTTTTATTGGCATTTTATCTTTAATAAAATCTAAAGGGAAAATCTGAAATACCCATTTATCTACAGAGTCCATTACTTCAGCTGCAAAATTTAAATCGGCCGGAGTATATCTGAATCCTGTTGTTCCGGGTTCTCCTGAGGTCAAAATTGTGTTCCAATTCCAGCTAAATTCAGAGAAAGGAAATGATGGTTTGAAAATAACCCCATATTTATTGTACTTTTCCTGTGCCTTTAAACCAGAAGGTGTAGATGTAAAGACAGGTAATTCCTCACTCATCTTAAATTCCCCTGTGAAGTCATCCTTTGATATACAAGAGTAATTCAAAACGACTGCTATCAAGCATATTATAAATATTAATAATTTTTTCATAGTGAATTAATTGTTTAATGAATTAGTTGGTCTTATTTCTTACCGGTCTGGTATTCTCAACAAGAAGCTGGTTGAAATCTAACTCAGCTTTCGGGAAATTCAATATATACCCTGCATCGTTTTGTGCAAGAACATAAGTGTCATTTAACCATTTATGAGTAATTGACGGCTGACCGGTTCTTCTCAGGTCCCACCAACGGTGAAACTCTTCGAAACAAAGTTCTCTGCGTCTTTCGCCCCATATAAAATTAACCAGTTCACTTGTAGTTGCAAAATTTGACTGAGTAAGACTGGTGTATGAAGCAATTCTTTTTGACCTAAGGGAGTTGAGATACTCCAGCGACTTAACCACATTTGGAGATGAAGACCGGGCATATGCCTCTGCAAGATTCATGTACACCTCGCCAGTTCTCATGTTTTGAGAAAAACGCGTTCCATCATAGTAACAAGCTTTTCCCGGAGCGTAGGCAGGTTTTGCTAGAATAGAACCCGGAAGCCCTGACGGAGGGGCAAACCAATAGTTTTTTCTTTTATCTGTTGCAGTATATGAATCAATTAAAGCACCTGTAATACCAGATGAAACTCCTATGCAAACATCTGTCAGACCAACAGATTCTGTTGTATAATAGAAGTAAGAGCCCAAAGAGCTCGAACCAGTCATAGGGTTAAACGTAAAGGCAATTTCCTGATTGGCTGAAGGATACGAAAATGATGCTGGTGTATTGGCTCCACTTGTCTTTATAGTGATTGTCACTGCTGTGATATCCTTCAATACCGGTGATATTTTCATGTATTTTTCGCCATATTCGATAACCTTGGCATAATCCTCTTTGTACAGAAATATTCTTGAAGCCAGAATCAACGCGCTTTTATAGTTTATTTCGTAATATGTCCTCACTTTTGTATCCTTAGCAAGGCAATCGGTTGCTGCAACTATATCTCCGGTTATCAAATCCCATATCTCACTGATAGTTGCCCTGGGATAACTTTTAAGCGAAGGTGTGGTGGTGGTTATCAGCGGTACACAAAGATCTGTAGCAACAGCCTTGTTGTATGGTTTTGAATAGAGATTTGCCAGAACAAAATATGCATATGCTCTTACAAAGGAAGCCTGGCCTTTTAATACATTCTTTTCATCATCTGTTCCGGTCATTTTATCCAGTGACTCTAAACATGTATTTGCAGCCAGAATATTTTTATACAAATGTTTGAATAATTGGTCCACAAATGTTCCTTCCGGGTTCTCAAGATCTTTGTCCCATTGGAAAGCATACCTGCAGTAAATAGCTTTTGTGTTAGCTACTGAAGCCTGATACATAGGGTCAATAGTCATAATGTCGTCTGTCATGACATCGACAAACCAGCCATATTGGTAGAAGCTCTTGAAATATGACTCGCCCTGGAGCAATTCAGTATAGTGGGCAACAGAAGTAGGTCTAATCAAATCCTGAGACGATTGTTCAAGAAATTTTGCACAGGAACTGTTAACTATAACTCCTGCCAAGATTATATATATAAATATCTTTTTCATATTTTTATGTTTAGAAAGTCATATTTAGTCCAAGTGAAAATATTTTTGGAATTGGAGTATTAGATGATCCCGATTCCGGATCTCTGCCCTGCCATCTCTTATCGCAAATTATAAACAGGTTTTCTGCCTGGAAATTTATAGTCAGTGACTGCATCCCATATTTTGTCACAAGCGCTTCAGGGAACACATAGCTGAAGTTAATATTTCGCAGTCTTATATTATCTGTACTTGCAACTCGTACACTGCTGTAATCATACATTTCGAGTGGTGTCTTTGCAGAGGTCAGAAAAACAGGAGCATTTAGTTCATTCTTTGCAATGTTGTATTTATCGTTATCCCAAATGACAGGTATATTGGTATTTAACTCATCCCCTGATTTTCTCCAACGGTTGTTGAAATCTTTTGACACATTTGCCAAAGGGTCAAAAACAGCATAATAATTAGCTCTGTATAAATTTGGCAATCTTCCAGCACCCCCCATTGAGTATTGAAGCCCTACACTTAGATAAAATCGCTTATATCTTGCAGACAGGTCCAAGCCTCCATTAAAGTCCGGCGTGCTTTTTCCCGAGTATACAAGATTCATCTCTTCTGGATATAGAGCGTATCTCTTCTCTCCGTTATTGTTATAGAACATAGGGAAACCATATTTCTCATTTAGCCCAGCAAACTCATATGAATAAAATGCGCCAATCGGCAGGTTCTCTACAAGAGCATTCCCGTTTATTTTATCGGAGCTTGTGATATTCATCTCTTTATTTGCCTCTAGAAGAATATTTTTGTTGTATGAGAAAATAAAACGGAAGGAAGAAGAAAAATCCTTGTTTTGATAGGGAACAATATTTATACTCCCTTCAATACCATAATTTCTTAGTTTTCCCCCGTTGATTTTTACCATATCCATTCCAATAATCTGAGAAACACTTCTGCTGACAATTATTTGATCGCCATATTTGTTATAGACATCTATAGTCCCGGATAATATACTCTCACTCCTGAACCCCTTTGGTTTAAAAAAGGAGTAGTCCAGACCGAAATTATAAGAACTTGTCCTCTCCCATCTTAAGTCTGGGTTTGGCAAGTATTTAAAGAACGATTCGTTTAGTCCTGTCAGGGAATTTTTAGAACCCACCTGTATAATTAAATCAGGTGATGTAGCTTTGTCAATATTCCCCTGAATACCATATGATGCCCTGATTGCAAGATACTCCAGAAAGTCACGGTTCTTCAGAAACTTTTCATTACTTATTGTATACCTTGCAGCCAATGACCAAATCGGAAGAAATCTGTAGGCCGGGTTATCACCAAAGTTATTTGAACCATCTGCTCTGATATTACCGTTTACAGTTACTTTATCCTTGTAAGAATAGGTGGCACTGCCAATCCAAGACATATTATTGACAATATTGTCTGTTAATGTTGGTCTCAGAGAATTTAATACTCCATAGTACCCTGTTGTGAGAGCCGGGGAAATAGACTGTCCTCTTTCCGGTTGCCAACCGTAAAACTTAGATGAAAGCCCGTTGTATTTTACACTCCTGAGTTCTAAAGCACCCATAAAGTTTACCAGATGGATATCATTAAAAAGATGACTATATTCCAAAGTGTTTCTTAATGAGTATGAATCCTTTTTTTGATCATTATTTGTTAAAATTCCGCCCCATGGAATAGATGAGGCATCAAAATCCGTTGTTCCCTGCACTAATGTTCCTGCATTCCAACCCCTTATCATTGAAACATAGTTAGACTCCTCACCAGCCCAGCTTAAATTGTTTGTCCTAGACTGATCGAATCCACCTAATAATTTATACCGGAAAGAAGAGGAGAAATTATACTGAAGGTTTAACTGCGCAGTAATATTTGTTATGTTACTGCTCGATCCGGTAAGATCCATTTCGTTAAGGATATTATATTTCAACTCCTCTTTAGGGGCAGAAAGAACTGCTGTCTGAGATTTTTGCTGGGTTAAATACTTAAAATAGGTGCCATCGTCGTTATAGCAGGGTATTGTTCTTGATGTTTCAAAAGCATAGGTGTTTGGGTTTACAGAACTGTGAAATCCGTTGCCTTTTGTTTTTGATGCATTTATTTGAAATCCAACATATAATTTATTATTGATCCATGTATTAACCTTCGTTAGAGCTGAATATCTCTCATAATCACTTCCTTTAGCTGTTCCGAGATTCTTTAAATATCCTAATGAGATGTAATATGTTGTCCTGCCGGAACCTCCACTAACATTAACTGTATGGTTGTTCGTGACAGAATTTCTAAATAGCAAATCATACCAGTCAGTGTTTGTAGCAATCATTTTCTCCACTGCAGCAGAGAACTCCTCATAGGTATATTTGTTATTGTAATAACCCAATAACAAGCCCTCATAGCCTAAATTCAATGGGGAGCGGCTGTATTTAATATTATCAGCAATTATCTCCTGTGACAACTGTACCCTCTCTCCGGCGTTCATTAGTTGCAGGTTGTTGTACCCAATTCTGTTATTGAAAACGACATTCCCGGAATACCCCACTCTTGGGCTTCCAACTTTCCCGTTTTTTGTAGTCAATACTATAACACCGTTTGCTGCCCTTGATCCATATATAGCAGTTGCGGATGCGTCCTTTAACACTGTTATTGTTTCAATATCTTTTGGATTTACCCCGGCTATAGCATTACCAATTAGATAGGCAACATCCGGAGAATTGAGATTTGTAACACTTACATTTACAGGGTCTTCTAATATCATTCCATCGAGGACCCATAAAGGTGCCCTGGTTCCAATTATTGAAGACGTTCCTCGGATTCTGATTGTGGGAGTTGCTCCAGGCTCTCCCGATGTCTGTAACACCATCATTCCGGGAATTTGTCCTGCAAGCATTTGGTCAATGGAAGATTTTGAGGCAAGTTCGATTTTTTCGAAATTAACCTGAGTAATGGCACTTGTTGTCTCTCTTTTGGATAATGTTTGATATCCAGTTTGTACAACAAGCTCTTTTAGCTCATTAATTGCCTCCTCAAGCTCAACGTTAATCATATCCCTGTTCTGAATTGCCACCTCTTTTGTACGATACCCTATAAATGAAATAATAATACTACCGTTACTATCAGTGACATTCAGCTCATACGAACCATTCCGGTCAGAAATTACACCTGACTCTTTCCCTTTTAGCCTTACATGGGCACCTGCAAGGGGCTCTCCGTTATTTAACATGATTTTTCCGGAAACCTTACTTTGGGGTGTGTTTTTTTGCGGCACAGGTTTACTGATAATAATTGTATTTTCGCTTATTTTATAACCTAAACCTGTGTTTTTAAGTGCTATATCTAAAATTTCCGGAAGTGTTTTATTAATGGCGTTTATAGTTATTCCACTAAACTTTGAAACATCCTCAAAGTTGTAAAGTAATGAGTATTTACTCGCAATTTCAATCTTCTTAAGTATAGACTCAAGTGATGCTTTGTCTGCTTTGATTGTAAGTAAATTCTGTCCGGTCCCTTTCATCGTTACAGATATGAAAGAGAAACAAAAGAACAGAAGAACTCCAATTTTTAAAAAAATTCTCATAGTCATTAAGGTTAAGTTAATAATCAATATATTATAATTCTTTGTCCATCAATCGTATAATTTATGTACTCTGTTGATTTGAGCATATCCAGAACTTTACTAGCCTTATCATATTTTATTACCTTGCCAACAAAACGTAACTGTTTCAAATCATCAGATATGACTATTGGCATAAAATCGTACCATCTGGAAATTCTGGTCATTATACTTTCCAGGGTCTCTTTATCGAAATAGAAAATCCCGTCTTTCCAGATAGATGAGATACCAAGTTCAACATATTGTATATCTACTGATTTCGTGTCCCTGTCAATAGAAAGCTTCTGTCCAATACCAATTTGATTTTGCCCTCCCTCAGGGAATGAAACAATTACGTTTCCCGACTCGACGGTAATGTTTGAATATTTTGAGTCTGCATATGAATTAATGTTAAACGATGTGCCTGTTACTCTCACTGAAAAATCATCTGTTTTTATAATAAACGGAAGCTTCTCGTTTGATGCAACTTCAAAATATGCTTCTCCTGAAACTGATACCTCTCTTGTCTCTCCGATGAATTTGGCAGGGAATTCAAGGTTAGATTCTGAATTGAGCCACACCTTAGTTCCATCTGGTAGCACTATACTGTATTCGGCTCCCCTTGGAACTATTAAATTATTGATTTTTGGTGACTCAGTAAACTGATTTTTGTAATTATACGTAACCTGATTATCGCTACTTTGAATTGTTGCATATCCAATATCAATATTACATATAGAATCGCCCAGATCTATCTTCTTCTCATTATCTATAACCAATACAGCCTTACTGATACCGGGAGAAAAATCGGCTATTATATTTTGATTTGTATTGGTCCTACTAAAAAAGAAAAGGGAGAACAGAAGAATTACAGGAGGAATCACTGCTGCTGCGCTTAACAATACTTTTTTATAAATTGCTTTACGAGACCTTATTTTAATTTTGTGGAAAAGATCTGCTTTAAGATCACTTAGCTTCAGCGCAGATAGTCCTTCCTCAAAATCTTCATTGCTCTCTTTAACAGCATTTAAATAAAATTCTCTATGCTTAGAGGATTCTGACAGCCACTCCGACAATTGTGCATCTTCCTCTTCAGATAGTTTGCTGTTGAAGCTTTTCTCAATAAGTGTCCAGTCAATATACTCTTTATGGTTCATTGTCATCAAATTTTATACTATGATGATTCTCTAATGAAAAAGGTTAACAAACCTATGTTCTATCGTATACCAATTTTAGTAATTGATGTAAACTTTTCTGTCTTGAGGTTTATTGTTGGCGCAATGTTAGTCGGTTTTTCAAACTTTGGGCAGTATGGGTGAATTATGCCTTATTGCTTCTTTCTTTAACTTATGTTTATATTGTTTAAAAACTCTAAAAAGGTTCCCGATGAAAAATAATATAAAAAGGGTATCTGTCAGCAGACAGACAATAAATGCAATGGAGGCAAATAAATATGTCCCCTCTACTGTTCTTTCTTGAGGATAGTGACTGATATGTTACTCTACCAGAGAGATAATTGCAACATAGTTCTTGCCATACTTCTTTGCACATTTGGGACAGGTAGTGTACCACATGTACATCTTCTTGCATGTAAGCCCTTTCGCCTTTAGGATCTCGTCATAATCCTTACACCACTTGCCTGTCTCTCTGAAGTCTCCCTCGTATACCTTGCTATAAAATTTCCCATTAAGGGTTCTGTTGTCTGCTCCGGGTATCTCCTGGTCAACGGCAAGATAGAGATCCATGTTCCATTGCGAGGTGTGGTCCGAGAGGCAGAGCCAGTCAGGCATGGTGGCCCCCACAGAAGTTATTTTCTTATCCATTCTTTTTATTACGCCGCCAAAATTCACTGGCATATAAAAGATTGTAAAGACATGGTCCTTAATGAATTTTTTGTTGTCCCACTCGAATGTTTTATCATCCCATGGTGCCGGGTCAAACGTAGGACAGCAGATTGGCTCGTTTTCTGATTGATTTTTCATAGCGACCTCCTGTTTTAAAGATTTAATCTAGCCAAATTTAGTAAATAAAATCGTGGGCTGCCAACGCAATTGAAGAGGGATGCCCACAAATTACTTCTTGGACATCCCTCTTTCCGCACTCAACTATATCTAAAAACTTAACCTATTTGTGCGTACCTATTAGTGCGAACTTTTTTTATTTCTCCAATAGCTCTTTTATTGCAGCCTCCATTGCTGCACCTCTCAGGTTTTTCTTCACAATCTTTCCCTCCTTGTCTATAAGCACAATAAACGGAATTCCCGAGAACTGGTAAAGGCTTGTGATTTCTTTACCTGCGTTTGTTGCAAGAACCTGCTTCCATGGCATGTTTATCTTCTCCAATGCCAGCAACCATTCCGCACTACCCTTATCTATTGAAACGCTAAGCACCTCTAGTCCTTTGTCCTTATACTGTTCGTATACCTTCTTCACATTAGGTATCTCAGCAATACACGGACCACACCACGAAGCCCAGAAGTCTATCAGAAGAACTTTGCCTTTATAGTTCTTAGGACCAACCATTTTGCCGTTGGGAGTAGGGTACTCAAAAAATGGAGCTGGTGAGCCGTCTGCCATCTTTTTGGCTTTCTCCATTGCATCTTCTTTCTCCCTGACAAATTTTGCAAGCGGAGCATAGTTAGGATGGATGGAATTGATCTTATCGCTGATTTTCTTTATCAGCTCCCTGTCTTTCTCATAATTTAGATGTTTGAGCAATGCAACAACACTAGTTCTGTCTGCATATAATTCAGCAAGAAATTTAATCCTCGCGTTTTGGTCCTCATAGGAAGCATCATACAAGCTGCTTGTTGCTTTTTGTTTTTCCGCATCACTGGTAAAGGAAGCTCTGTATGCGATCTGAGATGTAGCTATCATTGACTGATAATTCCTGAAATTAATGAAATTCAGATGATTGATGACTTCATTCTTTGGACCACCCTTTATTATGTGAAAAGGTGGATTTTTAATCTTCATTTTTGCAGTATCCTGCCCTCTGAAGTTCACCTCAACGTTCTCGTCTTCGGCCCAAAAACCAATGCTTTCCCATTTTTTACAGTCGATATAATAAAGTCCCGGCTCATCTACTGTAATCTCCTGTTTGAAGTTGTTGTTAGCATCTACATCAAACTCGGCTATTATAATTTTTTCCGGACCATCAGTTTTGTAAACCTGCATTTTAAACTTTGGTTCGTTGAATTTCACATTACCGCTTACCACAATTTTCTTTGGCTGAGAGAATAATAGAGCAGGAGTAAGAAAGGCGCATAAAATCACCAACATTCTGCCAATATTTAACATTTTGTTTTTCTGCATTTTAATTAATTTTTGAATTTTATTTATTAAACTAAATTTTTATGAAGTTCCTCTTGGTTTTTAGTTTAGAATTATTTTGCAGATAATGAATCATATAGTCTCTGGAACTCTTTTCCATAATTAATCATGCTCATAGCAAGCATAGCTCCGGCCTTTTTGGCTTCCTCATTTCTTCTTGCCTCGTTTTCTGCAAAAATCGGAATCATTTTAGCAAACCATTCTGCTGCCTGGTTTCTGTATTTTTTATCTGTGCAGTTCTTGTCTATACGCATTCCCCAATTGAATAACTCATAAGCGGGAATATTTTCGAGTGTTTTGGATTTAATCTTTGCATCTACAAGCGTTACAAACTCATTCCAGTCTTTTTGCTGTTCGGCATTGCTTATTTTTGCATTAATCACAATCTCTTCCCAACCCTTTACACCCTCTTTCTTCATCAATTTTGCATATTCGTTAAACCCTTTCACGTCAAACTTAACAACATCGCCCTCTTTGGTTACAAAACTTTGCGAACCGGCTGTCCATACATCCAGAAACTTTCTGTCCACCATGTCCTGAGGGAACAGAGTATAGAAATCGGCTTTGTTTGCATAGACATATTTGAAAACATCTGAACTATAATCGTTTACGTGTTTTACAAAAAGTGTCCAATATGGTTTTGTCTTTAATAGAGGGTAATCTGCCGGTTTAAGGCTTTTGAAAAACTCTGTGCCAACAACCTGTGCATCTTTCTGTAAATATGCTTTGTCCAGAACTGCAAGATATTCAAGCACAAATGCCGGCGTTCTATCACCAGCGGCATATTTAGCCTGCATCTTTGTCAAGCCATTACCGCTCATACCAAGTTTCGATTCTGCAATAAATTCTGCAGCTGGCATGCTCCCCACAAGGCGATTAAGTTCCTTGCCATTTTTATCTAAATACAAGAAAGTCGGGTATGCTTTCACCTCATACTTGTTTTTGATGTCTATACCTTCACCCTTCTCCATATCAATTTTTGCATTGATAAATGTCGAGTTAAAGTAATCGGCTACAGTTTGCTCCATAAATACGGTACTGGACATCATCTTGCAAGGGCCACACCATACAGTGAAACAGTCAACAAAAATCGGTTTGTTCTCTTTCTTAGCCAGTTCCAGGATTTCGCTCCAGGTACCATGTGTGAATTGAATACCATTTTTTGATAATGCTGCTTTTCCATGCTCCATGAATTTATCTGCCTCCATAAAACCGTTGGCAGTATACACAAGATCTCCTTTAGAATTGACGAACAGATATGTTGGATATCCGCTTGTGTTGTATTTTTTTGCCAGATCTGTGCGTACTATTCCCAGGTTGATTGTAAGGTTTATGAAATTTGCATTGAAATAATCTGCAACCTTGTCCTGAGAGAAAACATCCTTGACCATCTTCATACAAGGTTGGCAGCTCTCTGTATATGCATCGATAAAGATTAGCTTGTTCTCTTTAGCTGCCATTTCAAGTGCCTGTTCAAAAGTAGCATCCTCAAATGTTATATTGCGGCTGTTTTTCCACTTTTCATTTGCTTTGTCATAAGCCTCTTTAGCCTTCTCCAAAAAAAGAGATGGTGTTTTTCCTATAAAATACGGACTGACTATATTCAGCAAATCTCCGTTTGGCATAAGGAATGCATATGTAGGATACATATTCATCTGAAGCAAAGGAGCAAATTCCTTACCTGCCTCGGTTCCCATATCTATCCGTATTGAAACTATATGCTTGTCTGCAAACTCTGCAACTCCGGGAAGAGCATATACCTCTTTCTCCTGTTTTGTCTTGGTATCATTCTGTTGCTTAATGTTCATCACATCTACCAGAATAATTTTCTTCTCACTCTGCGCCTTCTTTTGTGCCTCCTGGAGCGTTAATCCCGTGAAATTCTGCGCTGTGCATATAAGGGGCAAGACAGAAAGAGCGATTGTCAATAATTTTTTCATTCGATTTTTATTAAAAATATTTTTTTATCATTCAAAAGACTAGCGATAACCTTTGTTCTGGATTATTGTACCATATGAAATCCGTACGTCATATGCAGGTATAGGCATGATCTTTCGGTCATTTGTCACAGTTGCATCCCTTAAAGGTTTGTTTGTCCTTATAAGGTCGTACCTTGTGTGTCCTTCAAATGCCAGTTCCTTAATCCTTTCCTGCAATATTTTGTCAATAAGCTCGCCTGCTGTGGCAAAACTTGCTGTAGTATAGTCTGCGGGTTTGGTTCCGAATGGTTTTTTCCTGATGTCATTAAGTTGTTTGATTGACTCGTCATTTATACCATTGAGTCTGGCAAATGCTTCTGCTTTTGTAAGTTTTGCCTCTGAAACTCTCAGATATATTACATTATTATAGCCACTCCCATTGTTGAACTTATATGATGTGTAATCAGTCGGAAAACTGGTCGGACTACCCTGCCATATAAGAGAAACAGTGGCAGTTGCGGGATCTATATAACCTCTTCTGTCGCCACTCTCATAAAGTGTGGTGAAATTGGGATCTACATAGAAGCTGGACTTGTTGTAATATGAACTTCCCAATCCGTTGGCATATTTTGACACGCTTGAATAGCACGGAGCCATAAGAATAACTTCGTCACTGTAGTTTGCTGTGTTTGTCTCTGCACCAGTTGAATTGAGCGGGAACAGCCAACTTGTGTGGTGAGTACTTGAAGTGGAGAAGGAATATCCCTTTGTGTTGCTGATAACAGAGTCAGCGTAATCTGCTGCAAGCTTAATGTCTGCATTGTCATTCTTGAATGTTCCTCTATATAGGTAGATTCTTGAAAGAAGTGCATAAGCGGCCACTTTGGATGCCCTTGTCCTTACATTTAAGCTGGTAGCTGCGTCATTTGGCAGGTTAGGAAGTGCCTCTTTGAGATCGGTTAGAATCTGTGTGTATGTCTCACCTACTGTAGCCCGTGTAGCGATATCCTCAGGTTTGTAACCATCATATGGTTTAAGTCTCAGAACAGCACCAAGTCCTGCATTATCACCGGTAAGAGCACCATCGCCGAATACCTGCAAAAGTACCATGTATTCATAAGCCCTTATAAATTTAGCCTCGGCTATATGCCTATCCATGAGCGGCTTTTCATAGTCACCGAACTTCTGGATGTTGTAAATTATATTGTTAGCATAATCAATTGCGTTATAGGTGACTCTCCACATTTCCAGAATAAATCCGTCATGATCGGATGAATTATACTGCGATGTCTCCATGTTTACCATAGATGAGTTGCTTCTGAGTTTGAGTGTAGGAGTTCCAATCTCGCCGAAAAGAAGCATATAACCCGTATTTGCATAATTGTTCACACCTGTGGGTGCCCCGGAAAATGCAGCATTCATCCTGGTATAGGCTCCAATAAGTGTAGCCTCAGCTGTTTTTGAATCTTTGTAGGTAGTCTCATCTACCATTATATTCTCCGGCGCCAGGTCGAGGTTACAGGAAAAGAGAAACGCCGCAGTGAATAATATTAATGATGATTTTATTATCTTTTTCATATTCTTCAATTTTTTAATATTAAAAACCTAGTTTTATACCAAACTGATATGCTCTGGTCTGTGGCATTGTAAGGTTGTCATAACCGGATGCTGTTGCAGATGAACCAAATGCACTCACCTCCGGGTCAATTCCGGAATAGCGGGTTAGAGTAAAGAGGTTAGTTGCAATGGCAAATATCCTTACCTGTTTGAAAAGTTTTGTCCTCGAAAGGATTTCTGACGGAACATTGTAAGCCACTTCTATGTTCTTTAGCCTTATGAAGGAGTTGTCCTCAAGAAAGCGGGTGGTTGTACTTGATGCTGTATAATCGTAATTTCCTGTGATGGAATTATTTACAAGACTTGGCACACCTGTGTTATGGCCATAAATCTGCCAGAATTTGAGAATGTCAACATCCAGGTTATTTGCATCTTTTGTAGAATATGTCATCAACTGTGCCTTTGTGTTGTTTATCATCTTACCACCTGATGAGAATGTGAACAGGAAGTTAAGTTCAATCCCTTTATAAACCAGAGAGTTGTTAAGACCACCATAGAAATCGGGATTTGCAACACCCATAATAAACTTGTTTGCATCTGAGGTTGATGTGTTTGCTGCAGGTGCAACACTGCTTATGGTACCATCCTTGTAACGCCAGAGAGGATTACCTGTTTTAGGGTCCACCCCTGCCCAGTCGTGCAGATAGAATTGTCCTGCCGGATATCCTACTGCATAGTACTTAAACGAGCTGTTCAGCTGGTCCATCTGATTACCCTCAAAATTGAGTTTCAGAATTTTATTTGTGTTTCTTGAAATTGTAAGTGTGGTCAACCACTGAAAATTCTTTCCTGAAATATTGAATGAGTTCAATCTCAGTTCAACACCCTGATTAGACATATCACCAATATTCTGATCCTGTTTTGTATAACCTGTATAAGCAGGGACATCGGACCCGAACAGCATATCTGTGGTTCTTTTGTAATAGTAGTCAAGAGTGATGTCTAGCTTTCTTTTGAAAAGTGTTGCATCAAAACCTGCATCATATGTAACTGTTTTCTCCCAACCCAGATTTGTATTGCCGGGTTGAGACATCTGCAGGAATGAATTGCCGGCATAACTTGTACCTGTTACAAGAGTGTATATAGCCTGGGCACCATAATACCCTGAATTTGCATCCTTGCTTGACCAACCCACAGATCCTCTTAGTTTAAAGTCGTCTATCCAACCGGCATTATCCTTAATGAATTTCTCCTCGCTTAGTCTCCAACCGAGAGAGAAGGATGGTGTGCCAAGGTATCTGTTATCTCTGTTGTACCTTGAGGAACCGTCTATCCGGTATGTCACACCGGCCATGTATCTTCTCTTGAACTGATAATTTAGTCGTGCAAAAGCAGAAAACAGTGCCCACTTTTGTTCCCCACCTGCCGAAACGCTCTTGTTCTGAGCAGCTCCAACTCCAACCAGATAAGGACTAAAGAAGTTAGATCCGTAAATTGAGTTTACATATACAGTGGATGTTTCATAACTCTGGCCTATAATACCTTGGATAAAATGGTTTTTGAACTCTTTGGTTATGTTTGCTGTATTGTTTATGACAAATTTGGAGTTCATGCTTACGGTTTCCTGTGCCTGATTTTTTGATACCACTTCGCTGATTGGAACATCGGCCTTCCTTACAGATGTCTTTACATTATAAAGGTCGGTACCAAGGTCACTCCTTAAAGTAAGCCAGTTAAAAGGCTTGATTTCAAGAAATATGTTACCTGTGACCCTGTTGTCCTGTGTTCCCTCCTGGTTCTCGTATGCCATAGCAACCGGGTTGTATGCCTGCGGATTTCCGTAAGGGTTTGTTCCCTGACCATAGAAGTACTTTCCGTTTTCTGCATATATCGGAAGATTTGGTGACTTCTTGGCTGCCATAGCATAAATATTTGGTGCCGACAAAGCATTGTTCTGAACCTGCGAAATTGAGATATTGGTTCCGATAACGGTTATTTTGTTAAGCTTGGAATCAAGGTTAACCCTCGATGAAAATCTGCTAAGGTCGTTGTTTATAATATAAGACTGATTGGTGCTTGAGGCGACGCTCACAAAATAGTTTGTCTTTTCTGTTCCTCCAGAAACCGAAGCTGAAAAGTTGTTGCTCACTGCTTGTCTTGTCACAGCATCTATCCAGTCTGTATTGCTGTTTGAGATGAAAGGACTACCCGGGTAATACATAGAATATATCATATTATACTGCTCGCCGTTAAGCAGGTTAAGCTTACCCATTGGATTTTCAATAGACATGTTGTATGATACATCTATCTTTGTCCTGTCTCTGGACCCTTTTTTTGTGGTTATCAGAATAACTCCCGCAGAACCTCTTGATCCATAGATTGCAGTTGCAAATGCATCTTTTAATATCTCAATAGATTCGATGTCGTCCGGATTAAGCGTTGTAAGAGGATTCTTTTCAAATGTATAGGAAAGAGTAGGATTATTCACCAGACTGCTTGACACATTGGTCCCCGAAAATGAATAGGCAGGAAACGACCCTCCTGATGTTGATGCTGAGTTGTCGTTTCTGCTTGTTCCGTAAATAGGAACACCATCAATTACATATAATGGATTATTATCACCCATGATAGAGCTTATGCCCCTTATTGTCAGTAGATTTGCAGCTCCAAGTGCTCCGGACGAACCTGAAACGAATACCCCGGCAGCCTGTCCAACAAGCATTTTGTCCACAGTAAGGGCAGATTTCATGCTTTCTGCACGGATAGTCGAAACGGAGCCGGTTATGTCTCTCCTCTCCTGCTTTGAATATCCTGTAAAGATCAACTCCTGCAGGTTCATTTTATCCTCCTGCATTACTACATTTATTTTGTTATTGCTACCAACATTAACCTCCTGGGAAATGTAACCTATCATAGTGAATTTAATGGTTGATCCTTTCTTAATGTCTATTACGTAGTTACCATTTAAATCGGTATCTGTTGCCTGGTTAGTTCCTTTGACAATAACGAAAACTCCGGGCATTGTGCGACCAGATGCATCCTTTATAGTTCCGGAAACTTTCACTTTCTCTTGTGCAAACGTCAAAGTGGTTGCAACAAGCATAAAGAATAATAATATATATTTTTTCATAAAAAGTCTTTTTAAAAATTCCTGCTATTTTAACCTCTTTGTCCAGACATCATATCTGTATGGGAGAGTGATACCGTTTATAGTGTAGTTTCCTCCGGAGTAGGCAAAACCACCGATAATCCATATAAGATCATTTGTTCCCATAAAAATATTGGAACGTACCCTTGATGTAAAAGCAACAGGCAACTGTTGTGCTGCCGGAAGTGAGGTCCAGTTGATTGCGTTTGAAGATGAGAGAACGTTTGTTATACCTGTTCTTGTTGTTCCTGCCAGTTTTTCTCCTCCAATCATATACAGTTTTCCATTATATGATACCACACTATGACCAAATCTCTTCATATCTGTACCTGAAACTCCAGTCTCCTGCACCCATGTGGCTCCGTCGTCTGCAGAAGACCAGACATCGTCCCTTATGTTTGTTTCACTAATATAACTTGCAAATCCACCAACAATCCATAGTTTGTTGTTGAATGAGAACATAGCATCTTCACTTCTGTTTGTAGCGGTTGTTGTGTTAGGATTAATCCTTGTCCAGTTGGTTCCGTCAGTTGTCTGATAAGTGTCCGAGTGATTTGAGTTTTGCCACATACCAAATCCAACCATTTTACCTCTTCGGAGAATAATCTTGCCGTTATGGACACAGACCTGTGGAAATGCCCTGCCAGATGGAGCGTTTACCTGCCCTGCCGTACAGTCGGTCCAGTCAGTACCGTTTGTTGTAGACATTATCCTCCATAGAATCGAAGATTCAGGTGCTGTACCATTTACGTCTTTGCCATAGAGTCGTGCCCCGCCAATTGCAAACATCTTGTCACCTAAGACTGTAAGAATAGCTCCAAAACCTCCTACAACATTTGGATTTGTAGTAACTTTCGTCCACAACCCACCATCATCTGAACTGTAAAGCTCGTATGTGGCAGTTCCACTTGCAGAGGTACCATTAGGATAGTAAGCTCCGAGAAGGTAAAGTTTACCTTTAAAGAACGCTCCACTGTAGGCGTTGAAAGCAGGAAGCCCAGTTAATCTCATGTCGGTGTTTATTTTTGCTCCCGATACCTGACTGTGGTCCTGTTTTTCTACAAAAGCAGTTACTGAGTAGTCTCTTTTTGCTCCTTTGTATTCTGTTTCAATTTTTAGTGCTTTTGTGAGGTCTATTTCAGTCACACCACTCTTTACCTCCTTACCATCTACAAGTACTTTTGCTCCAATAGTTGTTGTAAAGATCGGTTTGATTTTACTCATCACAGTTTGCGTTGTTCCATAAAGAATGCTGTCCTGAGTGTTGGAGATTTTCAGGGTGGCCTGATCAACCACACAGTCAAATACTCGTCCGTCGTTTAATTGAAATCTGCACGAGAGAATTCCAGAAGCATCTTCATAGAAGATTTCATTCTTGGTACAGGAATTCCCGGTGAAAAGCAGTACCCAAAGAAAAAGTGTTCCCAAGGCTAAACTAAATGTAGTTTTTCTTTTCATAGTTTAAATAATAATAAGATGTTAGTTAATGAAGTTGCCATTTAAAAATTATTAATCAAATTTCTAAATAAAACTTGTCACATCACTATATTTCGGGCATAATAATATCTACAAAACACCATATAAGAGATAAATAGAGTCTACATATATATAATTAATTATCTATCTATCAAGCTTTGATAAATGAAAGCATACCTACACGGCACTAAACTTTGACAAAGGTTACAGCGAGTTAAGATAAGACACAAGATTTGTGTCACTGTTTAAATTAAGATGTGTCCTCATTCTGTATCTGGCCATATTCACACTTTTGGGAGAACAGTCCATAAGAGTTGCTATTTGCTTTGACGATAGCCTTGCTCTCAGGAAAAGGGCTATGTTTTTATCGTTCTTTGTCAATTCCGGATGCTTTTCAGAGAGTCTTGCAATAAAACCTTCATTAATTCTTGTAATTCTGGCTAGCACAGAATCGACCTCATCATTTTTTGTCTGCAGGCTTTTTATATAGATATTGATCTTCCTTATCTCAGAACAAATATCCTTTTCCGGCAACTTGCATGACTTACTCAAAGCGCTTTGGATATTATCCAGAATTTCGTTCCTTGTATTTAGATAAGTGGCTACGTTAACCAATTCTGTCTGTGCATGCTCTGCCTCCTGTTCTGCCATCTTCTGTTTAGACTCGATGTTTTGAATCTTTCTTCTGCTGTTGATATAATAGTAGATATAAAAAGCGAGCATTAGAGTGAACAGAAATAAGGATATGGCTACAATCAATGATGTGTTCAGTCTCTTAATGTCTATCTCCTTTTTTGTCAGGTTAAGTTCGTACTGTTTTTTAGCAAGAATCCTGTTCTGAATCATCTGCTCAACATCGAATTCATTCTCCTTTCTTTCCTGTTCTTTCTTGATTTCCTGCATTTCCAGCACCGACTCATATGCTTGTTTGTACATACTTCGTCTGCCATAAATATCAGATCTTATCTTATAATTATCATAAAGAATATCCGGAGCTTTGAGCATTTCTGCAATAATGCGGGCTTTATCCAGATATTTAACCGCCTCCTCATATCTGCTCAAAGTACCATATTGAAAAGCAAGGTTATTAAAATTTTCGGCAAGTGACAATTGTCTGTTTCGCTTTGTGTTTATGCTTATGGCTTCATTCAGAAAATCAATTTTTTCTTCTGTATTTCCTGCATTTTTTGACAGATTATTGAGACTGATAGCTATACTCTCCTCGTCTCCCAGGGTACGGCTTAATGAGAGTGACTTTTTAAAAAGGTTTTCAGCCATTAACTGGTTTTCAATTTTTTGGTAGTATAGACCCTGATTGTTATAATGAAATGCCAGCAGATTAAGATTTCCAAGTTTCCTGATAATTGAGTCGCATTTGTTCAACGACAAAACAGCTTTTGAATAATTTCCAATTTTTAACTGGATTATTGCATAATAAGAATTAGCTATTGCTGATATTTTCTTTTGGTTATCGGGACAAATATTAAGAGCTTCATAAATACCGGCCAGTGCCATTTGATATTTACCCTCTCCCAGAAAATTTATAGCCCTGGAAATTGCTTTCTGTGCAAAATTTATGCTATCTTCCTCATTTTTAGCTGCATTAATTATTGTAGGCTGAATCCTGTAGGCCAACACAAATTTTTTAGTAGTGTCTTCCTTTAAAACATTCAGGTAATTAGCATTTATGTCATTTCTTGCAGGATTTAGCTTACTCCATGATCTCTCTGTTTCTGTTGTATCCTGAGCCGTCAGCTTAATGGTACAGGTCGAAAAAAAAATCACACAATAAATACACAAAACTGAATATCTTCTAAAGGAGACGCACATAATACTTAGTTTTGACCGAACTTCCCTGTAATCTCAGATATATTGAATTTACCACCAATTGATTGAATCTCTATTTTCCCATACAGGATATTAAAGAAAAACTCCCTCAGTTTTTCAAATGTAAGAGGTGCTGGACCTCTCTTTGCATCGGCACCAAGTTCGAACTCCTTAAGCAATTGAGATCCAAGGCTTGCCGCAGTTAGAAGGAAGTGATTCTGAAATTTGTCAACATCCAGTAAATCTGCAGCAAGAACCTTGCCTACAACTGTATAACTACGAAGTGTTTTCTGTGTCTCTTCGCTTGTAAGAGTTGTTTTAACCTCGTCAGAATCTACGCTCATCTCTATACGTCCAGAACTTGGCGACTGTGGATTCCCTTTATAAAGAGACCCCAGGTCTGCCAGGCAAAGGTTGTAGAATTTTGTTCCCGGAACCGTGTTGATCTTTTCAATGGAAAATGCGCTCGGCAGAAGTATTGTTATCTGATCTGCAACCTTTACTGAAGGGCTGTTAAAGGTGCCAACCATTGAGTTTGTGAAGTCTACGCTCTGTGTTGCAAATACGCCCCCTATTACAACGCAGTTTATGAGGGTTATTTCATCTGCATAAATACTTCCTGCAACAAACGCATTACAGAGTGTAACCCTCTTTGCATTTATATCTGAGCAGAAAGTAAGGGTGCATGTAGTAGATCTAGAAACAATTGAGTTTGCCGATCCGACACTCTTTCTGAAAATTATATCTCCCTCAGCTTCTGTGTTTATATACATTTCAAGTTGTGTAAAGACAGCTCCCTGAAAATCTGCATTTCCCTGCTGTATTTCAAGCTTATAGGAATATACTGCGCCTTCAATTATGGTATCCTTCTGAACAGTAATGTTACGGTCCAGATCTGCAATTTTTTCAGGCAGAATTGAGCCCTTCACTAAATTGTCTTTAAGCTGGATATTTGTTTCGTTAAACCTTATTTCATTTATTTCTTTCATAGCTGGATAACATTAATTGAACTTAAATCTGCCATTTTACGGATTGTCTCGCGTACTCTCACAGAGTGTTCGTAATTTGAATAATATTTTTTGTCGAGTTCGGAGTCGAAGTATAGGCGAAGGTAATTCTCTTCCTCCTTTGACATCTTTTCCCAATTGTAATCATCAGACGACAACCTCTGGAAAAGTTCGTCGCCGGGAAGCTTCTCTTCCAGACCTTCAAGAAAGCTGGATATATAAAGGTTTTTGTCTGTCTGCCTCCTGATATTTGAAGACTCCACATAACATACAGGAGAGTATAATGTCCCTTCTATGTATTCATTGAGCATACTGTCCTGAATAGAGAGTGCAAACCTCTTCTGATGCATCAGAAAAAGCTTAGCCTTGTCAATAGTGTCCAATGTCCTTTTCTTTGTGACCGATGTGCTTAAACTTGCAATCAGATTGCTGTTCTCAGCGCCAAAAACCGATATGGTGCTTATAAGGTCGTTGTTAAGCGTCCTCACTATATGGTTGTCCGATTCCATCTTGAATTCAAATGCAGGCTTGTCAATAGCAAAAATCCTGTTGGATAGTTCTCTGTCCAGGTCTTCAAAAATCTTACGGTAGCGGCCTGAGATTCTGAGGAAATCCTGCTCCATCTGCCCCTTTTTGGATAAGGCTGTTTTCATAAGCTCCCTGAGCAACATAAGCTGAGATTCAGCTTTTTGTGAAAGTTCTGTTACCTGCTGACTTATTTCTGAACGAATGTATCTGAAGAATCCGTTGATTATTGAGTCTGCAACTTTAATGGAGTTGCGTTCTCTCGATTCCACCTCCGCAACCTCAGTTGCCACAACTGCTGCTGTAAGAAGGTCTACGTTCCGTTCACAGATTCTTACACTCGATTCAAACTGATCTGTGTCCAACTCAATATTGATCTGCACAGGAATAGTGACAAGCACAGATTTGCTTCCACCCTTTTTCGAAGGGTCGTACGAAATCTCCACTGTCTTGCTTACCGTCTCTGTATAGCTTTGCTTATAACCCATATCGCTACACTTTAGCAGTTAAATAACTGTTTGCCTTGAATAATTTTAAAGCCACCTCTTTTTCCCTCGGCGTTTTCCCCGACTCAGAAAGTTGTCTGCAGAACTCGTCGTAAATCTCCTTTTCAGACCTATCTTCCTGTCTCCACTCAATATTGTCAAGTCCTGAATACAGGGCTTCTGAAATTGTACTTTTTGCTGCCTCGTTAAGCTCGGTGTCAGTCATTACAATCTCCATATTCTCCTTACCCGACCTGTCTCTGTTAAACTGGTACACAATCACTGGAATATATGCTTCCCCAAGCCTTTGCGGGTAATCATCCACCAGAATCTTATCTGTCAGCTTTTTCTGAATATTTATCTCATGAATAAAACTTGTCATAGAGTCAATTACCTTAAAACCCCTTTGTTTTAAGTTGGATGCTATTATCTTCTGACTAACGGCAATAGATTCCAGTTGGGTTACCGGAATAGTTGCAGTAAGGTACTTGGTTCTGTTTGAAATCCGCCCTATTTCCTTACATGCAAAATCTACCGATGGTTTGTCCAGTTCGAACACTCTTGTCCTCAAATTGGCATTAAGTCCGTCGAACAACTTTGTATATCTGCGTGATATCATGTTATAGTCACGCTCCATCCTGCCCTTTATGCTTTGCAGGGCTCTTTTTTGCTGCGAAAGAAGCATTGTCTGAGAATCCACGTCACTCTTATACTTGGCTAGTTTCTGTGATATCTGTGCCCTTATAAGTGCATAAAATCCTGTATTTACATTGTCACATACATAATCCGACGCTCTCTCCTCTGCTGCAATGACTGCCTCCTGCATTGAAACCATTGCGCCGGTTGTAAGGCTCACATTATTGGAAACATTTCCCAATTCATTCGCGAGCGGTTGTGTATCTATCCTGTAATTAAATGTTGCCATAATCGTCCTCTTTTTCTTCCAGTTCTGCTACCTCTTCCAGCTCTGCAAGAGCATCCTTTGCTACTTGAGGCAGGTTGATTGAGAAGTGTTCAAATGTAATATCCTCTACACTAGGGGCCGGAGGTATTTCCGATATCTTTGCAAAGAGCGGGTTCACTGCAATGAGAGGTTTACGGCGATCATCCAGATTATGCATTTCGCTTGCTGCTATTGCTGTATCTCTTGATGTCCCGTCCCTGAGCATAGCGTCGTAGTAATCTATGTGTTCAAATTTCTCTGCCTTAAGGTCGATGTCTTCTTTCAACTGATCCATATAGCTTTCGAACTCGTTCTGAACTTTTTGAAACTCTTTCGATTGCATTTCAAAAGCAGCCAGAACTTCAACAGAATTCCCCTTAAGTTCAACAACTGTAGAATCAAGTGATCCGTTGGACTGTTTCATTGTCTCTTCCGTTTTCTGAAGAGATATCATTGTGTTGTAGGCAGCAATGTATTCCCCAAGTGTGGAACGCATCAGATTTACAAGATCTGCACTCTCAGCCCTGTTTCTGCCATAAAAATCCTCTGTGTCCTGATGCCATTGGTTCAGGTAATTGATTTTCTGGTCCTTTATATGATTGTAAATTTTAAGCCTCTCAATTCTGGTTTCCCTCATAAGGTTCAGGACAATGGGGGCAACAATCTCTTCGTGAATCTGATGTATCCCAAATGGAAGATTTGTTGTACTGCCATCCTCTGCTGCCCATGTGTCGGCAAAGAGGTTGTATCTCACACGAGAACTGCTTTTCAGCTGAAATGGAACGTACTCTGTGAAAGACTCTCCATAATTGAAGCTTTCGCTTCTGATTCTCTCAATTTCCGCACTTTCGAGCACCGGCGAGTAATGGTTATATGGCGATCTTAATATTTTGAAAAGAACTTTATTGGAATCAAATACAAGCTTGTCTGTGGAAGCAACCTTAAGAGCAGAAATTGCCTGAACAGAGTTTGCCATGGTTACCATCAATCCTTTGAGCACATCTTCGAACTGCTCGGTGTGCTTAGACAATGAGTCCTTTAGCTTGTTCAGTTCCTGAAACTTTGCTATATGTTTGTTATACTTTGCAGTGTCGAATATCTCAATTACAGGGGAACCTTCCGGCACTTCGGAAGTGGAAAACTCACGGATAAAATCGTGATATGAGCTGTTATTTGCAACCAACGGGAGCGAGACTGATGTAATGTCCAAGTCGTCCATACAAAAAGAGATGGACCTTAAAGCTCTCTCAAGATTGCCAAAGTAATCGTGTTGACTCAGATGCTGCATCGATTGTGAGTACTGCTCCGTATCTATCTCTTCCGTATTGTTTGAACTTTCAACAATCGGAGCCTCTTTTGAAAGTTTTTCCAGTTCATCTATTTTTTCCACAAGCAAGTCGTTCTGTCTTGAAAGCTGGAGTTTGAATTCGGCCTCTTTTGTAACACCTGTGTGGTCCACAATAAAACTCCTGTTATCATACTTGACCTGACTGGCTACGGGCACGTATGCCACTCCCAGCTTGCTAACCCTGTAATCACGGAAGATATCTTTGTGCTGTTTTTGCAATTCAGCAATTTTGCCATCAATCTCATTAACAGTCTTTTTTAACCCTTTCTCTTTAAGCAGGAAGTAAATGAACGGAATCACAAGTATCATAGTCACCCATTTCCATATACCAACTTTTGACAACTCACCCTTGAAGGGCTTCTTCTCTTCCTCTAAAGAAGCTATGTTTTTTTCTATTTTCTCCTCCTCCTGAACAATTTTCTCTGCCGCCTGCTGGTAGTAATTAAGCAGTATCTTTGCCTGATCCTGATAGATATTGCTGGATTCCTTAAAAATTTTCCCTTTCATAGTCTTATAGTCTGATTTTAATATCCCGTTAGATTTTCTTTTCTTTTTTCCTCTTTTTGCTGAGGTGTCAGTTTGCGGTTATAGTCATATATAGCACTTTCCCATTCACCGTAAATAGCGTTTGGCAGGACAATGAACCTCTTCCCCCACTCGTCATGTAATTTGTCTGTTTCAGCTTTTCTATCCTGAATGGACCTCCTTTCGAAAACATTTGAAAAATCGTTGAGGTTGTCACCCAACAACATTACAATCTTGTGATTTTCTGCCACCTTCTTTCTCCTAGGTTCCTTAGTTGCACCGTCTGCAAGAAACAGCATATGCTCCCTGTCTGCGTACGGCAATTGGAGCTTTTTTAGATTTTCAATAGTTGCATTTACGTCTGAAACTGTCCTGTTGCTAATGTAAAATATTGTAATATTCTGTACAGCGGCCCACCTCAGAAAATCAACCGCTCCAGGGATTCCTGTTGCAGTTGCTGAATTTACCCATTTTTTCCATCCCTCGGCATCATATACCTTTCCCTCCTTTATATTCTTTGCCTCAAGAAAACTGTTGTCAATAATTGTCTCGTCCAGATCTGTTATTATTGCATACTGCTCATTGGACAACCTTGCAGGTATTATTGTTTCCAGGTATGTACGTGCCACGTTGAATGCCTGATAGCACAGAGCCCTGTACTCAGCAGAGGTCTGGTGCCACAGAACAGGATAGGTTATGAAATCAACCTCTCGCGAGGTTGGGGGATTGTTTTTGGAAGTGTCCTGCGACTGCAGATTTGATACGAACAGAAATAAAGAAAAAATTAAAAACGCTCTTTTCATCCTAAAATATGTTTTCGGGTGTAAAGATAAGATAATTGATGCTTTTACATCAAAGTCTACTTGCCATTTTCAATCAAATATTATTATACTTATGAGAATTTTCTATGCACCCAATGATTTTAAGGCTTCGTAGACAAGATAAGCAGGCCATACAATAGCCTTTAATAACCCTAGTACACCTAACCAAAAGGTTGTAGCGTGAGAAATGAAATAGATTGCTGCGCCAATAAGACCAAGTCCGTAAACAGCACCAGATGGAGCACTTTGTTGAATTTCCTTTTTCATGTGTTTATCCTTTAATGTGATTTTGACAATGTAACTACATTATCCTTTATTGAATAATCTATAAAAGAACAATATTTTATCATCTCCATAATCTGAACCAGCGACTCTGATTTAAAATTAGCAGTTAGTCTGTACTTGAGAATATCTTTGTTCTCTATTAAAAACTCAGCACCGTGCCATCGTTCAAGTTTCTTGATAACTTCGCTGATTGGTGTAAAATCAAACATAAGTTCTCCTCTTCTCCATGCGTCCTGTCTAACTGTATCTGCCTGCTTTATTAATACAGGACGGTCATTATCCCTGTATAAAAAAGATTCCTTAGGTTTAAGTTCTGTAATAAACTCCTTGTCACTATCGGGATATCTTCTGATAAGTTTTATTGAACCGGAATATAGGGTTGTCTGCGCCTCACTGTCGTTCTCATATGAACGGATATTGAACTTAGTACCCATAACCTTAATGACAAAATTTCTGTTTGTGCTCACAATCATTGGTTTTGTCGAATCTTTCACAACATCGAAATAAGCTTCACCAGAAACGGCAACCTCTCTGGTTGAACCAAAAAACTGGTCAGGAAAAGTAATTTTTGTGTCTGAGTTCAGGCTCACCTTTGAGCCATCAGGCAATACAACGTATCCCTTTACTCCCTTGTTTGTGTATATGGTATGTGTAATCTTGCGAGGAACATCTGAAAGCCTGATTCTTTGATCAACAGGGATTTCACTTATAGTTTCCCTGCCGGATATCATATAGATATTCAGAGAGAGTGAAATCAGCAATACTAATGAGGCTGCATATAAAATAAATTTCAGATAACCCTTGAATTCCCTTTTCTTTACTATACTTTGAAGGTCCGCCAACTCTTGCTTGCTTGCAACAGTGTCAGGCATGTTATTGCGTATCCAGAGATTCTTAAGTCCTATATAGTACTTAAGGTTATCTTCAGATTTGCCAACCCACGACATTATATCCTGCTCTTCACTCCTGCTGGCTTTTCCTTCTATGTACTTTAATAATAATTTCTTCGTCATAACTAAACTAAAGCAAAGGTAAATAATCTTTCAGGTTGTTTCTGAGAATTTTTAGTGCACACATCATTCTGTATTCTATTGTCTTTATATTAACTCTTTGTTTTTCTGCTATTTCTGTATATTTAAAATTATTGAACCGGTTCATTAAAAATGCCTCTTTTATTTTTTCAGGCATCTGGTCCACAGAAGCCCTGAATATTTTTTCCACCTCTTTGGCGTATAAATCCGTAGAAGAAGAGTCTTTAAGTGCCATATAATTTAACGAGTCCCTGTCATATTGTTCCTTCTTAAAATTGTTGAATGAACTCTCTGTTTTCTTTCTCCTGAGTAAGTTCAGACACTTGTTTTTTGTTACAGTCAGCAGGTAACCCATAATATTCTCGTCAAAAATGACAGAATCCCTGTTTTCCCATACTGTTATAAACACCTCCTGCGCTACACACTTTGCTGCCTGTTGATCCTGAAGATAATTAAAGGCGAAGAATCTTACCTTATGTAAATAAGACGCATAAACTTCTCTAAAGGTTACTTCAAGATCTTCTTTGTTTGTATTGACTTGCATTGAAACTTGTCAGAAAAATGGTTTTTCAGCTTAAGCTTCAAATATACTCATTTTTTATTTAAACATTACTGATAATTCCTTCTCTACCGGAGGAAAACATATCTGGTCGTCGCAGCATTGATACGAGAATTTTAACTTAAACTCCTCCTTGCCCGTACCAACGAACTTCTGATAAAACAGAAGCTCCCCCTCATAGATGAATGTGCCGTTTTCTCCATACTTTGAACTTGCCGGTATGTTGATTTCTGAACACTTAACAAATCCTTCTGTTGGCTCAAACGCCACTTCGGTATTGATGTATGGCTCCTTTTCTGACACCTTTGCATAGATATGGAACCCCTTTTCAATTTTCACTCTGGCTATAGCTGCAAGCTCTCCGTTCTCTAAGCGTACAAGTTTGGTTGCCACATTTACAGGATTTCTGTTATTTGTGGCTTCTACAACTATGTCTCTGCCGGCACGTTCTATCTGCATATGTGAGTAGTCGTTTCCGTATACGCCTTTCTGATTCGAATTTATAAGAAAATAAAACCCTCCCGATTCAGAGAAGAACATTATATTCTTGTATTTTTCATACCACTCTCGCCACTGGCCGGGAGTCTTGAATGTGGCCAGGGTGTATCTGTCCAGGATTCTTTGGGCAAGGTCTTTGTTTTCTCCCTTCTCAAGCATTGAGATTGCCTTGTCTAGTATTGCATGATTATTGTTCGCAATGCCCAGATATTTTGCATCTGCATCTACTGTCAGGCCTGCTCTCGATTTTTCATCTTTATAGAGGTATGGAAGATTTGCTGTCAGCATTGCTGAATCTTCATGTGCCCTGGCATAGACAAAAACCATTTCGTACCTGGTGGTTTTTCTGTCATCATACTTTCTTGAGATAACTCTCTCATTTTTAAGAGTTGCTGTATATGCAACAGCATTTGCAAAAACAATTCTGGCCTCCTCTGTCATAAATTCGGGCGATGCTGCAAATCCCCAATGAAAGAAGTTCCCATGCCGTCCTATTGCAATTGCATCCGGTGATTTGAGACTGACACCCCCGGAGATAACCTCTGTTTCTGGCGAATCTTCAAAACCCCATGGGCGGCAGACCATTCCTATCCTGAAATCCTGATTTGTCATGCAACCTTGCGTCTGCACCCTCCACATTTTTTGTGTAGGAGGGATGGTCTCTTTGTAGTATTTCTGAAACTCCATTGCTGGTTTTGGAGTAGGCAATACCTCTGTGGTGAGTTTAACCTTAAATGGATAATTGAAGATTGGATGTTTAATGTCAAAATTATAGGCCTGGGCATCAAGACACAGGCAATACCAGTCTAGCTTAAGACCTATTCTCCTCCCTATTCTGTCTGAAGCCTCAGCAATTGTAATCATCGGACTGTCAAAATCCTCGCTAATGTAGCCGGCATTTTTGTATACGGTATAGTTTCCCTTCTCATCTTTCTCTGTATAGAGCGGGACTCTGACCGGAGGAGTTCCATCCAGTATTGTCACATCGAAATTCTTTGACAGAGCCTCTTTATAGTCTTTATCCCTGATAACTGTGACATGGGTAAAATAGCTTTTTAGAAGGGTCTCAAACGATTTCATCCTTTTAAGAACCGACGCATTTTTCTCCTCCGGGGTAGGTTTTTTGGCAGCATAAGACGATATCTCCGCAGAGCCACCGATATAGAGTACTTTAAGTGTCTCTTTTTTGATTTTGCCTGAATTTTGAGAAGAGGCTATACTGAATGTGAACATGACAACCAGAAATGTGGCAAAAATCATGTTTAAAAAATATTTCATATCGGCCCTAAAGTGTTTATATGATTATTTGACAGCAATATACGAGTTTTTTTAATAATAATTAAAAACAGAGGGGCTTTTACACCCCTCTGTACAATTATGTATGTTATTTTAACCTTATTCCGTCGAGACAGAAGTAAGGCGGTGTTCTCATCTTTCCATTGGCATCCTTATCGGAAGAGTCCATGTAGAAGATAACCTTGTTTACAGTTCCAAGACCACTCAGGTCCCATTTTGCCCATGCACCTTGTATTGTGTTCCAAAGGTCAAGTGGAGCTGGTGCCACTCCTGGGAAAAGAGCAAGGTAGTACTCAGATGTACCGGTTTGAGTTGAGTTAAGGTAGCCTTTAGCAATAAGCTTTACATAGCCTTGTACCTTTGCAGTATATGCTGCTGTAGAGTCGGCTGTGGCTTCAGCTTTTGTCTTGCCTGCAGCTCTGGCTGCAATTCCGGCTGCCCTTCCTGCTGCAATTTTAGAAAGAATCTGCTGACCTGCAAGTCTTATATAGTCTTGCCCACCTCCAAAATTATAGACATCCGACATATACCATACACCAAATTTTGCCGGGGCAGCATCTGGGATATTTGGATTTCTTACAGTAGCATAGGTAGTTCCACTTGTGTATTCGTCATATACCTGTGTTAAGGCATTTAACTTTGAAGAGTACCTCGATCCATAGTTTAAAAGCTGGAAGTTGTAGTTTGTGTTTGCAACCAAAACATGCTCAACTATTCTCGGTTGGTCAATTGTAAAGAATGCATCGTCACCTTCTACTCTTACTACTGTGAAGTTTTTAAGCTGATTTGGATAAGTACCTGAATAGACAGAGTAAATTGAACTGTCTACTGCAGCTTGAATCTGGGCAGCTGAAGGGGTAGTGGCCCTTGGTTTGCTTGTTATCCATGGGTATGAACGGTAGTTCTTACTTGAAAGTGCAAACCCTGTATGGGTGCCGTTAGCGTTTTTCTTTACATTCATAGTTACTTCGCCATACTTATAGGCTGTCACCTTATAAGCTGCATCGGGCACAAGATAGGTAAGCCAAGGGACATCTATTGCCAGACCTTCCCCCGCATTGAA
Organism: Bacteroidetes bacterium GWF2_40_14; assembly: GCA_001769195.1. GTDB lineage: Bacteria > Bacteroidota > Bacteroidia > Bacteroidales > UBA932 > Bact-08. The sequence continues at coordinate 161,156 of MEOK01000004.1, read as the reverse complement.
GGTTACATCATTAGGGAAATCTATCTCTTTTTCTTTTATCTCATCAGAACAGGAAGAAACAAAGAGTATCCCTGAAATTAACAGTGTTATCGTAAAATATTTTTTCAACTTTTTCATAATCTTACTTTTGACCAGGGTTTTGTTCAATTAAAGGATTGTTTATCATCTCATTATTAGGGATCGGCCACTGAAGTTTGGTCTTATCAAAAACAAAGCTACCGGCCTTCATTACCTCCATGTATGTCTTTCCCTCCTTCATAAAACGGAAAGATGCATAGAATTCCGAGCCGTTTTCAAGAATAAGCTCGTTGATATATTCTTTGAATATAATATCCAAAAGCTCTTCGTTTGATGCCGGAACAGGTATTTGGGCAAGAACAGGGTTTGTCCTTTTTGACCTCATCAGGTTAATTGGTGCTATTGCCAGAGCTGCTGAACCGCCTGTGCGTGCAATAAGTTCTGCCTGCATTATGTACAATTCAGGAAGACGCATGTGGTAAACGCCATATTTTTCATCTTTAGGAGTTGAGTTTGCTCCTGCGTATGATCCCATCCTGTAGATTTTTGTCCATATCCACGACTCAGCTGTGTCCCATGTCTCTGCATTTCTTGCTCTGCCTGTATGAATATACCAACGCGGATCTGTCCTTATCCAGTCCAGACCATATCTTATACCGCACACAGCCTCGCTTTGAGGAAGGGGAGTGTTTGCTGCTGTCAGATATTTTGTAGCGGCGGTATATGAGAAACCATAGTTTGACCAGTAACCTGCGTTGCTTGTTCTGTTGGCAACATCTTCCAGGTACCTTACAAAGATATGCTCCTGAGAATCCCATGACTTAAGGAAAGTCTGTTTCATGTCTGTCTCCATCTTGATGGTTGCAGGCAATGTGCTTATAACCTCATCAATAATTGTTTTAGCATCGGTAAGGTCCTTAGCTGCGTTTCTCTGGGTACCTCTTATAAGAAGAAGCTTGGCTTTATATGCCTTTGCAAATACCTTGGATACCTTTTTTGGTGTAGCAAATGCAGAAGGCATGTTTGCAATTCCAAAGTCAATATCTTCCATTACCTTTTTCCAACTCTCACCAACGGTGATTCTTGGTTGGGTTATGTTTGAAACGTCAGATGTCTGATCCCTGTAAATTATCCCGAATTTACTGTCGTCGGTATCCCACCAACAGCTGTAACTCAACAGTAACAGCGAGTTAAAATAACCTCTCAAGAACCTTGCCTCACCAAGCAATTCGTTTTTTGCTGTAGTAGTTGGGAAGGCACTGTCTGGTACCTTTGGTATGCCATTGATTGCAAGATTACAAGCATTAATTGCATAATACGAAGTTGTCCAAACGTTTGTGGGGCTATTAGATTGATTTTCACTGAAATCCATCAGACCTGTTACCTGTATTAAGCCCGACCTTGTAGTTAGTCTGGCATAATAATCCTGATTGACATTATCGCCCTGCATGAAACGGCCATATATTCCGTTTACAGATTGTTTGGCTTTGTCGTATGTTGTCATAGCCTCCTCAACGGGCCATTGGTTTCTTGGAACATTGTTCAGGAAGTCTTCACAAGATAACAATAGAAGAGGGGTTAAAACCGATAGTATTATAATTTTTATATTTTTCATATCTCAGATCTATTTAAAAGTGAATTTAAACCCTAGATTAAATGTTCTGGCAGAAGGATAGTAGCTGTTGTCCACGCCTTGTGTAGCAGACATTCCTGTTGCTGTTGAGAAGTTACCCTGTGGGTCAAACCCCGGATATTTAGTTAACGTGAACAAATTAGTAGCCTGGAATGTCACCTCGATATTGTCTACCAATGTGTTCTTGAAGTACTGTTTACCAAAACGATAGCTCATATTTAAAGCATTAAGTCTTATAAACGAGGCATCATAGAGCCAATAGTCGGAGAATTGAGTTGAAACTCCATTCCCACCATCACCATATGGAGTTGCATTTGGTAGCGTGGCTCTGTCAAAAGGAGACTTAAGTATTGCACTCATACCTGCTATTTTGTTAGATTGATTGTAGTTTCCGGTGTATCCCACATCGCTCATAGCCATGGCCCATAACCTCTTGTTACCATATGCATATGTAAATGTTGCACCAACGTTGAAGGAGCTGCCTATATACAATTGAAGGCCAAATCCTCCAAATAATTTAGGAATACTTGTTCCAAGTACTACTTTGTCATCGTTATTGATTGTTCCGTTGCCATCAGTATCCTTAAAATAAATATCCCCGGCACTCTCCATTGCGTTTCTGAACATTGTAATTCCTCCTGTGGTTGTTCTTGTCTTTAATGCAACAGCCTCTTCAGAAGATCCGAAAAGTCTTTTATAGGTAGGGAATCCAAACCAGTCACCAATCGGCTGACCTGCTATTATTCTTGAGTAAGTTGGAAACAACTCTTTTACTGTGTTATTGAAGCTTATCACCTTAGATTTATTGCTCGAGCCATTTGCGTTCAGGGTCAGTTGCCATGTTGAATTCTTTACAACATCCAAATCAAATGAAAATTCAAATCCGTTTGCCGCTGTAGATGCAATGTTCGCATACATCGACGAGAATGCAGAACTTGGTGCTAGCGTCTGGGTATAGATGAGGTTCTTCGATTGCTTGTCATAGTAGCCCAGAGTGGTCCTTATCCTTGAATTCCAGAACTCCATCTCCAGCGCTATGTCTGTCATAAGGGTCTCCTCCCACTGAAGTCCGAGATTTCCTATATTGCTTGGGTAAATACCAGGTTGTTCCATATAGTTTACTGATCCTACCATTGTCATCCACTGATAGTTCTGAAGGTTTTGCGACCCTGACTTACCATAGCTGGCACGCAGTTTCATATGTGTAAGGTTTCTCCCTAACCATCCGTTTTTCATAAAGTCCTCGTTGCTTATGATCCATCCAAGACCACCTGAAGGGAACCATCCCCACCTGCTGTCCGGACCAAATTTTGATGAACCGTCATGTCTGATAGTAAATGTTGCAAGGTACCTGTCGTTATACTTGTACTGTGCACGGGCAATCTGAGATACCATTGAACTCATCTGATATGATTCAGAAAGAGTTCCTTTTGTAGCTGCATTTGCAAAGCTGTTCAAAACATCATCATCAGGGAAATTACTTGCAGACATACCATACAATAAACTTTGAAAACGCTCAACAGAAGCTGTCAAACTTGCGCTTACATCATGTTTGCCAAATGTGTTTGCATATACCAAAGTATTATCGAAGATTTTAGTGTCTGATTTTGTTCTGCTCCATGTCCTTGTACCATCATAATTAAATGTTGAACCTCTTCTCTTATATGTAAGACTCTCTGTATTTGAATAGTTTACGCTTCCCCTTGAGGTGAAGATAAGCCCCTTCAGTATGGTCCACTCCAGTTCGGCAGATGCTGTTATGTTCTCACCTGTGCCATAGGCTGTGTTTTTAAGAGTAGTGTATGGATTTTCCGTATAGGCATCCCTTGTGAACAGTGTTCCGTCCGCATTATAAACAGGTATGTCCGGTCTTACTTTCTTTAATACATCAAGCATGTAGTCCTTGTCAGAGGCATTACGGGTAGATCCGTTTGCATTTACCCTGAACTTAAGATCCTTGTTGATTCTTGCCTCAAGTCTGATTCTCCCGCCAACGTTTTTGCTAAAACCGGTTTTTACAACACCCTGCATACCACTGTAATACATAGCTGCAAGGTAGCTTACCTCCTTGGTTCCACCTTTTAGTGTAAGGTCATACTGCTGTTGCCATGGATTCTGGGTCATCTCGCCCATCCAGTATGTATCACTGTTGTAATAGGCTCCAGGAAGCTCTACAATTTTACGAACGTCAACCTCACTGGTATTTTGTTTCCAGAACTCTGCCTCACTAAGATAGAGCCTTGTAAAGTAGTCAAATGTACCTCTGTTGTACAACTCCTTTCTGGTAGCAGCCTTTGTGAAAGTCAGATACTCCGGTCCTTTAAAATAATCATAACCATTGAAGTTCATCTGTTGGTAACCCCAACGTGTCGAAAGTTCCAGTGTTGGTTTCATCCCCTCTTTACCACCTTTTGTAGTAACAACTATAACGCCGTTTGCAGCCCTGGAACCGTAAATAGCTGTTGAAGAGGCATCCTTAAGGATGTCAATACTCTCAACATCGGCAAGGTTTAGTGAATAGAGCACATTAGATATACTACCAGAAATTCCTGAGTTGTATTCAGGAATACCATCAATTACCCATAATGGTTGGTTGTCACCACTCAACGATGACTGACCGCGGATAATTACAGATATAGGAGAGGTAGGTGATGCAGACTGAATCTGTACGTTTACCCCTGCTGCCCTGCCCTGAAGCATAGACTGAACGGTAGAACCCATTGGTGCAGTGGCTAGTTCTTTCTTTCCCATGTGGGCGATAGAACCTGTTATATCCTTTATTTTTTGGGTATTACCATAACCGATAATAGCAACGCTCTCAAGAGCGATTGCATCTTCTTCAAGGACAATATTCAGAACACCGTGTTGAGCACTGACTGACGGAAATATTTGTTGCTCTTTGCTCTTAAAGCCAATGAAAGTTAAAAGAAGTCTGTCACCAAACTTTACATCAAGAGTATAGTTTCCATCCATGTCACTATATGCTCCTGTTTTTCCTGTAAGGTTCTGGATTGACACACCTGGAAGAGATAGACCGTTCTGGTCAGTAATCTTTCCTTTGATTTTAAACTTACCATCTGTGTTCTGATTAGGTTTTACTGTCGTGGTCAAAGCAGCCTCATCTCTGTTTGCCACCTCTTTTGGGCTGATTACAACTTGTTTTCCCTGAATTTTGTAACTAATTCCTATTGTTGGAAAAAATCTTGCAAAGAAAAGTTCTACCTTCTCGTTTTTTGAAGAGACACTTACCTTGCTGTTAATTGCCTTTAGAGCATCGGAATAGACAAAATCGTATCCTGTCTGCTCAGTAACCTTTTTAAGAACCTCTTTTAAAGAGGTGTTCTTAAAATCAAAATTCAACTGTTGCGCGTTTAGGGTCGCAAACATTGACATAAACACCACTACAAAGGCTGTAAGGTATTTATGCCGTTTTGGCATTTGTTTTATATTCATAATTTAAGTTATTGGTTGTGAAGAAACTATTCATTACTTGGAATACCTCTCAATGGCAGCTGTAGTTTGTTCTGCCATTTTCTTATAATAATCCTGCTTGGCTTTAAGATATTCAACCACCTTCTCCTTTGGCAGACCTTTTACACCAGTGATAAGTTTCTCGGCAGAATTTCTGTCATTCTCGCTGAGTTTCATCATATCCTGAACTTTCAACATTGCTGCAATTGCATCAATGTCATTTTTAGCATAAAGCTGTGCTACCTTTACAAAATACGAAGCTGTTTCGTCTTTGCCTGAAAGCAGGGTCAGATAATTAATTTTTGCAAGAACCTTTTCGTTGTTTGCATTAGCCATTCTGCCAGTTACAAAGGTGCCGGCATAATTTTTCAGGCCACCGCATATAGCTGCATCAACCTTCTCTTTGGAAACGATCTTGTCTGCTGTCATCTTCTCTTCCATTACAAGGCCGAATACCTCAGAATCTGGGTTTTGAAGTATTTGCGAAACAAAAGGCCACATTTTGTCGGAATATTTTTCTCTTGGAGAAAGTGTTGGAAAGATCTCAACAACAAAAGCTGCTGCTTCTGCGTTCATGTATGAAGCTTTAAGAACCTCCAGATAAGCAATTGCGTTTTCCGTACTCTTATTTGCATCAAAAGCTGCTCTTTTCGCTTTAGGACTAGTTGAAGGATCTAATGCTTTTTTAACCTTTTCAATAAAAGAATCTGCATCGGCGCTTCCTAGAATTCTGTTAATTTCGTTGCCGTCAGAGTCGAGAATCAGAAATGTAGGATAGGCTCTTATGCCATATTTCTTGGCAAGGTCTATACCTTCTCCCTTTTCCATGTCAATTTTAACATTTACAAAATTGGCGTTGAAATATTTCCCAACATGTTCCATAGGGAAGATAACATTGGCCATCTGCTTGCACGGACCGCACCATGTTGTGTAGCAATCCATAAAGATGATGTTTGGCCCCTTTTTGTTTTTCTTTGCCTTGGCGAGAGCTTCGGCGAATGTACCATGCTCAAAGATAACCCCTTTAGCCTCCTGGGCAATCAGTCCTATCGTAAAGAACAGACACAAAAATAGAATCGAAATTTTTTTCATATAAAATTTAGTTAGTTAGACTTACAATTATAGTACACGCTCAAAGTGCCCAACCCTAAACTTTCAATCTTATTTATATATAGTAAATAATCACATTGGGCATTGTCCGTCCTCAGTCGCGCAGCTCCTTCCGGCCGAGTATGCCCAATATGATTATTTTACTTACAAAAATACAGATTTGAACACCCTGAGAAAAATTAAGGAGGCCGACTAAATCACTATTAGTCGGCCTCTTTTTCTTAGCTCTTGCTCATTTACTTCTCGGCTAGCTTCTTGATTTTTCGCTCTTTCAACAGTGATACTTTTGTAGAGATTATCCAGATATCCTTGACTGGCCTGTCATGTTCATTTGTTTCCACTAATGAGATTTTGTCTGCTACATCCTGGCCCTTAACTACTTCTCCAAATATAGTGTATTGCAGGTCGAGATGCGGTGTTCCCCCATAAGTTTTGTAGAACACCCTTCGTTCCGGGGTGAATTTGAAATTATCTGTTTTATTAGATTTGCTTATTCTTAATTCTACCTTGTCGAGATCCTGATCGGTAAGTTTTTTACCAACTACAATGTAAAACTGAGAAGCAGATGACTTGCGTTCCGGGTTTTCCTTATCTCCCTCTCTGGCAGCAGCCAATACTCCCTTTTTATGAAATATGTCAGTCAAGATTTCAGCGGGTAAGGTATAACCCAAGTCGCCTTCGCCGTACAACTTGCCAGGCTCATGGGCTTTGCTGTCAGGGTCGCCGGACTGTACCATAAACTCCTTTATTACTCTATGGAACAATACGCTATCATAGTTTTTTGCATTACAAAGTTTTACAAAATTATCTCTATGGATAGGTGTTTCATTATACAACCTCACGACAATCTCTCCGACTGTCGTTTTAATACTAACCACATAAAACTTTGGGGTCTTTGCTGCTGAAATTACAGGCAAAAGCAAAAGTGCAACGAGCAGATAATTTAGTTTTTTTAGCATATATACTTATTGTTTATCAATTATTTACTGACTTCTTCTTTTCTTTTTTTGTTGCCATCAGCCCGAACATCATTATAACGGTGGTCAGTAATATTACCTGAACAATCAGCGATTTATTCACATGTAATATGTTTTGTTCCGGGAGAATCATTAAAAAAAGGACAATTGTAATAAGCCCCCTTGGAGCAACAAAAAAGAGGGGTTTAAAAGGTATCCCGGACAATTTAAGTTGTAAGGCGCGTATGGCAAATATCGCAAAAACAATTACAGAGGACCATATTAATGTATCTGTATTAAGTATCTCGGCTGTCTCTATAAGGTAGCCAAACAGCAGGAAGAATATTGCTCTCACCATAAATGCTCCTTCTATTGTAAGCTCCCTGAATTTTGAAACCTCTCTTTCGAGCTCTTCCGGGTTGAATCTTTCCACCAATTTAAAATTTCTCAACTTATTGAGGTTTCCCAGAAACAGTCCGAAAAGTAATATAAATATCAGAGCTGGCAAGTGATAGTATTCCGACACAGAATAGATTAATATCACCAGAAGGATTATAGGTATATACTTTATATGGTGCTCAATCCTGTGCAATAAAAACGAGAGTCCCAAAATAGCCACAACTGAAACCAGAGCTATGCCAAGCAGCTGTAATCCAAAGGTTCCCAGAAGACTAAGGCTATATGTAGCATTTAGAGCCACAAAGTTAAAGAATAACACTCCCGCAATATCCGACAAACTGCTTTCGTAAATAACAAATTCTCTGTGAGAAGAGCTAAGGTTCCTGACACTGGGAATGGCTATGGCACTACTTATAACACAGAATGGAATTGCATTGACCAGACTGTCCCTGAAAGAGAAATTTCCGAAAAAATGGAACATGCCGGCTAATAAAAAAGACAATACCAGCAACGAGATTACAGCTCCAATAAAAGATTTTCTGATTAGTGCTAATTTGGACCTGTCAAGTTCAAGTTCAAGGGAGCCCTCCAGAACAATAAGTATAAGCCCAATTGTACCAAAGACCGGCAACACCGACGTAAGTTCAGGTACATCAAATTCGAAGAGAAGCGTCAACTGCTTAACTATCCATCCTAGTAACAGAAGAAGTATTACAGCCGGAATCTTAGTCTTTGAAGATGTAATGTCAAACAGATATGCAAAAAGGAGCAGTGAGCAAAATATTATAATAATGGTCAATGTCATTGTCCGCGCTCCGGTTATTTAAAATCTTATACCTAATGAGATACCAGCTCTTATACCTGCCCAAGGACCGTCAATTTTCATGTTCACCCTGTTGGCCGAAACCTCAACTGTTTGTTTAACCAAAGGTATCTCAAGATCTTCCAGAGTTTGTCTTATCTCTGTCTGCCCCTCTTCCGGAATTGGTTGTGAAGGAATACCTGTAAGATCGCCCTTGCTCTTGCCATAATGCGGACCAAGTAGCCACCAATCCAGACACACAAATTTCCCCAATGCCCACTGTGCACCAAACATTAAACCTACTGTATTTGCTGTTATATTACCCGACATTGTTATACTGGCATTAACCTGCTCGTCGTTCTCGTCCTGATATTCGTAGTTTTTCACAAAGTTGCTGGCATCATATTTTGCATACCGGTAAAAAGGGGCAATATAGAATCCTCTTCCATAGCCTTTCTTTCCTAAATAAAATCTTATTTCGGGAGTAAATGCCATGTTGCCTATTTTGAGTTTTTCAATTACATCACTTGCATCTTCATTATCACCTACCTGCTTTAAAATCATGCTTTTGAAAGGGAGTGTTGAAGATGGCATGTCTCTAAAAGTGAAAGCCAGTGATATGGTTTTTGTGAGTGCCCTCTCATATTGTATCGAGTAGTTTTTCAATGCAATTGAAGTGATATTGAACTTCACGTAGTTTTTGGGCACCCTCACTTTGTTTTCTGAGGTAGAAGATTGTTGTTCCTGTGCAAAGATGTTTGACAAAGTACAAAAAAGAAGTAATCCTGTGATTAATAATAATTTTTTCATAGCAACGTTTTTTAATTAATTATCCCCGGAAATCTATATAAAGTTAAAACAATTCTTTGGAATTGAAATTTTTTCTAAATTGTACGACAGAATTTTAATCCTAAACCCATGAAATATCTTAAAATTATGACATTAGCACTTGGTGCTCTTGCTTTTTCGCCAAATACTTATACCTATGGTATAAATATCGTTCCTAAACCTGTATCCATTACCATTGAGAAAGGAACGTTTTCTATAAGCGGTAAAACACCAATAATTTACAATTTCAAAGAAAAGGGGATTGAGAATATTACAGCTCCTCTTCTGAATCATCTCAAAAACTTTTACGGAATTGAAGCTCTCCCTGTCAAATATTCAGCAAGGTCAGAAAAACATTCAGTTTATATATCACTAAACCCTGCTTCCGGCATTAAAAAAGAGGGATACAGACTTGATGTCACACGAGAGGGAATTACTCTTGAAGCATCAACTCCAAACGGACTCTTCTACGGCATACAGACTTTGATACAAATGATGCCTGCTTCTAAGGCAACCTTGAAAAAAGCATCTGTACCTCTTGCACATATAGAAGATTATCCACGCTTTAAGTGGCGGGGTCTTCACCTTGACGTATGCCGCCATTTTATGCCTAAGGAATTTGTCCTTAAGTACATAGACTATATGGCTATGCACAAGTTCAACATATTTCACTTTCATCTGACCGAAGACCAAGGCTGGAGAATCGAGATTAAAAAATATCCGCTCCTTACAAAAATCGGTTCGGTACGCAAGGAGACAATCGTAGGAAGCAACAAGCTTTCCAAAGAGTTTGACGGGACTCCTCATGGTGGGTTCTATACGCAGGATGATATTCGCGAAATTGTGGAATACGCAGCTAAAAGATATGTGACCGTAGTACCTGAGATAGAGATGCCTGGCCATGCACTTGCTGCACTTGCTTCATATCCGCATCTTGGCTGCACAGGCGGACCTTATGAGGTTTGCACAAGATGGGGTGTATGGAAAGATGTGATGTGTGCAGGCAGGGAGAGTACATTTGCTTTTTTGCAGGATGTCCTTGATGAGGTTCTGACTCTGTTCCCGTCTGAATATATTCATATTGGCGGCGACGAGTGTCCCAAGGATAGCTGGAAGCAGTGCCCTGTTTGCCAGCAAAGGATTGTTGACGAAGGACTTAAGGATGAGCATGAACTTCAGAGCTACTTTATCCAAAGAATAGAAAAGTATATCAACAGCAAGGGTCGCAAGATTATAGGCTGGGACGAGATACTCGAAGGAGGGCTTGCCCCTAATGCTGCGGTAATGTCATGGCGGGGCGAAGATGGTGGTATTGCAGCGGCAAAACAGCACCACTTTGTTGTAATGTCTCCGGGAACTCACTGTTATCTTGACCATTATCAGGCAGATCCAAAGACTCAGCCATTTGCTATAGGAGGGTTCACCCCTCTGGAGAAAATTTACAGTTATGAACCCGTCCCATCTGCTCTGACACTGGAGGAATCTGCATATATTATGGGTGCACAAGGGAATGTATGGACAGAATATATGGCAACCGAGAAGCATGTTGAATATATGGTATATCCCAGAGCTGCAGCCCTTGCAGAAGTTGTCTGGTCGCCAAAAGAGTCCAGAAACTATACTGATTTTATGCTGCGTATGAAAGAGCAGACAAAAAGGTATGATATATACAGAATAAACTATTGTAAGGCAGCTTTTGAATAAAGGAATAAAACAACAATGGTCACATGAAACATTCGTGGTTATTTCATGTGACCATTAACGGCCCCTTTTCTATTTATAACTACCCTAATAAATATAAATCCCGTTGCAAGGACTCTGACAAAAGTGCCGGGCTAACTCAAAGCCAATCCCCGGCGGGTACCGTTTGTAAGAACTAGATCTTGCCCAAATTTAGTTTCTAATATCAATATTGCAAAGGAGAAATACGGATGCAGCGCAAAGTTGCGCCAAATGCCTACTTATTAATCTATTAATCAATAACATCTAAAAGCCAATGCAGCGCAAAGTTGCGCTTGAGTATTTTAGAATCACTCTTTTTCGAAGATTTTCAATGCCGTTTTAGTGTCATTTGAGAGGTTTTCCAAAGCTGAAATCTTGTCTCTGATTTTTGTTTTGGTTGCCCTGATGTTGGATGTGGATGTATTAAGAAGGTCTGCCATATCCTGGGTAGTGTAACCGTATTCTATTAATGTAACAATTGTTTTCTCCAGGTCGGACAGATCCTGCAGGTACTTAAGACTTGGATTAAGGGTCATAAATGTCTCGTTACGGACAATTGCAGTAAGTTTGTTTCTGGCCGATGATTTTACATCTTCAATTGATTTATTAAGTTCATCGGAGATCTCTTTTGAGTGTTTTCTGCTCCGGGTTGCCTGCCTGTTCACATCTTCTATGAACCTTGGCAAAAGATCTGCAGATATTTTCTGTACTTCATTGATAAACCATGAACGTTTCAACTCATTTTCAGCTGTACAGAATTTCTCCTCCGAACTCTCACGCTTTCGGTTATACTTGTTTACAAATTTACTAAAGAAAAGAATCGTGAGCACCACCAGTAGCGATAATGATATTACCACACTAAAGAGAAATGTCTTGTCTGCCTCCGACTTCCTCAGTTGAGCCTCTTTTTGAGAAAGGTCATATCTCTTTTCGATCTCCATATATCTGTTTTGTGAAATCTTAGAGTAAACCGAAATGTAAGAAAGATAGGCCAGGCGGCAGTTTTCGAAGGCTTGTTTGTACTCGCCTCTCTGAGAGTAAAGATCTGCCAGATATCTGTAATAGAAATGATTATCGGCATTTGCCTTTTTAAGGGTCTTCACAGCGAGTTTGCCATAGAAAAGAGCGCTATCTGGCCGGTTGTATTTTATGTAAAAATTGGCAAGTGAATGATAGAGCTTGGGGTAGTTAATCTCCAGGTTATCGGTACACTTCATGGCAAGCATCTTCTTCACATATTCTGTTGAGATTCTGAAATCTTGTTTCGACGAATAGTAACCTGCCAGAGCGTTATAAAATTTATATTGTATGTGCGGAGACAGCGTATCTTCGTCCGCAAATACAATTATGTTTGAAAGCGCATCTGAGTATCTTTTTTGAGAAAGAAATGTCCAGAAAAGGTCTATTCTCGCATTTTGTAAATTTTCCAGATAGTCTATCTCTTTACTTATATCCATGCATTTCCTGAAATAGCTTTCGGCGTCTGAGTACTTTTCCTTTAAGCTGCTTATTCTTCCAAGGTAAAGGTATATGGTGCTTTCCAGGGCTTTATCATCAATTCCCCTGGAGATATATGTCTCCTCGGCCTGTTTCACGAACATATATGCAGAAGAATCGGCCTGACTAATGTTATAGATTACTATTCCTTTGTATAGTAATGACCTGCAATAATTACGGTAATCCTTAACGCCTCTGTACCAATTGACCGCTTCAGAAATTACAGAGTCATTCTTGAAACTTTCATAATTTTTTTGTCTGGCAATTGTTGTCAAAAGGCTGTAATAAGCTGTATTGCTTTTAGATAGTCTCTTTTTATTTATTTTTTCAAGGCTGTCAATAGCAACTTTTGGATTATCTCTAATGATACTATCCAATGCTTCCAGCTTCTCCTTCATGTTTTGTTGTTCATTCATGATGGACTTACATGAAAAGAGCAATGCTGCCAAAGCAAAAACTAAAGTACTGTTTAAAAGCCAGCCTCCTGATAATTTCATACGAAAAATATTTACAACGAGATAAAGATAGACAAAGATATATAAATCAATTCACACACTCCTTATAGAATTCGTTTTGCAACCTAAGCGTCTCTTTGTCGGTCTTTATGGCCCTGATGACTTCCGATAACTGTTGTACCTTCTGATTCACAATTACTTCTCCCAATGCAGAGTTGGCATCTCTGGCATCACCGGCATAATGATTCGGATATTTTGCATACCACCAGATTGGAGTGTATGCATTACTGAGTTTGAGACGCATTTGGTCCTCCCCGCTCTGGGTCTGGGCCTGATCAATCTTTACAAGTTCTGGACTGAAGAATATCATTACACTTGACTCTGCTTCGTCGGCATGCCCTCCAGTGGTTGTTTTACGTATAGAAGCAATCTTCTTCTGGGTATCCTTGTCAACCTCCGGAGTAAAGATGTATACGGCATAGTCCCTTTGCTTAGCCAGTTGTGTCTGGCAAAAATATGTCACAAAATTGTTGTTTCCTCCATGACCGTTTACAATTAGTATCTTCTTGAATCCGTTTCTGGAAATCTCCTGACATGTTTCATCCAGAATCTTGTATAAGAGTTCCTGACTGTATGCTATTGTCCCGGGTTGGTGCATGGCTTCGAATATCTGGCCTGCAAAATAGAACGGAAACACAACACAATACTCCTTAGAAGCTGCCCTTTTACTGATTTCTCTTGAAGTGAACACATCGGTTCCAAGAGGAAGATGATTACCATGCTTTTCAATTACACCCATAGGGATTATGCATACTCTTTCTGAAAGAGATAGAGCCTGTGAGAAATCAGGAGCAGTAAGCTCTTCCCAGCTTACCGACAGTTTCACCGATTCACCAGGTGATTGTCTTGCTTGTCCGTTTACGGCAAATGTCACAACAAAAAAAGCAAGTAGTGTAAGTAATTTTTTCACATTCATAGTTGTTTATTATTGAATTATTATCAAAGATAAATATAATTACTCTGTCTTCTTTATGTATAGTGTAATTATCTATATTCCCTTAAATACACATTGATAGAAATTTACAGGTCAGATTAAATTTTACCAGACAATATCCATATTTTATAACCCATTATAACTATCTTGCGGACAAAAAAGAATTGATGAGTAATTTTTCTATTGGTAACCTAAAGCTTACTGTTCCAATTGTGCAAGGAGGAATGGGTGTAGGTATCTCCTTATCGGGTCTGGCTTCGGCTGTTGCAAACGAGGGTGGCGTTGGTGTGATTTCATGTGCCGGTATAGGCCTGTTGTATAAGAATTCGTCTGGTAATTATAACGAGGCTTCTATATTCGGGTTAAAAGAGGAGTTGAGAAAAGCAAGGGAACTTGCTAAAGGCGTGATAGGTGTAAACATTATGGTTGCACTTACAAATTTTGCCGACATGGTTAAAACTTCCATTTCAAGCAAAGCAGATATTATTTTTGCAGGTGCCGGACTTCCACTGGATCTTCCCTCTTACCTGCAGAAGGACAGCATTACCAAGCTTGTTCCTATTGTATCTTCTACAAGGGCTGCTCTGATTATTTGCGAAAAGTGGATAAAAAACTATAACTATGTGCCTGATGCCATTGTCCTTGAAGGGCCAAAAGCAGGGGGGCATCTTGGTTATAAGGAAGATCAGATATCTGACAACAACTATTCACTCGAGGAGCTGCTGCCAGATCTTGTTAAAAACATAAAGATTGTTGAAGAGCAGAATAATTGCAAAATTCCGATAATTGCAGGAGGCGGCATCTACAATGGCGAAGAGATGAGAAAGATTCTCGACCTTGGTGCCTCTGCTGTTCAGATAGGAACAAAATTTGTCACAACAACCGAATGCGATGCCTCTCTTGCCTTCAAGGAGACCTACATAAACGCCAAAGAGTCTGATATTGAGATAATCAAAAGTCCTGTTGGAATGCCAGGAAGGGCAATATTAAGCAAGTTCATAGAGAGGGTCAAAGAGGGAACTGAAAAACCAAAAAGCTGCCCGTTCCATTGCATCCGTACATGTGATTACACAAAGAGTCCATATTGTATAATTATAGCTCTGTATAATGCATTCAAGGGAAACTTCAACAAAGGCTATGCTTTTGCCGGAAGCAATGCATTCAGGGCAGAAAAGATAATCAGCGTTAAAGAGACAATAAAGACTCTAATGGCAGAGATGAAATTATCTACTAAGAATTAGTTTTATCTACTTTTCTCTGCTTTGAATCTGCCTCTTTGCCTCACCTGCTAGCTTTACCTCCGGTTTGATTCCGGCCTCCTCCTGTTCAGATATCAATCCCTTTATCCTTAATCTTTGCGCCAGGAGTTTGTAATAACCTTCCATTCCGGGCTTCAGTTGAAAATCGGCTGTAAAGGAATTAAGGGAGCGTTTAGGTGATGGAATTATGCTTGCAAGAAATATTGCTTCATTAATATTGATATCTTTTACATCCTTGTCAAAATAGAAACGAGCAGCTTCATTTGCCCCGTAAACCATAGGACCCCACTCTATTATATTCATATATACCTCAAACATCCTCTCCTTGCTGCTCAACCGGTTGGTCTCTATGAGCCAGACGATCATAACCTCTTCAAACTTCCTGGCAAGGGTCTTGTTTCTGCTGAGAAATACATTTTTAACAAGCTGCATGCTTATTGTACTCCCGCCCCTTCTGAATTTTCTCTCTTTAATATCCTCTGCCAGTGCTTCTCGAAGACTCTCCATCAAAAATCCATCATGGTAGAAAAATCCTCCATCTTCGGACTGCAGGACAGCCATCTGAAGATAAGGCGAAATCCTGTCCAATGTCCTGAAATTGCTGTTTACAGGGCCCACAATAAAGCTCCTGACAGGATATCCGTTTTCGCAGGCCGAATACTCAAAGTCGGAGTTCATTTTTCTAAGATCGGTTTTGCCGGAACTGATAATTCTGAATTTCTCCGGCACAAGCGATGATTCCAGTTTAAGACTGTCAATCCTGGAAAAATCCAGATTAAGATAGAAATGATAATTAAGTCTACCCTCTGTCCTGATTCCCTCCAGATTATAAAACAGCCCTTTGGGAAGGGATGAGAATAATTCATCAGCCTCAAAATCATTCTTATTAACCGAGGCGACAATTTTCCATTCCATATTTTTTTCTGTCCGTAAATAGGGTGAGAATGAAAAATTGTTAATGATTGCAGTTGAGCTAGAGTCTAGTTCCAGATAGTTTCTGCCTATGTTTATTTTATAGTCAAACTCTCCCTTTTCGAGAATTACATTTACCGGAGATATTCTTTCGTGGAACACAGAAATTCCTTTTGCCATAGCTTTTCCTGTCAGGGTAATCTTGTCACTCTTTCTTGATGAGGCGGATAGTTCAAAAGCAAGGGTGTCAAACTGAACCTCGGCTCCCCATTTAAAGTCAAGGAATGGTACAGAAACCTTGGCGCCGTCTCTTGCAAACAGACGTGCTGTAATTTTTCTCTCAGAATCATCCAATATCCCTTCGGCAGAAAGTACCGTTATCAAGCCATCATCAACAGATGTGATTACTGTATTGAATGCGTCATCTTGCACCTTAAGTTCAGGTACATCAATTGAGAGGCTGTAGGGTTCGTTACGATAGCCAATATTCAGTCTGCTGATATTTGCATTTGCCGGCAATGCCCCCAAAACCAGAGAGAGCAGATTGTTGGTATTTCTGGCATAGTTAAACCGACCAACTACCGTTTGACTGCCTCGGGAAGCTGATACAGGCTTGTTCCCTGTTTTAAAAAGAAAATCAAAGTTGGAAAGTGAGTCAATTTTAACAAAGTTGATTTTGATATTGTCTGCATCAAGCCTTCTGAGATCGGGAGTAAGAAAAAGAAGCTTCAACGGATTCATTTCCATTCTTATGTAATCCGCAGAAAAAAGTGTGTCTCCATTGCTGGGCCATATTCTCAGACCGGTGATTTTGATACCTGCCAGTCCTGACATTTTAAGTTTATCATAACTGACCACCAGAGAATATCGCGCTTCTGCTTCTTTGGTTTTATGGGCTACATATATCCTCAATACCGGTCCTCTAAGCAGCAGAAACAGCAAAAGAATCAATATGACAGATCCTGATATTATTATACCTGTTCTCTTGTTCAGTAATCCAGATATTTCCATACATTGTTTTGACAAATATATGAAAAAATGGTGTTCATCTCCTGAACAAATTCCTCTACCTGGTTTTCGCCCTGTTTTTCATCTCCTGCTGTACCTTTTTCACAATTTCCCGCTCAATCCTGTACATCTTGATGATCTCTCCGGGTTTCATTACCATTTTAAACTCGTAAAAGTATTTTTCTCTCACAATGAGAAGTCTTTTCGTCTTTTCTGTCTGTCTTACAAAGTTGTCCTCAATTTCAGGATCAGACATGTTTCCCAGATTTGCCTCCATAGAAACTAATCCCTTGTATCTGGAGTTAAGCTCTGCTATTTCCAAAATATAATCTCTGTATATCTGGTCAAATTTCTGTATGTTCCTGTTGTCGATAACTATATTCTTTTTGATTTCTGCCAGCTGAGTCTCCATGAGAAGCATTCTTACTCTGGGAAAATTCTTTATCTCCTGAGCATCAAGCTTTACAACAGAGGCCATCAGTAAAAACAAAACCATGCTTCTGAAAATTGTCTTCATATCATATTTATTTATTCGTTAAACATATCGGAATCAAGCATCAAAGAGATAAGAGTCAACTCATCATCTGAGAGTTCTCTTATTATTCTTTCGACTTCTGTACTTTCTGAAATAGTTGCGTTCTTAATTGTGTCATTGAAATTAATTACTGGCGCCTCACTTCCCTTCTTCAGGAATATGCCCGTAATAAGGATAAGTACAACAGATGCTGCGGCAAACGAAATTTTCCACAAATGCATTCTGATGTGTCTTCCCCTTTTTTCTTTTTTTATCTTACTTACGCTGTTAACGGAGAACCCTTCCAGAAACGTCCCGGGAATTTTGTAGGGCATTTTCTTTCCTACTTTATTGAAATCAAATTCTTTATTCATTTATTTTCTAACTATTTAACATAAACTCTTTAACTTTCTCTGCAGCATAATGATAATTTGTTTTTGCCGAACTTGTACTTATGCTTAGGATTCTTGAAATTTCATCGTAACTCAGTTCATCATAGTACCTTAAATTAAACACCAACCTCTGCTTTTCCGGCAATCTAAGAATAGCTTCCTGAAACGTCACAATTATTTTATCTCCCTCATCTACAGTATTATAATATAATTTGTTTATCAACTGTTCACTTATCTCATCATAAGATGTAAAAATATGTTTTCGCTTTCTGAATAACTTTATGCACTCATTTGTCGCAATCCTGTACAGCCAGGTGTAAAGCTTGCTCTCCTGTCCAAATGTGTCAATAAACCTGTAAACATTTAAAAAAGTCTCCTGCATTACATCCTGGGCGTCTTCATGGCTTACTACCAATCTTCTTATATGCCAGTAGATTCTCTCTTTATATTTGTTTATCAGCAGGGCTAACCCTTTCTCTTTAGTATTATCCTCCTTTATCAGTGACAAGATGTACTCGTCCTCGGGTTCCGTCATCGGCAATAGTTGTTATCTCAATATATGAAGCATAAAAGTCAAAAAAGTTAAAAATATTTTCATTTGATTTAACTTTTTATGCAAATCTGCTTCTTAAAGATAAATGATTAATCTTAATAAACCTTTAATAATTGAAAATATGAAACGAGTTCTTTTTTTGGTTACGGCAGTACTTATGATATCTGCATCTTCCTGCACCAAGAGCGACCAGCCTGCAGAAAACAACGATTTGATCATACATGATGCCTTCCTTGAACAGGTAAGTGCAGAATCTGACGGAATACTAGGTGAAATTATGCAACTGACTTCGTTTTTCCCTGTTACAAAGGGTTTCTGGGGAGAACAGTTTCTGACTGGTACAGTTACAATTTCTATGCGTGACTCATCATCGGTAAGAATAGTCACTGTCGATTTTGGAACCGGAAATAAAGGTATAGACGGAAAAACCAGATCGGGTGTTCTGGTAGCGTACATTTTTGCAAACACTAAACTTAATACGGACCAAAAATTAAAGTATCAGAATTTTAAAGTTGAAGGCTATCTCTATAATGGTCAGATGACAAAAAATATAACTAGACAGATAGATTCAAATTCTCAGCAGGCTGTAATTACAGAAGATTTTAAAGTGACTTTCCCTGACGGTGTAAAATTTAATCAAAGGGTAGCCAGCATGACTCGCCTTTATAAATTTGGTGATCCTAAAACCCTCGATGACAACACTATCCAGACATTCGGGACTGTAACACTGACTAACGAGAAGAGTGCTACCCAGACTAAGAAGATTGCAGAGGCCACACCACTGCTTTTCAAAGCTGTTCCAGGCGAAATTGTCAAGGGTATAGCAACAACTACATTCGGAGACGGAAAGATAATTACGATAGATTACGGTGACGGAACTGCCGACAATAAAGCTACTGTGTCTAACGGCACAAAGACCTGGACTATAACTCTAAAGAAATAGTTGCGTTTAATTCATAGTTGATCATTTTGGGGGAGGATGTCTGAAGTTATTCGGGCATCCTTTTCAATTACCTACCTGCCGGTTTCATCAAGAACTTTTGTATTATACTTCAGATACTTGAGAACAGCATACATGAGCATTGTCAGAATACACATAGCCACAAGAAAGTAGTTATAATTGTGCCCTTTGTTTATCAACTCTCCCACAACATCAAATGTAAAGAAAATCAGAAACACTGCTGCCAGCCCGTTTTTCTCCTTTTTCAGAACCTTTCTCCAGCTGAAAGGGAATCCCGGTTTGACAAAATTCTTGAATTTAGGCACAAAGGCAGGAACTCTTT
Organism: Bacteroidetes bacterium GWF2_40_14; assembly: GCA_001769195.1. GTDB lineage: Bacteria > Bacteroidota > Bacteroidia > Bacteroidales > UBA932 > Bact-08. The sequence goes on along the minus strand of MEOK01000004.1, from coordinate 141,350 downwards.
CTGCCCAATCAAGATATGTTTTCCCGAATTTACCTCTCAGGAATTGCTCTTCTGCAAACATTATCCTTTCATAATAAACCCAGTAAAAAAAACAGAACGATATCAGAAACCAGAAATGACCCGTTAGCAAAGCCGGACCGAACCACATGAAGAAATTGCCCAGATACAAAGGGTGCCTCACAATAGAATAAATCCCCGTGGTATTGAGTGAATCTGCAACCTGTGTGGCAACGTTTCTGCCTGAGGTATTGGCCGGTGTGTGTCCAACTGTGTAAACACGTATAAACAACCCGAAAAGACTGATAAAGAGACAAAATGACTCGTAATAAATCTCATATGGTGTTCCCTTGTAAACAGAGGTTTCCGGATGCAATTCTGTCCACAGGAATAACATTGTTCCTATTAGTAATATGATCAGCGGGATATTGCTCCTGTATCTGAATAGCCACTGCCCCTGCTTTTCTAATGTTTCCTGTAATGCCATGATTTGATTCCTGAAATTTGATTATATCTGCAAATTACAACAAAAATCATCCGAATAGCAAATGAGAGTCAAACATATTATCTCTCCCCATTGATATAAATTTAAATATTGATACATTTGTTTTTTCAACAAGTTATTTAAGAGTATTATAAGCAATATCTATGAAACGGCACATATCGGCGTTTTTTTTAGTCATAGTCTTTTTAGGGTTAGTTTTTCCCTCGTGTTTAAAATTAACACCAAAAAACCTTCCAGTGGAGGAAAAAACCTATTTTGACTTTGCCACGGTAGGCAATTATACTTTATCGGTCGATTACAAATTGAAATTCATTTCACCCATAGAGTTCTATGTATATGACGAATATCCTTTCGTTGCGGTTGAAGGAGATCCTGAGCTGGAAGTTCTTAGGGTAGGACTCAATCCAATTCTAAAAGGTCTAACTGAGAATTATGGAATATATAACGGTATTGTAAATATTAAAAAATCTGTCAAGAAGCTCTATGTATACAGCCCCACGCTTGGAGTTCCACAACTTCTCAAGTCGTCATTTGCAAATAATAAGTTTACTGTAGATGCCAATAGTCCTGCCAGCTTTATGGCAGCACAAATGCTTGTCAAAAGCAGCAATGTTCTTGAGCTTAATGCTTCTATCCCCGGATATACAACTTTAGGAACATGGAGCAGCACAGGAGTTCCTTTCTACCTTCTCTCTCCCGACATTTCTGTTTCTGCAGAATTTATGAATGATATAAATGCCACTTTGCCCGAAAGCAAAAAGGTACCAATCTTACATCCGGAATTTATTGCAAATGGGGTTAACTCAGCGCTGCATATAATTGAAAATGCAAAAATAGAGGTAGTATTCATACATGAGGGGGCCAGCTACAAGAATGTTCTTGGCTATTTCCACTACCCTACTGATAACCCTCCAACAAAGCTGAGCGAAATCAGTAAAATCATAGCTTTTCCCAACGCTTCCTTTTTAGGTAGTGGAGGAGGTCTTTTAACAGGAAACCGGGTGCAACTCCAATACTGGAACGGAAGTGCCTTAACAGACATTTTCCCTGCCGGGACAAGCATTGGATGGTTTATTGCTGCTTATAGCTATCAAAGTAATGGCACGATAAGTCAGAATAACCCTATTTACTACTCTCTTGAGCAGTTCAACCCAGAAAGTGACCCTCTTCTAAAGCCTCACAATGTACTGCTATATGACCCTGAGAGAGATATCGTCTTAATAGGGTTTGAAGATGTAAACAGATCGCTGAGTTCAGACAACGACTTTAATGATGCTCTTTTTTATGCTGCCGCAACACCTGAAACGGCAATTCAATACAAAGACCTTCCTTTGGTTATCAAGACTAACGACAAGGATAAGGATGGAATACCCGACGACCGCGACGAGTTCCCAAATGATGCAAACATTGCATATTCTACACATTACCCGTCAATTAACTCCTATCACACTCTGGCCTTCGAAGATTTATGGCCAAGCAGGGGTGACTATGACATGAACGATGTTGTTGTCTCTTACAACTCCACTCACTACCTTAATAACAAAAACCAGATCATTAAGATAATTGACAGAATCAAACCGGTATGGTCCGGAGGAATACTCGATGTAGGTTTTGGATATCAGCTTGGCCTGTCGGCATCGGCAGTGAGCAGTGTAAAGAGTACCAGCACTTTTGTAGATGGCAATTTCTCGTATCAGTTGTCGCCCAACGGCACTGAACAGCAACAAAACAAAGCTGTGGTTATGGTATTTGACAATATTACAGCTCTGGGAATCAAGGTTGTAGGGGACAAGCCGGAGTTCAGCATTCAGATTGATTTCTCATCACCTGTTACTCTTGATCTGGTCACGACACCTCCATACAACCCATTTATTGTAGTCAATAATGCAGGTCGTGGCAGGGAGGTGCATATGCCGAATTATTTGCCTACCGACCTTGCAGATAGCAAACTTCTGGGAAGTTCCAACGACAAGTCTGACCCTAAACAAAATCGTTATTACATTTCTGACGACGGTATGCCTTTTGGGATTCTCATTCCCGGAGATTTTGATTATCCCACAGAGTCTGTAAGTATCGGAATATATTATCCCAAGTTCCTGGTTTGGGCTAAGTCGCTTGGGGTAGATTGCCCGGACTGGTACCTCTATAAGAAATGACACTAATCTAATTACTGAACTATGATATACAATACTGACAGACGTACTGTAATAACACTTGATGCCGGTGGTACAAATTTCGTATTTTCTGCCATTCAGGGCAACGAATACAAAGTAGCACCAATTACCCTTCCATCTTTATCCGACAAACTGGATGATTGCCTTGCAAACCTTGTCAAGGGATTCTCTATAGTCATTGAAAAGCTTGATGAAAAACCTGTTGCTATCAGTTTTGCATTTCCCGGTCCTGCCGATTATCCGAACGGAATTATCGGAGGTTACCTTCCGAACTTTCCCTCTTTTCGCGATGGTGTTGCGCTTGGTCCGTTCTTACAGGAAAAATTCGGAATTCCTGTTTTTATAAACAACGATGGGGACCTTTTTGTATATGGCGAGGCGATGTCGGGAGTATTGCCCGAAATCAATGCAAGGCTAACTGAAAAAGGCAGTAAAAAACAATATCATAACTTATTAGGTTACACTTTAGGAACAGGATTCGGATTCGGATTTGCCGTTGACGGGAAATTACATATAGGCGACAACTCTTGTGTTGAGATATTCTGCCTGAGAAACAAATTCCATCCAAACGTAATAATGGAGGCAAGTGTAAGTATTGCTGCAATCAAGAGGGTATACGGTGAACTTGCTTCAGATGCGAATCACGGACTGGAACCAAAGGATATTTTTGAAATTGCCGAGGGAATTAAAATGGGCGACAGGGATGCGGCAATAGCCTCTTTTGCCCGGTTAGGTGAAGCGGCTGGAGATGCAATGGCAACATCTGCGAGCCTTATTGATGGTCTTGTTGTAATAGGTGGAGGTTTGACAGGAGCAAGAAAATATATCTATCCTTCCCTTTTAAATGAGATGAGAAGCAAGATCTGCACTTTTGGAGGTGAACTCGTAAACAGGGTACAGACAGAGGTTTTCGATCTTGATGATCCTGAGGGATTTGACCTGTTTGCTAAAGACAATGAGGTACTCATTGATATATACGGAACAACAAAAAAAGTCAGCTATGATCCGTTTAAAAGAATTGGAGTTGTTACGTCAAAAATTGGGGCCAGCCGAGCCATCGCTTTGGGAGCCTACGCTTTTGCACTGAACAAGATAGATCAGAGATGATATGGAATTGTAAAGTAGAATGTAGCACCTGAATGTTCTTCAGATTCTACCCATATTTTACCCCCCAGCATCTCAACAAATGCTTTTGCTATGGATAGACCAAGTCCTGCTCCATCGTGTAGTTTTGACAAGTTGGTTTCTGCCTGAACAAACTTATTGAAAATCAATTCCGTTTTATCTTTTGGTATACCTATTCCTGTATCACTAACAAAGAACTCAAGAAAATTATCTTTTTTGAGGTATCCGAATTCAATATCTCCGCTCGATGTGTATTTTATGGCATTTTTTATAAGGTGAGAGAGAATTGCCGTTACCTTCTCACTGTCTGTTTTTATTGTCGCCTCATCCATTGGCAGTGAATTTACAAAAAAGAGCTTAAGTCCCTTTTTCTCTGCTTCGGGTTTGAAATGTTTGTATAACTCTTCGGAAATTTTATTTATGCTCACCTCCCTTTTGTCAACCCCAATCTGGCCCGATTGAACTTTAGACATTAACACAAGATCACCAAAAAGTGATAAAATCCTCTCTCCGCTTGATTCAATGATTTTCAGATATTCCTGATGTTGTTCTCCGGTGAGCCCCGGGCTCCTAAGTAGTTCAGAAAAACCCAGAATTCCATTCATCGGTGTGCGTATCTCATGGCTGAGATTTGTGAGAAACGCCGATTTGAGCCTGTCGCTTTCAAGTGCCTTCTGCTCGGCCTTTCTCAGTTTTTTCAGGTGCCCTTTGATAAATACAAAAAAGAATACTGCGGTGACAACAACATAGAGCCAACCTTTATATGTCTGGATATCTGACTGCAGGTGTGCATCTGGTATCATTGCATAGAGAAACTTATCTGAAAAAAGTATCCACGCCCCGCCTAGTATAAGGTAGGCAATTGTGATTCTATGCTCAAATTTTAACTTCAACACTATGTGATATTATTTAAAAGCCTTCAATATTGTGGTTTTTCCACCCTTCGGTTGCACTGTATCTGGAAACTTGTGATCCAGGCACCAGTATCCCGACCTTTACAGGAAACATCTCTGAACTGTATGATATTGGTTCGTTCCAGTTTACCTTTATGTTTCTTAGTCCCGAACACTGCGAAAATGCCTTGAATCCAATAGTTTTAACTCCTGCAGGAATATCAAGTATTCCTGTAAAGCTGCTACAGCCGTTAAAGGCGAACAATCCAATGGTTTTGACACTGCCCGGTATTACCAGCTCCCCAGACAAGCCTGAACAGTTTGAAAATGCATGATCTTCTATAATAGTCAGATTATCTGGTAGCTTAAGCCCCTCTTCAAACCCTTTGCAATAAGCAAATGTTGCATCCTGGATTCTTGTAATACTGTTTGGTATTATCAATTTCCCTGTAAATCCCGGACAGTTGGAAAAAGCATGATCTCCAATCTGTGCTAATCCTTCCGGCAAAATCAGCTGACCCGTAAATCCTGCACATCTGAAAAATGCCCAACTTCCAATCTCTTTTATATTCTGTGGCAATACAAGATTTCCTGTTAAACCGGAACATATATAGAAAGCACCATATCCTATCACTCTCACGCCTTGTGGAATCTTTAGTTCTCCTTTCAGCTTTTTGCACATAGAGAACGCACTCCTGCCTATGACCTCAAGGTCATCAGGTAAAATGAGAGTTTCAAGCTTATTGTTCTCTTTATCGCCAAAAAAGAAGTATTCAGGAATGGTCCTGTTCTCAATTTTGCAATCTTTTAGATCCAGACTTAACAGGTTTGGCATATTGGGACAAATGAACATAAGATCGCGACTGTCCACCTCTCCTTCTATTTTCAACTCCGTTATTGCCGAGAGTTCTTCTTTTGAGAAATAGAACCTGAGGGTCCCTCTTTTTTCAACATAAACACTGCTGCCGTTGAATCCGCTTCTTTTTACAGTTGTCTCATCTGGTGACTCTTTAGCTGTCGCTCTTTTTGCTGTAACAGGTTTTTCTTTTGCACCTGCCGGTTTTTCCGGATATGTTTCACTTATCCAGAGTGGTCTCACCTTTAAGGTGTCCAGTGATGATCTTTTGGGAAAATCTTCTGCAACCACACTCTCCTTTTTATCTTCAACCACCTCCTTCTCATCCATTAATTTTGAGAAAAACCTGCATCCCGATAAAGCTATTATAATGGTAAGAGCTATGCTGATTCTGATAAGTGAAGAATTCATAGACGTTTATGTTTTGAGATTGAGTAAATTTATCAAATAATATGACAATTTACAAACATGTGCCCAAAACGACTTAAAATGGCATGTATCAACCTATCCTGAATGATGTCATTGCTATTGATCCTATTACCAGACCCTCACCTGAGGTGAGTTGGTCATCGTTTGCTCCTGGTAAAGAGAGCCACAGCTGCTGCTGTAATAAGACCCATTAAAAGTGCCCCTATAAAACCCTGCATTATATAGTTATTCAAGCTAAAATATTTAACGGCTTCTTCCATGGACATCTTTCCGTGTTCTGTTGTGTATCTGATTGCATTCTCAAAGAAGTGCGGAGTAATTATAAGTGATGTAATTAGCTGTGTCAACGGGCTTACTATTGTAACAATCAGTGTAATTATTATGCCACTAAGAAATCCCTGAAAGTATGTCATCTTGCCCGAGTAGAAATTCTTCTTTTTGTCGAGAAGAGCAAATACATATACAGCAATAGCAGGTATTGCCATAAAGTTAGTATAGATCATATGAACATCTATGTGCTTGTCGTGAAGTCCGGCAATTCTCTCGAGAACCATCCACAGCAGGCTCATCAATATAAAGATTGAGGCCCACTTGATTTCGAATTTGTAATTTTTCATAACCAATAAAAATTAAATTTACTTATTTGAAATATTTATGTTTATGTTTTTCAACAGCATTATAACACAGATTAGTGACAATATGTTGAATAGAGGTATGATAAATACTGCAGGTACAACATTTACTCCGTTTATTGCCATTGCAATTATCTTAGCCGTCAGGGCAGTCATGAGAATTGACAGAAAAACAAGGTAAGTGGGTGCAAACAGATAACCCAGAGGTCTTCTTTTTATTAACAATAATGCCGACACAAATGCGATGGGTAGCAACAAACCTAGATCCATCCCCTGAACAATCAGTGTGGTGTAATGGTCCAGAGAATCCGGGTAGACCGACCCGTCAATTAATGGAGGGACAATTATGCTCAGCCAAAACAACGCAATAGAAATTGAGGTAAATATCAGAAAACCTCCCGCAAATCTGACCGGGGTCCTTGCAGAAAACATCCCGGGTAAACTATCCGTATCAAAAGAAAACATGGTTGTCAGCAGAGCGAAGAAAGAAAATGCTAGTAATGAGACAAAAGCCATGAACATTATATTATACATTGCCATTGTTGTATAGAAAAGGAAGGTCACCAAAAAATAGGCGAGTGTTCCGGCAAGCAGAAACCTTCCTCTCAATGAGCCTCTTCGTGCAGAACAGAGAGAGAACAGCAACAAAGGAATGCCGATACTATTGAAATCAAAATTACCAGAATGGTGATTGTACTCCTGTTTTCCATGACCCGATTGATATTAGGTGAGATATTGTATTAAACAAAGATACAAATTTTGTGATGTCAGCCCTATGCTTTCATGGCCAAACGCTGATAATGAGATAGTTGCCCAAAAGTTCTCTTTCGCTTAACTACTTAATAATGAGCGTTTGGCCATGAAAGCATAGGGCTGCGGAGCTGCTGTGGGCTGCTGTGATCCATCAAAAGTGTTACTTGTTTGTTATAGTATTAAAATTACTGAAAAATGAGTGCTGACAAATTATTTCATTTGAGAAAGGACTACGATGCGACTCCCCTTTTAAGGGAGGATATGCCTGACGATCCTTTTCTGCTGTTCAAGGGCTGGTTTAAGGAAGCGGCTGAAAAAGAGAATATAGAGGCAAATGCAATGACTCTTGCAACTGTAGGTTATGATATGGTACCATCTGCAAGGGTAGTGCTACTTAAGCAATTCTCCAACGATGGCTTTGTATTCTTCACCAACTATAACAGTAAAAAGGGCAGACAAATAGAAGAGAATCCAAATGTATCACTGCTATTCTTCTGGTCCATATCATTGAGGCAGATAAGGATTGAGGGGACTGTTAAAAAAATAACAGCGGAGGAGTCTGACGAATATTTTTACTCCCGCCCTTTAGAGAGCCAGATAACTGCAGCACTCTCCTCTCAAAGTTCACCCCTGCCCGACATGGAGGAGTTTGAACAGAAAATCATGTCGACACTCTTCCAGACAATGGAAAATGCGTCAGATGCAGTATTGAGACCCGAACATTGGGGCGGGTACATAGTTGAACCACATTCTTTTGAATTCTGGCAAGGAGGTTCTAACCGTTTTCACGACCGTTTTAAATACATAGCAACCGGCGGTGGATGGGATATCCAAAGATTATATCCATAATCTATACAGGATGATCATTTTTTGTGGCACATTTTGAAACAACCACTATTGTATACAATACCATCAGGGAGATATAAACCAGAAATACTCCGATTGTTACAACTACATCCTTCTCCTTTAAAGCTCCTGTAAGAATAAAGAGAATAGTTATAAGTACATGACCGCAAATTAATGCAATCAATCCCTTTTTATTAACATCAATCAAATTTTGTTCCCCCTTGATCCTTCTCGCAGCTGCAGAGATAAAGAGTCCGATAAAAACAGCCAGATACAAAACGATTTTGAAAAGATTCTCTGAATCACTTACCCAGACCAGCAACAGTACAATTATTGTAAGTGTTGCAAGATATATGTCCAGTTTTTTCATGGCATGCATGTTCGTTACCAGGTACATATTAATATCAAATATAATAAAAAAATCAGATCAAAAATCCAAAAAGATCCTGTTTGTCGTTAATATATTCATAGACAATCTCATTTTTGTCCATTCTCTGAATAAGAGACTGAAAATCACCCGAATCGGCCAATTCTATACCTACCACTGCCGGGCCCTGTTCGCGGTTTGTCTTCTTTGAGTAGGAAAAGTGAGTGATATCATCTTTTGGGCCAAGTACATTCTGGACAAACGAGAGCAATGCTCCCGACCTCTGAGGAAAGCGGATCACAAAATAGTGCTTGTAACCTTCGTACAGAAGCGACCTCTCCCTTATTTCCTCTGTACGGGTTATATCGTTATTGCTTCCGCTTACAATGCATACTACTGTTTTCCCTTTTATCTTGTCGGCATAGAACGAGAGGGCAGATATTGAGAGTGCCCCTGCAGGTTCCACTACAATAGCATTCTGATTGTAAAGCTCCAGTATTGTGGTACATACAGCACCCTCCGGTACTGCAATTATATCGTCCAGCACCTTTCTGCAAATATCAAATGTATACTTTCCCACCCTCTTTACAGCTGCTCCGTCAATGAATTTGTCCACATATTCAAGCTCAGTCACCTCTCCTTTGTCGAATGAGGCCCTCATGCTCTGTGCACCCAACGGTTCCACCCCAATTATCTTTGTGTCGGGGCTAATCTGCTTGAAATATGACCCAAGCCCTGCGGCCAGTCCACCACCTCCCACAGGAATAAACAGATAATCAATCTTCTGAGGAGTGTCCTGCATTATCTCGATACCCATTGTTGCCTGTCCTTCAATTATCTTAGGATCATCAAACGGATGGATGAATGTCTGCTGAGATTCTTCACAGAACCTTACGGCTGCCTTGTTTGCGCAATCAAATGTATCGCCGGCAATTACAATATCGATGTACTCCTTACCGAACATTTTCACCTGCTCAATTTTCTGTTTAGGAGTAGTTGTCGGCATAAAGATTGTTCCCTTTATGCCGAGCTTCTGGCAGGAGAGTGCGACTCCCTGAGCATGGTTGCCAGCACTTGCGCAAACAATTCCGTTTTTCATCTGCTCTTCTGAAAGGCTCTTTATTTTATTGAATGCCCCTCGTATTTTATATGAGCGGACAGTCTGCAAGTCCTCTCTTTTAAGCAAGACATTTGCCCCGAATCTCTCTGAGAGATTAAGATTGGGCATGAGAGGCGTAGATATTACTACACCATTAAGAGTGAGTCTGGCCCTTGAGATGTCTTTTAGTGCGGGAAAGTATGACATATGATATTTATTATCTGAAATTATTTGTTCCTCTCTGGTCTGAGGCTCCTGACCACTTCACCGGTTCTCCACATCTCACTCTCTCTCATCTCCTTGAGTTCCAGCTCCAGCTTCTCTCTGTAGTCCGGTTTACTGTTGGAATCTATTGAAAGCTGAGCCTCATTCCCCGATTTAACCTCCGAATAGAGTTGTCTGAATACCGGCAGCGAAGCATCACGGAACCTTTTCCACCAGTCAAGGGCCCCGCGTTGTGCTGTTGTTGAACAGTTGGCATACATCCAGTCCATTCCGTTTTCCGCTACAAGAGGCATAAGGCTTTGAGTCAGCTCCTCAACTGTCTCGTTGAATGCCTCCGACGGAGTGTGTCCGTTCTCACGTAGCGTCTCATACTGAGCGGCAAAAATCCCCTGAATAGCCCCCATGAGGGTCCCTCTCTCTCCGGTTAGGTCGGAATATACCTCCCGCTTGAATGTGGTTTCAAAAAGATAACCGGAACCGATACCTACACCCAGCGCAACTGCTCTTTCAAATGCCTTTCCTGTGGCATCCTGATAAACTGCATAGCTGGAGTTCAGGCCGCGTCCCTCCAGAAACAGTCTCCTGAGCGATGTCCCTGAGCCTTTTGGTGCAACCAGAATCACATCTACATCCTTTGGAGGGACGATTCCTGTCCTTTCGCTGTAGGTGATAGCAAAACCATGAGAGAAGTAGAGAGCCTTGCCTGCAGTTAGGTGTTTTTTGATATCCGGCCAAAGCAATATCTGTCCCGCATCGGAAAGCAGATACTGGATTATTGTTCCTCTACGGCAGGCCTCATCAATTTCGAAAAGTGTCACACCCGGTACCCATCCGTCACTCACCGCCTTGTCCCATGTTTTAGAATCCTTACGCTGACCCACAATTACGTTGAAACCATTATCCCTCAGGTTAAGTGCCTGTCCAGGGCCTTGCACTCCGTATCCTATTATTGCGATAGTTTCGTCCTTTAGTCCCTCAACCGCCTTTTTAAGTGGAAATTCCTCTCTTGTAACAACGTTTTCCTGGAATCCTCCAAAATTCATTTGTGCCATAATTTTTTTGTTTTTTAGTTTGTTTGTGTTTGTTATTAATGTCTATGATACTTTTTGAAACATGTTTTCTATTGATTCTCTGTGCAATACAACTATTCCCGACCTTGAATAGCTGGTAAGGACATTTCTTTTTTCTAGTTCCTCCTTTAGTTTTTCCAGTTCGTTCCTGGTGCCCGATTTTTCCATAATTATGTAGTCGTTGTTGATTTCGATTATACGACCATTGGAACGGTTAAGGATATATTCAAAATAGCTCCTTTCATCAAGAATAACAGATGCTATCTTATACAAACCCAGCTCCTTACATATGAGGTCGCTCTGCAGATAATAGTCAACATAAATAACATCTACAATATTTCCCAGCTGATTGACAACCTTTTCTATTGTGTCGGCCGATGTATTTGCCGATATTACTACTGTACTTATTCCCTTTACGAATGATTCCGACACATTAAGAGATTCTATGTTGATATGCCTTTTCAGATATGCCGACGTTATTCTGTTTAGTACAGATACCTGATTGTTTACAAAGGCTATTACTATGTACTCCGTTTTTTTCATGATAGTAAATTTTCATTTATAAGATTAATATATAATTCCATCCAGCGAGGCTCCCGAAGGAACCATTGGAAACACATTCTCTTCTCTCTCTGTGACCACCTCAAGAAGGTATGGCCCCGGGCACTCCAACATCTCTCTCACGGCATCCTTTAGTTCACAATGCCTTACAACTCTTTTCGCAGGAATTTCATAAGCCTCGGCTATCTTCAAAAAGTCGGGGTTAACCATGCTGGTAAATGAGTATCGTTTATCAAAAAAGAGCTCCTGCCACTGCCGGACCATTCCAAGAAATGAGTTGTTGAGAATAACGATTTTGACACCAATCTGCGACTGCATTATGGTTCCCAGCTCCTGCACCGACATCTGGAAACCACCATCTCCCAAAATTGCAACAACCTGCCGTTCCGGAACGCCAAGCTTTGCCCCCATTGCAGCTGGCAACCCGAAACCCATTGTTCCAAGTCCCCCCGATGTGATGAGGCTCCTGCTTTTGTTGAACTTAGAGTATCGGGCACTGAACATCTGGTTCTGACCAACATCAGTTACAATAACTGCATCTCCACCTCCTGCATTGGCAATTTCATCTACAACCTGTGCCATACTTACCGTATCCTCCTTTATCTCAAGAAGTCTGTCTATTACCGAGGCGTTCTCCATCTCCCATTTTTCTCTGGCAAAATCCATCCAATCAGAACGATCCTTGAAAAGCACTCCTGTAATCATTTGCTCGAGAACTGTTTTAGCGTCGCCCAAAATCGGAAGGTCGGCCCTTACCACCTTATTTAGTTCTGCCTTGTCTATGTCTATGTGAATAATCCTGGCATTTGGCGCATACTTTGTCACATCTCCTGTTACCCTGTCGCTGAAGCGCATTCCAACCGCTATTATCAGGTCACATGCCTGAGTCATCATATTAGGAGCAAGATTGCCGTGCATCCCAAGGTTCCCCGTAAAGAGAGGGTGCGAACTGGGAACAGCAGAGATGCCCATAAGAGTTGATGCAATTGGAATGTGACCCTTCTCTGCAAGTTCAATAACCTCTTTTTCCGCTCCTGAAAGTATCACTCCTTGGCCAATAATCATTAACGGCCTGTCTGACCGGTTTATCATCTCACAAGCCTTGTCTATAAGCGAGAATTTAAAGAGGTTCTGGCTTCTCTCCATAAATCTTACAGGCTTGTGGAAAGCATATGCAAAATCTGTCATTTCCAGTTGTGCATTTCTGGTAAAGCTTATAAGTACGGGCCCGGGTCTGCCGTTCTTTGCAATGTAGAATGCCTTGGCCATAACACCGGCCACTTCACTTGCCTTTGTTATCTGATAGCTCCATTTTGTTACCGGAATGGTAATGCTTATCATATCGGCCTCCTGAAAGAAATTTGTTCCAAGCTTATCCAGCGTAACCTGTGCCGTTATGCATACCAACGGAGTGGAATCCAGCATTGCATCGGCAATTCCGGTGACCAGGTTTGTTGCCCCGGGCCCTGCGGTCGCAAAGCACACCCCTACTCTGCCGGTTGCTCTTGCATAACCCTCCGCAGCGTGTACGGCCCCTTGTTCGTGTCTTACAAGTATATGTCTGAACCTATCCTTATAGTCGAACAACTCGTCATAGAGTGGCATTATTGTACCTCCCGGGTAACCAAATATCGTATCAACCCCCTCCTCCAGCAAGGAGAGCAACAATGCTTCCGTTCCTCTTACATTTTTCATCCTTTTCCTGTTTTATAATTCAACATCGTTTTATTCTATTATCCTCACTGCACCTCTGTCTGCCGATGAAACCATTGAAGCATAGGCTTTGAGCGCCTTGCTTACAGTGCGTTCCCTTTTTTGCGGTTTGAATGCGTCCTTGCCCTTTTTGGTCATTTTCTCTCTGCGCAGCTTAAGAATCTCTTCACTTACATCAACATATATAAGACGTTCAGGAATATCTATTACTATTCTGTCTCCGTTTTCGATAAGTGCTATGTTTCCTCCTGCGGCTGCCTCGGGGGAAACATGTCCGATAGAGAGACCCGATGTTCCTCCTGAAAAACGGCCATCTGTTATAAGTGCGCAGAGCTTGTCCAGCTTACATGACTTTAGGTAAGATGTGGGATAGAGCATCTCCTGCATACCCGGCCCCCCCTTAGGGCCCTCATAGCGTATTATTACAACATCGCCCTGCATTACCTCTCCCTCTGTTATACCCAGAGAAGCCTCTTCCTGCGATTCATATACCCTTGCCTTACCTTCGAACTTAAGAATTGATGAGTCTACCCCGGCGGTCTTGACAATACACCCATCTGGCGCAAGGTTTCCATACAGGACAGCTAGTCCCCCGTCTTGTGAATATGCATTCTTACAGTCTCTTATGCATCCACCCTCAAAATCTTTATCAACTGTCCTGTAGTAGCTCTCCTGAGATCCAAGCAGTAGGTTCTTAACTCTGGCAGGAGCAGAGAGATACCTGCGGGTACAATCCCATGACCAGCATCCGCTCATGATGTCGTTTTTTTCTATTGCCTGTCCCAATGTTGAATAGTCAACCCTTGTCACATCCGGATTTATGAAGCCACCTCTTAAAAGCTCACCGAGTATCCTGATTACTCCTCCTGCTCTGTTTACATCCTGAAGATGATACTTCCCGTTGGGGGCAACTTTGCATAAGACAGGTATTTTTCTTGAAAGAGCATCAATATCGGCAAGGGTGAAATTTACTCCTGCCTCTCCGGATATTGCCAGCAAATGGAGAACAGTATTTGTCGACCCGCCCATTGCAATGTCCATTGCCATTGCGTTCAGGAAGGATTCTCTGGTCGCTATTGACAGAGGCAAAACCGACTCATCGTCATTGAAATAGTACTCTTTTGCATTTCTTGCTATAAGTTTTGCGGCATCCTGGAAGAGTCGTTTTCTGTTGGTATGCGTGGCCAATATTGTCCCGTTACCGGGAAGAGCCAGGCCAAGAGCCTCAGTAAGACAGTTCATGGAGTTTGCTGTAAACATTCCTGAACAACTTCCGCATGTGGGACAGGCATTCATCTCATATTTTTCAAGCTCTGTCTCGCTTGTGCTTTCGTCCGCTCCCTTTACCATAACATCGACCAGATCACAGTCAACTCCGTCTATGTTCCCGGCCTCCATAGGTCCACCTGACACAAAAACAGTCGGGATGTTGAGTCGCATGGCGGCCATAAGCATCCCCGGTGTGATTTTGTCACAATTAGAGATGCATATCATCGCATCTACCTTGTGTGCATTGCACATATACTCAACACTGTCTGCTATAAGGTCGCGGGAGGGAAGTGAGTAGAGCATGCCGTCGTGACCCATTGCAATACCGTCGTCTATGGCAATGGTATTGAATTCAGCCGCAAAGCACCCCTCCTTTTCGATTATGGCCTTTATCTCCTGACCAATGCTCTTGAGATGCACATGTCCTGGAACAAATTGCGTAAACGAGTTGACCACTGCAATGACGGGCATTCCAAATTGTTCTTCTTTCATTCCGTTTGCACGCCAGAGGCTCCTTGCCCCTGCCATTTTTCGTCCGGTAGTTGTCTGGTTGCTTCTTAGTGGTTTCATGTTTTAAATTTCTTTAACGTATACAAAAAAAAGTTGCCCGCTTAACAGGATCCTGTTTAAGCGGGCAATAATTAATTTTTGCTGTAAACGGGATCCTAAATCAAGTGCACAATAATAATAATGACTGAGGTAATGACTAGATTGAATCCGAGGACGAGCAACAGGTTAGTGTTCAACTTACATATTGAAACGCCTGAAGGTGTATTTATAAGAGAAAGACCAAATGAGCTATTTGAACGATTGCCCATCATTTTCAAGAAGTTATACTTTCCTATGGTCTGTTTTTCTATCACTTTTAAGTGTCTGTGGTTTTCTTACGGGGCAAATGTATAAAAAAAAGTAACAATCCAACACTTTTTTTTTAGAATGTTAATTGGGGACGCATCAGGTGTACCCAAAACATTCCCAAAACCTTTTCTTCTGATAGTTGTTTATCATAATAAATTAAAACGAAATAAAAATGAAAAAAAACATTGGTACTATTGACAAGTGGGTCAGGATACTGGCCGCTGTTGCAGTCCTTGTATTGTATTATACAAGTGTAATTACCGGTACACTAGCAATTGTGCTTCTGATTTTTGCCGGAATATTCCTACTAACCAGTCTCTTCAGCTTCTGTCCTTTGTATGTTCCGTTTGGTATAAACACTTGCAAAAAGAATTAAACTGCGCCGCAAAATGTGGCAAACTACTATTTGCCAGAATATAAAAGTTTTGACTTTGTTATCTCTTGATGGATAAGTGATTACCACATATTGCGGCGCAAAAAAGTCGGGTACATGGGGACGTATCCGTCCCCATGTACCATTTTGACTATATTTGCATAGTGAAAAGCAAGCAATTAAATCGCACATACAAGATTAAGAACAAAATGCCACTTATCGTGCCACGAGTGTACCTTTTTTTTTGGCTGTTTTTCGGGACAATTGCCTTACACGCACAACAAACGGGCAAAACATTTATTAAAGGGGTCGTAGTAGATTCAAAAATCGGCAATCCGGTTGCATTTGCAGTGGTTGTTATTGATGGAACCACAGAGGGGACAGTTTCCGATTCAGATGGTCGCTTCAGTTTTACTACTGACAAACAGAATCTTACACTCAGGGCATCATGTCTGAGTTACAAATCAGAGGTTATAGATCTTACAAAGGGTTTTAGAAATCCTGTTACAATAAAACTTACCGCAACATCAATATCACTTGACGAAATAGTAGTCAAAGCCGACAAGGTAAGATACCGCAACAAGAACAATCCGGCAGTTTCGCTTATTGAGAAGGTTATTGCCAACAAAACAAAAAACCGAAGCGAAAACCTGGACTTCCTTCAGTACGAGAAGTACGACAAGACCCAGTTTGCACTTACAAATTTTGAAGGTCTTAAAGAGAGCAGGATGCTGGGAAAATTCAAATTTGTCTTTGACAACATCGACAGCACAAAACAGCCTGGAAAAGAGGTTCTTCCATTGTACATTAAAGAGACAATAACAGATGTATTCTATAGAAAATCACCCAGAGCAAGCATAGATGTTGTCAAAGCAGACAAGATGGTAAGCTTCGAGGGATATCTCGACAATCAGGGTATAACCAGATACCTGAAGTATCTCTATCAGGATATAGACATATATGACAATAACATACTGTTCCTTACAAACCAGTTTTTGAGTCCGGTGTCAGCCTCGGCACCATCGTTTTACCGATATTTCATTATTGACACTGTTAAAGTAAGCAACATTGAATGCGTCAAGATGTTCTTTGCTCCCCGCAACAAAACCGACATGCTGTTTCAAGGATTCATGTTTATAACAATGGACGGGAACTATGCGGTAAAGAAGATTGAGATGGAACTTAACCGGCAGATTAACCTGAACTGGGTTAAGGACGCTAAGATTATACAGGAGTTTGAACATTTTCCTCAGCAGGGTTGGGCAATTTCCACGGATGAGCTGTCCATGGACCTTGGTGTCACTACTAAAGGGCTGGGCATATTCGGACAGAGAAGTGTCTCTTACAAAAAACATCAGATAAATATCCCGATAGCGGACAGCGTCTTCAAGGTTTCAGTTGAAGAACCGGAGTTGGATTCGGTAAAAAGGTCCGACGAATTCTGGGAACAGAACAGACATGCAGAGCTCTCCAGGTCTGAGAAAGGGATTTATTCAACAATTGACAGTCTCAAGAAAGTCCGTGCATTTATGCGGACGATGGACATATTCCGTATAGCCATTGCCAGTTTTCACGATTTTGGCCCATTTGAAATTGGTCCGGTTATAACCTTCTACAGTTATAACCCAATCGAGGGTTCCAAGCTGAGGCTTGGCGGCAGGACAACACCCAAATTCAGCAAAAAAATAAATTTCGAAGGCTATCTGGCTTATGGGATCAAAGACAAGAAGTTCAAGTACAACTTAGGCACAAACTACTCATTCACCTCAAAACCATACAATGAGTTTCCGTCAAAAAGTATAAGGATAAACTATCAGGTAGACACTAAGGTACCAGGTCAGGAGCTATATTTTGTACAGGAGGGTAATGCAATGCTTTCTCTAAAAAGGGGCGTTGACGACAAGCTGTTCTACAATAAATCTTTCAAAGCAGAGTACTTACACGAATTCAAAAATCACTTCTCATATTCACTTGGTTTCGACTACACCCGGCAAGCTCCCGGCGGCACACTTAATTTCAATACGGCCAATTACTTGTCAGACGTAAACAGTGTTCCATACCTCAATACATCTGAGGTCTCTCTAAATCTACGCTATGCTCCTCATGAACAATTTTATCAGGGTAAACTTTACAGAGCACCCATCGCATCAAAATACCCGGTAATTCAACTGAAGTACACATATGGAACAAAGATTTTGGGGAGCGACTACAACTATCACAATTTAAGGTTAAGTTTTTACAAGCGATTTTACCCTACCATAATCGGGTACACAACAGTCACATGGGAGGCCGGCAAGACATTCGGACAGGTGCCCTACCCTCTGCTGGAGATGCACAATGCCAACCAGACATATTTGTATCAGTCAACAGCTTACAATCTGATGAATTTCCTTGAATTTGTAAGTGACCAGTATACATCAATTAATATTGACCACTGCTTCAACGGGTTCATTTTCAATAAAATTCCCATACTCAAAAAGTTGAGCTTAAGAGAGATCATAACGGTAAAGTTACTGTACGGAAGCCTAAGCAAGTCCAACAATCCAGATTTTGAGCCTGATCTTTTTAAGTTTCCCACTGACGGAGAGGGAAATCCAACAACATTCGCTCTGGGCAAGAGCCCATATACAGAAGTAAGTGTCGGAGTTTCCAACATCTTCAAATTCATGAGGGTAGATCTTGTGAGAAGGCTCTCGTATCTCGACCACCCCAATGTCTCCCGCACAGGTATAAGAATAAGGTTCAAATTTGATCTTTAATGGCTGTTAAAACCTATTAATTTATAACTTTGGTCAAAATTTATCACAATGAAAGACAAACTAATTCTATTGACAATCTGCCTAACCTTTTTGGGAGGCACAATAATTGGTCAGCCTGCAAAACCTGCAGCACCCACTGCTCCTGTGACACCATTAACCGGACTCGACAATTTTAAGATACCTGTAAATCAGAAGGGTGCCCAGATAGGTAAGGTACTTGCCGTTGCCGGTCAGAAAAAAATGAAGGTCTCTATTGCTAAAGATACTTCCGGACTTTTCCTTATTAGTTCAAAGGGTGTTATCTCTCTTAAGAAAAGGGCCCAACTTACATCATCTACTCCGGCATTCAGATATGGAATAACATTAAAGATAAACGGAGTGACAAAAGACTTTGAGCTGGTGAAAGATGAATTCATTAAAAATGCGGTTGTAGCTCACCGCGGTGCCTGGAAAAATTTTGACGTTAGTCAGAACTCACTAAGCTCACTTAAAAATGCGATTGCACTAGGTTGCCACTCCTCCGAATTTGACGTATGGCTGTCGCAGGATGGAGTTCCTGTCTGCAATCACGATCCGTCTATAGGGGGCAAGATGGTTGAACAGACAACTGCGGCAGAACTAGTCAAAGTTCCTCTAAAGAACAATGATTTTGTGCCTACTCTTGAAGAGTACATTCTTACTGCAAAAACTCAGAACAAAACCCTTCTTTTTCTTGAGATAAAATCCTCTCTGGTTAGTCAGGAGCGGACACTGGAACTGACAGAAGCTGTAGTGAAAATGGTGCATGACCTTAAGGCTCAGGCATGGGTAAGCTACATCAGCTTCAACTTTGGATCTCTTCTAAGAGTTATGGAACTGGACCCTGCTGCAAGAACAGCATATGTAAGTGACGACAAGACAGTAAAGGATGTTGCCGATGCAAAAATGTGGAGCATAGATTTTAACGGCAAAATGTATCAGGCCGACCCAACTCTTATCAAACAGGCACATGACCGCGGACTTGTTGTAAATGTCTGGACAATAAACGACCCTGAGCAGATGAAGCTGTTACTTCAACAAGGAGTGGACGTAATAACAACCAACGAACCGGAGATGCTGCTGGAAATTCTGAAAAATTCTCCGCCGCAGTAAGTGGTATTTCAAGTTGGACCTTGCCACAGTTTTGTGCAATTATCTCACTATGTGCATAATAACAATAAGACTTTTCAGAAATAAATTCCTCAAAAAGCCTTATTGAAAAAATGCGCTCTCTAAATAGCTATTAATTAATTACTTGCACAAAACTGTGGCAAGGTCCCCTCAATGTGGAGTACATATGCAGACGAACATTTTTTTATTAGACAAATTCAGATGGTTGTGGCAATTTTTCTATTGGACAATTGCTGCACTATTGTTGTTTTTCGTTTTCAGCAACAGAAGTTATGATCTGGAGATAAGATGGATGGTTGTATTGACTATTTCAATTATGAGTTTCTGTCTCAGCTATTTTATCAATAATTTTCTTATACCTGAATATTTGTTTGAAGGAAAGTATTTTAGATTTGTTTATCTCATGCTTTCTGCATTTATTATATCTGTATGGATTAATTATCTGTCATTCATATACATCCTGTGGATTACCAGCAGAGATTCATCAGATGTTGTATATCCCGGGCAACAGGATGTTCTTTTACTTATGTCGGGAGGTTATATAATTATTCTCTTTGCAGCATTCATCCATTTTATAAAGGAGAGTTATAAAAGACAGATTGAAAGGGACAAAATAGCCAAACAAAAGATTGAGACTGAATTGAAGTTGAAAGACGCCAAACTTAAATTGCTTCAGAACCAGCTCCATCCTCATTTTCTTTTTAATATGCTAAACAACATTTATGGCCTTTGGATGGAAAACTCAAAGAGTACACCGGATATAATTTTAAAGCTGTCGGGATTGCTGGATTTCATTCTCTATGAGTGCGACAAGGAAAAAATCCTACTGGAAAAAGAGATTTATTTTATACGAGATTACACCGATCTGGAAATTTTAAGGCACGATAAAAGGCTTACGGTAGATATTATTTTACCCGACAACAATCATAACCTCATTCTATCTCCTTTGCTTCTTTTTACTTTTATCGAAAATGCCTTTAAACATGGTGCCGATAAAAATATAGGAGAGAGCCACATATCTGTCAGAATTGAAATCTATCTGAAAACCATACAATTATCCGTTTGTAACAATTACACTCCAGATGCAACAACAAATAACCAATCGGGGAAAGGGATCGGTTTGAATAATGTAAGAGAGAGGCTCAACCTGCTTTACCCCGGCAAACACCAACTTAAGATTGATGACAATAACGGCTCTTATAAAGTAGAATTATCAGTGGAAACAGATTAGTTTTTATGGAAAAAGAGATTAGATACAGATGTCTGATTATTGATGACGAACCTATTGCTATAAAAGTAATCAGCAACTATCTGGAACAGTTGCCACACTTTGAAGTTGCTGGTGGTTTCACAAATGCATTTGATTCTCTCAATGATTTGCATTCTAACCATATAGATCTGTTATTTCTGGATATAATGATGCCTGGCATCAACGGGTTGGAGTTTATTCGCTCCTTGACAAACCCACCTAAGGTAATATTCACAACTGCATATAGAAATTATGCTCCGGAAGCATTCGATGTAGATGCTCTGGACTATCTGGTAAAACCAATTCCTTTCGAACGGTTTCTTAAGGCTGTCAATAAATTTTTGGAAATCCAGGAGAGAAGAACGATTAACAATACCAGTGAAACAATAATCCTAAAATCGGACAAGAAGAACTATAAGGTTTTTTTAGATGACATCCTTTACATAGAGAGTATGGATGATTATATTAAAGTTCATACGAAGCATACTTCACTTGTATGTTATCTGCGTCTTAGCGGAATTGAGAATCTGCTGGACAAATCCCGATTTATTCGCATTCACAGGGCATATATAATCAACAGGGAACATGTGTCTCTCTTCACAAATACCCATATTGAGATTGCCGGAAAACTTCTTCCTGTAGGGAGGAGCTACAGAGAAGAAGTTCCAAAGAGGTTAATCTAGATTTCCTCCTCTCTACCAAAGGTCCTCATGACAAACCAAACAACAAAGGCAAAAATCAATAGAACAAATCCGAACATTGCCGGATACATTGCAACCTTAAGACCTCCTGCAAGAACATTTTGCGAAACTGCTCCTATTTGCTGGATTACCTCCAAAATCTGTATCAAACCAAGTGTATGTCCCAGAATTCCCAGAAGGAATGCCATGCTCCCCAAAAAGAGTATCCAATCGCTCATTCTCTTCATTAGTTTCCGGTTTCTTCCGGCTTTTGTGAATAAGAAAACGACTACTAAAACGGACAGGCAGATAACAGCCAGCCAGAGAGTATAGATAGGTACCATAAACATTACGCCACCTTCTATCATCCTTTGATGTAAATAAATCATTGCTTTATTTTTTTAAAGTTCGCAACAATTGTAGTAATATCAATATCAGACACAAAAAAAAATCGGTAAACAACCTGAAATGAACCCCGAAGAGCAGCTTTTCACACAATCTTAAGACTGATATTCGTTGAATGAATCGCGCAGTTCGTTGAATTTTCTTGTTAAAATCATAAGAACAAGAGACTTTTGAAATAAATATTATAAATTTATAATCATTATGAAAAAGTCTACTATTGTAAAGTTGCATCTGTTTTTTTGGGGGATCTTTATTCTAACGAGTGCATCACGCTATTTAATTCCAATAATTTCCCCTAAAGAATATAGCATTTTATTAGTAATCGCAGGTATGGGTTCACCATTATTTTTTTATCTGGCCTATGCGCAGATATTTAAAATACTGAAAAATAAAAAAAGGCTTTTCTTGGCACTGTTTACTATTGTTATACTAACTTCATTATGCTATTTAATTGATAAAAAAGCGTTTGCATATTCATCCATTTTGATATTGGGTATATTCAAGTGGTTAATTTATGGTAGCCTTTTCCGCTTCTTCATTGACTGGATCAACAAAGACCAACTACAGCTGCAATTGTCCAGGCAGAACCTTAAGAGCGAACTGGCACTGCTCCGTAATCAGATCAATCCGCACTTTCTTTTCAACTCAATTCATAATATCGACACTCTGATATCCACAAATCCGGCAAAAGCCTCAGATTCCCTCATAAAGTTGTCGGACATGATGCGTTACTCCTTTAATGAGGCAGATACAGAATTTATAGACCTCTCAGGGGAGATAGAGTATATAAGGAAGTATCTGAGCCTGCAGGAGCTGAGAATAACAAACAGAGAACTGGTTGATTTTTCGGTTAAAGGAGATCTGGAAAACATTAAGATTGCCCCCATGCTTTTTATTCCATTTATAGAAAATGCCTTTAAGCATATTACCGACAAGGAGGAGAAAGGGGGTATTTCAATCAGATTCAATATAACACGAGAGCACGTCTATTTTGAAGTTGACAATATTTTTGATGCCGCCAAGGATATTACAAAGGACAGCTCAAGCGGAATTGGTCTGGCAAATGTTACAAGAAGGCTCAATCTGATATACCCCGATAAGCACAAGCTTAAGATTACCAAAGAGAATGGCCATTATAAAACAGAACTAACAATCGATATTAATGCAAGTTAAGTGTATTGTAATTGACGACGAGCCACTTTCGGTAGAGAAGCTGACTATGTTTATCTCCCGTATCTCCTGGCTACAGCTTGAAAAGACTTTCAGTAATGCCATTGATGCTCTTAATTTTCTCAAAACGAATGAGGTTGACCTGGTATTTCTGGATATTCAGATGGATGAATTTACGGGTATCCAGTTCCTGCAATCATTGAAGAACAGCCCGCGAATCATTATAACATCTGCATATAAAGAGTACGCAATTCAGGGGTACGATTTCAATGTAACAGATTATCTTCTAAAGCCTTTTGGCTTTGAGCGATTTGTGATTGCTACCGACAAGGTGTTCAATCTGTTAACCGACGCTAAATCTATTAAGAGGAACTACATCTTTGTCAAGACAGGGTACAACATGGAGCGAGTGGATTTTGATGACATCCTTTATATTGAGGGGATGCAGGAGTACCTGCAGATAATTACCAGAAAAGGCAAGATCATTACCCTTCAATCATTCAGCAACATGGAAAAATTGCTCCCTTCCTCAAATTTCACCCGGGTTCACAAGTCATTTTTGGTTGCTATTGACAAAATTGAGATCATCGAACGTAACACAATAAAAATCAAAGATAAACGAATACCAATCGGCATAACTTACAGAGAAGAGTTCGACAAGCTCCTAACCGAAATGCAAAAAACGTCAGTGAATTGACGATTTTTATATAAATTTAGTCAATTGGCAACTTTTCTCCGTTGGCCACAAGGGATGATACTGGTGCCTTGTGGGAGAATTATCTAATTGGGGAATTAATTAAACGAAACTATAATACGGGGTTTGGGCAAGAGATTGATTTGATTGTCGAATCACAGGGCTCACTCCTGGCATATGAATTCAAGTGGGGAGAGAATAAATCCAAAATTTCCACTGCTTTCGCCGGAGCATATCCAAATGCCAGTTATACAGTTATTAACAAGGAGAATTATTTAGATCTTATTGACGTTTGATATCTGCTATGTAAAAAATACAAGGCGAAAATGACCTGATTTTGCACTAAATACAAGGCAATACGCAATTTATAAGACGTCAACTGCCAGTTAAAATAAGATATCTCTGTTTATCAATAGGTCAAAGATATAATTTGAAAGCAAATCCCAACGTATCTATACCTGTCATTAAACAAGGTTGGGATGTCGTTGTCTGAAAAGGTTTGTTTGTCTTTAGAAGAGATGTTATCTTGCCTTGTCCTACCTCCCAAGCGAAGCCAACGAAATCACATTTACCCCGTCTGGTCTGGTGTAACTCATTCCCGCGCCGGTTATTATATTTAATGAGGCTGGCTTTGAGGATTTTTTCGTGTCAATTATACTATTTAGCTTCAATAAATTATTTGCTGCCTCGTCATGCATGCCTACGCCGAGTTTTACTTCGAATGCTGCCCACGCACCGCCACTTTGTTGAATAATGGCATCGATTTCCAATTCTGTCGAATCCTTATAATGATAAGCCTGGGCATCACTGGCTTGTGCATACATTTTCAAATCATGATATACAAGCGATTCAAACAGGAAACCACAAAACTTTAAATCTCTCATCAATGCCTCTTTTGTCAGTTTCAATGCTGCAATTGCAAGTGAAACATCACAGAAATGCCGTTTTGGAGATTTCCTCAAAGAATTTGCCGATCTTATATGGGTATTAAACGCTGGTTGTTCTTCAAAAATCATCAATCTGGACAATGCATCCAGATATTCAATTATTGTCGGTCGGGAAATATCTGCATCTTCAATTGATTTAATATCTTTTCCCAATGTGGAGTTGTCAACCAATGTAGAAATATTTCGGGCAATGGAACGAAGCAATGAACGAATTTTCTGTGGATCTCTTTTTACATTTGAGACCCTGCTCATATCTGTCTCTGCCAATAAATCAATATAACTCCTATTCAATAAGATAGCATCTTCCAGAGACACATTGATCAAAGCAGGCCAACCCCCTTTTATCATGCGTTCAATAATCAACTCAACCGAAAGGTCAGTGTCAATAAATGAAAGTGGTTCCCCTTTCAAAAGTTGCTTTACGCTAATCTGACCAGAAGAGTATCCCATCTCTTGCCATGTCATTGTTTGCATTTCGACTACAGTAAAACGCCCTGCTCCGCTATGCAGTTTTATCTCTTCGTCTGGATTTGCAGATCCTGTAAGGATAAATTGTCCTTTCTCCTTTCTGTCATCAACTTCATGGCGGACATAATTCCACAATTTTGGTTGTTCCTGCCATTCATCAAGTAAACGGGGAGTAGCTCCGGTCAATAATATTCCAGGATCAATACTCATTACTACAGGTACCTGCTCATCTCTATCTACCTGTAAAATGCTTTTCGCAAATTGTTTTGCTGTTTCTGTCTTGCCACACGACTTAGGCCCTTTTATTAATAAAGCACCTGAAGCTCTCAATTTGCGCTCTATATCAGATTCTACAATTCTTGGATAATAAGGCATAAATTATTTTTTTGTAAAGTTAAAAAAATCAGATCACTTTACAAATTATTATTGATTCGGTTTACATATTGACAGCTATTTACCTTACAAAATACCATGATGGACCTTGCCACAGTTTTGTGCAATTGTCACATTATGTGCATAATAACAATAAGACTTTTCAGAAATAGATTCCTCGAAAAGCCTTATTGAAAAAATGCGCTCTCTAAATAACTACCAATTAATTACTTGCGCAAAACTGCGGCAAGGTCCACTCGGTAGAGGTTGCAAAGTCCTCTCAATGATTTCCTTATTGTCACAAGTTGTCACTGTCATGGTTTATAATTGCATAAATAAATTATAAGGTTAGATAATCGAAAGAAAAAGCAGAAAAATAAGCTTACTTATATGCTTGATAATGAAGATTATTTACTATAACTTTAAAGCAAAATTGCAGAAATGAGATTTGAAATCACTCTAAAAATCAGTAAAAATGAGAAAGGGTCTCAATTACCGATAAATTATCAGTATGAACTCTCTTCTTGGATATATAAAGTGCTCAATGAAGGTGATCCCATTTTCTCCGAATGGCTCCATTTCAAGGGATATAAATCCAAGGAAAAACCTTTTAAATTGTTCACATTTTCAAATTTGATTATTCCTTTTTATAAAATTTCCGGCGATCGAATCGACATCCTTTCAAACAGTGTAAAGTTGATTATCTCATTCCTTCCGGATGAAGCTATTAGCCCTTTTATTACAGGATTGTTCAAAGAAAGAAGAGCAATTATTGGAGACAAATTCTCACAGGTCGTTTTAGAAGTTTCTGAAATCATTAGTCTTCCCAAAATTGAGATTAGAGAAAGAATGACATTCAAAACAATTTCCCCGCTATTTGTAGATGAAGAGGATCCAATTCAAGGTTATCCAAAACATATCGCGCCCAATGCAGAAAATTATAGTCAGCTTTTACATTCAAATCTCTTAGAGAAGTATCGGGCATTTCAAAATAAAGAGGTAGCAGACAATTGTCCTGATACAAAAATCCGGATTATCGGACAACCAATGTCTAAACTTATTGAGATAAAATCAGGAACTCCTCAGATGACCAAAATAAGAGCATACAACTTCACCTTTGAGATAACCGGAAGCAGGGAGCTGATTGAGGTTGGGTACTACGGGGGATTCGGGAGACTGGGGAGCCAAGGGTTCGGGTGCGTGGAAGGAGTGTAAATAATTTAAGTGAATAAGCTTTTTTGGGATTAAACGCATTTTTCATCTATTATAATATGAAGCAAAACTATAAAACTTTAAATTACGAATGGTTGACAAGACCAACAGGTGACCCGTTTGCCGACGCAGGCGGTTTTGCCATTGAATATCTTTCAGAGAAATTCCCCGAAAAAGATATTTTGGAGCTAATCGACTACATCACTAAAATCTACGTTGAGAAATGGAGCGGAAAATTGAATGCCTTTTTTCTTAATTCAAAGATTACCCAACCTGCTTTTCAAGGATCACGAAAGACAGAAGAGACATTAAAGTATTTTGATGCTTTGATTAATGAAACCGAACCTTCTGAAGTTGGTTACTGTCGTTTTACTGGACGAGAAACCAAGTTGTTTTTTGGCGGGCGCGATAACTCAATTATGACGGGTTCAGGAACTTTAATCAATTTTCATCACTTTTTTCAGAAAGGAATTTCCCTTTCAAAGGAAGCACTAATCAGGATTCACTTTGTACCGTTTGCTTGCCAACAATTACAAGGAAGAATCAGTTTGATGCAAAGCAGTGATCAAAAACTGAGCAACTTGTTTGTAACGTTCACTGTTGAAAAGAACCTCCATGAAATTGGAATTGGTCTTTCTGAAGGAGTGGCAAAATCTGACTTCAATAAGCCAGCTAATGCCATTTTCGACTTCATTGATTACACGCTTTCCCAACTTCAGGATTTTAGGGAAGCAACCGCATTACCATCATTGACACTTTATCTTTTTACAAATTTCGGCGCAAGTCCAGAAATTCAGATATATCAACTCCCGGAGAAAGTTTTTCTTTTTTACAGAACGTGTTTACATCCTAAGTTTCGTGAGGATTGGCAGAAATTTGTTCTATCACACTATTTCGATGGCCAACACAAGGGGGCAAAGTACAATCTTCAAACAGAAAAATTTGAACTGGCAAAATCAAAAGAAACCGAGACCACTGATAAGAATGAATATCGACAATGGTTTAACCAGATTTACCATAAACTTTTAGTAGACGAAAATATCAGGCCAGAAATTCTACGATGGTCACGTCAACATCCATTCAATTTTGAAATAGTATCAATCTATCAAAATAACATTATAGGTATGAAAAAAGAAACAATTAACAAAATCAAAGAATTAGCCGCATTCCTTGTACGAGAAGAAGATGCCGGCAAGATCAAAAAACGGATTAAAGCTTTGGATGGCGCCAAAAATGCAGCTGTCCTAAGACGATTTATTTTAAAAGATATAGTTGTAGCAAACTATTTAGCTAATAGTGAAAAACCAATAGTTTCCATAGATGATTACGTAAATTACCTTTTCCCAGATGGATCTTATTGGGCTGAGATTAGAGACCTTTTGCTCATTGCCATTTATCAGGAATTGCATGAAAGGAATTTAATTTCCGAAGAATTGAAAATTGAATTAGAATCAACAGTTGAAGATGAAGATATTAACAAATTAACCTAATAAATCATGAAAAATATCAAGGCCCAAGGATTTGTATTGATTGACGTAGATGTTGTGGCATTAAACAATGCCGGAAAAAACACCCAAAGTAATAATGACAATGCAATTGCAACCAAATCGATCCGTAAGAACGGACGCAGTTATGTATATGTATCAGGTCAGGCCTGGCGGTATTGGTGGCGCGAGGCCTTACAGAAAAATGCAGGATGGAATCTGTCGCCTATTACCCGTGATGGGAAAATTGCATTTACCAATGCCGACCCGTTGAAATTCCCCGATGATGATATTTTTGGCTATATGCGCGCTGCAAAAGATACTTTATTGGATGAAAACGGAGAACCCGTTAAAGATGCAAGAGGTAACACCAAAATGACTAACGTAACTGTAACTCGTGTTTCTCCTTTAAAAAACTCTGCAATCATTTCGGCCGCCAGTGTCAGGCCTGAACAAAATTGGTCGAGCATGTCGCGCCAACAGGGTGATGCCGTTCCTTACGAAAAACAGGAATATTGCGCAATCATGAAGGGTATGTTTAGTTTAGATCTTTCAATGGTTGGAACATTCTCAAATTATGATCGAACTGGATACAAGAACCTTTCTATAGTGTTGCAAGAAGAAGCTATTAAGGATGGAGCAGAAGAAATTGACGATCCTTTTGTACTCGATGAAAAAGGAAATCCGAAAAAATTGATCCGACTGGCTAAAGGAACTCGCGAGCAAAGAGCAAAAGATACAATCCAGGCACTTAAGACTATCTCGGGCGGTGCTATGCAAACCAATAATATGGGGGATGTCACTCCTAAATTTATTATTCTGGCATCAACAAATACAGGTAATCATCCATTCAGTCATGTGGTTGGTGGTAATAAAGAGCGCAATGATGAAGAAGTCATTTTCAATTTTGATGGACTGGTTGAAGTCTTGAAAGATTACAAATACACTTTCGATGGCTCAGTATTTATTGGTCGCCGAAGTGGTTTTATGGATGAGATTTCAACCCAACTTGAATCACTGAAGACCATGTCAGATATTCCTGTTGTGAAAGTTCTTTCTGTAAATGAAGCTATAGATCAATATTGCGAACAGATGAAATCCCAGATTGAATAATGAAAGCATTCCGTATAAAATTAAACTCGTGGACATCGAGCTTTAGGTATCCCAATCTGATCTCGGGTTTTCAACCTACGCTTGAGGTTCCGCCTGTGAGTACGGTAATGGGCTTGATCAATGCAGCATCAGGAAAGTATTTGGAGAACCGAGAAATTGAGTTGGGCTATTATTTTGACTTTAAAATAAAAACCATAGATCTGGAAACAATCTATCAAATCAAGGCAAATGACAGAAATTATCCAGACAATGCGGTCAAGTCAAATGTAATTCAACGAGAGTTTCTATATGATTGTCGTCTTTTCTTATTTCTTGTAGATGAAGAATTAGTTTCATGTTTTCAGCAACCTGCTTACCAACTTCTTTTGGGACGTAGTAGCGATTTGGCAGGAATCGAAAGTATCAAGGAAGTGGAATTGCAGGAAGTAAGCAAAGCCCGCATATCAGGGCAGGTTGTTCCTTTCAATGGGAACTATTTGCCTGGTCAAATTCAGGCTTTACCTAAATACTTCAGTAACACGATTCCCCGCAAAAATATGGGAACCGAGCCATACTCAGTAATCTCTTACAACAATCCGGTCAACTCACAACTAACCGGATTTAGGTCTGAATTGGGAGAATTCGATAGTGATATTTTCTTTCACAAGTTTGAAGTATGACAACAATAATCCAGGAGGTTCTGGCCAAATCGAAACCTCCTGTTTCACTGAAACAACATATTGATGAATGTCTTCGAGTGTACGAATCGCTCCGAAAAGCATTTGGCAGATTGCCTATAAATGATGAAAATCGTTTTTGGCGGTTATTGCGTTTAGGAATAATATTTCACGATTTAGGAAAGTCACATAGTGAGTTTCAGAAAATGCTCCTTGGCAAGAGTGGATATTGGTATCATCAACGGCATGAACTATTTTCTGTTCCATTGATCAACCAACTGGATTTACCCGAAGATGATAAATTACTTCTTAAGCTGATTATTGCCGGACATCACAAAGACTTCAATTTTTTGTTTGACTTTATCCAACATTCTTATAAAAACGGAGAAGATATGTTTTCCTTTTCCGAAGATGGGAAATTGGTATGGGAAGAAGAGATGGAAAAATTGAATGCAAGTTTCATCAAGTCGTTTTTAAACGATTATGGTATTTTATTGGATTCAAGAATATTGGTGCCGCCTTTTGTCGGAATAAAAGAGTATCCCAGAAAACCGGTTAATACAGCAAATATCCATTTTCAAGAACTTCTTTTAGCAGCTGGAGCTTTGAAACAATGTGATCATTCGGCATCGGCTGGAATCTTTAAAGTGAATATCTTGGAAGAAAAACATTTTAATTTTTTGTATGATACAAAGTGGGCACCTTACTTCCATCAAAAGAGAGCTTCGGAAACCATTGGGAATATTATTCTGACTGCACCAACAGGTTCCGGCAAAACCGAAGCTTCAATGATGTGGTTACACAAACAATTGAGAGAAAATGGGCAAGGACGAACATTTTACATACTGCCTTTTACCGCTTCCATCAACGCCATGTTTGAACGGTTGGATGAAAAGATGCAAGGCAATAATGAAATTGTTGGTGTCCTCCATGGGAAACTTTCGGAATATATTGAAAGCCTTTTCGAAAAAGAAGAGTACAGCATAAAGAATGAAATTCTGAAACGGGAATTGAAAGAGAGTTACCGCGCGTTGGTTCCACCGTTAAAAGTGGCAACACCTTTTCAACTTTTGAAATCAATCTTTGGTTTGAAAGGATTTGAAAAGGGAATCTTTGAAATGAGCGGTGGTTATTTCATTTTCGATGAAATTCACGCCTACGATCCCGAAGTAACTGCGCAAATTAAGGTGTTAATTGAATTTGCGACCAGATTCCTGAATGTCAATGTTTGCCTGATGACAGCCACTTTACCTACTTTCCTAAAAAAAGAATTTGCTGGAGCAATAGGGACTTTTACTGAAATCAGAGCTGATTCGGAATTGTACCAATCATTTATACGTCACCGCATAAAAGTGACGGAAGGATTGCTATCAGACCATATTGCAGATATTCAGAGACGTTTGGGCACAGGGAATAAAGTTTTGGTTGTTTGCAATACGGTCAAACAAGCACAAACCGTTTACAACAGTCTAAAAGCTTATAGGAAGGTATTGCTTCATGGTGCCTTTAACGGTGTTGACAGAAACACAAAAGAAAAAGAATTAAAATCAGAAGAAGTAAAACTTTTAGTGGGAACTCAGGCCATTGAGGTCAGTTTAGATATCGATTATGATGTCATATTTACTGAACTTGCCCCACTCGATGCCTTGCTGCAACGCTTTGGGCGTGTTAATCGCCATCGTGTTAATGGACAATATCGCTCGCCATGCGATTGCATAGTTTTCTCAGAACGCAATGAGGTAGATAAATTCATCTACAAAAACGAAGAAGTCATTAATCGAACATTGGATGCACTATGCGAGATACAATCTCAAAATTCAGGTGTAGTTGCAGAAATTGATTTACAACAGTACATCGATCAGGTTTATCCAGATTGGTCTGTTAAAGACAAGGAAGATTTCAACCGAGTTTATACGCATCTGACAGCAGACGTTTTGGAAAACCTTGCTCCATTTATTTATGATTCACATCGTGAAGAAGAATTTGAAAAACAGTTTGATGGTGTAAAAGTTCTCCCAGCTAAATTGACTAATGAATATCAGGAACTTTTGGAAGCAAACAAGTTTATCAATGCTGAATCTTTGAAAGTGTCTATAACTAAACAGCGATTTGCATCGTTAATAACCAAGGAAGGAATTCGTCGAGATATTTCAGCATTTCAATTGCTTAGAAAGGATGAAATTAAAGAACAATCTTACTACATCATCGACCGAAAATATGATTCCGAATTAGGTCTTCAAATTGAAATTGAAGAACCTGCCCAAATTTTTAATCATTTATAATATAAATTGTCTTTTACCATTTTAAATTATGTTGATCACCGGCACTCACTTCAACTACTTCCACATCTGCCATCGCAAGCTTTGGTTGTTTGCGAATGGAATAGCGATGGAGCATACTTCTGACACTGTGTATGATGGGAAGCTGATTCACGAGAATTCTTATCCACAAAGGGCAGAGAGGTATCAGGAGGTAGAAATTGCGGGGATAAAGATTGATTTTTATGATCAGAAGAACAGGGTCATTCACGAGATTAAAAGGACTGATAAAATTGAGGATGCACACGAGTGGCAACTGAAGTTTTATATATATACTCTGGAAAAGATGGGTGTAGAGGGTGTTTCTGGAATTCTGGAGTATCCTGTTCTCAGAAAAACAAACAAGGTATATCTTTCCGATAGCGACAGGGCCAAAATAGAGGAAGATGAAAAAGTTATTGAAAATATTATTTGTGCCGATGAGTGTCCGAAAGTAATTAAGTCAAAAATTTGTAAAAACTGCAGCTATTTCGATTTCTGCTACTGTAATGAGGAGGAAGTTTTATGAAAAGAACCTACTATTTGTTCAATCCCGGAGAGATGGTCAGAAAGGACAATACTCTTAAATTCACACCGATAGTTGAGAATGAGGATGGCAGCGAGGACTATGGTCAACCAAGGTACATACCCATTGAGAACGTAAGTGATTTTTTTGTCTTTGGATCTTTGAAAGCTAGCAGTTCGCTATTTAATTTTCTGGGGAAGAGTGATGTGGCTGTACATTTTTTTGATTATTACGAAAACTATAGCGGGTCCTTTATGCCCAAGGATTATCTCCTTGCCGGAAAGGTAATTATCAGTCAGGTCAACCACTATCAGAAGCTATCCAAACGAATGATAATTGCCAGAAAATTCATAGAGGGGGCGGCTTTCAATATGGTTAAGAATCTTCAGTATTACAACCGGCGCGGAAAAGATATGGAGCCAATGATTGAGTCGATGAATGGGTTCATATCTCAGATAGGACAATCAGAGTCAATTGCTCAGCTGATGGGTATCGAGGGTAATATCAGACAAACATACTATGAGGCATTCAACCTGATTCTCAACGATTTTGAAATGGGATCACGGACTAAACAACCTCCACAAAACGAGGTAAATGCACTGATCTCTTTCGGTAATATGATGTGTTATTCGCTGTGTATTAGGGCAATTCATCAAACTCAGTTAAATCCGACTATCAGCTATCTTCACGAGCCAGGGTATCGGAGATTTTCACTTGCTCTTGATGTTGCGGAAATTTTTAAGCCGATAATAATCGACCGTGTCATTTTCAAGGTTCTCAATAAGAAGGAGATTCAAAGCAAACACTTTGATCAGAATTTAAATCAGTGCCTGCTGAACAATGCAGGAAAAAAGATTTTTGTTCAGGCAATTGAAGACCGATTATTAGAAACTATTCAGCATCGCAGTTTAAAAAGAAGTGTCAGCTACAAGCATCTGATAAAGCTTGAATGCTACAAACTTTGCAAGCATATTCTTGATATGGAGGAGTACAAACCTTTTAAAATGTATTGGTAATGTATGTAATTCTTGTATATGATGTTGGAGAAAAAAGAGTTGGTAAAATTTTACGACTTTGCCGGAAATATCTGTGTTGGATTCAGAATTCAGTATTTGAAGGAGAAATTAGTGAAGTAAAACTTAAAGAGTTACTTTTGAAGGTAGACATAATCATGGATAAAGAGGTCGATAGCATCATTCTGTTTAAAAATTCTGACGAACGCTGGATGGAGAAGCAAATTGTTGGTAAAGAGAGATGTAGCATAGACAATTTCATATAAACAGGTTGTCGGTTACAATGTTTTTTTGCTTTTCTCCGTGGTTTTTGAATAATATCTATATAAATTGTTCTTTGACGTATTGAAATACAACAAATTACACATAGTTGTCGAACATCCGGCAAAATCATACAATTATATATCGACATATTTATCAAGCCGTTTTCGCAATAAAGAGTGCGCTAAACACCTGATTTAGCGCATTCTTTTATATCTTTGCAAACGGCCCCTTAATCGTACCATATTGGAATTGAAACAGGTAAATGCTATAAAAGCTTGTGCAGCTAAATACCCTTAATCGTACCATATTGGAATTGAAACTGAGGACCGTTGGCAGAACAAGCCGACAATCACGACCCTTAATCGTACCATATTGGAATTGAAACTCCTTTCGCCTTCTTTAATCGAGCACCAGATGAAATCCCTTAATCGTACCATATTGGAATTGAAACCTAAGATAGCCAGAGGGAAATCTCTAAGGGCTTCACCCTTAATCGTACCATATTGGAATTGAAACTTGTTTCCTGTACCTCCTGTTTCTGGAATGACTGGCCCTTAATCGTACCATATTGGAATTGAAACTCAATATTGATATGATTAAGAAGTTTAGCATGGCTCCCTTAATCGTACCATATTGGAATTGAAACGTCTGTGCCTCGCTGATCTGCTCAACCATCAATGCTCCCTTAATCGTACCATATTGGAATTGAAACATACCTACCAAGAGCAAATGACGGAAAGGCCGATACCCTTAATCGTACCATATTGGAATTGAAACAGGTAAATGCTATAAAAGCTTGTGCAGCTAAATACCCTTAATCGTACCATATTGGAATTGAAACTGTAATTGGCAAGCCATTTTTCGCGAACTGCCCAAACCCTTAATCGTACCATATTGGAATTGAAACATAGTCGTCCGCTCTTTTTTCTTTGATAGACAAACCCTTAATCGTACCATATTGGAATTGAAACACAGATGTATTTTATAGAACTTGCAAAAAGATACGGCCCTTAATCGTACCATATTGGAATTGAAACATTCTATGTAGGTGGTAAATTCGTAGGCAATGCGGGCCCTTAATCGTACCATATTGGAATTGAAACTTGCTCAAAATTACCTGACTTGTAAACATCGTAGTCCCTTAATCGTACCATATTGGAATTGAAACGCGATAATGTGGAATAACGGAGAAGATTGCGGAAACCCTTAATCGTACCATATTGGAATTGAAACAGCTAAAGGAGGAGAATATTTATGCCACAGGGCAGTCCCTTAATCGTACCATATTGGAATTGAAACTACTTTGAATGTAATCTTAACCCCATTGCCGTCTCCCTTAATCGTACCATATTGGAATTGAAACATGCGAAACAATGGGTAAGGTCATGGATATTTCAAGCCCTTAATCGTACCATATTGGAATTGAAACTTATGAGCGGAGAAAAGATTGACGCGGGCGCAATGCCCTTAATCGTACCATATTGGAATTGAAACTTCCTACTGGAAAAGTATTATGATAGGCAGAACCACCCCTTAATCGTACCATATTGGAATTGAAACGGATATGTTCTTACGGAAGGAACAGGAGGAGTTAACCCTTAATCGTACCATATTGGAATTGAAACCCACATATTCATTTTTCCACTTGTCATAGATGATTCCCTTAATCGTACCATATTGGAATTGAAACTCGGTCTGGCCGCTCACGTGCATGACAATTTCCCTCCCTTAATCGTACCATATTGGAATTGAAACAAGGTCCAGTTCCCGGAATTGATTTTATACTCAACCCTTAATCGTACCATATTGGAATTGAAACGTGAATATTATGAGATCCTAAGACGGCCATCTGACCCTTAATCGTACCATATTGGAATTGAAACATAAGTGGTGACACCCGAAGCAAACCGGATAAGTTTTCCCTTAATCGTACCATATTGGAATTGAAACAATTTAAGAAAAAGGTTTGGAAAGATCCTTGGAGACCCTTAATCGTACCATATTGGAATTGAAACGATTTTCCGGCTCATAGTTTTGTTGAACTATTCGCCCTTAATCGTACCATATTGGAATTGAAACTAATAAACCCATCCTCTTGGGGTAGCAGAAGGATGCCCTTAATCGTACCATATTGGAATTGAAACTTAGGCTACAATGTAGCGCTGAAAATAGATGATAACCCTTAATCGTACCATATTGGAATTGAAACTGGGAAACAGGATGAACGTAATGCAGCAGATACTCCCTTAATCGTACCATATTGGAATTGAAACTTGGTCCCGGCTTCCTTTCGTGATAACGGCCTTCCCCTTAATCGTACCATATTGGAATTGAAACGTCGGCAATGAAATTCGGACATTTAAAATGAGAGGCCCTTAATCGTACCATATTGGAATTGAAACATGGAGACTTCACGACAACACAGGGAGTGAGCTTTCCCTTTAATCGTACCATATTGGAATTGAAACAAGATCGTTTAGCCTTATCAGTCGCACCCGCGTGGGTGCGTGAATTGTAGTTGTCGCCAGATTGTC
This sequence comes from Bacteroidetes bacterium GWF2_40_14, assembly GCA_001769195.1. GTDB lineage: Bacteria > Bacteroidota > Bacteroidia > Bacteroidales > UBA932 > Bact-08. Next base: position 104,613 of record MEOK01000004.1, on the reverse strand, counting down.
TACAACTTGTAGCGAATGCTACTTGTGCATTGATTGAACAATATTTAAAATCGTTACAATTAGTAACGGTTTGATTCATCAGAGAAGCGTTGGTTCTTCATAAGTTATTAATCACAAGAAAGTCTCTTAAATGTAACTGCATAACTCCTTCATTATTACTCCCTGAACCATGTTCGTCCATAGTGATTACATATTTTGGATAGTTGTCGGTGATTTTTTGATGATTTCCAAATTCCCGGTCAGTTGTAGCTTTATCAAAAAGCATATAGGCGACTTGTAAATAGATACGACTTCCATCCTTTTCAGCAACAAAATCTATCTCATTACCCCCAATTTGCCCGATTCTGACCTTGTATTCACACCGGTTCAGAAAGTCAGCTCCAGCACCAGTGGCTCCCTTATTGAACGGCTGCCAACCTCAATTGTGTAAATGCCGGTTACCGGATTGTATTTTGCTTCAATCTTAGCTTTTTTACTGCTGGTTTTTCTCCTGTTTTTCAGCTCTTTCTGACTATTAAAATTCGATATCTCCCTTACGTCGACAACCTCCCCCATCTCTTTTAGTCCTGCCAGTTCAAAGGTGTATGATCTGTTTTGGGGCTGACCGGTGTAGGAGCCCATGGTTGGAGCGACCATCAGTTGAATTTTGTTGCCTGTTCTTTTGTATTTTAACTCTGTAGTTGCATAGCTGCCATTGAGGTACTCTGTTGTCAGCCCGTCATCCTCGTAAAGTGTGAAACTGTTTCCCAATCTGTCTGATCTGCCATCTCTGTCATCGCTGCCTACCATGTCTGCCCCAGGGTAAGCCCTTAGAATCAGGTGAGTAAGTGGTGTTGAGGCAGGACGTTCTGTATAGGGTTGCATCGGGAGAAGGTACCCCCCTTTGACAAATAGCGGAAACTCTTCAATTCCCTTTTTTACAACGACCTTAGAACCTGCCTTGTATGGAGTGGAATCAAAGAAATCGTACCAAGTGTCTTCGGATTGTCCGACTATGGGCGAATTGAGCGAATCCGGAGTTTCGCCTTTTGGAAACCATACCGTTTGCAAAGCCACAAGATTTTCACCCTCTCCGGCTGTTGTGATAGGGGCCGCAAGAAGCAGGTCGCCAAACATGAATTGCTGCGGGTTATTGTAGGACTCCTCATCATTGCCGTAGTCTATGTACATCGCCCTGCTCAGAGGAACCATGGTTTTATGTGTCTGCCATACGCTTGAATAGATGTAGGGCATTATTTGAGAACGGAAATGGTATGCCTGACGCATGGAGCTGGTGGCTTGTTCTCCCCATATCCAGGGCCGGCGGTCTATCTTGCCCGCTTTCTGTGAGTGTACCCTCAATGCCGCACTTAGCGCCCCGAACTGCGTCCAGCGGGCAAACATCTCGGGGTTGTCACCTTCATAGAAACCTCCAATATCGTGCGCCCAGTAATAACAACCGGCGTTCCCACTGGTAGCAGTAAGCTCCACTTCAAAAGCCAGCATCGCCCAGTTAGCATACGCATCACCAGAAAACTGTATAGGGTAGCGGTGGTCGCCCCAGCCGGCCCATCTGCTGTAACCGGCACCACGCAACCCTTCCCGCGAAGAATCTTCGTAATACAATTTGTTGAGCCAGCTCAGGTGGTTCATGTTGGTTCCCCTCACATACGGGTATAGATAATCCTGTTGCCAGTCGAGCCACCAGAAGGCAATACCCATGTCCCAACCCGGGCCATGAGCATATTTCAAAAAGTTTGTCATATACTTCCTGTCCGAAGCATCAAACAGAATTGTCTCTCCGTTGGCCTCCCTGCCCATAGCCTTCATAAATGCCGGATATTGCTCCTCTTTCGGACGGATTCCGTCATGCGGGTGTTCGTTAAGGCATACATGTATCTTCTCCTCCAGCATCTTTCCAATCAATCCCTCAGGGTCAGGAATCAGCTCTTTGTTCCAGGTGTAACCCGTCCACCCCCGGTTGCTCGCATGACCGGTACCCACCTTTGCATCAACAGTGTGCCAGTCCATGTCAAATACCATCATATCCAGCGGAAAATCATGCTCCCTGTAACCCGATACAAGTTCCAGATACTCCGACGCCGTGTAGGGCCAGTACCTGCAATACCACACCCCATGCACATACTTTCGCGTCATTGGTACGTTTCCGCTTATTCTTCCCAGGTCCCTGAGCGCCTCCTTGTAGTCGTCGCCATATACAAAACAATACAGATCCTGTACATGCCCCTTGTCCCTTTGTGCAATCCAGTTGTCGACAAGTATCTCCTTGCCTGCATCGTTGATAATATACCATCCGTCGAGGCTCAGCAGCCCGTCGTTCAATGGAATAGGTTTGTCAACCCTGTCAAGTGTAGAGACAGCTCCGCCAAGATTGTTTTTATGAATGTTCCTTATTGTGAAGCGTTTTTCTTTTCCTCCACTCTTGTAGAATGCCTCAAAATTGAGCAGCCCGAACGGGAAATTATCATAGTCATAAACCATCCTGAGTGCAGATGTTTCTATCTGATACCTGTTTTCGCCAAGTGGTGTTACCCTGAACTCCTTCAGAAGAGTATCCCTTGAATAGGCAAACATAGTACTATTATCGAGGAATTTACCCCCTTCTGCATATTCAAGTCTGAAAAGAGTCGGAGATATGAGGGTAATCCTGTTATTGCCAAAGACAAGCGGATTTTCATAAACAATTCTTAAAGGTTGGGCCGACATGTTTACGGAAAAAGCAATGCTGAAGGCAAACAGTATGCACGACAGGCATGCAGAGAGAGATGTTTTCATAGAAAATCCGGTCATAATGTTAATGATTCAAATCTACGAAAAAACTAATCTTTTTCTTATTTTTATAAAGTTTTACAAATCATGAAATATGAAAAATCTAACCTTTGGCGTGTTATTATCGGTGCTGCTATTAACGGCACTGTCGTTCTCTTCCAAACAAGAGAAGTCGATCTATCACAAAGGGTGGATAGATCTGAATAAAAACGGGGTTAAGGACATCTATGAAGATCCTTTACAATCTACAGATAAACGTGTTGCAGATCTGATATCCAAAATGACACTGGACGAAAAAACATGTCAGCTCGCCACCTTGTACGGATGGAAAAGGGTGTTGAAGGATTCTTTGCCCACTCCCCAATGGAAAGAGGCAATCTGGAAAGACGGAATAGCAAATATCGACGAACACCTTAACGGTTTTATAAACTGGGATAAGAGAAATATGTCTGATCTTGTGACGGATATCAAACGCCATGTATGGGCGATGAATAAAACTCAGCGGTTTTTTATTGAGGAGACCCGTCTTGGTATACCTGTTGATTTTTCAAACGAAGGTATTCGTGGTGTTGAGGCATACGAAGCTACAGGCTTCCCTACACAGCTGAACATGGGGATGACCTGGAACAGGGCACTGGTGAGAGAGATGGGGCGAATAACAGGAAAAGAGGCGCGCGCACTGGGTTATACCAATGTGTACGCTCCTATTCTGGATGTGGCACGTGACCAACGGTGGGGTCGTCTGGAAGAGGTGTATGGAGAGGATCCTTATCTGGTGGCGCGCCTCGGGGTGGAGATGACTCTGGGAATGCAGGAGAACAACCAGATTGCATCTACAACCAAGCACTTTGCGGTATATAGTGCAAACAAAGGAGCACGAGAAGGTATGGCCCGAACGGACCCTCAGGTATCACCTAGAGAAGTAGAAAACATAATGCTGTACCCTTTTAGAAAAGTTATTGAGGAAGCAGGATTGATGGGGATAATGAGTTCATATAACGACTATGACGGAATTCCAATCACGGGAAGTGACTACTGGCTCACTCAACGCCTGAGGAAAGACTTTGGATTCACCGGATATGTTGTAAGCGACAGCGACGCCCTTGAGTATCTATACACAAAACATGGTGTGGCAGCCAATCTTAAAGAGGCTGTTTTTCAGGCATTCATGGCCGGATTGAATGTGCGGACAACATTCCGTGCACCGGACAGCATAATCGTTTATGCAAGAGAATTAGTAAAGGAGGGACGTATTCCAATCGACGTCATAAACAGTCGGGTTAGTGATGTTTTAAAGGTAAAATTCCGGATTGGCCTGTTTGACCATCCATACATTGCAGATGCAGACGCAAGTGAGCAATTAGTCAATAACCCGTCTCACCGGGCTATTGCCCTGCAAGCTTCAAGGGAGAGTATTGTGCTCCTAAAAAACCGGAATCATATACTGCCTATTACTGGGAACATATCCCGCATAGCAGTAATTGGTCCTAATGTTTTGAATGACGATTACGCGCATACTCATTACGGGCCACTTGCTTCTAAAAGTGTGACCATTCTGGAAGGGATACAAAATAAATTAGGCAAAGAAAAGGTGTTTTATGCTAAAGGGTGCGAACTTACTGACAAGCGGTGGCCGGAGAGTGAAATACTGCCGGAACTTCCTGATAAAGATGAACAAGAGATGATTGACAGCGCAGTAAGGGTAGCTATTCGTTCTGAAATTGCAGTTGTAGTCCTGGGGGGAAACACAAAAACCACCGGAGAGAACAAAAGCCGTACAAGTCTCGATCTGCCCGGCCACCAGTTGGCACTGGTTAAAGCAGTCCGGGAGACGGGTTGCAGGGTTGTTGTGGTGTTGATAGGGTCGCAGCCTATGACCATTAACTGGATAGACAAAAATATTGATGGGATAATATATGCAGGATTCCCGGGAGTACAAGGAGGGACAGCCATTGCCGATGTTTTGTGGGGTGATTATAACCCCGGAGGAAAATTGACACTTACATTTCCTAAGTCTGTCGGACAAATTCCTATCAATTTCCCAACAAAACCCAACGCCCAAACCGACGAAGGTGAACTGGCAAAAGTTAAAGGGCTTTTATATCCGTTTGGATACGGACTTAGTTACACTTCATTCAGATACGACAACCTGAGAATTTCGCCGATCAAACAAAAGAAGGATGGGAACATAACAGTTTCTGTTGATATTACAAATACAGGCAGTATTGCCGGCGACGAAGTGGTACAGTTATACCTGCGCGATGTTTTAAGCTCCGTAACAACCTATGAAAAACAACTTAGAGGCTTCGAACGCATTCATCTACAGCCTGATGAGGCAAAATCTATTAGCTTTGTTTTAGTACCTGACGATCTTAAATTATGGAACCGCTATATGAAACATGTTATAGAACCTGGCGTCTTTAATGTGATGGTGGGCTCCTCGTCAGAAAATATTCTCATTAATGGAAGTTTTACTATAAATGAATAAAAAAATCAAATAATTACACTTAATATTGTACTAGAATCCCGGGACTTTATATAAATTTAACAAAACACATTTTTATGAAAAAATCTGTATTTTCAATAGCAATCATTTTTTCTCTTTTTCTTTGTAATCTAAACTTATACGCTCAGGATGCCAAGGCAAACTTTGCAGGTGTATGGACAATTAATACGGCTAAGAGCACTCAGGGCGATGGAAATTTCAGGGGCCCAAAACAACTGACATTCAATCAGGATGGAAATAATATCACTGTCACCAGAGTAAGCACCGGCAGAGATGGATCGGATAACACATCTACTGCGACAATCACTCTTGATGGAAAGGAATCAGTAAGTACCACCGAGAGGGGAACATCAAAATCTGTTGCAACATGGTCGGCAGATGGTCAGACACTTACAATTAGTCGAACAATGATTCGCAGTGGTTCAACTATGGAGATGAAGTCATCCGAAGTCATGAGCATGATAGGTGCCACCCTCACAATTACATCGGTTTCCCAGTCACCTAACGGCGAAAGAAAAGTCACACTCGTTTACGATAAAAAATGATCAGAACGTGTAGTAATTGACCTTGTTGATTGCTGTTCCCATTTTAACTCCTTTGAGCACCTTTGTGAACTTTTCATTGTTGCCAATAGAAACAGTTGTCAGAATTGTCTTCCCCCCTTTGGCATCTTCTGTGGTCATTTCAATTACAAAACCGTCGGCAGAAAGAGTATTGTGTAAAGCACTCATCTTGGCAGCACGGAATATTCCGTAATCGTTCGGCAGAGTAACCTGATTGGTGATCCATATCGAACCAAAGATTTTTTTGTAAGTATAAGTGTACCTCTTACACAGGTAACCTGCAATGGTACGGGTCTCCTCTGTTGGTACAATCTCCAGCTTTTTCATCTCATCTGCAGCCGGATATTTAAATCGCCCCGCATTATACATTGGTTCAGGTGCATCGCTTGCAAAAATCTGAATTGCTACTTCATTCTTAAGGTCAAAAACCGTCTCAATGTCGTCTCCTCTCCCCTTACCTGCCGTAATTACTATAAAGTCCTTCCCGCTGCTTTGGTAATAGGTTTTGTATTCCAGTGTGCGCATTAGCTCATTGTTTTTTGCATAAAGCTCTACCTTAAAGTTGTTGGATCTGTCAAAAGAGTAGGAATCCTCCCATTTTACCCCGGGAGCGGATATCTGAAACTGTGCCTGAACCGCAATAGCGGTCATGGTCATGAGCATTGTAAGAAGTGTTTTCATTATGATTGGTTTATAGACTAAAATTAGTGAAAATATGAATTCGTCGGCAAATATTTACTATCTGTCGATAAAACCTGTCTGCGCATAGATGTCACTTGAACGCTCATGTTCCCCTTTATAATTTTGCACCAACAAGTTAAAGGAAACAACAATGAAAAGAGTATTTACAATTATAATGCTGGTTGCATGGGGGACGGTTTTTGCCCAACAGAGCAGCCCCACTCTAAAAATGACGCTTACCGATGCTATTAACTACGCATTGGAGAATAATTACGGCCAACAAAAGCTTATGATTGGCAAAAACAGCACAGAGGAGGAACTGAAACAGTCTAAAAGGGACTTGTTACCGAATCTGAGTGGATCTCTTACACAGGGTCTGTCAGAAAGTAAAAATGGCCAGACTGATAATACCGTTCTTAATGGAAATTACAGTTTAAGTTCTCAGGCAACTATTTATAATGGTGGACAAAACATAAATAGTATCCGGAAAAATCAACTACTTCTCGACCAGTCTGAAACTAAAATATCTCAAGCGCAAAATCTGTTGGTGATAAATGTTATAAAGTCTTTTTTGTCTGTTCTTATGAATGACGAATTACAGAAATATCAGAATGAGGTTTTAAAGATAAGCGAAGAGCAGTGTAAGCTGGGAGAGATACAATTAAGCGCCGGTAAAATACTGAAAAGCGACTATCTCTTACTTGAGGCACAGGTTGCGAGTGACAGGTTCAACTATTTAAACAGCAGGGTTAAACGCGAGAGTTCTGTGCTGGAGTTAAAAAAATATCTGAGCACAGAATCATCAACAAATATTGATGTATTAGCTCCCGATTCAGCCTCCTCTGTAAAAACCCTTAGGCTACCGGAATTTGCAAAATTTATGGAAGAGACTCTGACTTGGTTACCCGACATAAAAATCAGCCATCAGAATATAGAGATGGCTAACCTTGATGTAAAAATTGCCAAAGGAGGATTAACTCCAGCAATTTCCATAGGCGGCTCTGTCTCTACAGGATATTCCGGTGGTACGACATCCTGGAACAACCAGTTTACAAACAATTTGAGCGAGCAACTCTCATTATCTGTAACTATTCCCCTTTGGAACAGAGGAAAGGCAAAATCTAACGTAAAACAGAGTCAATATCGTCGGGAGCAGACAGAAATAGAGGCCAAAGAGACCGAAACGAATATCCAGATTCAGCTCGAACAAGAATATAACGGGGTCATTGCGGAACAGAGTAAATTAAGTGCTGCAGAGACCGGATATAAAGCATATAAGGCAAATTTCGATTCTTACAGGTTGCAATATAATGCGGGTCAGATATCAACCTCCGAACTGCTTCAGCAGCAAAACAACTACCTGAATGCACTAAACAATTATTTGCAAAGCAAGTACAGCTTTCTCCTGAATAGGAAGGTTCTGGATGTGTATATGGGTCTGGAAATAGTAATTTAACAAATATTAAACAATAATGAAAAAAAAGATTATCATCTTGTTAGCAGGTATAGTAGTCATTATCTTGATTGCAATGCTATTTATAAAAAAGAGCAAAAATCCTGATGTTCAACTAATAACATACATTGCCCAAGAAGGGGAATTCGAACTGACCGTAACAGCAAGCGGCAATATACAGCCTGTTATCAAGGTAGATGTTGGAACCCAGGTCTCAGGTATTGTCAAGAGGATTTATGCCGACTTTAACTCCCAGGTCAAAAAGGGAGATTTGCTGGCGGAACTGGACAAATCCACATTATCAGAGAGAGCCAGGCAAAGCAGGTCATCTCTGAATAAAGCAAAAAGCGATTCGCTCTTTGCAAAACAGAATTATGACAGGATAAAGGCCCTTTTCGATAAAAATGCAGCAACCCCAGCAAGTCTTGAGGATGCGACAAATCGTTTTTCCAGTGCGGTAAATACGGTGACAAATGCTAAGGCAGATCTTCAACAGTCTATTATCAATCTCTCTTATGCAGACATATACTCCCCAATCTCCGGACGTGTACTAAGCCGCGCCGTTGACGAAGGACAGACTGTTGCAGCATCATTTAACACTCCTACCCTCTTTACTATAGCGAATGATTTGACAAAGATGCAGGTGGAGGCAAAGGTAGATGAGGCTGATATAGGAAGAATAAAGATAGGACAATATGCAGATTTCATTGTTGACACATATCCGGGAGAAAAATTTGGAGGTACCGTTTCTCAAATACGACTTGAGCCTGCTGTTGTACAGAATGTTGTTACTTATACCGTAATTATCTCTGCTCCAAATCCTGACGAGAAACTTTTCCCGGGCATGACTGCAAACATATCTATTATAACACAGTCTCCAAAAGGCATTTGTGTTCCGGCAGAAGCACTATACTTTACTCCTGACCCTGCAAATATTGGTAACTACATTGTTGAAAATGAAAACATAAAAGGAAATAAAGTATGGATAAAAACAGAAAAAGGGTTTAAAGCGGTCCCTGTGACAGCCGGGGCAACAGACGGTATAACTTCAATAATATTATCCGGAGTTAAAAGTGGCGACGAACTTGTCGTAGGCATAGAAAAAACCGTCACAAAAAAATCATCGGCAAGTATATTGCCAACTCCTCCTCCGGGAGAAAGACACACAGCACTATAATATTTTATGTCTGAAATGAAAAATGAAATATTGAGAATCGAAAAACTATCCCGCTCTTTTATAATGGGGACCGAGAAAGTACATGCTTTAAGATCTGTATCTTTTGGTGTACAGGAAGGGGAGTTTGTATCTATAATGGGAGCGAGTGGGTCTGGTAAAAGTACATTACTAAACATATTAGGCTGTCTGGACAAGCCAACATCGGGAGAGTACTATATTGATGGAACTACTGTCTCCAACAGAAACGACAAGGAGTTGTCCCAATTACGCAATCGAAAAATTGGCTTTGTCTTTCAGTCATATAACCTTTTGCCTCGTACCTCTGCATTGGAAAATGTTGAGTTGCCCCTTTTGTATAATCCTACAATTTCTCCAAGAGAGAGAAAAGAGAAAGCTCTGTTCACACTTAATCTTGTCGGGCTAAGTGACAGAAGCAGACACTATTCAAATCAACTCAGCGGCGGACAACAGCAAAGAGTTGCAATAGCCAGGGCTTTGGTAAACGATCCTGTCTTGATTCTTGCAGATGAGGCTACTGGCAATCTGGATACCCGTACATCATACGAGATTATGACTTTGTTTCAAAAGTTGAATTCAGAGGGTAAATGTATTGTCTTTGTCACTCACGAGCCTGACATTGCGAATTTTACAACAAGGGCAATTCGTCTTAAAGACGGGTTGATTGTGGGAGACTCTCCAATAAGTCAGCTTTCGGCAGAAGATGCCCTTGCTCAGCTGCCAATTTTAGATAATAATGACCTGTAAACAGATTTGAAATATGAAATGGTACAATTATATAAGAATAGCATATAACGCACTTGTAAGGAACAAAACAAGGGCAATATTGACAATGTTGGGAATTATCATAGGCATCTCATCTGTCATTGCAATGATTGCCCTCGGACAAGCCTCCACGCAAAATATCAGGGACGAAATCTCCTCAACCGGTTCAAACATGATTTTCATCTCTCCTTCATCGCAACAGAAGGGGGGTGTAAGTATGGGTTCGTCGAATGCGAAGTCATTGACTAAAGAGGATGTTGATGCAATTAAAAGAGAAGCAAAAATGATAAAAGCCGTTTCGCCCTCAGTTAATGCGAGCGGACAACTGGTATTTGGAACAAACAATACACCATCATCTCTGCAAGGGGTAGATATTCCCTTTTTCTCCATTCGTGAAATTAACCTTGAAAGAGGGATACTCTTTACACAAAGTGATGTAGATAATGCCGCCAAGGTGTGCTTAATAGGAAAAACCATAGTTGATGAACTATTTTCAGATGGTACATATCCCGTGGGGCAATTCATAAGGTTCAACAATATGCCCCTTAAAGTAATCGGCATTCTGGAATCAAAAGGGCAAAATGCTATGGGACAAGATCAGGATAATGTAGTCTATCTGCCATATACAACTGTTCAAAAACGGATATTGGCAATAACCTACTACCATTCAATATTTGCAAATGCCCTCACAGAAGAACTCTCTGCTGATGCAGTATCAGAGATGTCCTTAATCATCAAAAGAACTCACAAGCTTCAACCAACAGATGAACCGGACTTTGAAATCAGGACACAGGCCGAGATGCTTTCGATGATCTCTAATGTTACAGGGATGCTTACTGCTCTTTTAGCAGCAATTGCTGCAATTTCGTTGATTGTAGGAGGAATTGGCATTATGAATATTATGTATGTTACGGTTACTGAGCGCATTAAGGAGATTGGGCTCAGGATGGCTATTGGAGCTTTAAAGTGGGATATTCTTATGCAATTTCTTACTGAGTCCATAATAATCTCCTTAATTGGAGGGGTTGTGGGAATCTTGTTTGGGATATTACTTACTTTCATTACTTCATCAATACTGGGATGGCCCTTCATTGTCAATATTGCATCTATCATTCTTTCGTTTTGTGTATGCTTTGCCACTGGTGTCTTCTTTGGCTGGTATCCGGCAAAAAAGGCTTCACAAATGGATCCTATAGTTGCACTTCGCTACGAATAATTATAAAATCCTTATCTTCACATATAAATTTCCCCGCCATGTTGCCTAAGACAAATAAGAGAATCGTGATTTTCACCCACATGTTCATTTGGGGGGGGATAATGTCTATGCCATTCATTTTTGGAATATTACGTGGAGAAACAATAAGTTTTGATCGTGGCTTAGGAATATTATTAATGCCCTTGACTTATATTTTAATCTTCTATTTTAATTATCATTACCTCATAAACAGATACCTGTTTAATAAAAACACGTTCATGTTTATTGTCTGGAATTTTATCATTATCACGATATTAAGTTTGACATTAGACTTTGCAAGAGAATACTTCATGGCTCTTGAGCCCGGACGACACGTCGAACCTCCCAGGGGTATGCCTTTTGTTGTGACCATAATCATTCATGTAATGGTGGTTTGTGTTAGTGTTGCTATTAAAATGACGGGGCGCTGGTATGGGGTTCAATCTAAGATGCAGCAACTTGAAAAGGAAAATACTGCCGCCGAATTGCTTCAGTTAAAGAGTCAGCTTAACCCCCATTTTCTGTTTAACTCCCTCAATAATATTTATGCATTGATTTCCTTTAATCAGGAACAGGCTCAGTTTGCCGTTCATAGTCTCAGCGAGATGCTCCGTTATCAGTTATATGAAGCATCCCGAGAAAAAATCCCCTTAATAAAAGAGATGGAATTCGTAGAAGGGTATTGCAATCTTATGAAATTAAGATTACCAAAAAATGTTACAGTTACATTGGACATGCCTGAAAATGTCCTGGGAATTACAATTCCGCCCCTGCTTTTTATCTCTGTAGTGGAAAACGCATTTAAACACGGTGTTAATCCAAAAGAGCATTCTTTTATCGAAATTAAAATTGAAATTGAATCAGAGAATGCGGTAATATGCTCTGTAAGAAATAGCTCTTTCCCTAAAACAACTGAAGATAAAAGCGGATCCGGGATTGGTCTGGAAAATCTCCGTAAACGCCTTTCATTGCTCTATCCAGACAGGGACCTTCTTGTAACGGAAACGAAAGACAATGAATTTCTCGCGCGTGTTATAGTTCCCATAAACACAGATGGTTATGAAAATTAAATGTATTGCCGTAGACGATGAACCTCTGGCTCTGGATCTGATTGCTTCTTATATAAACAAGACTCCCTTTCTGGAAGCGTTCGGTTTTTATAACAACGCAATTGATGCGCTGGCTGCCATGAAGACCAATGAAGTGGATTTAATCTTTCTTGATATTCAGATGCCAAATCTTTCGGGTCTCCAATTGGCCTCAGTAATAGATACATACAAGACTAAGGTAATCTTTACCACCGCTTTTGATCAATATGCTCTGGAAGGCTTTAAAGTAGATGCAATTGATTATTTGTTAAAACCGATAAGTTATTCCGATTTTTTAAAATCTGCACAAAAAGCCCAGCGTTTTATTACAGGATCTATCCCATCTGAACAGCTGGAATCTGGCAGTATAATGGTAAAAGCAGATTACAAACTTCACAAAATTGATTTTAACGACATTATTTACCTTGAGGCTGTAAGAGATTATGTTGCCATTTATACAGAAAGATCCGGCAAGATTTTAACTCTTTCGACATTAAAAAGTATAGAAACCTCTCTTCCTTCAAAAGTATTTGCCCGTGTACATCGCTCTTTTATTGTAAATGTCTCAAAGGTTAAAACAATTGAACATAACAGAATTGTGTTTGGAAAAAGTTTAATCCCAATATCTGATGCTTTTAAAAAAAGCTTCATGGAGCTTATCTCATAAATTGCTGGTAGCTACTTGCCGCTGAGCTCTATCTCCCGTAGATGTTGCATCCGCTTCTTCTCAAGAAAACCTTGAATGGTTTCCAGATGCTCTGTCACCTTTTTGTTGCCAAACTCGTAAACCTTTGATACAAGGCCATCCAGAAAATCACGGTCGTGAGAGACCACAATGAGAGTGCCATCGAAAGAGACAAGAGCCTGTTTGAGTATGTCTTTGGTGCGCATGTCCAGATGGTTAGTGGGCTCGTCAAGTATCAGCAGATTAACCGGTTCCAGAAGCAGCTTAACCATTGCAAGACGGGTTCTCTCTCCTCCGGATAGTACTTTTACTTTTTTGTCCACATCGTCCCTGCCAAACATAAAGGCGCCCAAAAGGTCCCTGATTTTTGACCTGATATCTCCAACCGCAACATCATCAATCGTCTGAAAAACTGTTAGATTTTCTTCCAGAAGTGATGCCTGATTCTGAGCAAAATAACCAATCTGCACATTATGGCCCAGGGTCAACTTACCATCATGCTCAATCTCCTTCATTATACATTTTACCAAAGTCGATTTTCCCTCGCCGTTTCTTCCTACAAAAGCTACTTTATCTCCTCTGTCCACAGTAATTGTAGCATTTGCGAAAACATTGTGATGGCCGTATGATTTCCCAACAGAATCCATTATTACGGGATAGTTGCCTGAACGGGGCGATGGGGGAAACTTAAGTCTGAGGGCAGAGGTGTCTATCTCATCAACCTCAAGTAATTCAAGCTTTTCAAGTGTCTTCACCCGCGACTGTACCTGATTTGTTTTTGAATATGTCCCCTTGAATCGTTCAATAAATTCGCGAGTTTCGGCAATCATCTTCTGCTGCTCCTCATATGCCTTTTGCTGCTGTTCCCTGCGCTCCCTGCGTAATTCCAGATAATGTGAGTAGTTTACCTTGTAGTCGTATATCCTCCCCATAGTCAGTTCTATGGTTCTGTTTGTCACTCTGTCTACAAACGATCTGTCGTGTGATATAAGCACAACTGCCTTTGCCTGATTTATCAGAAAATCTTCCAACCACATTATGGACTCCATATCGAGGTGATTTGTAGGCTCGTCCAGCAGAATTACATCGGGCTTCAGTAGAAGAATCTTTGCAAGTTCTATACGCATTCTCCATCCTCCGCTGAACTCTGTGGTCTGCCGCAGGAAATCTTCCCTCATAAAACCAAGGCCAAGAAGTACCTTTTCTACATCCTCCTCATAATTTGATATATCTATGGCATAATACTTTTCACTCACAGATGTAAGCTCCTCAATGAGCTTATAATATTCGTCGGAATCATAGTCTGTACGCTCTTCCAGCTGCTTGTTTATCTCTGCAATTCTTGCCTCAATGTCGTGTAGGTGAGAGAAGGCCATTGCGGTCTCATCATAGACTGTCCGACCATCTTCTGTCATCAGATGCTGAGGAAGATATGCTATTACAGAGTCTTTGGGGGCAGAGATCACTCCTCTCGACGGCTGACGTGCTCCTGCAAGGATTTTGAGCAGGGTAGATTTTCCGGCTCCGTTTTTCCCCATCAGGGCTATTCTGTCTTTTTCGTTGATTACAAAAGAGATATTCTCAAACAATACACTCCCGCCAAACTCTACGCACAAACCGTCACATGAAACCATTCAGTAAATTTTTAGGCCGCGAATGTACGATAAAAAAGCTAATTTAGTATATTTGAAGAAAATCAGAATTAAAACATATCCCTATGAAAACAAAATTATTTATTTGCTTATTTGTGTTGGCTTTATTACCGGTTTTAAGCCCTGCACAGGAAAAAGTGGCGGGTGAACAATTAACCTACAAACTACCCGCTCCAAATCTTAAAGGCACTGTTTCTGTAGAGGAGACAATGGCAACAAGAAGATCACAGAGAAAATTCTTAAATGACGGGGTTACAATTGAAAATATCTCGCAGATTTTATGGGCCGCTTATGGAATTACCAAACCACTGGATTTCCCTCAGACAAGGGGAGGTTTCAGAACTGCACCTTCTGCTGGAGCTCTCTATCCGCTTGAAATTTATCTGCTTGTAGGGAACATTAACGGTCTGGAACCCGGAGTTTACAAATACGACGCCAAGAATCATTCTATAGTCAGAGTCATTGCCAAAGATGTCAAGAAGGAGCTGGCGGTAGCGTCATACAATCAGAAAATGATTGAAGCTGCTCCTGCATGCCTTTTCTATAGTGCAGTTTACAGTAGAATGACAAAAAAGTATGGCGAAAGAGGTCGTGAAAGATATGTATGCATGGACCTTGGTCACTCAGCCCAAAATGTATATCTTCAGGCAGAGGCGCTTCATCTGGGGACTTGTGCAATAGGGGCATTCGTAGATGCAACTGTCAAAGCCATAATGCAACTTCCGGAAGAAGAGGAACCTTTGTACATGATGCCAATTGGCAAATACTAACAACGGCAAACAATCAGCACAATGAAGAGCGGTGTTAAACTTGTATCTACTCTGACGAATCTTGAATACCCTTTTGAAAGGATAGAGGAGTTTGCAGAGAATGGAGAGTCACTTGAGGTTCATATAGATGGACTTGAAAATGCAAGAACTAAGAGCGGCAGGTATTTATGGGAGAGGTTTGCCGACTTTCTCCCTTTCACTAAAATAGACATCTCTATCTCACTTGGCGAAGGCAATACAGCTCTCATAAAAGCCGACAAAAAACTTCTTGATTTTACCGGCCTGGACAACCTTCTTCTGAAGAACGAGACTCAGAACCCCACCTGGAGCTTCAAGGACAGAGGGTCCCTTGCTTGTATTGCAATGGCAAAGGAGATGGGAGAATCTGTAAGCGCCACTATCTCTACAGGCAACATGGGAAGCTCAATCTCTGCATATGGTGCAAAGTCCGGTATTAAGATTATTGTTTTTGTGCCTGAATTCACTCCCAAGGAGAAAGTTATAGCCATGGGCATTCATGGAGCCACTGTCCTGAAGATAATTGCCCCAGATTATTCTGAGATGAAAAAGCAGGTTTTGAGTCTGGCTAAAAAAATGAATTTGAGGATTGTTTCCGGTAATGGCCCTATTCGCACGGAGGGATACAAAATGACATCCTTCGAGATGTTTGAGCAGATGGAGGGAGAGGTTCCTGACTATATTGCAATACCAACATCGGCTTGTGGACATATCCGCGGAATTTTCAAGGGATATAACGAACTTAAGAGGGCCGGAATAATTGAAAAGGTTCCCAAAATGATAGTGGTACAAGCTCTGAACAACAGCCCAATCGTGAGTGCAATTAAGCAAGGCCGCAGAGAGGTAATCCCATTTTCCAACTTTCATACAGTAGCCGAGGCAATTACAACTGGAAACCCCATGGGTGGCGATGAAATCATAGACAAGGCATATAAGTATGGGTGGCTGGCTGAGAGTGTTACTGAGGAGGAGATTCTGGAATCTCAGAGGCGGTTGGCAGAATCGGGTTACTTTGTAGAACCTGCATCGGCAACATCACTTTTTGCAGTTAAAAAACTCCGCGAACAAGGCAAAATTGAACAAAGCGCCTCTGTGGTAATCATTCTCACCGGTTCCGGTCTCAAGGATTCTGAAGTGCTTCAATATCATCAGCTCAATGAGTCGTTTGTAGAATTGAAAGACGTTGAGGGGTACTTGGGGACGCACACTACTTGACGAAAAAGCTTTTGGTGAGCAGGTCATCGTCCTGCGAAGATGTTCCAACCATAACAATGAACTCTCCGGGTTCAAGAACCGGCTTGAGGTTCTTGTCAAGAAACATCAGCTTGTCCGGTGTGATTTTGAAACTTATATCCTTGCTCTCACCTGCTTTTAATGAAACTCTGGCAAAATCTTTCAGTTCCTTTACAGGACGTGTAACGCTGCTGAAGCGGTCCCTGATATAAAGCTGCACAATCTCCACACCATCTCTGCTTCCGGTATTCTTTACAGTGACAGTGACACCTACTCCCTCTCCTTTATTAATTTCGCCTGCTGCATTGCTGTCCGAAGAGAGCTTCAGGTTGGAATACTCATATTTTGTGTAAGAGAGGCCATACCCAAAAGGATAGAGAGGAGTACTCGGGGTAACTACATACCGATGTTCGAATATTGTCGGCTTGTGGTTGTATACCATCTGAATCTGGCCCGTGGTGCGGGGAATTGTAATTGGAAGCTTTGCCGATGGGTTCACTTTCCCGTAAATTATCTCCGCAATTGCTCTTCCTCCGTACATTCCCGGCTCCCAACCGTTTATGATTGCAGAAAGGTTCTCCGATGCCCACTCAGTTGAGAGTGGCCTGCCGGTAATAAGAACAAGTATGGTTGGTTTGCCTGAAGCCGCTACCCTTTTAATCAGCTCATCCTGAAGCCCCACCAGATTAATATCGGTACGGTCGGCATTCTCTCCACAAGTGCGGTCGTTCCACATTGTCCGGTTCATGTACTCTCCTGCAACAACGATATTAAGGTCGCTCTTTCTTGCCTCAAGTTCTGCCAGCCGAACCTTTGCCGGGTCAATATTGCGCGGGTCCCAGCCCTGATCTACAAAAGATACGGAACAGTCCTGCGCAACCTCCCTGATGCCTTCCAGCACCGTAATTACATTTTCCTCTCTCTGCGGTGCAGACCAGTCACCAAGGATGTTATGGTCATTCGCGTTGATTCCTGTTACAAGAACTCTTTTGTATCTACTCTCTTCTATTGGAAGAATTCCGTCATTTTTAAGAAGGACAATTGAGTTCCGCGAAGCCTCAAGAGCCGTTGCCCTGTGTTCCGGACAAAGACGGATACTCATGGTTTTGAGAGGATCCGCAAAAGGCTCCTCGAACAACCCGAGGCGGAACTTCATTGTAAGGATCCGTCTAACAGATTCATCAATCCTCTTTTCAGATATCCTACCCTCCCTTACAAGCTCGCACACATTCTCGTTCCAGTTTATGCCGTGCATGTGCATGTCTATTCCTGCCATTATTGACTGGTATATTGCCTCTTTCAGGTTTTCTGCAGTTGCATGACCAGTGTGCAGAAGTTCAATATCCATCCAGTCACTCACAACAAATCCTTTGAACCCCCAATCTTTCCTAAGAATCTCATCAACAAGCCATACGTTTGAATGACAAGGAATTCCATTAACCTCATTATGCGCTGTCATGAGTGAGAGAGCCCCAGCATCTACCCCACTTTTAAAAGGAGGGAAGAAAACCTCTCTTAATGTTCTTTCCGACACATCTATGGGAGCACTGTTTGCGCCATTTACGGGCTGACTGCCACCCACAAAATGTTTTATACAGGCAAGCACATCATCTTTGCTGTTCAACTCTCCCTGATATCCTCTTACCGTTTGCGCCCCCATCTGCGAAACAAGATATGGGTCCTCACCATATGTTTCACCTACCCTCCCCCAGCGAGGGTCACGGGCCACCTCTACATTTGGATTGAATGTCCAGTGCACGTTCATGGCTCTCATCTCCCTGGCAGTCTGACGAGCAATAGCATATGCCATAGATGTATCAAATGAAGATGCCAGACCGATATTTGTAGGGTAAACAGTATTATCGGGGGCATTTGCGTTTCCGTGAATTGCGTCAATTCCAAAAATAATTGGAATCTGCAACCTGCTTTTCATAGCCAGGGACTGAAGGTAGTTAGCATCTTCTATTGCCTGAACATGTAGAAACGAACCAATCAATCCATCGCTTGTCAATTTCTCTACATCTGCAATTGTAACTCCCGGATATACATCAGCAGATGTTTTCATGTACCCAAGGCCTACAAACTGGTTCATCTGGCCAGCCTTCTCCTCAAGGGTCATTCTTCCAAGTAAATCTTCCACC
Organism: Bacteroidetes bacterium GWF2_40_14; assembly: GCA_001769195.1. Taxonomy (GTDB): domain Bacteria; phylum Bacteroidota; class Bacteroidia; order Bacteroidales; family UBA932; genus Bact-08. The sequence goes on along the minus strand of MEOK01000004.1, from coordinate 85,860 downwards.
CTTTTAGCAATTGGTGCCGACGGATCTTTATAAACCTCTTTGGATGAGTCTCCACAAGAGCAAAGTGCAAAAAGCGCGATTGTGAGAATTGTATTTTTCATAATAGTATTTTTGGCAGTCTTAGTCAAAGATAAAGTATTTCTTAAATTATTTGTAAATTTATAGAGTGTTTGGGTACATGCAGGTGTGCCCATATCCCTTAGTCTCCATTTTCCATGTACCTTTTACAAATTTTCTAACCTTAATACTAAAATATATGAAAAGAGAACTAACTGCCACCCTGTTATCTATGATGGTGATTTTTGCAGTCACCACAATGGCCACTGCCCAGTCAAGGCTGGACACATTGCTGCCCGTGAGAGGATTCTGCATTGCATTGCCCACTCCGGATGTGCTTGACGAATTTGTAAATTTCATCGAAACAGAACTTGCACCAAGGCAAGTAAACACACTTGTCCTGAGAGTTGAGTACAAATACAAATACAAAAGTCATCCTGAACTTGTGGACACATTAGCCTTGTCAAAGAGAGAGGTGCGGAAAATTGTAAGAACCTGTGCGAAATACAATATCCTGCTTATTCCTCTTATCGACATGCTTGGACATCAGTCAGGCAGCAGAGGGCCGGGTAAGCTTTTGAGCGTATATCCTCAGTTCGACGAAACACCTGTTCCAAAAATCCCTGATACTACAAAGGTTATTCTTAACGGGTTCAACATGAAAAGTTACTGTCCTTTGCACCCCGATGTCCACACAGTTATATTTGATGTGATTGACGAAATATGTAATGTTTTTAAAAGTGATGCATTCCACGCAGGTATGGATGAGGTGTTTGACATTGGTAACGATAAGTGTCCACGTTGTGCAGGACGCGACAAGGCGGAACTATTTGCCGGAGAAGTTTGTGTTCTTCGCGACCATCTGGCCGGTAAGGGCCGTGGAATGTGGATGTGGGGCGACAGATTACTGGATGGAAGAACCATTGGTCTGGGCCGTTGGGAAGGGAGCTACAACAATACACACAGGGCTATTGACATGATACCCAAAGATGTTGTCATTTGCGACTGGCATTACGAAAGGCCCGATCTTACTGCTGCAATGTTTTCCATGAAGGGGTTGAGCGTGATGACCTGCCCTTTTAGAAATCCAACCAGTGCTGTAATGCAGGTAGAAGATATGGTCAGGTTCCGGAAAAATTCATCAAAACAGATGAATGAACGCTTCCTTGGCGTCATGGAGACAGTATGGTCAGGCACAAAGACATTTCTTGATGGCTTTTATGGCAGGACCATAGACCTGAAAGCAGGCGAAAACACACCATGGAATACCTTCAGGAAAATGTTTGATAAGATTGGGGAGATATAATGTGCTAATGTGCTAATGTGCTAATGTGCTAATGTGCTAATGGGTTAATGTGCCAAAAAATTGAATAATAAGAAACCCGCCTTGCGACGGGTTGAAATTAAACAAACTAAAAACATTTGGAACATCTATCTGAATTTTATCCGGCTATTGCCGATAATATTACCATTATACAGAATTTCAATTTTATAGATACCTTTTTCCAGTTTCTCTTCGGGTGTATAGGCTAATTCTATCTCCTTTGTGTCACCGAACTCTTTGGATGTCAAAATAATTGAACTTTCATCTGAACTCACTGTCTTCCCAGATGGTGAAATTAATCTAAAACTGATTTTATCTGTCAGCTTATTTGGGATATCAAAAGTTATGTTAAGTTTTTTTGTCCTGCAAGCTTTTGTAGTAAGCTTATCTTTCTTTAACCATTTTGATGCGTTAATCAAAAAGTTATCGGTGTTATAGGTGACAGCCTTTTCCAGACTGGCTTTAAGATTTGTTTTCTCTGCCTCCAAAGAAGCAATGGCCGACATAAATTCTTTGTTTTTATTAGCGGATTTTTCAAAACTCACCTTGAGATCTGCAAGCTCTTTTTCAATATCTGCTTTATTTTTCTTTAGCTCCTCCGACTCCTTTTTGCATTTTAACAGTGAATTATTCACACCTGCTAAAGAGCTGATTTTCCTTTCCCTCTCATTTAATTTGCCTTGGACTTCAGCAAGCAATTTTTCAGTCTCCTTCATTTTTCCCAGCAATTCTGCAAAATCGGCTTTAGACTTATCTAACTCCTTTTCTACTGCAAGTTTTTCCGATAATAATTGTTCCGATCTAAGCAACTCAGATTTGAGGTATGACTTTTTTGTGATATTGGCCTTCAACAGCAAAAGACCTGCAATGGCAAGAATAACTATCAAAGCTATCAGGGATGCCGATACTGTTTTTTCTCTAGATAAACTCATAATTATATATGTTAATTCAATATTCTCAACAATTATAATCCTACTTTATTAAACACAGATTAAAATGAGATTAAAATGAGATTAAAATTAAATCTCTATCCGATAGTGGGCAGCGATATGCTCACAGTGGTACCTAAGCCAAGTTCTGAAGATATATTTATTGTTCCATGGTGATTTTTGATTATTTGGTTCACAAGCTGAAGGCCAATTCCACTACCTAAAAATGATTTCGCATTGCTCCCCCGGTAAAATGGCTCCATAATCTTCTCTTGTTCACCCGCCGGAATACCCATTCCTTTGTCCTCAAATAGAATTCTTATATGATTTTCTAAATGTTCCATCCTTAAATTAACAGTATGGTCAGATGAGTACTTGCAGGCATTGTCAATTATGTTGGAAAAAGCTGTTTTTAACAAATAGTCATCGCCAAAGACAGTCATTTGTTCTGAGTCGGTAAGAGAATCATCTATGAAAATGTTAATATGGAAATTCTTTTTGAATTTTTTCATCTCTTCCTGTGATTGCCACATAATTTCGTCTACCCGCACCTTTGTTTTTAAATTACCAGAACTTTCCGTGCTTGTTCTGGCTATCAACAATAATCGGTTAGAAAGGTCAATAAGCAACTTAATGTCTTCTAATACAGAAGAGAGAACTACTTTATACTCTGCCGACGACCTCTCTTTCATCATAAGTACATCCAGTTGTCCGTTAATGGATGTGAGAGGCGTTCTAAGTTCATGTGATGCGTTAGCAATAAAATCTTTCTGCACTAAAAAGGAAGTTTCCAGTCTTTCAAGCATTCTATTGAATGTCTTAGCCAGTCTGGCAATTTCGTCGCTGCCGTTGCCTTCTGAAACTCTTAAATTCAAACTGGTGATCGTAATCTCCTCAACTCTCTTAACAACATCCGAAATTGGCTTGAGGGCCCTTCCAGAATAAAACCATCCCGCAACAAAAAACATAATGAGGCTAATCAGGCACACAATTGCCAGAACTATCCCTAAATTTGAGAGTTTTAAAAATCCGACGACATCTGTAGCAGCAACAATAACTACAAAACGGTCATATCTTTCTGTGTACAATAAACCTAATACCTCAAACCGATCCTGTCTGTATGAGACCCTTTCGTCGAGTCTTACACGGTCAAGAATTTCCTTCTTTATTTTTATTTCCCCTCTTTCATCGGAACTATATAAAATATCATTCTTGTAATTGAGGATAATAATTTTCTCATTTGGCAAGTTTACGGGATTGTCTTTTTCTATTTTAAACAGAAGATTTGCGTCAATTTCATCAATCTCAATAAGTAATTTTGCAGTATTCATTGCCTTACTTTCAAGACGATTATAGAAACTCTCCTTACGATAACTTGCCGATGAAAAATAAATAGCCAATGATGCAATCATCATGATAATTCCTCCAAGAAGAAGAAACTGTATTGTCAATCGGGTTCTTATCTGCATCTTAAAACTCTCCAAAAATATATCCAAAACCAATCCTTGTATGTATCAGCTTATTTTCAAATCCCTTGTCAATTTTTTTCCTGAGAAAATTCACATAAACATCAACCACATTTGTACTAAAATCAAAACTGATATCCCAGACTTTTTCTGCAATATCATTTCTGGACAGAACCCTCCCTTCATTTCTCATAAAGTATTCAAGCAAAGTTATTTCTTTGGCAGTAAGTTCAATATCCTGATCACCTCTGCGAGCAGTTTTCCTGTCGAGATTCAGTTCCAGATCCCCTACAACAAGTTTGTTTACACTATCGTGTGGCCTGTTTGTCCTCTTTAACAACACTCGTATCCTCGCTAGTAATTCTCTGAATTCAAAGGGTTTGACCAGATAATCATCTGCCCCCGCATCAAATCCCACAAGTTTATCGTCAGTTGTACCAAGGGCCGTCAGCATTAATACCGGAATGTTGGACATCGATTTTTTAAGTTTCTTACACAAATCCAGACCACTGATTTGGGGAATTATAATATCCAGTATAAAAAGGTCGTATTTATACTGCCGGATGAGTTTTTCTGCAGACAACCCGTCATAAGCGATGTCAGCTTCATAATAACTCTCTTCAAGACCATTTTTAATGAATGATGCTACCTTAGGTTCGTCTTCAACTATAAGTATTCTCATGCACAAATGTACATAATTTTAATAAAGACACATGGGTGGGTACATGGGTGGATATATGGGGACGCACATTGTGTACCTTGTACCTCCAATTAACCCATTAGCACATTAGCACATTAGCACATTAGCAAATTAGCAAATTAGCAAATTAGCAAATTACCTGAATTGTATCCTGGAGTTGCCTATAACGTTGCCTTTATATTGTATCTCAATCTTGTATATGCCTTTCTCCATTTTCCCAAGAGGGGTATAGGTAAATTCAATTTCTCTTGAATTCAGGTTATCTTTTGAAATAAGTGTGATTGAATTGTCGTCTGAACTTACAATGTTGCCAGAAGGCGAAACCAATTTGAAACTCACCTTATCTGTCAGCTTTGTTGGAATATCAAAAGTAACGGTTAGCTTTTTAGCTCTCACCGCTCTTGTTGTAAGCTTTTCCTTCTTGAGCCATTTTGTTGCGTTAATCAAAAAATTATCGGTGTTATAGGTCAATGCCTTCTCAAGCCGGGCATTAAGAATAGTCTTTTGGGCCTCCATCGCGCCAATAGTAGATTTATAAGTCTCAATTTCTTTTTCACTTGCCTTATAACTCAATTTTAAATCTGCCTGCTCCTTCTCAAGATCGGCTTTTGCCTTTCTAAGCTCTGCTGCTTCAATCCGGCTTTTTAGAAGTTCTGTGTTTACCCCGGACAACACTTTTATCCTTCTTTCCCTCTCGTATAGTTTGCCTTGAATCTCTGCAAGCTCTGCTTCCTTGTCGGCCTGCTTTGTCTGTAAATCCACAACGGCTGCTTTAGTTTTATCCAACTCAGCCTCTATTGTAAGTTTTTCGGACAATAACTGTTCAGACCTGGTCAGCTCTGACTTAAGATTTGTCTTTTTTGTGTAGTTTGCCTTTAGCAGCAAACCGCTTGTTATGGCAAGAATAACAATTAATGTTATTAGTATTGCCGGTACTGTTTTGTTACTTGATACACTCATGATATTATATTTTATTGTAAATGATGTGGTTGTTAAAATTATTAAATCTCACCCATAGCTCTGTCATCGACCACAGGATTTCCGAGGATACCATCAACGGGTTTAGGGAAAACCTCTGCTTTTAGTCCATATGTATCGCTAAATCTGGATTTTAATTCAGATATGGTCATAGTAGGCAGTATTTCCAGTACCCCCTCCTCGTGAATGGCTCTGCAGTCTTTAAGTGACCTGCTGCCATGTGTTATAAGTTTTTCTGAGTGAGCACCTCCGGAATTACTTGGTTTTGCATAGAATAGAATCTCAAGTGTGGGAAACATGGAGCTGAACTCTTTTTGAATAGCAAAAATCCGTCTTTTGCTGTTAATGACTATTTTCATCTTTTCTTGTTTTATTAAGGTTGTGTATAAATTTTTCATCTGCTTCGTAAAGACGAAGCCTGTTTCTTAGTGCAATAATTTCTGTATGCATCTCCTTTATTCGCTCCAAAAGGTGATTTATTGTCTCAATACCCTCCAGATTAATATCCAGATCATAAAACAGACTCACAATCTTTTCTAATTCACGGAGTTGTTCAGCATTAATAAGCCTTGATTCATTGATTCTCTCAATTTCTATCAATCCATTTTCCTGAAGAGAGTTGATGAATGACGGTTCTACATTATAGTTTGCGCAGAAATCATCAATTGTAATATAATATTCGGTTTGCATGGCTTCTTAATATGATCATGACTTTGATAACTCAATAAATAGGGCTTTCTGACTGTCTGTCAGGTTTGTCGGGATTTTCACAACATATGTGATATACAGGTCGCCAAAAATCCCCTCTTTTCTGTATACTGGATATCCCTTCCCTTTAAGTTTGATTTTGCTTCCGTTTTGTGTTTCAGGTTTGACTTTTAGCTTTACTTTCCCCATTAAGGCGTCTATCGTTATTTCTCCTCCAAGAACTGCTGTGTACAGGTCCAGTTCTGCAGTTGTATAGAGATTATCGCCAAGTCGCTTAAAAAGGGGATGGTTTGAAATTGAAAATGTAATATATAAATCTCCATTAGGCCCCCCATTTATCCCCGGACCTCCATGACCAGATATTTTAATTGTCTGCCCATTTTCAATTCCGGCAGGAACTGTTATTCTTATGTTACGTCCATTAACCGTTAATGTTTGTTGGTGTGTTATATATGCATCGGTTAGATTGAGGTGTAATTCTGCATTATAATCTTCTCCCCTGTATTTAACTTGTCTGCCCCTTCCTCCTGCAGAACCTCCTCCGAACATCGATTCAAAAAAACCCGAAAAATCTGTCTCAGATTGTCGTTGTTGATTCTTTCTATTTTCAAACTCCTCGGCATGCTGCCAGTTTTCTCCGTGCAAATCATATTTCTTGCGTTTTTCAGGATCACTCAACACTTCATTTGCTTCATTTATCTGCTGAAAATTCCTTTTTGCATCACTGTCATTCTGATTCAAATCGGGGTGATACTTTCTGGCAAGCTTCCTGTAGGCATTTTTAATCTCCTTTGGATTTGCCGTTTTAGCTATCCCTAATATTTTATAATAGTCTATGAAATTCATTTTGGAAGAGTAAAGTAAAAAGTAGTGCCTTTGTCCTTTTCCGATTCATGCCAGATTTTTCCTCCTAGCAATTGTACGAGACCCTTGGAAATTGGCAGACCCAGACCTGCTCCTTCATATTTTTTTGTCATCGAGTGCTCTACCTGCATGAACCTGTCGAATATTTTTTCCTTGAACTCGTCCTCGATACCTATGCCAGTATCTTTCACATAGAATAGAATGTTATCTTTTTGTATATCAAAACCATAATCGATTCTTCCCTTAGTTGTGAATTTCAATGCATTTGAGATTAAGTTAGTAAGCACTTGGGTTAGCTTTCCTTCATCGGAAAATATTTTTGTCGGCTTCTCTGTTTTATTATGATAATCCAGTATTATGCTCCTGGCTTTAGCCAATGGAGTAAAGAAGGCCTGCAAATTGTTCATTATCAGATTTACTGATATTGATTCCCTTTTAATGACAATCTGTCCCGTTTGAATTCTGGAAATATCAAGTACATTGTTTACAAGTTCAAGAAGTCGCTTGCTGCTTCTTTTAATGACAGCCGTAAATTCCCTGACCTCTTCCTTACTTATATCGTCTGAATCCAATAGTCCGGCAAAACCGATAATACCATTGAGAGGTGTCCGTATTTCATGAGACATATTCTGAAGGAATGCCGTTTTCAATTTGTCATTTTCTTCTGCTCTCTCTTTGGCAACAAATAACTCTTTATTTATCTGGGCAAGCATTTCGTTTTGAGACTTAATTTGTTCGACCTTTTCTCTTATTCTTCTTTCCGAATGGATTCTCTTAATTTCCATTTCATGTTCGTGCATAGCCCTTTTTATGGCTGGAATCAACCTTTCCATCTTGTTTTTGAGTACATAATCAGTAGCACCGTTGAGCATGGAATTTATAGCTCTGTCTTCTCCCATTGTGCCGGAAACGAAAATAAACGGGATGTTATTGTATTTGTCTCTGGCAAATTTTAATGCTTCATTGCCATCATAATCTGGAAGTCCATAATCGGACAGAATTAAGTCAATTTTTTTGGTTTCCAGTATATATATGAAATCGGCTTCGTTATCAACACTAAAATATTCACAATTAAGCTCTCCACTATCAATAAGTGAGTGTATCAACTCAATATCCTTATAAGAGTCCTCAAGATGCAGTATTTTAATCTTTTTATGCATAGCGCCAGAATCGAAAAATTATTATTTGTTAGCTAAAAGTGTACGTGATTGTGGTTGTTGGTTGATTATTACCCAATATTGTCCCAAAACTCTGATTGCATCAATGAACTGAGGTATATCGACAGGTTTTACTACATAAGAATTTGCTCCCAGTTTATAACTTTCCACAAGATCCTTTTCTTCTCTTGAAGAGGTAAGCATAATTATTGGGATAGATGTAAATTCAATATCTGAGCGGATTTGTTTAAGAAGCTCTATCCCATTCATCTTTGGCATTTTAATATCTAAAAGAATTACTGCCGGATTCCCTTTTTGGTGAATAAACTTACCCCTCTTATACAAATAGTCCAGTGCCTCTTCTCCGTCTTCTGCAACATCTATTTCGTTTGCCAGATTGTTTTGTGCAAGGACAGAGATTGTCAACTCAATATCTTTAGGACTGTCATCGACAATAAGAATTCTTTTTACTTCTGTTTTCATTTTCTTTTAATAATTGTTATACTTCAGGTATACTGAAAAAAAACGTTGCGCCTTTACCTACTTCGCTCTCTGCCCAGCACTTTCCACCATGCCTCACCACAATTCTGTTTACATTGGCAAGTCCTATTCCTATCCCCTCAAAATCTCTGGCTTTATGGAGCCTCTGGAAAACACCAAATAGTTTATCAACATACTTCATGTCGAATCCTACACCGTTATCCTTAATGTAAAATGTTGTATAATTCTTATCTGTCTTTCCTCCTATCTTAATTACAGTCTTCTTTTCATTACGGGTGTATTTAAATGCATTGGAGATTAGATTTACCCATACCTGGCTGATTAAGATTTCGTCTCCCTTTACATCTGGAAGGTCCGATATGTTTATTTTAATATTCCTGTCCCCCAATTCTTCGTGAAAGGTCTTGACCACCTGATTGACTATGTTTTTTGAAACAATTCTCGTCCGTTGCAATTCCGTTCTGCTTAATCTCGAAAATGTCAGCAATGCATCTATCAGGTTCCCCATTTCATTGGCCGATTCAGAAATGATGTTCAAATACCTAAGCCCGGTTTCGTCCAGTTGTGAGGCACTGTTTTTAATTAACAAATCTACAAAACCACCTATATGTCTGAGTGGAGCCCTTAAATCATGAGAAACAGAGTAACTGAATGCTTCAAGCTCTTTATTTTCTGCTACTTGCTTAACCTTTTCTTCATTTTGGATTACTATCTCCTTGTCAGCTATTATTAACTCTGCAGCACGCTTTTCTTTTTCATTATTTTGAAAGACAAGTTCCTTATTGGCAATAAGCAACTCTGCAGCACGCTTTTCCTTCTCTTTGTTTTGAAAGACAAGCTCTTTGTTGGCAATTATTAATTCCGCAGCACGCTTCTCCTTCTCTTCGTTTTGAAAGACAAGCTCTTTGTTGGCGACTAGTAATTCTGCAGCACGTTTTTCCTTCTCTCTGTTTTGAAAAACCAGCTCTTTATTGGCTATAAGTAACTCCGCTGCTCGCTTCCCTTTCTCCTTGCCTTGAAATAGCAGTTCCTTGTCGGCGATTAATAATTCTGCCGCTCGTTTCCCTTTCTCTTTACTTTGAAAGACAAGTTCTTTGTTTGCTATGATTAACTCTGCCGCTCGTTTCTCCTTTTCATTATTTTGAAAAACCAACTCCTTATTAGCGATAAGTAACTCTGCTGCACGTTTCTCTTTCTCTTTATTCTGAAAGACAAGTTCCTTATTTGCTATGAGTAACTCCGCAGCACGTTTTTCCTTCTCTTCATTCTGAAAGGCTAACTCTTTATTAGCTTTGAGCAACTCTGCCGATCGAGCACCCATCTTGGATTCTTTCATGATTATTTAGATTAAACCACCTGTTGCCGACACCCTGATATTTGAAAATTGTTGCAATCCTTAACTTATGTTGTGGGTAGTAGAAGAACAGCAAGCAGGTGGTTTGTTACTTTTTCTTATATGAAAGCCATACCAAAATACCCCCTAAACCAATAACGGCTATGCTCACAAGAGGCGACACATTAAGATTATGAGGTTTGTCCCTGGTGATTTCGAGTTTCCCTAAATCAACTACTTTCTCTTTGGTAAAAACTGTTACAAAAGAGAACGCAGCTAATCCAAGGCCAATGACAATAATTATGATTCCAATTGTTTTCATAAGAATTTCCGGAATAATTACAGTTCCGAAATAATTTTGTGCAACTCTTCTTTTGATTTACCCAGCTTGATTTGCAACCTGCCATATAACTCCTCTTCTTTGCCCTCCGCGAGCAAAAGATCATTGTCAGTTAAGATGGCGAATTTCTGTTTTAGCTTGCCTTTTGTCTCGTTCCAGTTACCCTTTGCTTCAGTTGTGTTCATTTTACTTGTTATTACCGTGAAATCGTTTTCACAGTATAAAGTTCCTCTTTTAAACAGACAACATATTACACAATTAAAGAGAAAAGTTGCAAAATTCCCACAAATGTTCGATCAGTCAAAAACAAATGCGGAAACTTATTTAGCCGGTATATATGGCTGCATGGTTTCCGCTTGTTGTTTTTTTCAACGCAATGCTCCTTAATTGGGTACCCAAAGCCTCCAACCAAGCATCTACAAATCCCGCCCCTTATCCATTAGCACATTCGCACATTAGCACATTAGCACATTAGCAAATTAGCAAATTAGCAAATTAACTACTTAAACCGCTCAATGTCAACTAAAGACAACAGGCATTTCCGGTCTTCGCCTGTAACGATTCCTTCCATGTAAACCTGACATAATGGATTGTTGTAATAACCAAGCAACACATTACAAGATTCTTTTGCGTTGCTGACAAAAACCTTTGTGAAGAAGTTGCTGAATTCAGACATTGATTGTTCTGTGATAAATAATTTGAAATTACTGTTTATGAGGCTAAACCTTCTATCTCCGAGCATTTCGGCTCCAGTAAAGTTCAAATCATGAATGGTACCCTCTACATCAAGAATAAAGTAGCCGATAGGTGCCAGATCGTATAACATAGTGAATTTTCTGAGGGCCTCTTCAGCTGTTTCATAAGCAATAGTCAGCTCTTCGTTTTGCATCTCCAACTCAATCTGATGCACCTGAAGTTCATGTGTTAGCTTTTTTATGTCAGTTTCAGACTCAGAAGCCCGTTTTAAAGCATCACTTTTTTTAAGTTTTTCTTCTGCTTTGATTCTCAGCATGTGGGGATCAGTAAAATTCAGATCATCGTTATTCATGACTTAGATATTTTTTTGTTTATTATAATCATTCCTGCTATAGTATTGTTGTCGTTGAAAAGTCTCTTTGCCGTCCACTCTACATCCGATAATGTTCCATCTGCTCCTTTCATTTGCATTTTAAAGATTCCCCCCTGGGTATCCTTAAGTTGTTTGTTCATTTGCAATTCAACTCTCTTTTGTTCCTGTTCCGGAACAAAAAGTTTTATAAAATTCTGGTTCAATGCACTCTGGCTCTTCAAACCGAAAAATTTCTCTGCCTCAGCATTAAACTCAGTAATGTCCCATTCCGGCGATAATTTAATTATTATATCAGACGATGCTTCAAGGATCAGGTTAAACATTTGCACTCTCTCCTGCAATTGTAGCTCTATTCGTTTTATATCAGAAATATTGACAAATGTAATGACAAGCCCGTCAATCCTGTCGTCGAATGTCCTATATGGCATAATACGAATGGAAAACCACCGTCCGTCCTTTGTAGGTACCTGCTTTTGAACAAAAACAAGTGACTTCAGTACCCCTTTGGCATCGGAAACCAATTCCGGATAAACAAGGTCAGAAACCTGATCAGTTAAAGGCCGGCCAATGTCGCTTTTTATTAACTTGAAAATACTGGTTGCCTGAGTGGTAAAACGACGGATATTCAAATTCTTGTCGAGGAACAGTGTTGCAATGTCTGTGCTGTTAAGCAGATTTTTCATATCATTGCTTACATTCGTAAAGTCGTCAATTTTTGTCTGTAATTCTGCGTTGACGGTCTGAAGCTCTTCGTTAAGGCTCTGCATCTCTTCTTTAGAGGTAGTAAGCTCTTCATTACTTGACTGCAACTCTTCATTAGTAGATTGCAACTCTTCATTAGTAGATTTTTGTTCCTCCTGAGAAGTCTGCATCTCTTCCATCGTGTTTTGAAGCTCTTCTCTTAAAAGCTGCAACTCCTTCTCCATTTCGGCCTGACGGACAGTCTGTAATGCCTTTCCTGCTTTTTTATCCAAATCCATTAAGGATGACAATTTTGTAACGTCAGTAAAAATTATCATTAACATTCCATTCAGTTGATCAGGCTTGTCTATCCACTGAATACTTAAGTTTATTATTTGAGAACCGCCGTTTGTACCAACTTTAATATTGTGTACGACTACTAGCTCCTTCTTTGAGATGGCCTTTCGGAAAGCAGAAGAGAATTCGTTTCGCAGACCTTCCCTAAGCATAGCGAAAATATTCATATTTGCTTTACCCACTGCTGGTTCAAGATATTTTCCTGTATGGCCGCTTATATAGATAATATCACCTTTATCGTTCACTAAAACTCCCGGTGGTGAAAAATTTTGCAGCAATAATTGATCTGCGAGTGTTTGTATGTTCTGCGTTTTATTCACCGGGACCTGATAATCATTCTTATCAACAACAGGTCTCGACCGGGAAAAGGAAGATGGGAAATCATATGATTCCGGGGAGACCGATGGAAAAGAACGGTTATAAATTTTCAACTTCGCATCTACTTGTGAAAATGTAGTACTCTGTAATCCCAGGGTTTCTGCACTCCCAAGCACCATATATCCCTCAGGTATAATACTATAGTAGAAAAGCCCCAGTAGTTTTTTCTGCAACTCAACATCCATGTAAATGAGTAGGTTACGACAGCTCAAAATATCTATTTTTGTAAATGGCGGATGTGAAATAATATTATGCTTGGCAAAAACCACCATCTCCCTTATTTCTGCTTTTACCCTGTAGCCTTCGTCCGATGCTATAAAAAAACGGCTGAGCCTTTTTGATGAAACATCTGCCTCAATATTTAGTGGATAAAGTCCCTTTCTGGCAGTCTCTATGGCTTCGTTGTCAAGATCGGTGGCAAATATCTGTAATGAATACCCTCCGTTTGGATTTAATTTCTCAACCACCTCTCTAAAGACAATGGCCATGGAATAGGCCTCTTCTCCGGTTGAGCATCCTACTATCCAGGAACGTAACTGAGAACCGAGGGGTTTGTTGGCAATAATTGAAGGAATGATTGTCTCCTTCAACTTTTCCCATACTGCACCATCGCGGAAAAAACTCGTAACTCCTATCAACAGTTCTTTAAGAAGGATTTCAAGCTCCTTTGGGTTTTCCAGCAAAAAATTGACATACAAAGATATCTTTTCAATTTTATGAACTCCCATTCTTCTCTCTATACGCCTGTATACGGTATTTTTTTTATAAAGAGAAAAGTCGTTGCCTGTAACAGTTCTTAGCAGTATAATAATTTTCTCCAGAGCGCTGTTATCTCTGACATCCGTTTCGACACTCTTTTTTGCTACAGGAGAATGTTTTATCAAATCAATCAGTTTTGAAGGCAACTCTTTAGCTGGAGCTACAATATCAATAACTACGGCTTCCATAGCATTACGAGGCATGCTGTCAAATTTTGCATCAGCAGGATCCTGAACCATAACTATACCATTATTCTCTTTTATAGCTTTCATACCTACGCTTCCATCGGAACCCATTCCAGAAAGGACAATTCCAACCGCATATTCCATTAAGTCATCTGCCAGTGACCGCATAAAGAAGTCTATAGGTAATCTGAGCCCTCTCGACTCAGCCGGTTCAAAGAGATGCAGGACCCCTTGTAATATTGACATGCTGGCGTTTGGCGGAATTACATAGACAGTGTCGCTTTTTACGACCATACGGTCCTTAACCTGCTCAACCTTCATTTTTGTGACTCTCTGCAACAACTCCGGCAACATACCTTTATGAGTGGGATCCAGATGTTGAATAACAACAAATGCCATTCCGGTATTACCAGGAACTGCACTTAATAATTGCTCCAATGCCTCAAGTCCCCCTGCAGATGCCCCTATTGCAACAATTGGAAAATGTTCCGGTTGCAATTCATGAGGTTTATCTATTACATCCAGAGGAGAGATTAGTTTTGGAGGTTTCATCTGTGCCAATATTAAAGGAAATCACATTCTTGTTAGTACAAATAACGCAAAAAATAATCACATTTCATCAACTAGAACCTAAATCCTATTGTAGCCTGATACCAGACATTCTTATATCGTGGAGTGGTTGATGTACCGTCACCTTTATTTGCTTGTATATCCCAACCAATTCTGGTTCCTATAACTAATCTGCTCAGGTTAAAATCAATGCCACCAAGGAAACATAGTATATTCTTCCTGATGTTGTCGTTGTTAAATTCGTTCTCCTGATTTGTGTTGACTATTGCGCTGTTAAACTCATACTTGTCGCTTATAAGAAACGAATACTGCGGACCGGCCACTATTGTAATCAGAGAAATGGGTTTTAACGCAAATAATAAGGGCACATCAATAAAATTGCTTGTATAGGTAAAACTGTAGCTACTGCCCAATATTGAACCCGATCCCTTATATCCTTTTTGTGAGAACAATATTTCAGGCTGAACACCAAAAAATTTCCCTAGTGGTATTGATGCAAATGCACCTGCTGCCAGGCCAAATTTCGCGTCTGCATTAAATTGCTCACCTTCTGAGTCATACACATTTGATATATTCACACCTCCCTTTAGTCCGAAGGATAATTTTTCCCTGAAACTGATTCCGTTTTTCTGGGCAAAACTACTGCTTAGCATAAGAGTTGCAAAAACGGTCATTAAAATAGCTTTTTTCATTATTCTGTTGTTTTATATAAAAATATTAACGCCTCAAAGTTGAGACTATCGAACATGTGAGTTGTTATATTTTTTTGAGAGAATGTTACATAATTCGCAGGTTTTTGGTATGTGTGAATGATGTAACAAATGGAACTAGTTATGTAATATATCTGAATTATAGTTTTGCAACTTTGTGTCGTTATTATTATTTACTATAAACAAAACAAAATGAGAAAATTAACAACAACTATTTTATTCCTTCTGCTAATCTCTGTAACAAGTATATTTGCACAGGGAAGGTTTGATAATGAGAGGTATGGCAATACCTTGAATCTAGGTCTGGGTCTTGGAGGTTATGCTGGTTATTATGGATATGTGGGCACTATAGTACCTGTATTTCATGCTAATTACGAGTTTGATGTGGCACGGAACTTCACTTTGGCCCCTTTTGTCACATTCTACACATACCACAAGGATAACTATCGTGAAATTGTTGTCCCAATGGGAGTAAGAGGAACCTATTACTTTGACTATCTGCTTAATGCAAATCCAAGATGGGATTTCTATCTGGCTGGCTCACTAGGTTTTGCGCTTCGCGGCACAACATGGGACAATGGATATACAGGTAGCAGGGACGATTATAACAGGGGAGCACCATTGTTTCTTGATTTTCACGCAGGAGCGGAATACCACATAACTAATAAACTTGGTGTATTTCTTGACCTGTCAAGTGGTGTATCTACAATAGGGCTGGCGATTCATTAGGATATATGGGGAATGGTGAAGTAGAAGGTGGAGCCTTTGTCGGGCTCACTTTCTACCCATAGCCTTCCGCCTAGCATCTCTGCGTATGCTTTTGAAATTGAAAGACCCAGACCCGACCCCTCGAAGCTCCTAGTAACTGATTCGCTTCCTTGTCTGAACCTTTCAAAAATCAGCTCCTGTTTTTCCGGTTTTATTCCTATTCCGGTATCTTTAATATAAAACTCAATAAGGGCGCCCTTCTTTTCGTATCCTAGTTCTATCGTTCCGACAGATGTGAATTTAAGTGCATTCTTGATTAGGTTTATCAGAATCGCATCAACCTTGCTTTTGTCTGAATTTATTACAGTATCGTAATCCGACAAACCTTTATGAACAAGAAACTCTAAGTTTTTTTGTTCCGCAGCGGGTTTGAAAAAACCATAAAGATCATCTATTTGCTCGTTTAAGCTATAACTAGAAATATTAACCTCCGTAAGACCGGCCTCAATCTTGGAAATATCTATCAGGTCGTTTATTATACTTAGCATCCTTTTCCCACCCATCTCAATAAAACCGATGAATTCCTGACGATCTTCTCTTGAAAGACCTGGTTCTTTAAGCATTTCTGCAAAGCCCAGAATACTGTTGAGTGGAGTACGTATCTCATGACTTATATTGGCAAGAAAAGCAGTTTTAAGACGATTGCTCTCTTCTGCCTTATCTTTTGCCTTAATCAGCTCCTGCTCAGACTGGTACCTCTGTGTTATGTCGCGCCCTATGCCCAGGACACCGATAAGCTCCCCCTGCGATCCGTACACCGGTGTCTTTATTGTCTCTAAAAGTGCAAGATGCCCGTCATCTCCAAAAGTTATCCACTCTTCATTTACTGAGGGCTTACCCGCTTCCATAGCTATACGATCCATTTCGCGAAAAAAATCAGCAAATTCCTGACTAACAAAGTCATAATCGGTCTTACCTGAAATCTCCGACTCGGGATGATTGAAAAAACGCTCGAACATAGTGTTACAGGCCAGGTATACACCCTCCTTATCTTTAAGCCAGATCATGTCGGGAATTGTCTGGAAAAGTGTCCGCATCTGCCTCTCACTTGTACGATGTGCCTCCTCACTTCTTCTACGGGCAATATTCTCGTTGCTCAAATCTTCCAGAAGATTAAGTGTTGCTTTATGGGTTTCGTTAAGCTCACTAGTCCTGGCTTCAACCAGTGCAGTCAGTAGTTCATTTTCTATGTCGTTACGGTTATTTGCTTCTTTGATCTTTAGCATTGCCTGTATCTGAGCCGTAAGCTCATATTCGTCCATAGGTTTGGTAATGAATGCTTCGGCTCCACACTCAAGGGCCTTTATCCTGCTCTCCTTGTCGCTTCTTAGAGCAGTGATAAAAACAACCGGAATTCTCGATAATTTCTTGTCGGACTTGAGCCTTTTACAAACTTCATAGCCATCCATCCCTGGCATTAATATATCAAGAAGAATAACATGGGGGTCCTCTTTCTCAGCAAGCAAGAGTCCCTTTTCTCCACTATTAGCTGTAAGTACGGTTGCCTCTGGAAACATCTCACATATCAATGCGCTCAATGACAAAAGATTGTCGTCATTGTCGTCGATAGCAAGTATCTTTATATTACCTCTCACCATAATAACAGTATTACTATGTCATCCTACAATTTTATACTTCTCCTGCTGACCCGATTTCAATAGAAGTTCATTTACCTCTTTTTTTAATTCTATCATTGCAAGTTCTCTCCCAACCGTGAGATCATGGAAACGTTGCAACTCTTTCATCTTTACTTTAAGTGACTCTTCCGCCAAACGTCTTATCTCTTTTTCCTTCGCTTCATCAAGAGCACGCTTTATTGCAACAGGTAGCCTGACAAGTCTATCTTTTAAAACATAATCCACTGCCCCTAGTTTAATAAGCTCGATTGCCGTTTCCTCGCCAATGGATCCTGATACACAGATAAAAGGGAGGTCGGGGCTTATTTCGTTACATATTTCCAGTGCCCCGAAAGCATCGAATCCAGGCAAATTGAAATCAGCCAGGATTACATTGTACTTGTTATTTTGAAGGGAATATAAAAAATCACGTTTGTTGTCGACTCGCGTTATTATCATACTTATCCCTGAACTTTTAAGGTTTTCGCATATCAGCTCGAAGTCCTGTATATTGTCTTCCAAAGAAAGAATCTGTAATTTTGCTTCCATCGATATTTGTTTATTCATAAATTAGGTAAAGTAAAATAGAAAGTCGCACCTTTATCCGGACTGGCATCTGCCCATGTTCGTCCTCCGTGTTTTAGAATAATCCTTCTGACATTGGCCAGTCCTATGCCGGTTCCCTCGAACTCCTGTGATGTATGTAACCGCTGAAACACACCAAATAGCTTTGATGCATACTTCATGTCAAAGCCCACCCCATTATCCCCGACCGAGAAGATAAACTCCTCCTTATTCTCCTTGCAATCAATATCTATAATGGTCTCTCCTCTTGTTTTTGTGTACTTTACAGCATTGTCAAGCAGGTTTATCCAGACCTGGCGCAATAAATTATAATCTCCAGCAACTATAGGCAAATGATTAATGTTCCACTTAATACTTCTTTCCAAATATGAAGATTGTATCTGCGATTGAACCTCTCCAACAAGTTGACTCATTTTAAAGGTTGTCATTTTCATTTCTGCCCTGCCGGTTCTTGAAAAGCTTAACAGATCGTCAATCAAAACTCCCATTTTTTTGGCAGAATCGTTAATAACGGTCAGGTAATGTAGTGGTGTTTCTGACAACAGATCTTTAGCGTCTTCCGACAACATCTCTGCAAAACCGCTAATGTGCCTTAATGGTGCACGCAGGTCGTGAGAGACAGAATAGCTGAAAGATTCCAGCTCCTTATTAATTGCCTCTAATTGAGCTGTTCGTTGGATAACCCTCTGTTCAAGCTCTTCGTTAAGCCGTCTTATCTCCTCTTCAGCTTTTTTATGCTGGATAATTTCATCCCTTAATGCTTTGTTTGCTATCATCAGTTCCTCCGTACGCTCTTTTACTCGAATCTCAACCTGGTCGTATGCCTTCTGCAGCTCTATGTTTACCTTCTTTAGCTGACCTGGACTTGGAATGGATAAAAGCTTTGGCAAGACGGGCCATACTGCAACTGCCGTTGCAATTGAAATAATTGCACAAATTGCATCCACAGTAGCCTGACCCCAGTTCACCGGCCACCAAAGGCCTATAACATGCATAATATGAGTAGTGCCGCATGCAAGGATGAATAGTCCAAACAGGAATATTATCCAGGTAAAAGGCATGTCTTTTCGTTTTCTCACAAAGACTATCAGGAAAAATGGAATAGAGGCATATGCTACGGCTATCAACGCGTTGGAAATTGCCATAACCATCATCAGGAAAGGTGTCATCTCACCGGCATTTGCCCCTTTAATCTCCATATCGGCCCCGGGCATCAGAAGCATTGGACCTACAATAAGAACAGCCAGAGCAACGGCCGGAGCAACAATCCGGGGCAATAGTTCCAAACCCTGTCTAAGCAATGATTTTTTTGGAGCAAATGTCTGTACCTTGAACTTTCTCAAACGGAGGCTGTTGGTAATGACAAATATTGAACTGAACGCCATTGCTCCTGCCGCAAACATGGGGCTAAGCAAACCATAGGCAGCAATAGGTATAAGTGCAACATTATAAAACAGTGCCCATATGAGATTCTGGACAATTGTCTGCGACGTGGCCCTTGATAATGCTATAGCCTTACCCACTCCTGACAACTCTCCGCTTATAAGTGTGATACCAGCGGTAGCCATAGCAATGTCGGTGCCGGTGCCAATTGCAATTCCAACATCTGCCTGAGCCAGAGCCGGAGCATCATTAATTCCATCGCCAACCATCGCCACGGTCGGGTGAGCATAATTACCTAAAGAGCCTGATGTTTGCAGTTTCTTTATTGCCTCTGCCTTGTCTGCAGGCAATACCTCAGCCAGAACCCTTTCTATACCAGCCTGCCTGGCAATTGCATCAGCAGTATTCTGATTATCTCCGGTAATCATAATAATATCGAGGCCAAGTTTTCTCAGTTCTGCAATGGCCGCATTTGCTCCGGGTTTTATTGTATCGGCCACTGCTATCAAACCTACAGGCACCGGAGGTGCACTTTCGTCAATGGGACCAACAGTCACTATCATTGTGGTCTTGCCCTCCTTCTGTAGCCTTAGTATATCTTTTTCAAGAAGTTCAATGTTGATTCCTTCATTCTGCATCATCCGCGGATTCCCAATAATAAGAGACTGATAGTCTACGATTGCCCTTATCCCAAAACCGCTGTGCGAGCGAAACTGTTTGGGATCAGAAAGTTCAATTCCTTTTTCATTTGCATCTTTTACAATAGCCCGCCCCAGAGGATGTTCCGAACCGAGTTCTGCACTGGCTGCCAGACGAAGGATTTCTTCCGGATTCTGATTTTCAAGTGCAATAATATCAGTAACACTTGGCTCTCCCGTAGTTATTGTCCCTGTTTTATCAAGCACTACAATGTTCATACTGCCTGCTCGTTCAAGAACTTCACTGTTTTTGAACAAGATTCCATTTTCTGCTCCCTTTGAGGTTCCTACCATAATTGCAGTAGGAGTAGCAAGTCCTATTGCACAAGGGCACGCAATCACCAGTACGGCAATAGCATTGATCATGGCTCCTGTCCAGTCCAGCTGGGCAACCCATATCCAGCCAATAAAAGTAAATATTGCAATCCCTATTATGACAGGTACAAAATACTTCCCAATTTCATCTGTAAGTTTCTGTATAGGAGCCTTGCTGCCCTGAGCTTGTTGGACTAGTTTCACTATCTGAGCCAGCGTGGTCTGTTTTCCTACTTTTGTGGCTTCGAATCTTATCAACCCCTCTCTGTTTATAGTTGAACCTATTACCTCGTTACCTGGTCCCTTTACAACAGGCATAGATTCACCTGTTATCATTGATTCCTCAAATGCCGACTTCCCTTCACTTATAATTCCATCAACAGGTACCTTCTCTCCTGGACGAACTACCAGGGTGTCTCCTACAACAACCTGGTCGATGTTTACTTCTGTTTCTATACCGTCCCTTATTACAATAGCTCTCTTTGCCTGCAGTCCCATAAGTGCCTTCAGAGCCTCAGATGTTCTTCCTTTAGCTCTTGTTTCCAAATATTTACCAAGCTTAATCAGCGTTATTATTGCAGCACCTGTCTCAAAATATACATTGGGGCTGTCAATTATTCCTATAGTGACGCAAAGGCTGGAAAAATATGCTACAGACGAACCAAGCATTATAAGGACATCCATGTTTGCACTGCCAAAACGGAGGCTCTTGAATGCTCCTATGTAAAATTGCCAGCCAACTACAAACTGAACGACTGTTGCTGCAAAAAGCATTACATACTGGTCATTATTAAACCCTACAATGCGAAAGTCACGCATCATGCTGTAAACGATGAGGGGGAGGGTAAAAATGATACCTATAATGAGCAGGTTCTTCTGTTTTGTCAGTTCGGACGCACGCAATCTGGCCTCTAGATCTTCTATCTCTTCAGTGTCACCTGCATGAACAAGATCAAAACCTGCCTTCCTTATTATTCCGGTAAGTTCTGCAATGCTTACAATTCCGGGAATATATTCGATTGTGGCTCTTTCTGTACCATAGCCAACAATTGCTTCAAGCACTCCATTCTGTTTTTTGAGTAATTTTTCAAGAGTTAATGCATCTGTATTGTCCTGGAAACCTGTAATGGGTAGTTCTATCTTACCTGTTGCCACACCATAGCCCACCTGTTTGACACATGTAATTATATCTTTCTCATTAATCTGTAAAGGATCAAATGTTGCATTAAGTTTCTCTCCTGCAAAATCTACATTGGCATCAATTATACCGGGCAATTTGCGGACATTTTTCTCGACTGCCAGGGCACAATTGCTGCACGATAGCCCGGTAACGGGCATAATAGTATTTTTAATGTTGCTCATCTGGGTTTTTCCCACTCTCCATATTCATATGACAACAATTTTCCGGCTGAATGGTTCTTAAGAGCTGGTGAGGGTAAAAAAGAATACCGACCCCTTTCCCTCTTCACTCTCAACCCAGATTTTTCCTCCTTGCTTATCAATGAACTCCTTGCATATAATCAGCCCAAGTCCTGTACTTGGTTCGCCGTCGGTACCGGTCCTGTTTGTCTGGCTTCCCAGTCTGAACAGATTGTCAACCATTGAACTGCTCATTCCTATACCGGTATCGCTTACTGATATTTCGACGCTATTTCTTGTTGTAGTCCTTGCCTCTATGTTAACCTTTCCGTTTTTAGCAGTAAACTTTACCGCATTGGAGACAATGTTTCTTATAATAGTCTGCAACATATTACTATCTGCATAAACCATAGTATTGTAAGGGACATCGTAAGTTATATCAATTCCCTTCTTGTTTGCCGAATCAATTACAAGTGCTATACTCTCCTCCACAATAGGGATAAGTTCAATCTGAGCAGGATAAAAAGGAATTGAACCTTGTTGAATGCGAGACCATTGAAGCAGGTTTTCCAGCAATCGGAACAGATTTGTTGCAGATTTCCTCATACTTCCTGCAATCTCCTGCAGCTGGTCCATAGAAAGGGTTTCCAACTCCTCGGCCATTATCTGGGTAAGTCCAAGAAAACTGCTGAACGGGCTACGCAGGTCGTGCGCTATTATAGAAAAAAGCTTGTCTTTTTCTGAGTTGATGATTTGAAGCTCTTCGTTTTTTTCTGTCAGCTGGTGGGTTTGTTCATCAACTTTCATTTGGAGTATCTGCTTGTCGAGCATTAGTCTTCTCTCCCTGTATATGATTAATCCGTAAATTAACCCCATCAGAATTAAAACAGATGAAATATAAAACCACCACGTGTTCCACCACGGAGGTCTTATGGAAAATTGATAACTAACCTCATTACTCCAATAGCCTTCGCTGTTCATTGCCTTAACTTTGAATGTGTATTGGCCCGAATCCAGGTTACCATAGGATGCCTCTGTCCGGTCAGTAAGAACATTCCAGTTATCGTCGAGGCCTTCAAGCATATATTGGTATCTCAATTTTTTTGTTTGTGTGTGAGATATGCCTATAAAGCTAAATGTGAGATAATTATGTTTATGAAACAGACTCAGCTTTTCAGGCAGACCGTACCATCTTGAAATGCTGTCGAATTTAAATTTATTAACACTCAGTCCGTTGTGCAATACAATGGTTGTATCTCTTTTCAACGCTAGCTCCGTCCATGGAACATTTTCATTAAAAAGCTGAATATTTGTTAATTGCAGGCTCATGGGAACAGAGTCTGCCTTCTCGGCGTCTGTGTGAAAAACAGTAAGTCTGTCGTTTGTCCCTATCCAGATGTCACCATCGTTATCTTCAGCAATTGCTCCTATGTTGCATCCAATGCCAATGAATCCGTCTTCATAATTGTAACTCTTGATGTGTGGCATGACTTTGTTGTCCCTGAGCTTTTTTACAGAGGCAGACTTAAGCAGATTCAAACCAAAACGGGTACCAGCAAAAATATTACCTTTTGAATCCTGAATTATACTCAGAACATGGTTGTTGTTAAGACCTGCATCGTCTGCATATCTTGTAAAGACCTTTCCGTCATACCTTATCAGACCCTCCCCACCTGTACCGAACCATAGATCTCCATCTTTGTCCTTCATTATGCTATAGACGGTATTACTGAAAAAGCCCTGTTCTTTTGTATAATGGATAAAATTTTTGCCATCATAACAAGTGAGCCCGCCAACGTCTGTTCCGAACCAGATATTACCACTGCTGTCTTCCTGTATGCAAAGAACATTATTTGCGCTTAGCCCCTGTTTTTTCGTGTAGTTAGTAAATTCCTTCCCGTCAAACATAGATACTCCGGAACCATAAGATGCAAACCAATAGTTGTTATTCCTGTCCTGGTATACCTTTCGTATAGCATTGTTGCATAGACCCTCATCTGTAGTGTAGGTAGTTGTGGCTTTGCCGTCATATTTTGATACTCCCCAGCCATCTGTACCAAACCAGAAATCTCCTTTGTTGTCCTGGAGTATGCTATAGATACGAGTGTTCCGTAGACCCTCCTTGTCTCCGAATATGGAAAAATAGTTATGTTTAAGACTATCCTCCTTGCCAAATATGTACTTTGTCACATAACCACCAAAAGTACCTAGCCAGAGATTGCCGGTTGTATCCTTGAGAATACTCATCACTCTGCTGTTTGTCAATCCTTCATTAGTAGTCAGATGTGTAAACAAGTTGCCGTCAAACCTGGTAAAACCTGCCCCTCTCGTACCAAACCACATATTTCCTTTTAAGTCATTCAGGAAACATCTTACATAATCAGAACTTAAGCCCTCTTTCAGGCCATAATGCGTAAAATATTTGCCGTCGAACTTTGTCAGGCCGCTATCTGTTGTGCCAAACCACATATTTTCCTCTTCGTCCTGTGTGATAGTTCTTATTGCGTTTCCTCCAAGTCCTTCAGTCTCCGTAAAAATTGCAAACCTTTCTCCGTCAAACCTGGCAACCCCTTTGCTTGCAGAACCTAACCATATGTTTCCTTTGCTGTCCTTGAAAAGATTGCCTATAAAGTTCTGTATCAACCCCTCATTTTCTGAATAATTTGAAAAAGTACTGCCATTAAATATTGATATCCCACCACCATTGGTGGCTATCCAGATATTGCCTGAATTATCCTCAAGTATTGCCCTGACATCATTATGAGTGAGACCCTCCTTAATTGAAAAGTTAGTAAAAGATTTTCCGTCATATTTTGAAGCCCCAGCTCCTGTTCCAAGCCAGATGTTACCCCTGCTGTCTTGAAATATGCAGTTTACAACATTGCTGGGCAGACCTTCTTTTGTTGTAAAATTGGTAAGATACCTGCCGTCGAATCTGGTTACTCCTCCATTGAAAGTACCAAACCAGAGATTTTCTTTTTTATCCCGTAAAACAGATAAAATAAGGTTATTATTAAGCCCCTGTTCGGTTGTGTAGTGCGAAAAATACTTTCCGTCGTATCTTGTCAAACCATCATCGGTACCCAGCCATAGATTTCCCATTTTATCCTGAGCTATAGCTCTTACCTGGTCATGTCTCAATCCCTGCAACTTACTGAAACTACTAAAGTTCTGAGGATTGACATCCTTTATATATGCGTCTTTTACAAGAACCACCTCTGGTGCTTTGCAAAAAAATGGGTTTTCAACTGCATTTATTGAGACCGGCAGCATGAATCCATCCTTTCCCATTGTGCAGATCACAGGGGTTAAAGATCTTATATCTTTCGGTTCAATTGATAAATGAATGTTTGAGTTTTCAGGAGTTTCAGCTAATTTGCCAACCTTTACAATTTCAGGCTTCCCTGCAAGTATTACTACCGGTTTGAACAAGCTGTCCTGAGGAACTGTGTATCCTGGAACTGTTGCAGTTTTGGGCAGCTTGTATGTAGTATCATTTTTGTTCTCTTGAGATGAACATGCAGAAAGTAAAGCTAAAAGTGTAACCAAAATGGGTTTAGAAGTAAGAATTCTCAGATTAATCATATTTTAGCCCGGGTTTTATAGATATTTTTAAAATAACTCTACTAATTTATCATTTTTTATCGGGTATTGAAAATTTTTCTAATTTTATCTTCCGTATGAAAACATCATTAACCTTTCTTTCAGCAATTTTGCTATTTGGTCTTGTGAATGCCACCACTAGTTGTTCTAAAGACTCTGCTTCCGTCATTCCTACAATTGCCACCACTTCTGCTAGCGATGTGGCAACTTCAGCTGCAACTTCCGGAGGGACAATCATTAGCGACGGCGGTGCACCAATTATCGCACGCGGAGTATGCTGGAGTACAAATCCAAACCCCACAATATCCGACAACAAAACCAATGATGGATCGGGTCCCGGTACATTTACCAGTACCATTACAGGATTAGCATCGGGGGTCACATATTATTTAAGGTCGTACGCAACAAACAGCGTTGGAACAGCTTATGGAAATCAAATAACTGTGGCAACTTTAGTCCCCCCTGTAAAATTTGAAAAAAACGTACTTATGGAACAGTACACAGGCACATGGTGCGGATACTGTCCCAGGGCAATTGCCCAGATAGACAATCTTATGCTGACAGATAAAAAGATTGTCCATATATCGCTTCACCTAAGCGACGAAATGACCTTCAATCTGAATAGCTCACTTTTCCAGTCATTCGGTTTCACCGGCGTTCCTACTGTTCATGCCGACAGATCCGTTACATGGAGTGGCAACATCAGCGCCATAACCCCTTTACATGCAAGCTCTAATGCTGGTCTTGCAATTAATGTAAGCAGCTCTGGCAGTACCATCACCACAACGGTAAGAGTAAAATTCGGCAATTCATTCTCAGAAAGTCTCAAGTTGTCAGTCTATCTGCTGGAAGATGGAATTGTGGCCAATCAGTCGAATTATTACAATAGCGACCCGGCTTCTCCCTATTATCAGAAAGGATCTCCAATTCCAAATCTTGTTCATAAGAATGTAATTACAAAAATTGGGACTGATATGTTTGGTGATGCAATTCCGACTGCAAGCGTGGTGCAGGGAGGAGTATATTCAAAGACAGTCAGCTTTACAGGAATAAATACCGCAAAACTTGCCAACTTCAGGATAGCTGCATTCGTTACTTATTCCAGCGGGAGCAATGCAAAAAAAGTACTTAACTGCATTGTCGGTTCTGTGGGTGACAACACAGATTTCGTACAGGTGGCAAATTAAAAAGACTTCAGAAATTCACATTAAGTTTCAAATTAAATCCTTTATAGGAAGGAACCCTCTGACATATACCCCCGACACATATTAGTCCCTCTCTCTGCCTGCCATATCCAAAAGATATTCTTGCAAAATTAGAGCTGTACCCCAAGCCGAAATTCATATAGTGGACATTCTGGTTCCATTGATAATCTGTCATATCAGAAACAAATAGACTCCAGTGCGGTGCATAACCAATTTCTGCAAGAGCAGCGGCCCAATTGCCATGATCCTGTTTTGTCCACAAATGCTGCAGCTCTCCTCTCAAAGACAAAACTGACGATATTCTATATCGTAAGTCTGCAATTACTATATTTGATTTGACAAAATCATAAACAGGCGCCTCAAGTAACTTCTTGTCATACATTAAATTCACGTATGTAATGATTGTCTTGAACCTTGTGTCCCATTTTTTTGATATCTCAAGATTAATATCCTGAAAATAGAGATCCCTACCGCTGGAAGTCATAATATTCTCTCCAGCATGGGAGTAATTGAACCTGATACCTGTTCCGGAAAAAGTATAATTGATCTCTCCCTGAAATGACGTCTCTCCTGCAGACTGGGTGGAATATGGATATATGTTTGTCAGCATATAGGAGTGTTGTCTTGTGTTTGCCGGCAGGTAGTTTACCATTGAATAGAGACCTTCCGATTCCCTTTCGCTTCTGAAATCCATATTGTCGAGAAACCTCAGGGACATAAACATTCCAAGACCTTCTTTGAACCAAGAGCCATTCAACAGGAACGACGAGCCACATTTATTACTGTATTGATTTGTCAGAGTGGGATCATCCGATTTGTAGACATATTCGGAATTTATTTCCAGATTTTCATTGTTTAACGACAACCTAATGCTTGATGCATTTACAGTTGAAGGAAAATCAGAAAGAGTTCCAGTATATTTTTCGTGACGGCTCACTATCCCTGCCCCCAACTTTAGGTTGAGAGAAGTATTAAGAAGGGAGTCAATGAGAATGTCGGCATCTATGCCTCTGATATAATTGTTGCCAACATCCATGAATTTTCTCTGACGTCCGTAGATACCGGTTATCCTGAGAAATTTAGCAGGTCTTAAGATTACTCTGACTCCGTCCAATGAATTGTTTATCCCTAATTCCCTGCTTTCAAATGCCCTTAATATGAGTCCGTTTCCAAACTGTTCGTAGAAGTTACCGGCTGTGATATCAATAATACCTTTTGTAATTCTTATAAACCTGTTTGTTATTTTATTCCCCTCAAGCTGATAAGGGAATCCGGAGAGTGGCGGCATATACGCCTCATACTGAAGGCCTGCTGTTATTGGCCCCCAGTTATAATTGAGCTGCATGTAGTTATTTGATGCCCAGGGATTATCTGGAGCAATTGTAGACAGTATCCTGTCATTTACATAGTAATGGCTGGTACTCTGGAAGCTACCCGAAAAGTGGCCCTTGTTCTGCGATTGCAAATATGAAAACGGACAGAATACAAGTAGAAGTATTATTGTAAGTCTATTCATTTGATACCTTTTTTATCTCCTTTAATAATGTTATTTCATCCCCCGGAATATACCCCGAATGACGATATACGGCAACACCTTTTTTATTGATTATAAAGCAAAAAGGAACTTCTGAAACGTTCATTGCCTTCATTATTTCCTGATTTTCGTCAATCAGCACCTTAAATGGCCACCTCTTACCCGATGCTACACTCTTCACCTTCCCTGAAGATCTGGAGTCGTCTATGCTTATCGCCAGAAATTCAAAATCACACTTCTTTTTCCATGACTCGTAGCAATCGGCAATTGCCTCAAGTTCCTCCAGACACGGGTTGCACCATGTTGCCCAGAAAGATATCACTAAAGGCTTTCCTGATTTTGCAAAATCAGACAATTTTATCTCTTTTCCGTTGGTTGTCTTAACCCGAATTTCAGGGAGCGATGTTTGTGCATTGCAGAGAGAAAACAATGTCCACGATAAAACAAGCAGTACTATTCCTTTCATTTTCCGATAATTAATTATGCAAATCTTTTATAAAACTGCGCTGCCATTTCAGTCATCTCCCGTTTTCTGTTATCCTCAGCAAAACAAGATATAAATGAGTTCTGTGCAAGTTTAAAAATATCTTCTTTTGACAAATCCAGAGCCATAGCAACAGCCAGGTAATTCTCATTTAGATAGCCTCCAAAATAGGCAGGGTCGTCTGAATTGACAGTAACAAGGAGCCCTTTCTCAATCATCCTTTTTAACGGATGGTCCTTCATGTCACTCACCACTTTTAGTTTCAAATTGGAAAGGGGACATACTGTCAAAGGTATGCTACGACTGGCCAGTTCAATAACAAGTTTGTCATCGTCCAGCGAATGATTACCATGATCCACCCGTGACACCTTCAGCAGATTAAGCGCCTCCCAGACATATTCCGAAGGCCCCTCCTCGCCTGCATGTGCAACTGTCAGAAAACCCTCCTGTATGGCCTTGTCGAAAACTCTTTGAAAGCGGGAAGGGGGATTGCCCACTTCTGCAGAGTCCAGACCAATTGCTGTTATCAGGTGCTTGAACTCTAATGATTCGTTAAGTGTTTTCAAGGCAGCATCTTCATCAAGATGGCGTAGTATACACATTATCAAACACGAACTAATTCCAAAAATATTACGTGCATCATTAAGTGCCCTGCTTATTCCCTTGATTACTGAACCGAATTCCACTCCCCTGTCAGTATGAGTCTGAGGATCGAAGAAAATCTCTGTATGTATTATATTCTGCGAATGGGCCTTTTCCAGATAAGCCCAGGTCATATCGTAGAAATCTTGTTCTTTAATAAGAACACCAGCACCCTGATAGTAGATATCCAGAAATTCCTGCAGATTATTAAAATCATATGCTCCCCTAAGCTCTTCTACAGAGCTATATTTGAGGTCTAAACCATTGCGACATGCTATTTTAAACATCAGCTCAGGCTCCAGGGTTCCCTCAATATGCAGATGCAATTCCGCCTTGGGAATTCCTTTTATGAACTCTTCTAAAGACTCTTTATCTCTCTTTTTCATTATTTTTCATTTTTCTCTTTTCCGACTCGTCTGAACAATCTTCCTCCTGTTATCACGCAAAGTAATCCAGGCATAAACTTTCTCATAAAAAGGAACAAAGAGAGCATTACACCCAAAGTGAGAATTGCAGGAACGAAATATGTGATGAAACACAACAATTCCGTATCAGGCTTTATAAAGTATATTATAACCTTTCTTGTAAATGTAAGAAAAGGTTCGTGTGCGGCAAAAATGAAGAAGCTGGACGAAGCCAGAATTAGAGAATTGCGTAGTTTCCCGCTATTGATGCCGGCAGAAACAATGTTAAACATAAAAATGATTCCGACAATAATTCCAATGTTATGTATATATATATTGAAGCTCATATCCCTTGACATGAGATCTGCAAAAACAAACAAAGGATAGAGCACTATTGAACTGTAAAAGAACTTATTGGAAAAGGATATAATATTAATCTTATTGATACTGAAGTATGCTCCTGACATGAAGAAGAAAAAAGAGACCGTGCTAATTCCCACAATACCTGCGATGTTAAATCCTAAAATATCGGAAACCCAGATAAAAGCGGCAATCAATATGCCCGGCAAGCGCAGATATCTAACCATCAGCCATATAAGAGGTGAAAATACGACCACGACCATAAGATCCCTAATATACCAAAACGGGAACAAACGCGGATATCCTCCCCCGTTTAAATTCCAGAACATTCCTGATATGTTCTTGAAACTAAAGAAATCTGGATTATCCCATGCAATAAGATCGGGAAATAATTGCAGGTAGTGCACAACTACCAATATAAGAGTAACAAAGGCATTCCAAAAGAGATATGGAATAAGCAGAGTACAAAACCTGTTCTTGATTTTCGTTTTGTATTTTTCTGAATCCCATTTAATTACATTATAAAAAAAGAGGAAGCCAGAAATAAAGAAAAATGCTCTTGTTGGAATCTTTGCTATTATAAAAGTTATCAAATAGGATATATTTTCAAAAAAATGAAATCCCGTGGGACCTTGAAAATCGTATTCATGGAATGTTGCATGCATACCGGAATGAGCAAAGAAAACACAGATAATCAACGGAAACCTGACAAAATCTATTGTCATGGACTGCAGATCTGTTTGTGAGTATCTTCCCATAATTCAAGGTAATATTAATGATTTTTTTGTTATCTTTGATTGTCGTCTATGTGAGTTATTAAATCTTAAAAATAAATATCATGAAATTCAGATTATTATATTTCCTAACCCTCATTGTTGCTATCACCGGTTGTGATAAAATCAGGGACGCAGCAACAATATCAATCAATACTCAGTTAAAGGCAGACATCCCGGTACTTGTTACTGCAGCTATGGTAAAATCGTCTGATGTAATTACACCGGGAGCTCCTATCATATTCAACAAGACACAGGAGCTCAAAATAGAAGACAATATTGATCTGGCTCCATATCTGGCAAAAATAAAAGAGATTGACTTAACCTCTTTGGTTGTTACAGTTTCCGGACTTACTACCGGACAGACAATCAACTCTGTTTCTTTCGATATCACAGGTGTTGGGACACTGTTAACACAGACAAACATAACAATGACCAATAATACATTTACACCTGTAATTCAATCCGGAATGCTTGACTTGATTTCGACAAAACTTCTTTCTGAAAAGAAAATAACAATTACAGTTTCCGGAAGCGCCAGCGGACCGTTATCGGTTGTTGTAGGCCTGAATATGAGCGCAAAGGTTGTGGCATTCCTGCTAAAGTAAACCGGGTTAAGATACTGTTACAGCATCCTTACCATTATTGTTCTCCATGTATTGACTAGTTCGTCGCCGTCATAAAGAGTACCGTATACAAGACACTCGTCCTCGTCTTTTACAATTATTTCAAACCCTTTCATGCTTGTATCATTTACCTTGAATTTTGAGAATAGCACGTTCCTGTCTATGTTAAAATCGCCTGTTTGTTTGCCAAGAGTCGTGTTGTCACATTCAAAGCGATATCTAGATTCTGTCTCCTTGTCTATTTTATAACAATTGCATACTCTTTTGCCATTTATGCATGTCCAGCTTTCATTAGATATCACTCCCCCTGAAACCATGATTTTTGCCTCCCCTATGGCTCTCAATATGTTTCCGTCCTTGTCTAGAAACTCCGAGTTGGTCATCCATTCGGCTGTATCTGACAATAAATGCTTTTCTACTCTCATCTTTTTAATCAGGTTTTTATTAAAGATATGAAGGTTAAATAAAATATCACTGTTATTGCTATAAGTAAAATAACCACATATAGGAACTGTGCAGAAAGCACTCTCCATATTGTAGACCTCCAACCCGACTTGTAAAGCCTTCTGCTTCCTACCACTACATATACAGGGAAGATTAAGATGAGCCAGCTTTCGGGACTAACCTGTTTTACAGGGAATATCAAATTGACAGAAATGATTATTATGAAAATCAAAAAAAGAAAAGTATGTTGATTGATAGCAAATATGAAGTGGGCAAGAAAATATTTCTGTTTTTTTCTGAATAGTACCCACAGAAAGAATGCATAAAATGGCATTAATAAAAAGAGGCTCCATGAGAGTATGGAAAAAAACCTGGTGATATAATAATCTTTGTTTTGGTTGATTGATTTAAGCAAATTACTGTTTTTATCAGTCAGATTTTTCTTGCTTGATATTTTAATCAAGCTGCTGTTCACAGTTGCGGTATCTTTATCCGAAATTGTCATCAGGCTTCCCTCTTTCCCAAGCTGACGTGTTGTTGTGATATTCAAAAGAAGGAAAAATATTATACTGACGAATATATAAAGACGGAAAGGAGGCATATAACGGGCTCTTTTTCCCTCTGCATAGTCTGCAGCCATCTCACCTGGCTTAAATAATAACGACTTTATGGTTTTAAATACTCTGGTATCAAAGGCCCACATATTAGCCATAATATCAAAAATCAATACTCTGAAAGGTCTGTCTAAATCGCTGACAGACTGACCACATTGAGGACAATAGTGCCCTATGAATTCCGTGTCGCAATTTTTGCAGACATTCATCTTTTCACTAACTTCATTCATCTGTATTGGAATATTTAATTTAAAATTAAGAAAAAATCCGTTTATATTAAATTGTATATTTGTAATTAATTAGTGAACATTGATAATTAAACCATTTTTCAACTATCGCACCTTTATATGGGTGCTACTTGCGCTTGCCATTCTTATGGGCGGAGTATTTCTGGTCATTGCATATACATATAATCTTCAAAAGGATACGGAAAAGTACATTGAGTCCAGCCGAAGCAGTGTTAATGTTGCAAGAGAGATGGAGAACGAATTAACAGCAATCAAAGGATTGACATACGTTTATCTTGTCAACAAGTCTATCTCCTGGCTGGATTCGCTTAGGGACCGGCAGTCTACATTCGTAATCTTTCTGGAACGTGCCAGAATAAGTGCCAACACAGAAGACGAAGAGCTTCTTATCCAACAGATTTCTGCCCTGTTTTCAAATTATGAACAAAATATACTGATTGCTGTTTCAAACCTCAAAAATGGAGAGGTGAGCAAGGCAAATGCACTTCTTGTTCACTCTGCACAAGAACTTTTAGGCACAATTCAGCAGAAAAGCAATGAATTTATAACCCTCAACAAGAACGCCGAGTTTGTTCATGAATCGGAAATAGCACGTACAAACGTTCTTATTTTAAAGATACTAGTTTCTTTGGGAATAGGCGGAATTGTATCGGGACTTTTGTTCGGGTGGCTGCTTTCCAGAATGCTGTTCGGGCCAATCAATCAGCTTGTACTTAAGGTAAGAGGGTCTTCGGGAGAAGCTGTTTTAGAACATTTTAAGTTTTATCATGGGGACGAGCTGGATGAACTGGGAGAGAGCATAAAAAATCTGATAGAGAGAATAAACCAAGCCAATGCAGATTTGTCACGCAACAAAGAGCTGCTGCAGTATTCAAACAAATTTGCCAATCTGGGTAAAATCGCTCCGACAATTGCTCACGAAATACGGAATCCCCTTGCTGCAATAAAAATGCTAGTTTACTCAATAAGGGAAGATGCAAAAGCTACGGGTTCGTTTAAGGAGGAACTTGATATAATTTCAGGAGAAATTGACAGAATAGACAACTTTACAAAGGACTTCCTCAAGTTTGCCAAACCGGCTGATCCTATCTTTTCCGATGTTATCCCTACTGACACCCTTGACGAAGTGATTCAACTGCTTAAACCCCGCTTGAAAAATAATAGTATTCATCTTGTCAACAACTCTGCAAAATGTAAGTTTCACGTAATGGCAGATGCAGGTCATCTTAAACAAATATTTCTGAATCTTATACTTAACGCTGTTGAGGTTATGCCCGCAGGCGGAGAACTCACAATTGATGCCAGTGAGGTAATGGAAGCCGATATGAAGAGACCTGGAGAAACCCGAGATTATATACGAATGGATTTCAGCGACTCCGGCCCCGGTATACCCGAAGCAATAATGAAAACTCTTTTCGAACCATTCATAAAGGGTAGCGACATGGGAGTCGGGTTAGGGCTCTCCATATCTCAAAGCATTGCAGATTCCCATGGTGGCCACATCACTGCAGAAAACAAGCCTGACGGTTCGGGGGCCATTTTCAGGCTTTACCTACCTTTATATACTTCATAAATTGATAAAAAAGGAGACTTTTTATATGTATAAGTTACTTATAGTTGACGATGAACAAAGCGTGAGATATTCTTTTAAAAAGCTGCTGAATTCTCCTCATTATACTATTATTGAGGCGAGCAATGCAACTGAGGCAATTGATTCTTTCAAGGGCGGGAGGCCGGATCTTGTAATCCTCGATATTGAGATGCCCGGGAAAGACGGAATCCAGGTACTAAAGGAGATGAATGAAATCAACCCTAATATCCCTGTAATAATTATTACTGCTTACGGTTCCGGCGACAGGGTCATTAAAGCAATGAAGTATGGTGCATACGAGTATATAGAAAAACCATTTGATATCCCAAAGTTGATATTCGTTATTGAAGAGGCTCTTAAAAATTCGAGCAAAGAAGAAGTAAAACCTGACGAGGCTCTGCAGAAGAGAAAAACAGGAATTTCGCATGGAGAGGAGACTTTGGTTGGTGAAAGTAACGCAATTAAGGACGTCTTCAAGCTCATAGGTCGGGTAGCAACCAGCGATGCCAGCATTTTGATTGTAGGTGAGAGTGGAACAGGCAAGGAGCTTGTAGCAAGAGCCATTCACAAATACAGTGACAGGGCCGGCAAGCAGTTTATCGCAATTAATTGTGCCGCTATTCCCGAACCTCTTTTGGAAAGCGAACTATTTGGTTACGAAAAAGGATCTTTTACCGGTGCAGACCGACAAAAACAGGGAAAATTCGAAGAGGCTCATAATGGCACACTCTTTCTCGATGAAATAGGCGACATGAGTCTTTCGCTTCAGGCCAAGTTGTTACGCATACTTCAAGAGGGAACCTTTGAGCGTGTCGGAGGGACAAAAACCATTAAGGTGGATGCAAGGATTGTTGCAGCAACAAACCGGAACCTTGAGAATGACATAATCAACAAGCTTTTCCGCGAAGACCTTTACTATAGGCTAAAAGTAATAACAATATCCCTCCCCCCTTTGAGAATGAGGAAAGAGGATATCCCTCTCCTTACCGAGCATTTTCTTATAAAACACTCCAGAGGTGTAAGAAGTGAAAAGCCGGTTCTTATGCCGGAAGCCACGCAACGCCTGATTGACTATCAATGGCCCGGGAATATCCGTGAGTTGGAAAACGTAATAAAAAGAGCGGTGATTCTGGCAAAGGGAAGCGTGATAAGTCCCGAACTTCTTTTTGAGGGAATTGAAAAGCCGGTTGCTCAAAATACAACCGAAAGGACAAGGCTATTTTCATATCTAAGCCAAAAGATATTGGATAGCCGGGGCGAGATATACAAGCTTGCCATTGATGAGTTTGAAAAGGATTTATTACAGTGGGCGCTTACCAAAGTTAATGGGAACCAGGTCCAGGCAGCAAAACTTCTTGGAATCTCCCGTGTAATGCTACACGAAAGAATGGATAAGTTTCGGTTATAAGGTGCAAATATTCTTTACACCCTGCAAACATAATTTACACTTTTCAGGAAGAACGGGGCACCATTTTTATTGTATCATGTTGTTAACGTGCACATTACTTGCATAAGAGTTAGTCAATTAAAATTATTCCAAATTATAACTACGCTCATATCTTCCTCATTATCTGCTCGTTATGGGCTTTGGCACAGTTTTTGGAGTTGCTCCATGCTATTATTTAACAACTAATAATTATTTATCACAATGAAAAAAATCGTACTTCAAATTTTCACCGTTGCTCTTATGGCTGTATTAGTAATCGGTTGTGCAAAAGCTCCTAAAGCTGAACTTGCTGCTGCTAATGCTGCTATTGATTCTGCTAAAGTTTATGAGGCTAACCGTTACCTTGCACCTGAATTCAATGCACTTCAGGACTCACTTAATGCTATCAATGTTGCTGTTGAAGATCAAAAGTCAAAAATGTTCTTCTCTCGTGACTATAAGGCAATCAACGAGAAACTTGTAGTTATTACATCTGAGATTGGTGCTCTTAAAGCAAAAACCGAAGAACGCAAAGCTCAGGTTCGCACAGAAGTTCAGGATACACTTAACCTTCTTAACGCTCTTATCCTTGAAGACAAAGCATTACTTGCAAAAGCTCCAAAAGGAAAAGAAGGCAAAGCTGCTCTTGAAGCAATTCAAAACGACATTACAGTTTTAGATGCTTCTGTTACTGAAATCAACACTCTTATCACTAATGGTGACTATCTTACTGCTCAGGACAAAACCACTGCAGCTAAAGTTAAAGCCGAAGCTATCAAAGAAGAACTAAGTGTTGCTATTGGCAAGAGAAGGAGATAATTTACAAATTTTCGTTTAAATTTGTACCCCTAATTGATAAAGCCCTTTTTTTAAAGGGCTTTATTTAAAATATTAAGAATGTCTTTTCGTAAATACATCAGGAAAAAATTTTTATTCACGATTGGTCTTACTTTATTGCTTCTTGCTCTTATAGCTGGAGCTATATCTTTTTTTTCACAAAAGCCCCCTACCGGTAAAATTGAAGCAGGACGTAAAGCTATAGCAGAAGCCATAAAAGAAGAGGCAAACATATACTCTATAGCTGAGCTTACAAGTGCAGAAAAGAACTGGGAATCTGCAATGAATGAGTGGAAGGAAAACAACGGCAAATCACCAATAGTGCGTAATTATGAAAAAACCATTGTTTTTGCCGATCTGGCAATCGTAAACGCCATAAAAGCTAAAAAAAATGCGATTAAAAGAAAAGTGGAACTCCGTAAGGAGGTCGAGAAAGGTATCGCATCTCTTAGGGTAAGCATAAATTATATTGAAACAGCCAAGGAAAAACTTCCTGTAAACCACAGTGTCTGGAAGAAATATACCCCAGTTGCTTTAAAACTGGACGAAGTTGAATCGGCATTTAAGCGGAACGATCTCACTTCTGCCAAAAAAGGTCTGGATTCTATCT
Organism: Bacteroidetes bacterium GWF2_40_14; assembly: GCA_001769195.1. Lineage (GTDB taxonomy): Bacteria > Bacteroidota > Bacteroidia > Bacteroidales > UBA932 > Bact-08. Next base: position 48,669 of record MEOK01000004.1, on the reverse strand, counting down.
ATTCCGCGATAGATCAGATAAAGAAAGAGACAAAAGAGTTACTGGAAAACTATTTCAGCAGTTATGACAAGTGGATAAAACTTGATGCTGAAATGAGACACCTGTCCAGGGTAAACAACTCAGTGAGCCTTGTTGTAGAGAAATTTTCAAGGCGTTGCATAGTGTATAAATCCGGCAGAAAAATCAAAGAGTACAGCGTCGAGCTTGGTGTTAACTGGCTGGGAGACAAGAACCTGAAAGGCGACAGAGCTACCCCGGAAGGAAAATATTCAATAACTGCAAAAAAATCCGGACGTTCAACCATCTATCATAAAGCATTAATGATTAACTTTCCTAATGCGGAGGACAGAAGACGCTTTAAAACGAAACAAGCTAATGGTAATATTCCCAAAAATGCAAACATTGGTGGACTGATTGAGATTCACGGAGGTGGCGGAAAAGGCATTGACTGGACCGATGGATGTGTTGCTCTGACAAACAGAGATATGGACAATTTATATTCACTTTGTTCAGTAGGAACCCCAATAGCAATAATTGGGTCACTTACTTCTATGGATAAGATTTTTGATCTAACTCAAAATTAATAATACTATGAAAAAGCCTGATTCAATAAAGCTTCTGATGGTTTCACTTTCAATCGCTTTAACTATCGGTCTGATATATTTTTATCTCTCAAAATCAGAAACGTTAAAAGAGGCTGCAATATCGCTTTACAGTTTTCCTGACTATCCGGAAGCACTTGCCGGTAAAGATTCTGTACAGCTCGCAAAAAAGATAAGTGCTACCGAAAAGCGCATATTCGCCCTGCAGAAGAAAATAGAAAATCTTTGGCCATATGATCCATATCTGATTATTAATACTACCCGGAACAGTTTCGTTCTAAGGACCAAAAGGCAGATTTTAAGAGAGGGTATCTGTTCAACAGGGAGTTATATCTTGCTCGATGCAGGAGATGGACAACAATGGATATTCAAGACCCCAAAGGGAGAGTTGCGAATTCTGAGCAAAGTAGTGGACCCTGTTTGGGTAAAGCCCGATTGGGCATTTATTGAGGAGAGTCTTCCTGTTCCATCTGTAAATGATCCTGACCGGTATGAATATGGATCACTCGGCGACTATGCCCTTAGACTTGGAGACGGTTATATGATACATGGCACGCTTTATCAACGCTTTCTCGGGCTTCCTGTAACACATGGCTGTGTAAGACTCGGCGACGAAGATCTTAAGATAGTCTATAAAAACCTTCAAATTGGATCTAAAGTTTACATCTTTTAGCTGATATCAGAATGAAAAATATAAATATCTCAAAAAAAACAATCGTAGTATTCCTTGTAATACAGGTTGCAATTGCTTTATTAGCATTCATTTTGTTTGGTCTGATACCGGCACATAGCGAGGCTGGAAAAATATCGGCTATAGCTGAGTTGAAATCCGGAGGGACAGATAAAGAATTACCCAAAGAGACACTAAATCTTATTAAAGAAGTCAGAGCAAGTGAACACCACGAGGCCTACCTCCGCTCCACACTAAAACTCTCGAGAACAGACTCAATCGCCTTATTTATTGACCTCAACGACAGTCTCGCTTTTCTCTCACTAAAAGGTGTGTACCTTTTTCAATCGAAAATTTCCAAAATAAAAATCAACAAAGGGCTTAAAAAGCTACCGTATTTTTTGCGTGATAGTCTCTATTCCGGGCCAATACAGGTAATTGAAGAGATATCAAGCATCGAGAAGTTTCCTATTGTGGTAAAGAAAGCTCCCAAGGATACCGCAGAGGCAAATCAATCAGCTCCTGCTCTGCCAATACAAAATGATGTCTATGTAATGTTTAGCTTCAGCAACAATATGGTTATTGAGATTGACCAGGAGGAGGATGAACTTGCAGGAACCCGTCGTGCATACAGGCAATACAAGAGACAATACCGCAGGTGGTTTTTGTCAGAAAACATTAGCGCTCTGTTTGACCCGGACAGGAGTGGATATATATATCATATAACAATTGAATTGCCAAGAGAGGATGCCCGTTCGATTTATCGGGCTTTACCATTAAAGCCATTCGTAGTGGTCAGATACTAAATCAGTGACAAAGCGAATGTATAATTTATGCAAAAAAGTTATAATAACTAACTAATTTCTGTCAAACTTGACTAAATTTGCAGTAAAATTATACTAAAATTGAAAATTTATGAGTTTAGAAGAACATTTCATTCAATTTCGCAAAAATACTATTGGTTGGGATGCTAAAATCCAGACACCATATGGCATCAAACCACTGATTTATGCTGACTGGATTGCAAGTGGAAGGTTATATGCTCCAATAGAGGAATTGATTCAAAACAAGATAGGTCCAATGGTAGCCAATACACACTCGGAATCTAGTGATACTGGCATGATTATGACCAACATCTATAAAATGTCCCATAAAATCATTAAAAGTCACGTTAATGCATCCAGCGATGATATTATTATGACATATGGTTTTGGAATGACCTCTGTGGTGAATAAGTTGCAGCGAATTCTTGGACTGAGAATCCCGGAACAGGCGAAGCAGTTTTTTGAGATCAGTCCGGAAGAGCGTCCGGTCGTTTTCCTTACACATATGGAACATCACTCAAATCATACATCATGGCTTGAAACAATTGCAGACGTAGTGGTTTTGGAACCAAACCATGATTTAATGGTAGATCCTGATTCCCTTACACGAGAAATTGTGAAATACAAAGACCGCCCGCTTAAAATCGGTTCTTTTTCTGCATGTTCAAATGTTACAGGAATCAGACCCCCCTATTATAAACTAGCCAGAATAATGCATGAAAACAACGGGCTATGTTTTGTTGATTTTGCAGCATCTGCACCATATACAGAGATTGACATGCATCCTTCGGACCCATTGGAACGCCTAGATGCAATATTTTTCTCGCCCCACAAATTTTTGGGCGGTCCTGGAAGCTCAGGCGTGTTAATAATGAACTCAGCTCTCAACCTTAACAATGCCCCCGATACTTCAGGGGGCGGTACTGTTGACTGGACAAACAGATGGGGCAAGTACAAATACGTAGATGATCTTGAAACCCGTGAGGATGGCGGTACACCTGGTTTTTTGCAATCTATAAGGGCAGCTCTAGCCATAAAGATAAAGGAACAGATGGGGTGCAATAATATCAAAGAGAGAGAGGATGTGATGCTGAAAAAAGTGTTTGGTGAATTCCGACAAATCCCCGGTTTGAATATTCTTGCAGATAATGAAGAAGAACGTATTGGAGTTATCTCTTTTTATCTGACCGACGTCCATTTTAACCTTGTTGTACGTCTACTCAACGACCACTTCGGCATCCAGGTCCGCGGAGGATGCTCTTGCGCAGGAACATACGGACACTATCTGCTGCATGTAGACTATGCCACTTCATGCAAAATTACAAGTAAAATAAATCAGGGAGATCTTTCTGAGAAACCCGGGTGGATACGATTATCTCTACACCCCACAATGACAGATTCTGAGATTGACTACATAATTGATGCAGTAAGACAAGTTGCAGAAAACGCAAAGCAATGGGGAGAATCGTATCATTACGATAGCCTGCTTAATGATTTTGTACACAACTCATTTCCCAGAAAGGCCCCTGAAAATTACATTGAGTGGTTTGAAATCTAATTCTGTTTTTTGATTTCAGACATCACTTTTTCTGCAGAAAGCTTTTTTGTGCAGAAGAACCAGTCGTAGCACTTCATCTCGTCTTTGCTCTCCATCCTCTCTTTGGCAACTCCGCACGAGCCTGCTGTAGGTACGATTACATCATCACCCGGGCGCCAGTCTGCCGGTGTTGCGATTGAGAACTTATCAGCAGTCTGCAATGCTATAACTACTCTGAACAACTCATCAAAGTTGCGACCCAAACTGAGAGGATAGTAGATTATTGTACGAATGATACCTTTGGGGTCAATCACGAATACAGCCCTTACTGCTTTAGTATTACTTTCGCCGGGTTGCATCATTCCATATTTATTAGCAACCTCCATTGTAATATCCTCAATAAGGGGAAATTTCACTTCTATGTCTTTCATCCCTTTATATTCGATCTTCTCTTTAATTGTTCTCAGCCAGGCTATGTGGCTGTATAGTCCGTCAACAGAGAGCCCAACAAGCTTGCAGTTTACTTCGTTAAATTGAGGCTCCATACTTGCAAATGTCATAAACTCTGATGTGCAGACAGGAGTAAAATCTGCCGGATGACTGAAAAGGATCACCCAACTACCCTTATAATCTCCCGGGAAGTTAATATTCCCTTGTGTTGTAACTGCCTTAAATTCCGGGGCAGCTTCGCCTATACGAGGCATTGAATAATGATTTTGATTCGCTTCCATTTTTATTAATTTTTAAATTTTACTTGTTTAATAATTCCTATTTGTAAATCTTCCTACTATCTGAAGTTTGATATCCTCGACGGAAAAATTGTCAATCGCTTTGTTACTGAAATAGTTTTCAAGAATAGAATTCAACTCTTCATCATAATAATCTGCAATAGTCTCTGACTCCAAGCAATAAAGATGATGATGTTTCTCTGTAGTTGAGTCGTATCTCATAATATCACGGTCTGTTTTTACCCTGCAGATTATTTTTTTTTCGACAAGAGTATCCAGTATATTATAGATAGTGCCAGTAGCAACATCCGGATTTTTTAAACGGACCTGGGCAATGATCTGCTCAGCTGTTGGGTGCTTTTGCACCAAATCAAAGGATTCCAGTACAGCAACTCTTTGCGGAGTCACTTTAAGTCCCGACTCTGATAAAATATCCCGAAAATTATGGCTCATCTTATTTGCAATTATTCTTATTTAGGAATTATTCAAATTTAGTTTAAATTTTCTATGTGTCAAAATATTTTATAAAAATATTATCAAATGTTAATTAACCTTGTTATGTACTATGATTCATTATTACGACACAAATATCATTACATTTCCAGATAGTTCAGTTCCAAAACAACATTGTTGTATTTCGCAAGCCAGTCGAGATGTTCCATCTCTATAATGATTGCATTTTCAATACTCTGGACGTATTGAAACAGATCTATCTCTTGTGATTCATAGCTCTCTTTTGCTCCTTTTACAATTTCATCACTTAATTTTTTACCGGTTGTTGAAAAGTAATTAAGAGACTCCCTTAGTTTTCTAATTTCGCTCATTAGCTCCTCTCTCCTTAATTTTAAATATCGCAAATACTTTTCCTCTTCATTTTTTGAGATTGATACAGCAATTTTACCTGCCTCTATCTTTGACTTCTGCCCTGAAAAAAACAACGGAACGGATATGCCAATTTGGTATCCGGGATAATTTTCTGACCCCGAAAATTTGTTAGTACCATTATAAAAAGACAATGTAATGTCTGGCAATAGCCTGTTTTGCTCTACTTTTAGCTGTTCTTCCTGCATTTGTGTCGCCAATCTTTTATATTTTACACCAGGATTTATTCTAAGTGGTTGATTTGAAACTATCAACTGTGCCGGTTCAATTCCCGGTATAATAATTGGTGAATTATCATTTATAAGTAGCATCAATCTCTTATATGCAATTGAAATATCATGCCCGAGATGATCTAATGAAAGGAGTATTTGTTGATGCTTAGCCAGGACGTTAAGCAAATCAAGATTTTTGGCAGTCCCGCTTTTGTGCTTTCTATCTACCTCTTTTATAAGACCTTTATACAGGGAATCCAGATTTTTATAGAAATACTCTTTATTCATCAGGTAACCTATCTCATAATACTCCTTTGAAACATCTTTTATAAGTAACAGACGATGGTTCTCCAAATCCATTTCAGATAGTGAGACAGCTGTATTATTAACCTTATATTGAGCAGTATAAACAGTCGGAAAATTAAAATTTTGCTCGACACCTATAATATTTAGTGGATATCCGTTTTCTGCAATATTATTTTTATCGCTCCCGTAAAAAATTTGTGTGTTCTCTATAGTAAATGCAGATTTCTTTAGCGCTTTATTCTGCTCAACATTAAGTTTGTATGTCTTATATTCAATATTGTTTTGTAATGCCATACTTATTGCATTGCCCAATGTAAGCTCCCTTGGTTGTCCGTTTATGTTGCTTCCTGTTATTAATATAAGAACCAACAATCTAGTTCTATATGAACTCACTTTTTTCTCGGTTATAAAATTCATGGAAATAATATTTTCAGTTATATTATGCAAAATTAAAAAAAAAATTCGTTTTGAACTATTGTTTGTTATCTTTGTATCGAACATTTGATCTATATTATGCCAAGACCTAAATTAAGACGACGAGTAAATAATCCCCCTCACTTCAAGGGGTACAGTCCTATAGGGCTAAAAGAAGCGAATAATCCTGTTGTAATCAATTACGAAGAGTATGAATCCATCCGTCTAAGTGACTTTGAGTTATATGGTCAGGCAGAAGCATCTGTAATAATGGGGATATCACGTCCCACATATACTCGGGTATATGAAAGTGCCCGACGCAAAATTGCACAGGCATTTATATTGGGTAAAGCAATAGTATTTGAAGGAGGCAAGGTCTATTTCGACAGCGAATGGTACTCTTGCAATAGTTGTGGGTGCTTGTTCAATCATCCGGCTAAAGAGTTGGAAATAAAATACTGCTCTCTTTGCGGTTCAGATGATATTGAACAATTCAAGGAGGAATCAGAGCAAAACACAAATGAGAAATAAATAATAAAAGTATATGAAAGTAGCAATTACATCAACAGGCAATAGCCTTGAAGCAAAATTAGACAGCCGTTTTGGCCGTTGTTCATATTTTGTAGTTTATGACACAGAGTCTAAAGCAACAGAATTTGTTCCCAATTCTAACAAAGAAAATATTGAAGGAGCTGGTCCGGCCTCTGTTCAACTGGTAGCATCCAGAGGAGTTAAAAAAGTAGTTTCAGGAGAATTTGGAGCAAAGGTAAAATCGATTTTTGATAGTCTGCAAATTCAATTAGTGGTAATTAATGGCCACGAAAAAACGATCAACGAAATAATCGGGTTATTGAACCACGAAAACAATCAACAATAAAGGAGGTAATTATGCCAAGATTAAATGGAAAAGGGCCAAATGGAGAAGGCCCGGGAACTGGTCGCCAAATGGGAAGGTGCAATCCAGTTAAAACGGAATCAGGTGAACAGGAAAGTTCACTAAATAGTACTCCGCCTATGCACAATGGTGCCGGGTTGAGAAGAGGAGCTGGTGCAGGCAATGGCCCGGGGAAAGGTATGGGACAGGGAAATGGAAAGGGCAGACGATTAAGAGGCAACAGCCAGTCTTAGCAACATGCTAAATCCATGCTGCCTCATATACAGCATGGATTTTTAAATTAAAAAAACACATAATCAATAATAAATATAATGAAATTAAAATTTGCTATTCCGTTGGAAAACGGTGTTTTATGTTCCCATTTTGGCCATTGCCAGCAATTTGCCATAATAGATGTAGAGAATAACGCCATTATTGGAGAAAAACTTGTTACACCTCCTCCTCATGAACCAGGACTGCTTCCCGGTTGGTTAGCCGAACGCGGTGTCACCGATGTAATTGCAGGAGGTATGGGACAAAGAGCCCTTGACTTGTTTTCTGCTCAAAATATTAAAGTAAATGTAGGAGCACAGCCAAAAAGTTCTCATGAACTTGTATCTGACTGGCTTAAAAATTCTCTTGAAACAGGGAGTAATGCTTGTGACCATTAAACATACAATATATGGAAAAGGTAAAAATCGGTATTATTATTTGCGACAGGTATAAAACTTGTGCGGGGGGTAAATGCTTCCGTTCTGCTCAAAAGCGCGAAGGGGCGTTTGCAGCATACAAAGATATGGATCTCGAAATAGCTGCCTTTACAACTTGTGGAGGCTGTCCGGGAGGAAACATAGAGTACACTCCGGAAGAGATGATAAAGAACGGAGTTCAAAAAATCCATTTTGCCACCTGTTTTCTTGTTGGATATCCCCCTTGTCCTTATATGGAACATTTTAAAAAGTTTATTCCGGAAAAATATGGTGTTGAGGTTAGTTTTGGAACGCATCCAATTCCTCAAAAGTATTTTATAACTCACGACAACCTTAAGACATGGAACACAGATTTTCTAAAAAGGGCTATTGAACCAACTTTGACAGATGTGAAAATCCGCTTGTCGTATGATTGAGCCCCGGAAGATAAGAATTGCCATTGCCAGCGGAAAAGGGGGAACCGGAAAGACTCTGATATCTACAAATTTATTTTATGCTCTTCAGCAGCTCAACTATAAAGTAACTCTTATTGATTGTGATGCCGAAGAGCCTAATGTCATGATCTTTTTTAAGGGAAAGACTTTGAGTAGTATGGATGTAACTCAAAAAGTACCCGTAATAGATGAAAGCAAGTGCACATATTGCGGTAAGTGCCAGGAATACTGCAGTTATAATGCAATTTTTCTTCTTCGCGACATGAAAATTATCAAGACCATGGAGGATCTTTGCCATGGATGTGGTGCTTGTTCAGTTGCTTGTGCATATGACGCTATTACCGAAAAAGATGTCTCTTTAGGCAAAATAAGAAGATTTCATTCAGCTTTAAACTCATCAATAATTGAAGCACGGGTAAGGGTGGGAGTTTTTTCCCCAGTATCAGTTATTAAAGCAGCAATAAAAGAGGCCGGCGACAACGAGATTGTATTAATGGACTCTCCTCCCGGCACTTCGTGTCCGTTTATTCAGACAGTAAATGTCGCTGATTTCGTAATTCTGGTCACTGAGCCAACTCCATTTGGGTTAAGCGACCTTAAACAATCTGTTGAGACTCTTAAAACATTGGGCAACTCATATGGAGTGATTATTAATCGTGCCGGCCTTGGAGACAAAGCGGTGTATGATTATCTTATATTGGAAAATATTCCGCTTTTAGCAGAGATACCTTTCGACAAGGAAATTGCCACTCTTTATTCAAAAGGAGAGGTTGTTGCTAAATACAAGTCAGAATGGCTACCTTTTTTCGAAACTATGTTCAAATCAATTTATGAAAAGTATGGAAACGGCCATAATCAGCGGTAAGGGAGGAACAGGAAAAAGTAGTATCAGTGCTGCTTTTGCTACTATAGAAAATAATGTCGTGGTAGCAGACTGCGATGTAGATGCAGCAAATCTTTACATTTTGTTTAATCCTTCACACGAGGAAGAGGAGGTCTACATTGCCGGACAGAAAGCTGTCATTGACAGCACTTCTTGTACAAACTGTGGCCTTTGCAAAGATTACTGCAGGTTCGATGCAATTTTTTTCTCAGAGGGCAAAACTCACATTAACGACATTTCTTGCGACGGGTGCCGGCTTTGTTGCCGGATTTGTCCTCAAAAAGCTATAACTATGGCTGATAACAATAAAAGCCGTATGTACTCCGGAGCATTCAGAAATGGCAGAATGGTATATGGCCGTTTAGCTCCCGGGGAGGAAAATTCGGGAAAACTTGTAAACCTTGTCCGAGAAAAAGCCAGAAAAATTTCAGGAGAGTATAATTTAGACAAAATAATCATTGATGGCCCTCCCGGTATAGGTTGTTCTGTTATCTCTTCAATAACGGGAACAGATAACGTTGTGATAGTGACAGAGCCCTCATTGTCCGGCCTGAATGATTTAAAAAGGGCTCTGGAGATAACTGCAAAATTTAAAAACACAACATGGGTTATTATAAATAAATATGACCTTAACACCGATTTATCGGACATCATTGAATCTTACTGTTCTGAGAAAAAAATACTTTTTGCCGGGAAACTCGGTTTTGACCCGTTGGTAGTTGAGGCAATGGTAAAATGCAAGAGTATTATAGAATATGCTCCCGATTCTCAAATTAGCGGAGAGATCAAAAAAATATGGGATATAATTAATTCAAAATAAACAATGGATAACAACGCAATTCAAAAAACAAATCTTTCTAACATCAAAAAAATAATTATTATTGCCTCGGGTAAAGGTGGCGTAGGAAAGTCTACCGTAGCAGCAGGCCTTGCAGTATCTCTGGCTCTTGAAGGCTATTCCACCGGACTTCTTGATGCAGACATTTACGGACCTTCTGCTCCGACACTGTTCAATTTAATGTGCGAGATGCCCGATGTAGAACTTATCGATGGCAAAAATTACGTAACCCCATTTACTAATTTTGGAGTAAAAGTAATGTCAATAGGGTTCTTTATTGACCCTGCCGAAGCAGTGATTTGGAGAGGGCCCCGCGCATCGAGTGGCCTTACTCAGCTTTTAAAAGACACAAATTGGGGAGAACTTGATTATCTGATTATTGACACACCTCCAGGAACAGGAGACGTTCATATTACCCTGCTGCAAAACTTTATGCCAACAGGTGTAATTGTAGTAACAACCCCACAGGAGATGGCACTATCAGATGTTAAAAAGGCAATAAATATGTACAGCGACAAACAGATAGGGATCCCAATTCTGGGAGTTGTCGAGAATATGTCCTGGTTTACTCCCGTTAATCACCCTGATGAGAAATATTATATTTTTGGAAATGGTGGCGGTGAGAGACTTGCCAAAGAGTTTAACGTACCGCTACTCGCACAGATTCCAATAAACGAAAAAATGTGCAAAAGTTGCGATAATGGTAAAATGAACGAACTATTTACAGATCCTGCCATTAAAGCGGCTTTTGAACAACTTGCCGACAGCATTCAATGATAGATCACGAATCAACAACTATTTGTATTATGCGACATGGAGAGACCGACTGGAACTCTTCCGGAAGGCTACAAGGCACAGAAGACATTGAATTAAATGATCGTGGGCGTGAACAGGCCCTTGAAGCCTCTTCATACTTTGAAAAGGAAGCATGGGATATAGTTGTTTCCAGCCCACTAAAACGAGCATTTGAAACAGCAGAGATAATTGCTTCCAGACTATCTATCCACTCAGTTAAAATAATCGACGAAATTAAGGAGCGTTCTTATGGTTCTGCCTCCGGTCTCCTTCCGGAAGAAAGAGGGAGACGGTTTCCTGATGGTACAATTCCAGATCAGGAAGATTTTGAAAAATTACGGGAAAGGGCAATGACAGGGTTAAACAGAATCGCAAATGAATTTAGAGGAAAGAGAATAATTATAATATCGCACGGAGGATTGACAAACTCAATTCTTTATACCATTTCCGGAGGTGAGTTTGGCAGTTTTAAAACGCGTCTGAAAAATGGGTGCATCAATAAAATTATCTTAGAAAACAATAACTGGTCGGTTGAATTCTATAATAAAACTGCCAGTGAATTATTGCATCTGATTTAAAAGCAAATCAAACTTAACCAATAGATTATAAATTTATGAATGGGACAAAACGAATTATAGTAATTGGCGGTTCTGCTGCCGGTCCAAAAGCAGCGTCAAGAGCGCGCCGTATGGACGAAAACGCAGAAATAACAATTTACCAGAAGTCATCCGATCTTTCGATGGCTTCATGTGGCTATCCATACTACATTGGAGGATTCTTTGACGACCGTAATCAGTTGTTATGCTCTCCGGCAGGAGTTGTACGAGACTCCCGGTTTTTCTGGAACGCAAAAAAAATTACCACAAAGGTTAATACAGAAGTAACATCCATCGATAAAGAAAATAAAAGAATTGAGTTTACCGATCTGTCGACCGGTTTAAAGGGAACTGCAGACTATGATAAGCTTATTATAGCCACAGGAGCAACACCCCGCAAGCCACCCGTACCTGGACTGGACCTAGAGGGTGTAACAACACTGCAATCCTTACCCGATGCAGATTACCTAAGGAAAGTAAGTGATGATGGTGACATCAAAAAAGCAGTAGTCATTGGTGGAGGTTTAATCGGCATAGAAACGTGTGAGGCGCTTCATCTTGCAGGCATTGAGATTACCCTCATAGAACTGCTGCCACAGCTGCTCACTTTTCTTGACAGGCAAATGGCAAGCCTGGTACAGAAGTATGTCCAAAGCAAAGCTAATGTAATTCTGGAAAATGGCGTAACTTCATTTCTGGGTGAAAATGGAAAGCTGACAGCTGTTAAACTTCAAAATGGGACTGAGATACCATGTGAGCTTGCAGTCATAGCAATTGGTGTTGTTCCAAACACCAGACTGGCCCGGGAAGCAGGTTTATCTGTAGGAGAGACCGGTGGCATTACAGTCAATAGTTACATGCAAACATCCGATGCTGATATTTATGCAGTAGGTGACTGTATAGAGGTACCTAATCTGATTACCGGCAAAATGGTACATGCTCCTTATGGTGATATTGCCAATCTGGAGGGCAGAGTAGCCGGGGAGAATGCTGTTTGTGGAAATATCGCACAATTCCCAGGCACCATCCAGACAGGGATCTGCAAGGTATTTGATTACGGGGTAGGTGCAACCGGGTTGTCTGAACAGAATGCAGAAAAAAACGGATTCACAAATATAGAGACTGTTATTAATGCCAGTCTGGATAAACCTGGCTTTATGCAAGGGAAATTACTTGTGACTAAGTTAATTGTAAACAGAGATACAAATGTTATCTTAGGAGCTCAGGTAATAGGGCCTGGCGATGTAAGCAAACAAGTAGCCATATGGGCCATGGCAATAAAAGGAAAATTAACTGTCACCGATATGGTAAATGCCGATTTACCTTATGCACCTCCCTACTCTCTTGCAATTGATCACAGTATAGCAACTGCTCATATAATGCAGAATAAACTAAATGGTCATTTTAAAGGGATATCGGCAGAAGAGCTCAAAGTCAAGCTAAACAATAAAGAGTCTCTTATTTTACTGGATGTCAGGAATCCTGATGAATATGAACAATCAAGGATTGGTATTGGTGAGAAACTAATTCCCCTGGGACAGCTCCGAAAAAGAATTGAAGAGCTTCCTTCTGATAAAAAAAACACTATTATTGTATGGTGTAAGATATCTTTGCGTGGATATGAGGCAGCTCTTATCCTTATGGCAAATGGATATAAAAATGTTTATGTGCTAGAGGGAGGTATGATGGCCTGGCCTTATGAAAAAGAAAAATAGACTATGGATCTGCTTAAAGAATTACAGAAGGACCTTCGGTTTAACGAAGGGATGAATGCCTGCATCAATTGTGGTGTCTGCACTGCAATTTGTCCGGCAGCACAGTTTAGTGAATACGACCCCCGCTTGATTGTTAATATTGTACAAGACGGTGGCAATGCAGAAATAGAAAAGTTACTTAAAAGCGATACTATCTGGTATTGCGGAGAGTGTCTTTCCTGCAAAACAAGGTGCCCGAGAGGCAATACTCCAGGTTACATTATACAGGCTCTTCGAGCTCTCTCTATAGAAAAAGGCTTTTTCGCCGAGAGTAATCAGGGGCAGAAACAGCTGGCAATAAAGCGCACTGTTGGCGATCATATTCTGAAATACGGATACTGCGTATATATCGACGAAGTTGATACCGATATGTATCCGGAACAGGGTCCTGTATGGAATTGGTTAAAGAAAAACAAGGACGACTTGCTTGAAAGGCTAGGTACCAAATATAAAAAAAATGAAAGCGGCACTTTGCGTCAGACATCAGAAGAGTCGCTGACCGATCTCAGGCGGATATTCGAAGAGACCGGTGCCACAAAGCGTTTTGAAACCATTGAGAAATTCAGCCGACTAAAAGCACTGGAAAAAGGGATTGCTTTCAGTTGTGAAAAGGACGATTATTTTAACGAGGTTTATAACAAAAAACAGGAAAAATAAGATGGAGTCAATACAAAAAAACAATTTATGGGAATCGTATCAGAAAGAGATAGCAGATGACCATTACTATTTTGCCCGCAGTTGTATCCGCCAGAACTTTTTTCCTGCGGCAGAAGAGTTGTACCTGAAAATACTTCGTGACGACCTGGGAAAAGACATTTTTGACGATGCCCGTCAGACAACCTGTACCGGCATTGCATACCACTCCGGAATTATACCGTTCGAGACAATTATGACAGTTGTGGCACGTCAGTTTTCATTGATGAACGACGCCGGGTATGAAAATTTCGTGGTATCATGTGTTACATCGTTTGGCATATATACCGAAATTCTTGAAACATGGAAGCACCATCCGGAACAAGAGACTGAGACAAGAGAAGCACTTATGAGAGCTACGGGAAAGACATTTACAATACCAAAAAATCTTGTTCACGCCAGCGACCTTATATACAAGTTTCGCAATGAGATTGCACTAAAAGCAAAATACCGCCTGACAGACAAATCAACCGGGACTCCTCTTAAAGTTGTCGATCATATAGGTTGTCACTATGCAAAGATATTCCCTAAAGAGGGTATTGGTGGAGCTGAATTCCCTTATGTACTCGCCGGGATGATTGATGAATGGGGTGGTGCACAGGTAGATTATCCGGAAAGAAGACACTGTTGTGGTTTTGGCTTCAGACAATACCTTCTCAAGTCAAACAGAAGTTACTCTGTAAGCAATACCAAGCTTAAATTAGACTCAATGTTACCTTACAAACCAGATCTCATAATTGCAAATTGCCCGGGTTGCACCTTCTTTCTCGACCGCTGGCAGTATGTCATATCAGAAATGGAGGGAAAAACATATGGCATGAATGGCTATGGAATACCCGTACTCACTTATGAAGAGCTTGCAGGCCTCCTTCTGGGTTATAATCCATGGGATATTGGATTGCAGGTTCATCAGGTGGCAGTAGAACCTTTGCTCGACAAAATGGGAATTGAATATAATCCTGATGAAAAACACTTGGGAGTTAACGGGAAATATCTTGGAAAGCCCGAAATGCCAACTTGCCTTAAATGCAGCTAAATGAAGATCACAACACTAATTGAAAATCTGTCATACAAAAGGGGACTGCTGGCCGAGCATGGTCTTTCATTGTATCTGGAAACCGGCTCCAGTAAGATTCTTTTTGATACCGGGCAAAGCGGGGCATTTATGGATAATGCCAAAAAACTGGGGATAAGTATTGAAGATATTGATTCCGTAGTAATAAGTCACGGACATTACGATCATACGGGAGGTTTATCTTCATTTTTAATGGTTAACAGTAAAGCAAAGGTTTACATTAAAAAAGAGGCACTTACAGAAAAATATGATGCTGCAAAAAGGAAGATCGGAATAACATTTGACCCATTAATTCTTCAAGGGAGAGTTGAATTCATTACTGATATCAAAGAGATTGACAGTGGCATATTCATTATTCCCGACATTCCAATTTTAAACAAAACTGATACAAGCTTCGGTACTTTTAATGATGAATTTCCAGATGAGCTCTATCTGGCAGTAATATTAAATGGCGAACTGTCAGTTATAACGGGATGTTCTCACAGGGGAATAACCAATATAATCGAATCTGCGGTAAATCATTTTAATCTGCCGGTAAATCTTGTTTTGGGAGGTTTTCATACAATGAACCATACCCCTGGTCAGTTTGAAACAGTATTAGACTATTTCAGACAGAATGCTCCAAAATCAATTGGAGCCTGCCATTGTACCGGAATAGAGAGATATGCCGATCTTTTACACAAGTGCAATACAAAAGTATTCTATAATAGTACCGGAAGTATAGTGGAAATTTAGTTTTGATTCTTCACGCAACGAACTGAAAAAGCTGAACTCTTGTGGAATTTGATCTTGTCAACAACGTTTGTATTATAGTAAATATTCCAGTATCTTGCAGTTGAGTCATTTACCTCCGATGTGCTCCACCATGATCCAAAATAGTCCTTGCCTCCGAATGCACCATTACTCATGCGACCGCCACCCGGAAGGGCAGTAAAACCGCTGATGTTGTTAGATGCAATATTAGAACTCAGCCAATGCTCTGTTCCAGCTTCTCTAAGATTTCCTGCGGCAAGATTTCTACCTCCAAAAAAGTTTGCAAGTGTGTTCCACTCTTCATCGGTAATAACATGCCATCCCTGGGGACATACATTACGACTGTCGGTTACAGCATACCAGGTATATAATCTGCCATACGTTAATACGTTTTTCTCTTCTCCTTTGTATGCCCATTGAAATTTAGGCTCTTTCTGATCAGAAACGTCCATATCTGCCGGAGTGGTTGTCTCTATCAAATCACCGTTGCTAAACTTGGTCGTTTTCAGATTTTCTGCCATCCATAACATTTTACCAATTTTTACTGTCTTGTATTCGTTACCATCGATATCAGTCAAAGTCTCCTTACAACTGCTTGCCAGTACCACAAAAGCACCTGCTATAATCAATGAGACAATTTTGAATTTTGATCTGTTTTTCATCATATTGCTATTTTAACCTTTTTAAGGAAACAAAAGTAAGAATTTCTTCTCTTATATAACTTTAACACCACTAATAATTTCTATAATTTTCTCATTATTGATGATCATCATCCCATGCCTGTCATTTGAGATTCCATCTTCTAGCACATATGGATATGTCGGGATACTCCCATTCATTTTTGTAGGCAGATATTTAAACATTATATTATTGCATCTTTCCTTCAACGTAAGACCTGCTTCCATAATATGTGTCGAAACTATAAATGCACATTCGTGAATCTTGGAAAATGCCTCAGTAACTGCAACTGTTGCATCATATGCATCCTTTACATTTGTCCCTTTAAACAGCTCGTCGAACATGACTATCAGGTTTTTTCCTGAAGCAACCTCAGTCGCAATCTTTTTAACACGTACTACCTCTGCGTAAAAGTGGCTGTACCCCATATTCAAGTCATCCGGGACATTTATGGATGTATAGATTCCATCCTGAACCGTAAAATCCATTGATTTCACAGCCAGTGGGAATCCCATATGAGCAAGATAAAGAGATATCCCAAAAGATTTCATCAAGGTAGATTTTCCCGCCATGTTTGCTCCTGTAAGGAATAAAACATTAGAAAGGTGGTCAAGATGTATGTCATTTGCTACAGCATCCGGAATACAAGGGTGATAAACCCCTTTTATGTAGATGTTTATCTCCTTTTCATCATTTGCAGTTGCATAAACGAATCCTCTCTTTGCACCAATATCAGAAACAGTTATATAAGCATCCAGATCGTGCACGATTTTCATAAGCTCGGACAGAGACTCAGATATAGTGTATCTCAACTTATGATCATAAAAAGCAAATTGCCAGAACTTGTACTTCTCTCTTTTTTCGCTTTTCAAAATCCAACTAAGGTTTTTATTGTGCAATATTTTCCATGCTTTATTTGCTTGCTCCTGATAGGCCGATGATTTGGCAACTTCATTCAAATTACCCATAAACACATCCAGTTTTATAAGCATAGATATTGTTGACGCCAATCCCTCCTGCATCAAACCAATCTCTTCATCGTTGGCAATCAGCTGAGCAGCCTTACGTTTGATGTTATTCAGATATGACACTATAATGTTCTTGTGATCCGTATTTCCCAGATAACGTTCAGAGAGTTCAAACTCCTCTTTTGAGAAGGGAAAGCTTAATTTACCTTTTTGAAAGAATTCAAAGATGTCCCTCCGGGAATTTATCTGGCCTGCATCGGTCAGCGGATCAAGGAACATGCGCTCAAGAACCAATCCCCCACCTCTTGTTACAGTATGGTTATAGACATTAAAAACCGAATTGGTTTTGTATCTGCCCAAGATATTCAAATCTTCCAGTGTCTGCTTGTCAATGACAAATTTCATCTCTTCAATATGTCTAAAATACCTTCGTTATTAATGATAATCATACCATGACGGTCAGAGGTAATACCGGGTACAATTTTGTAAGTATACCTAGGGATAGTACCCTCCATGACAGTCGGAAGGTTAATGAAATTTATGTTGTTGCACCTCTCCCTCAATGTTTCGCCTGCTTCAATTATATGCGTCGATATTATGAAGATACAATTCCTGTTTTCTGCAAGAGCCTCAGTGACGGCCACAGTGGCATCATATGCATCTTTGACGTTGGTGCCTCTGAACAGTTCATCAAATATTACAATCAGGTTTTTTGAACCTCCAACACTTTCGGCAACCTTTTTAACCCTCATTACCTCAGCATAAAAGTGGCTGTAGCCCTTGTTCATGTTATCGGGCAGGTTTATTGTGGTGAACATGCCACTCTGAACTGAAAACTTCATATTGGCAGCTGGTACGGGAAAACCCATATGAGCTAAATAGACTGCTATTCCAAACGTTTTCATGAAGGTAGATTTTCCTGCCATATTTGCTCCTGTCAGGAATATCATGTTATTTGTTTTGTCCACCTTAATTGAATTGCCCACAGGATTCTTTAAAAGAGGATGATAGACCTCCTCCATCTCCAATAAGTTTGTTGCCGGAGGTAAAGCGGTTGCATAGGCAAAATTCCTCTCTCTGGATACTTTGGCAACTGATATATATACGTCCATACTATAAATATAGTGCAGAAGCAACTTCAGTTTATCTCTGAAGTTGTATCTGAACTCCTGGTCGTACCCTGCTGTTTTTATATAGGAGAGCTTCTTATAGGAAGTCTCCTTTAGAGACTCTTCAATGCCCTTTATATTCAGCAACTCTGTCATAGCATCTACCTGCGGTTGGTACATTTTCTCTATGCCGGCTTTTTTCAACTCAGTCAGGAACAGATTTAATGTTACAAGAATTTCTACAACAGACTGTACCCCTTTGTTTATTAGTTTATAATCAACATCGGTGCCTATTACATTTTTAAATTTTCTTTCGAGGTTATCCTGATAGGCAGATAATCTGGTGCGGCTATCTGAATTGTTCAGATAAAACTCAGCTGTGTCAAATAAATCACTTTTAAAGGGGAACTCTGTCTGATTATTCTGAAAATATCTGACAATCATCCCCCTTTCGTTGATCTTATTCTCTTCCGACAAGGGATACATGAACATCTGTTCCAGAATCTGGGCTCCTCCATGTGTCATTGTCTTATTAAAGACACCATACACAGAATTCTCCCTGATTTTTCCAAATATCCCTAAGTCGTCTATAGTCTGCTTATCTATTTTGAAAATCATAATTTAAACGTATATCCCTATCTTCCTTTTCTCCTTATCCACAGAAGAATGTAGAATATTATCATTGCCAGAGGAAACAGGCCAATGAAGATCCATCTTGTTGTAGTAACATCAGAAATATCCATCGATAGTGTTGTATCAGGAGGAGACGGTCTGCGTACGTCTATAGGGACTTCATTGTCCGACATCCAGAAGAATGCACCCATAATAAGGTAGTAATTTGCTGCCGAAACATCTTTTCTGCTTATGCTTATCTCTGCGTTGCTTATACAGTCGGCATCTCCCAGGATTACAATTTTCTGTTCCTTTTCTCCAACTTTTCTGCTCAAGGAGAGTGCTGTAGGTACAACTGACATCAGCTCTTCTCCAGCTGTAGAATTCATTCTCACAGAATCATCTGCAAATGCAGTTGTCTCCAGCTCGTTCCATGTGCCGGTTGTATCTGTTACAAACAATCTGGTAACCTTGTATCCCTTGTCTTCTGAATATTTAAGCCCTGTTGTGCCAGGCATTGTTGTAATGTAATCTTTCTTCAGCATCTCATTCAGAAGATACATCATCTCTGCACCTTCAGGAGTAGGTTTTGCCATTATGAAGTCAGGAGAGAAGTTAACGCTCGGTTTGACCAATCTGCCAGGTAAAAATTCCACTCCAAACTGAGCGATTAGCGGATTCATGAAACTTTGTCGTTCCGGTTCTCCGGCAATCAGTAAATTTCCACCTTTTGCTATGAATTTATTAAGATTTGACTGCTGAATTGGCGAAAGATCACTCTTAACATCGGCAATTACAAGGATGTTAACTGTTTCCGGGACTTCATTGTCCAGATTCACCTCAGCATAATCAAAGCCCTGGTTTATAAGCGAATAACGGAAAGTCCTCTCCTGGGCAAATATACTGTAGTCTCTGTCTCCTGCTTTTATGCACTCCCTCTCTCCATGACCTTTTACAAATCCTATCTCAGGCAGATCCATTACCAGACGCTTGAAGGCGGCTGTGATTTCTGCCTCCGAAGGGGTAACCTGCATATCATCAAATACGCGAAGGAATGTTTTCTCCCCACTCTCTTTTACGAGTGTGCGGACAAAGCGGTTTCCTTCAGGTAAAAGGTTTTCCATTGCCCTTATCTCGGTTGGAGTCTTGAACAAATTGCTGTCCAGTTTGAATGTTTTAGCATACTCCAGCATCCTCTCTCTGTCACTCAATCCAGGGTATCTCTTGACGAGACTTGGATTGTTCACCTTATCGTAATATCTGATATATTTCATTTTGATATCCGGTTTAAACCTCAGGTATTGTTTAAAACTTTCGATATCTCTAAGTTCTCCCTTTGGAAGTCCCAGATAATAATATTTGTCCAGGATATTTACATAAGTATTGATTGTAAGGTCGCCCTTCATCTTAGCAACTATCTTCTGACTGTTTGGCGTAAGCGTGTTCTGATTGGTCCTTGTTGCGTCAAAATAGAACATCATTACAGGTCTTGAGCTTACATATCCCAAAAGGATAGCAATAAAAGAAACACTAATATATCTTGAAAGAGATACACTCAGAGAAGTTTTCTGTCTGATTGCCTTTAACCGCAGAATCGAGAGTGACAGGAACAGACTTATAACAACAAGGAAATAGAGGACGTCTTCACTTCCAATCATTCCGTTGATGAACTCCGATGACCTTCCCCTGATTGATAACCAGTATGCAATATCCCTTACAAAAGCAATGTCCTGCCACATGCTGCCTATCATATTCAGAACCGACAAAACAGCCAGAGATCCTATTGCAGCTACAACCTGATAAGATGTAAGGCTGGACATGAAAAGTCCTATAGCAGCATATGCGCATATAAGCAGAAATAATCCAAGCAAACCTGCACTAACGCCAATAAAGTCGAAATTTCCTATAGTAAAAGAGCTGAAAATCATAAATATCAGCAGGATACTTGTTATGACTAAAGCATAAAAGATCATTGACAGGTACTTGCCAAGTATAATCTGAGTATTTGTAACAGGTGAAGAGTAAAGCAGTTTTATTGAACCACTGCTCAGCTCCCTGCTCATCAATCCCATGGTGAGCAAAGGAATGTATAAGTACAAGTATTGCTGTACAACCATAAATAATCCTCTGTGTCTGTCGGCAAACATTTTCATGGACAAGTTTGAGAGATCGTACCCTAATGATTTATATGTAATCTGCCATTCAAAGACATTACATAATGCCATACTTGCCTGAATTGTGAATATTATAAGAATCAGCCACGCTATTGGTGAATAAAACAGTGTCTGTAACTCTGCACGAGCTATTTTATATATCATTTTCATAGTTTATCCTCCTTATTTAGCTTTTTTTGATAATTCCGCAAATATTGTATCTATCGAGCTCCTCTCCAGACGAATCTCGTTCAGTCTCCATCCTTTGCTGACGCTGGTTTCGACTATCCGCTCAATTATTTCCTGAGAATCAGAAAATTTCAATCTGTATTTTGTGCCTCCCAGCTCCTCCACCTCAAGAATTCCTTGAATTGATTTTATTGCTTCAGGAGTAGGTGCCTCCAGAAGTGATACAAAAACGGTATCCGGTTCTATGTAATTATCAAATTCATCAACTGTGCCGGCGAATACCACTCGACCCTCTTCCACCATCCTTATATGGTCGCAGGTAGCTTGTACTTCAGATAATATGTGAGTGGAAAGCACAACAGTGCGTTCCTGTGATATCTCCTTGATCAGGTTTCTTATCTCAACCGTCTGATTAGGGTCAAGACCATTTGTCGGCTCATCAAGTACTACCAGATCTGGATTGTGAATGATTGCCTGGGCTATACCAACCCTCTGCTGGTAACCACCTGACAGGTTTTTTATCAGACGTTTTCTGAAGTGTGTGATTGAACACTTGGATAGGACGCTGTCTACGGCACTCTTCACATCCTTGTCCGGAATCATTCTAAGATTTGCAGCATATACCAGATACTCCTCTACCGTAAGGTCAAGGTGCAAAGGTGGTTTTTGTGGCAGAAACCCTATATGTTTCTTTGCCTCGATCGATTGCTCTCGCATATCGATCCCCTTGATAAAGACGCTCCCCTTGGATTGTTTAAGAACACCGCAAATAATGTTCATGATGGTCGACTTACCTGCCCCGTTGGAGCCAAGTAAACCGAAGATACCGCGCCCTGCAATTTCCAGATTTACGTCTCTGATTGCCCATTGCACGCTGTACTTATGTGAGAGGTTTTCTACTCTTACAATTGGTTCTGTCATTATAGTTATATTTTAGTTTAGATAATATTCCGGGAACGATGCAATTCTACTTTCGACTACAATAAAGTCAGAAGGTTTACTTTAACCTACGTTTTATTTGAGCAGCTGCTTCTCTGTTTTTCCAAAAAGAATTGACTCTAAACATGGTAGTACCATCCCGGTATTTTCGTCCCGCCCTTGTAGTATGTATTGAGGCATTGGATCACCCAACTGTTCAACAGCCTTTATACACAATTTTCCAATATCTCCGCCTTTGACACGGTTCCAGATCAATACCAGCTTCATACCAGGGAACTTAGTGGCCATCTCATAATCCCCATCACTGTCAACGGCAGAAAACAGTGGATCCCAGTTTCTTCCTGACTCTTGTTTTATTACCCTTTCAATGGCATCTACCTTCCCTTGTCTTACTGTTTTAATCCATCCCTGCTTATACAGAGGAACTATTTTCCCTCCGGCATCGACATCAAGTTCCATTGCCAAGACATGGTCGGCAGGGACATTGTAGCCAAAGGTACCTATGCCGGAAAAAACCTCTACTACCGGTTTAAAGCTGGCCGATACAATGAAAACATCTATTCCTCTGTTTTTGAATGTAGCTATAAGGTTTTGCATCTCCGGAAAAATGCGGAGGCCCGATTTATATGAGTAGCTGAGAACACCCGTTTTTGTCGGCAAATCCAAAGGAGAAAGCAACGTTTCTCTGCTTAGCTTATTGCTCAGTTCGTAAGAGATGGCCTCGCCTGCCATTTTTTTTATCTCATTTATTGTATGGCCTGCAAACAAATAAAGTACCCATGTATATCCGTAGCTATCACCTATGCCCGGTGTGGCGCAATATCCATCATACAAAAATGGAATTTTGACAATAAAGTCCTTGTATTGTGGAGTTACCTTTATGTCGTATGGTGCCATGGTACCATTTGGCCCAAGAAAATGATCATAAATGAAATTGTAATCGCTTACAAGATCCTGATTGATATCTGAAAGTGAGATGTTATTGTAATCTGCAGATAATTTGGTTACACCATTGATGTTGTCCCGTAAAATATCTTTGAACTGCTCCTTTGTCACTTTAAATCTGAGGTTGAACACCTGGTAACGCATCAATGCCTCTTCAGTATCAAAGTGGACGCATGTCTGGTCCCAGTCCAGAACAGCATAAGGTCTTCTTTCTTTATTGTAGTATTTCCCCCCACATCCATAATTATCTATCAGACTGTTAATAACCTGATAATTTCTTTCTGACCAGTTGAGTCTGTCCAATGAATCAGGTTTGTGACATTCGCATTTGACACAGCTTGTAGAAAACTGCAGGAGCAAACAAAATATTATGATTGCAGAAGATTTACTTTTCATCACTTACGACTCAGACAGTGCGGCCCCTATTGCTGTTGCATACTCCGCATCGGCGGGATATTCAAAATTGATTTTATACATTATTGATATCTCATCCAGTATTTTCCTTCCAATCATGTTCTTACTGCCATTCCCTGTAATAATTACAGTGTCGAGACTTCTGCTTTTGGCTGCAAAAACCGATATTACTCCTATAACCTGATAAACCATGTTTATCACACCAAGTGCAATATCCTCTTTTTTTGCAGTGTCAAGCATCTTCCCGAAGTTTGAAGCAGTCGATTTTTTGTTCAGGAAGCTTATATCTTCGTCAGAAATATCTTCAATAAGCAAGTCTACCTGCTGAAGATCTCCCTCATCGGCCAGTTTGAGAATATTTTCAAAGGTCGAGGTCTTTAACAACTCTTTTGACAGTCCTGTTATTGTTCCTCCGCCAATTCCCGTTCCTCCAAGATGAGTGATTTTGTCCTTTCCTGCTTCAATAATTGATGTTCCCGTACCGATATTTACAATTAT
This sequence comes from Bacteroidetes bacterium GWF2_40_14, assembly GCA_001769195.1. Taxonomy (GTDB): domain Bacteria; phylum Bacteroidota; class Bacteroidia; order Bacteroidales; family UBA932; genus Bact-08. The sequence goes on along the minus strand of MEOK01000004.1, from coordinate 24,584 downwards.
TACATTCTCCCTTTTGGAGAGAAACATACCCCCAATGCCAATTGCTGTAATCTCGTCAATTTTATGGGTGACTATCCCGAATATCTCATTGTTGATTTTTAGGGCACCGGCTCCCGTGATAATAATTTTCTCAATAGATGAGATATTGATGTTTCCCTCAATTATCATTTTGCCCAAAGCTCCGGTAGCCGAAGTGACGGCATCAAAAGCCTTGGTCTTGATTGTTTTTATTATCTCTCCTTTATGAACGGCCACCGCCTTTGTTGTGGTGCTGCCAATGTCTATTCCTATGATCATCCTCCCGTAATGTATTATTTCTTTCCTGTTAATGGGGTAATTACATTAGACCCGTTTTTCCCGTCGCGTTTTGCTGCTTTTGCTGCACGCTTCTCTTTCAGATTCATAAGTGGTTCTTTCTTACTCGATTTCTCTTTTGGTTCTTTTTCTTTTGACATGATAATTTATTTTAAATCAATAATAGAGTAATGTACGAAAACAAGCTGACGATTCAAAGTTTATTTATCATTTCTGACTATCAAAACCCGAGTTCTGCCTCTATAGGGCTAAGTGCTTCAAGTGCCAGGACGGTAAACTCATCAAGAGGTATTCCAATGGTCTCACACTCCATTATAGCATCTCGGTTGACCGATGCTGCAAATAGTTTCTCCTTCATCCTCTTAACAACCGATTTTGTCTTAACACTGGAGATCTTTTTGTCGGGATATACTAATGCAACGGCAAAGATTAATCCTGTTATTGTCTCTCCTGCGGCAAGTGCGTGATGAAAAGTTGTTGAACGTTTCTGTTGGGTTGCCTTTTCGTTGTGCAACAGTACTGCCTCAACGAGCTCCTCGGGCAATCCTTCGGCCTTTAGCATCTCTGCCCCCACCGGGCCATGACGTAAAGAGTCGCCATTTGTTATCTCTACATCTATGTCGTGTAATAATCCTGCCAAACCCCAGATTTCTTCACTTTCGCCAAACCTGCCGGCCAGTTTTCTCAACACAGCTTCTGATGCCAGACTATGAGCAATCATCTTGGGGTTTGTAATGTGTCTCTTAAGTAGTTTCAAATAATATTCCCTGTTTTTCATATTGTCGTTATAGATTTTCTCTCGTCTCCTTTTTGTAATTTTTTAGAAATTTCCCGAACTCCTTGTCTTTCTGCCGTCGTTCTGTAACGGTAGATTCAAAATGCCTGTTCTCTTTTTCCATCTTCAGGTAATTTTCATAGGAAGCTTTGTTAATTTCCCCCTTATCTACAGCTTCAATAACAGCACAGCCTTTTTCACTTGTGTGAGTGCAGTCTTTGAACCTGCAACTTTTAGAGAGGCTGACAATCATGTCGAATGTGATTTCCAATCCATCAACCGAATCTGTTATACCGACCTCTCTCATACCCGGGGTGTCAACTAATATTCCCCCATTTTCGAGAATAATCAACTCCCTGTGACTTGTTACGTGCCTCCCCTTATTTGTGCTGCTGCTTATCTCATCAGTTCGCATTATTGCTCTGCCGGAAAGGTTATTCAGGAGCGTTGATTTACCGACTCCCGATGAGCCAAGCATGCAGTATGTCTTCCCTTTCTCAATAGTAGCTTTTATTGCGTCCAGCTCATCCAGCGATTCGTTGCTGATTGCAATCACAGGAACGTTCTTTATCCTTCTTTTTATATCTGCCAGTATACCTGCTACACGATTCTCATCTATCAAATCAATCTTGGTAAGCACAATTATGGGACTAACCCTCGACGAATTGCAGATTGTAAGATATCTTTCAAGTCTGTTTATATTAAAATCGCGGTCAATTGCCTGAACCAGAAATGCATAATCGATATTTGCGGCTATAATCTGAATCTCGCCGAATTGCCCCACGGCCTGTCTTTTAATAACAGAGAATCTGGGAAGAATTTTGTGAATCACGGAAAAATCCGATGCATAAGTTGTCAGGGCAACCCAATCGCCTACAGCTGGAAAATCCTCCCGACCTTTTGCTGTGAAACGCATATTGCCGGTTATCTCAGCTTCAAACTCTCCTTTGATTGTCTTTACGATATACCTCTCCTTGTGTTCTAAAACAACCCGTCCTATCTCAAAAGAATCCAGGTTATTCTCTTTCCTCAATCGTTCAAGGTTGTCGGTATATCCAAGTTCTTCCAATTTCATGCGATATTGTCCTTACTGTCTGCCAAATAGGTTTTACTTAAAAACCTTTTTCCTATTTTGCATAATGCCCATGGGTAATATATACTTAATGTAATAATTATCAACAGAATCTGCCCCCATAAGAAAAGAAAGTCCTTTGATGCCTCAATATCATAACCAAAGTTTAATCTTCTTTCATCGCTAACGGCTACTGTTCTGTCTAAGAAATATTTATACAACCTCACTACAGCCATTGGATAGTAAATTCCTATAGTGACAATTGATAGCAACATTTGCCCGGCTACCATCCAACAAGAGTCCCAAAAGTTTGTTTCCCATCTGATATTGAAATCCTTATAATCTACATTAACCATCCACTTATAAAACAAGTATATGTAAGGGATCATTATTATGGTCATTAATAATTGTGTAACAATGGAATGCTTAGGAAGTTGTGCGCTATAGATATCTTTTAAGACATAAACAGCCATGATTATTGTCATGATAATTATTGGAAGCAGAAAGCTAAGAGTAATAATTACAAATAGTTTACCACCTTTCCCTTTAAATTTTAGGGTTTCCGAATTACAGGATGAGTTATCTACAAAAAAGCCGGTTATATCTTTAGTGAACCATGGTATATAGATTCCTAAGGTTATTATGCTTAGAAAAAACCCGAGCAATACCTTTACCATATACTCACCAAAGGTGCCATTGAACACAATAGCTTTGTCGTCATACACAATACCTTCAATTAATAATCTAGCCATATAAAATGTCAGTATAAAGGCTACAAAAAAGAGAGCTACCGGCCAGATAAAAAACATCATATCGGGAACTTCTCCGGGTTGGATTTCCTTGGCTTTGAATAGCATAATTCCATAAGGAACTATCATTAATACAATGAATAAGATCCATACAGGAAAAAATTTCTTACCTGTAAGAGTGAAGTCAAAATAGTTTTTCATCGCTTAAATATTTAGTTGTAAATGTTTTAAAAGCGTAATGAGTCTGCAGCCATTTTCGTTACAACCTCATTTTCAAAATTATATAGTTTTATATAGGTCCAAGAGGAGGAACTTGTATTCTGAGGGGTAATTACTACAAAGCTCATAATTGTGGGGACCACAGAATTATGATCTATCCATGTACCGGTGTTCGCATAAATTGATTTCTGGCCATTAAAATTATCGGAAGCAATAATTTTGGGGTCGTGAGTATGACCGAATATGACGACTCTTTTGTCAGAAGCCGGATTCAGAAAGTACTGATTCTTTGCCTGATCGTCCGATTCGCTTGCCTTAGCTGCATTTGCAATTGCCTGAGAAACCGGAATGTTTACAGCAACATTATTGAGAGTTTGTCTTTGGCTCCAGGAATCCTGAATTCCCTTATAAAGGCCGACATCTATAACTCCACCGGTAATTTTTTGAAAAGGCAACAGATCGTTTACAGAATATGAACCATTTAATCCATCTATATTTGTTACAATTATCTTCTCGTCAAATTTATTTGATATCGTATATTTACTTAATGCTCTGCTCCATACGTTCCAATATATAAATAGCAAAGTCTGGCTCCCATCGCCTGAAGCATTCGGAGTTACAACCGGCACTATATCGCCTGCAGGCGGGAAATTCTGGATAAAACTAAGTACTCCTATCCGTGTATAAAAATACCCCGGAGGCATTATTGTGCCCGGTGCAATACCCTGATTTGATATCGGGTCAGGTGCACAGAAGAAATTGTAACGGTGGCCATGTTCAATGGCTATTTTTGGATTGTCAGCCGGTGAATAGGTGCCTAAACCCTGTTCTGTATCCCTTGCCTGATGGATTCCCGGAAGTATCTTGTTTACATTTGCAGCGGTAATTGTCAGGTCGTGGTTCCCGGGAACATAAGTAACAAGGATTTTCCCTTCGTGGATTATACTATTAAAAGCATCAATCACTCCTTTATTTGCCATTGCGATCCGTTGTACAAAATCGGTCTGATCCTTTCCTTGATAAGTATCTACTGTGGCGGGTATAAACCATTCATCAAGCATATCTCCTGCTATTACAAGCTCCTTGACATTTGGAGCCGTCTTAATCTGTTTGAGCAGCTTTTCAAGCGACCCAAGGTTCTTCTTGCACTCCGCATAAGTGAGATCTGCGCCTAGATGGATATCGCTCATGACAACAATCATGTTCCTCTCTTTGCCACCATTGGAAAAGGGGTTTAATGCAGTATCCGCAGAGTCTGATTTCTTACATGATGATATAGAACTTATCAGCGAAATTACCAGAAATCCCTTTAATATTCTCATTGCAATTTACGTGTTTTATGATTACGTAAAGTTATACTAAAATTGACTCACTGTATAATAAAATGTTAACTCATCTTAATGGTATTCGTTCCCACGTATTGGCATCATAGTGAGTAACAAGGATCGAATGACTTTTTTCCTCGTAAATTGGATAAACCATAGTTGTCAGAAGGTCCGGGGAAGGTTGTATGAATATCAGTAATAGTATTAAACCCATTACACAATATATGGTGACGGTTTTCTGCATTTAGTTTTATTCCCTCATTTCTTGATATGTATAACTTCTTGAAATATTGAGGATCGCATAGTTCTCATTACCTGTGGTAATAAAATCTGAAACTTTTTTTTGAGCAAAAAGAGATACGGAAATTACCATCATTACAATAACCGAATAGAATTTTGTTTTCATTGTTTTCTCTTGTTAATTCTTATACATGCGGGTTCATTTATTATTGAGCCTTTTCAAGCATCTTATTCATTATATTTTCAAATCTCGTATTGCTTATAGGGTGATAACTAATAACTTCACCATTATAGATTATACAGAATGTTCCAAATGCACATGGGGTGTCTTGAGCAGATTCCGAATCTTTTAAGTCAACCAGATTTACCTTAAGATTATACTTCTTAATTGCTGTATCTAAAATTGCATTTACGTTTTTCTCTGTATAGGGACACTGGACAGATCGTATGATAGTTACTCCAATTTTATATTTGCCCAAGCTTGAAAGCATATTTGTTCTAAAGCTAGGATTGACTGAATTCTTATCAAATTTTATTGCAAGTAAATTAAAATCCGGTTCAGCACTATCTACAATATCAAATCCCTTTTTTAGGAAAATCTCATCGTTAGCCATGAATGACCCTTTTCTTGTGACAACAGCAACTCCTGACATTCTCTCATTTCTTGCTTCATTAATGCATTTGTCAATTAAGGAGGAGGCATAACCTTTTCCCTTAAACTCAGATTTAAATCCCACAAAAATACAGTGAATAAACATGTAACCATCCGCATTAACCGGACGATGAGCAAATTCTCCCGGTATATATTCTAACATCCCTTGATATCCTCCTTTTTCTGAGACAATTACTTTTATCCTTAATCCTTTGGAATAGTATTCTTTAAACCATCCAATTTTGTTTCTTAACTCCTTATGTTTATTTACATCTTTATATCCACAAACACCATAATCGGCAATGTTGTCAGGAGTAAGGTCAATGATCTTTACATCGTTCATAATTAATATTTGTTGGTCTCATTTGAGTTCCCTAGTTTACTATGCTTCCTCCCGTAAAAGAAGTAGATTACAAGACCTATTGCCAGCCATATTAAAAGGCGTGACCACGTACTGCCCGGTAGCATCAGCATAACTATTCCCGATGAGAGAATGCCGAGAATAGGGACTACAGGAAAGAATGGTGCCTTGAAAGGTCGCTCCAGATTTGGCTGTCTGTATCTGAGAACAAGTACACCTCCACTCACAATTACAAAGGCAAGCAGCGTTCCAATAGAAACAAGTTCGCCTAACAATCCTATAGGGAAGAGTCCAGCAATTACACCGGCAACAACTCCTGTCAATATGGTTGTAATATAAGGAGTTCTGAATTTAGGGTGAACCTTGCTGAAAACAGGTGGTAAAAGGCCATCTTTCGACATTGAATAGAAGATCCTCGGCTGCCCCATGAGCAAAATTAGTATAACTGAAGATAGTCCTGCAATTGCTCCTATTTTTATCGGATACCTCAGCCATACCAGCCCCTCTCCCGCTGTGTTCACTGCAAGAGCGACTGGGGCAGGGTCATTCAGATTTAGGTAGGGTACGATTCCTGTCATAACCAAACCTACCAGGATATAGAGGACAGTGCAGATTGCCAATGACCCCAATATACCCCATGGCATGTCTTTCTGTGGATTCTTTGCCTCCTGAGCTGTTGTAGATATGGCGTCAAATCCAATGTAGGCAAAGAAAATCACACCCGCGGCCCTCATTATTCCGCTCCATCCAAATTGTCCGAACACCCCCGTATTTTGAGGAATGAATGGGGTCCAGTTGTCAGTATTTATAAAACTCGCGCCAAAACCAATAAACAAAAGTATGATAGCAACCTTGACCACTACAATTATGTTGTTGAAGTTGGCAGACTCCTTTATTCCGATAACAAGCAGAGTGGTTATTATGCCGACAATGAAAACAGCCGGAAAGTTGATAACGGCACCGGTTGTGCTCCACGCACCTGTAGCTGTGTCAAAAATAAGAGGAGAACTAGCTATTGATGTGGGCAACGATATTCCAAAATCGTTCAGGAAACTTACCACATATCCCGACCAACCAACTGCAACAGTTGCTGCTCCAAACAGATATTCAAGTATGAGATCCCATCCTATTATCCATGCAATAAACTCACCAAGTGTAGAGTAGGCATAGGTATATGCACTTCCCGCTATTGGAATCATAGATGCAAATTCGGCATAACATAAACCTGCAAAACCGCAGGCTATAGCCGCAATAACGAATGAAATCACTATCGAAGGGCCTGCGTATGTTGCCGCAGTCTGGCCTGTGAGGACAAAAATCCCGGCCCCTATAATACCTCCAACTCCCAATGCGACAAGATTTAACCTGCTAAGTGTCCTCTTTAAACCGTTTTTTTCGTCAGAAGCTTCGCTCTGCAGTTCTACAATTGATTTCTTTGCCCAGATGTTTGCCATATATTTATTTTTCTGAATAGTCGTTTTTAAGTAAAGCAAATCTAATCTCGTCATACAGCTCTCCTTTTTTAAAAATTGACTTTTTAAAAACTGCTTCTTTTACAAATCCGCATTTCTCCAGAACTCTTTGAGATGCCTTATTATATTCGAAAATTCCTGTGTAGATCCTGACTATATCGAATTTCTCAAACCCATATTCTGTTAATAATCTGACGGCCTTACTGGCAATCCCTTTATTCCAGAAAGGTTCTCCTATAAAATAGCCAATCTCGGCACTTTTTCTATATACATCACTCCCTAATGACAAACTGATGTTCCCCGCATAATTGCCTTTATATTCTATTGCAAATAACGTTTTGGGATCTTGTTTGTCAACCATTTCAATGAATCTCTTTGCGTCATCAATTGTATACGGACTAGGGAAAGCATCTCTCAGATTAATGCTTACTTTTTCATTATTAGCATATTCTGCAAGTTTAGGAATATCCGCTTCGGTCAATTCCCGCAAGACTACATCATTATCAGTCGCAATTATCATAAATCTTAAGTTTACCCCGAAACCCTCTGGCTGCATAGTACGAGGGAGCACTGTTGTAATACACAAAGACGTTGTCATAGTGATAATTAGCAAAGAGTGCTCCTCCAAGTTTTCTAATATCATCCGGAGTTTTGATCCAGCTCGATGTTTTCGTATCAAATTTACCAAAATTCTGCAACTCCCTGTACTCTTCCTCTGTTAAAAGTTCAATACCCATGTCAGCAGCCATATCAACAGCACAATTTTCAGGTTTAAACTCTTTTCTTGATTCCAGCCCTTCCCTGTCGTAACAAAGACTCCTGCGACCTTTTGGACTCTCTTCAGAACAATCGTAAAAAGTGTACTCGCCAGTCTTTTTATCCTGAGCAACAACATCCGGTTCACCTCCGGTTCTTTCCATTTCATACAGCGACCACAGTTTTTCAGAATTCGCCTCTAGCTTCACTTGTATTTCAGTCCAGATAAGTCCTTTATGGCGGTTCATGTTCTTCTCAAAACGGTTTTTTAAAGTTCTGAGCATATCTTCAACCTGCTCTGGTGACAACTTCTTTTTGTTTTCCATTGTCATTATAATTTTAATAACGTAATTTTTGATTTATACCCATGGCAGCTTTACTTTTTTGCAATAATCATCCCAGAAATCACCAAAAATCTTAGACAAAACTCTTTCCTCTTCCGGTGAATATAAGCGCGATCCAATATAGACAACGTCTCCAATCAGTATCCCTAACCAAGTGTTACATAAAATACCGATCCATGGAAGCACAAGTAACGCCACACCCGTATACAGCGGATGTTTCACCAGCGAGTACGGACCAGTTGTGATAAGTGCTTTCCGAGTTCATGATCAAACCAATAATTAAAATGGCAACGCTAATATTCCTATCTTTCTGCCATTGCCGATAAGTACCTTAAGTTTCATAGCTTTATCCATTGAAATTTGAAAGCAATATAATAAATTTTATGACTGGATACTTTGGCTATTGAGAATATCGTTCTTTATTATCTGAACTGATTTTTCCGGTTCTTCAAATATGGGACTGTGGGCAGATTTTTCGAATGTATAAAAGCCCTTAATGGGTGCCTTAAGTTTATTAAAATAGTCCCTTGCCAAATTGTACGAAACGGTATAATCATAAATGCCATGGAAAAAATAGACAGGAATATTTATCTCAGTCACTTCTACGGCCAGATCTGTGGAGAGCATCTCGTCCCACAGTGGACTGACACCGGACCGAGCTTTGCCGCTCCACATTTTTACCTTTTCAATTAAAGTATAGTCGGGGCACTTAAGAGACTGAAAAAAAATACCTGTGATTACAGATTTCATATCGTGTGCAGTTCCTACACCAAGGCTATGCATTGCTTTATCACGCAATAAGAGGTACGAATCCGGTGTACCATCCTTTAGATTGACTGGCGCGGATTCCAGTTTTCTAAGCATCTTCCTGTTTCCCGTAACTTTATATTGCTCAACCATATATTCGTATGCCAGTCGCTCAGATTCAAGCTGATTCGACATCTGAGCTACGGCAATGTATGCATGGTACAATTCCGGAAACTGTGCTGCCACATTTATACCAATGAAGGTTCCGCCGGAATGTCCCATAAGGTAAATTTTTTCCTGTCCAAATCGTTTACGCAAGTAATTCGTCACCTCCTTTGTGTCGGATATCATTTGATCCAGCGTGATAGACTCTCGTGGGATATTGGAACTGTAAGACAGGCCCGACCCTCGTTGTTCCCACCATACCACAGTGAAAATGTCTTCAAGACCAGTTGGATACCTTTCAGTCAGAAAATAATCTGGCATACCACCATGAAGATAAAGCAATACCGGGTTAGTTACATTCTTGCTCCTGATAAACATACCCTGTCTTACTCCATTAATATTGAGAAAGATTTTTTCAGAGATGCTGCCTCCTTTCATTTGCCGAATAGTTTTTCTGCGTTTCTATACATTAAGTTATCTACTAAATCCAGCGCATCACTAAGTGTTATCCAGTTTTCATTCACCAATTCAGACAAGGCTAGGGCGATTCCTTTTCGGGCAATAAGAGCATGTCCAATTATATTTTCTACAATCTTGTCATCGCCTCCAAATGTAAAGATTTTATTGTTTGGTACCGTTAGGATGAATTTTTTCAAAAAATCCTTAGCTGCCAAAGGATTAATGGACCATGACCAGCACATATCTATGTAAGCGTTTGAATAACTTTTTGCCAAAGAGAGCATCTCCTCATAATGAGGATAACATAAATGGAAAAAGACGAACTTTGTATTTGGAGCCTGCCTGCACAGCGAAGCACAATCAGATGGGTTGTCCTTTACCCAGTGCATGTTCATTACATTATTCATTGCCCATTGGCCAGTATGCATTTTTACCGGCAATCCATGTTCAGTAGCCTTGTCTACACAGTACCAGAACAAATGGTCCTGAAGTTTTTTTTCATCATCGGGACTAATTATTTGCAACCCGATTTTTCTCATAAATATTTCTTCAACTTCGTCGGCTTCCACCCTTTCAAAATCCAACCTTCTAAAATATGCGTTCCCGATTTTCACTCCCATAGCAATCTGACAATATTCGGAGAACCACCAGTCAATTAGCGAGTGCCAATCTTCTAATGAGTTAATCTTAACGCTTTCAGGAACTGAATAGGGTTTTACTGCTACCTGAATAAACCCGGTTAAAACAATATCCTGATACAGTAAATTGGGAGATTCACTTTTTTTACAAGCAACAACAGGTGAGTGCACATGACAATGCTTGATGTTTGCAATATCCTGGATGATACACTTATAAAATCCCTTTTTTCGTGACTGTTCGTATCTGCTCTGTAATTCTATAATGTTATCTTCAGAAATCTCCTCTATGCCATAAAGTCTCTTGATTGTATTTTTAAAAACTATTCCCGAAGCTGTGTTCTTTAGATATGGCCAGTACTCCTTTAAGATTCCCCATTTATCAATTGGGTTTACCTGTCTTGAAAACAACCTGTCAATCTGTTCTTTCGATATTCCGGCTGAAATCAGGTCAAAGCCAAAGTATAGATTAAGTAATAAAGCCCAGTCATCACAAGGAATTATTGGTTCCAGGCAATCCAACCGTTCACATTCATCAATTAAATGCTCATGAGTATCTATGAATGGCGTTTCAAAAACCTTTTTCTCTATTACTTCTCTAATCTTTTCCATTATCTGCTGGTATTTTTATTAATTCATAATTCGTACTTCTTCCACCAGCTGATTCTTTTTGTAGAATTCCCTTTTTTATTAAATCCTGAATATCTCTTAAAGCAGTATCAGAAGAGCATTTTGCTATTTTCGCCCACTTGGACGAGTTTAGTTTTCCTGTAAAACCATCAAACAGTTTATTGAGCATCAATCTTTGACGACTATTAAAGACAGTTTCCTTGTGCCTATCCCAAAAATGGGCTTTATAAAGCACCTTTTCAATTGTCTCTCCCGTTGAATCTATCGCTTTGTACAAACAATTTAAAAACCATATCAACCACTCTGTTATATCTCCATTGCTGTATTGGACCTTTTGTAAAATTTCATAATAAACTTTTCGCTCAACTAAAATTTGACTTGAAAGACTATAAAAACGTTGGGGACTATTATCTGACCGGGCAAGTAATAAATCTGAAAGTGCCCTGGCTATGCGACCATTTCCATCATCAAAGGGGTGGATAATAATAAACCAAAAATGAACAATTGCCGACTTAAGTACAAGATCAATTTTTGTTTCATTATTAAACCAATGTAATAAAACATCCATCTCCTTATTATTATGCAATCCACTTCTACCCGTTGGAAATAATGCTGCATGCCAACCAAACAGACGTTCTTCATCCAGGAGATTATTGTAATTTTGCGTTGCATCAAGCATCATTTCTACCACTCCATCAACATTTCTGTCGGAATATATCATACCTGCATATTCAATCCCCAGCTTCCTGGCAATTGAAGATCGGACTTGTTCATAGTTAAGAATTTCGCCTTCAATTTCAGAAGATTTTAGAACGTCTTGTGTTAAAGTTGAAAGCATAGCATCCGCTTGTTCAGAAAATCCCAAAGCACTCATATGGCCTGTAAGTTTTCCTTGTATATGCCTGACCTTTCCCAATATCACTTGAATTTCTTGTTCATTCCATGTAAAATGAGGCCAGTTTTCAGATTGATAGATATATTTTACCATTAGAATATTTTTACATTGCGGTAAATATATGAATTATTCGCCGCATATATAATGCGAATATAGCAAACTAAATTAATCCAAAGCAGATAGCAATAAAACTTGGCCCATTTAATCCTCCGTGCATTATCACTCCAATCCAAGAATTTTTAGTTCTCTGAACAATGTATGATTGAATAAAAATCAAAGGTATCAATGTAATCAGCAACTGCCATCCAAAAGCAATATGAAATAATCCCCAACCAAAACCATGAATTATCCATGTGTGTTTCCCAAATGCAACTTCTTGCCTTGGAAGCATTACGCCTCTCCATAAAAATTCTTCACCAAGTATGTTTAAAATCCAATACGGGAGCCATACTAATAGTAACCAATATCGTCCTTTTGTCAAAGGTTCAAACGACATAAAGGCTGGAGAATGGTCGAATTCACCAATCAATAATTCCAGTCCCTTCATTATTAATCCGCTGAATACTCCAACTAAAATTAATCCTGCAAAGCACCATAGAATATCTCTTTTTGTAATTCTTCTAAATCTTAAACGCTCAATCCAGGTGGTTTTAGAAATCCTGTAACCTTCCGATTTCAATATAAATAACCCTGTTATAATCAATGGAAGGAAAATCCCCAACCCAGCAACAATAAACCAAAACAGAATCGTTTCTTGTCCAGTTGCATTACTCAAATAGGGAATTAAATACTTTGTCAGGCAAAACATTAATGTTGCAGCAGGAACATAAATCGCAAAAGACCCAATTAAGCCAAGTTTTTTAATCTTTGTTTTTATCTCCATATTAATAGTCGTTAATAAATCGCACACTACTGAGAGGAATAATCTTCATAAGACAGATATCATCTCCCATTTTAACACTTTTCAGCAATTCAACATCAACTTCGCAACCAAATGCCTTTTCAAAAATCACCTTACTATAACCCGTCGTGCACTGGCACCAGGTATTTGTTTCCAGTTTATCTACTTCTGCAAGCATAGGACACGGACAATAAGGGAATTGCAAATAAAGTTCGCCATTACTAAATGATAACCCGGCGGCTTGCGCCTTCTCTTGACTGGCAAATTCTTCCAAACTTGAGGACGTCTCAAGAAGCTCATTTAATAAGGCTGATTTTTCGTCCATTCCATAACCACATTGGCAATTCATCCTGATTTTTTTAACAGTTGACTTATCGAAATTGTCTTCCAACCTTTTCATGGTGTTTTTCACCCATGTCGGATTACTTTCTTCATTGCTGTATACGATTTCCTGAGCTTTTGCGTCGTTACTCTCTGCTTTAACAGCGCTATAAATAACTTGTTCCTGAATTTCTCTTATATCAAACATTGTCTCTATTAATTAACAGTTGTTTTAAAACCTCGTTCCCCAATATCATTTTTTTCAATCCTAAATTGTCTATAATGTAAATATTCATAGGTCAGCACAGCAAAAAGAGAACCTAAAATACTTCCCACAATATCATAAATGTCATATTGCTTACTAGCACTCATAGATTCAAATTCGTCAATTATAAGCACCGTCATAATGCATAATGACCCCAAATAAACAATCAATCGTCCTAATCGTGGCCTTCTGATTAGTACAGGATTAACCACACATAAGCTAATCAAGAAAGCAGCTATAAAAGTCGGGAAGCTACCCGTCAGAATTTGTGCTAAGTGAGTTTCGTTAAATGCGGGTCTGAAAAACGTCTTGTTTATGTAGACGATTCCGAATAGCAATAAGCCAAGAGTCAGGTTTATTCCGACAATCTTTATTATTGTTTTCTTTTCAATTTTTGTGTTCATAGAGGTATATTCAAAAGCTAATTTAAAATATCTTTCTTTTTTTAAACCAGATATAGATTATTAAACTAATAATCATCATCATTATCCACACAAGTAAATAGCCGTATTTCCATCTGATTTCAGGCATAAAATCAAAATTCATTCCGTAAACACCAACTATAAATGTTAAGGGTAAGAAAAATACAGAAAAAATTGTAAGCAATTTCATAACATCATTACTCTTTTTAGCAGTAACTGACAAATACGTATGCATCAAATTATTGGCATCTTCAGCTACTTCATCATATATTAGTATCAGGCTTAAAATTTTATCTTTTACGTCCTGCAATGCTGTTTTTGAATCATCACCAACAACTATTTTATTTACAACATCTTGTGTAATCATTAATAGTTTTTTGCTAATGCGTGTTTGCGATTTCTGAAAATATAGATCTTCCAGCGAAATTTTTGTATAATCCTTTAGAAAAATAATTTTCTCAACATCATCTATTTTATCGCTATGCCAAATTGATGGTTGTATATATGTTTCTAACATTTGGCTTATAATAAATATAAGCAACTGATATGTATTATTGAACTTCTGGTCGATATTCTCAAGAAAATCAAAGTTTGCTCTATGTATGGTAATTATTTTTGAGTCATTATAGAAAAAAGCTATTTTGTTGGATAGTTCTTTAACAGTGGAATGTTTATTATTGTTTCCACCTACATAAGCTCTTAGAATTGCAAAATTGTATTCCGGCAGTTTTTCAAATTTTGGCAAATGGCCGTGTTCCATGCTATCTAATATTTGAAAGTAATCCAGTTTATATTCATCTGCTACTTTCTCAAGTTGATCCTTTTGTGGTTTAATAATGTCAATCCACTTAAAATTATCATATATAGTTTCTTTAATATTCTCCATTGTTTCAAAAGTTTAATTTCTGTTCCAGCAATTGATAGTCAGATGATGCCGACATGGAATGAACCAAATAAAAAGCTCCATCAATATCTTTTGGTATATTACCCAGCCTGGCACATCATGACCATTTTCCACCAAAACTGGGAGAAGTCTTTTTCCTATGTATCCAGATGAACCCGTTAATAGTATTCTCATTTCACTAATTTAAATGCTTATCGAACTCAATAAATCCATTTTTTTACTTTAACTTAGGGCATAAATTTACAGAAAAATATGTAATAATTCTGAAATCAATTCTTACCCAAAAGGAGGCAATATGAACAGATTAAAAGTTACTGGATTATCATTCTTGATTATTGGCTTAGTTGCCACACTAATAAATGGTTGCGCAGTCGTCCCACGTGTAGCACCCGTAGCACCCCCTACACCAACAATAACGATAAATACAGTTCCCAGTGGTGCCGATATCTCTATACAAGGGAATTATATAGGAAAAAGTCCGTTGGTTGTTACAGCACCCTTTAATTACACTGGAACGGAGCCATGGAGAATTGAAGTCAGATTAGAAGGTTATGAACCTAAAGATGTTTTATTTGGTGATTATCATCCCCCTGTTGACAAGGTTCTAACCAAACCATCTACTATATTCCTCGCCGATCCTATTCCTGTTGGAACTCAAACCTTACCGGCGTATTACACATTTCGTAATTCAATAGATATTAAGCTTTATTCTAAGGGTGGATCTCCTGTTTCTGTTAAGACAGCGGAAGATTATTTTCAAAGTGGCAATACCTCTTTCGATCAAAGGAATTTATCCCAAGCCATCTCCGATTTCAGCAAGGCCATTGAAATAAACCCTAAACTTGCAAAGGCCTATAACAACCGTGGGTTTGCTTATGCTACACAAGGTAACTTTCTTCAAGCTATTTCCGATTTCACCATGGTCATTGAAATAAATCCTCAGGACGCACAAGCCTATTACAACCGCGGGATTATATATAGTAAACAAGGTAATTACTCTCAAGCCATCTCAGATTTCAGCAAAACTATTGAAATTGATCCTAGCCTTGCAAAGGCCTATAACAGTCGTGGTAAAAATTATTGTAACATTAAAGAATATGACAAGGCTTGGGCAGATGTGCATAAATTAGAAGGGTTAGGTTCTGCCGCTAATCCCGAATTCCTTACAGAGCTAAAGAAGGCATCGGGTAGGGATAAGTAGGTTTCCCTTAAAAGTATACAAAAAATCCTATTTTATTTCAACCCCAATTTTCTGTTTTCCTTTAATAATCCTATTGATTCTTGCAATCTGTTTAGCATTGTTTCTTCTCTTTTGGCAGTAGTAATCCAGAGTATATAATGTCTTTTATAAGTCTGGGCGAGATTATTGAAATTTGTCAATGCTGGTTCATTATCAGAGAATGCTTTAAAGATGAAATCCGGTAGCTGAAATTCTTTTTTCTCCTCATTTTCCTGTGGTACTTTACTTTCCCAGTCAACCCTTCCTGTTTTTGAGTAAATATCAATTTTTGCTAGTCCCGCTTCTGTCATTCTACCTTCTTCTATCAATGAGAGCACTATTTTCTTATTTATATCAGACCAGTTGGAGATATTGGTTCTTGGTGTAAATTTTCTTACATATCTGTCGTCGTCCACTTTTTTTATAATACTATCAATCCATCCGAAACAGAGAGCCTCTTCCAGAGCTTCATTGTATTTTATGCATTCATTATTTTTTTGTTTCCTGTAAAATATCATCCAAATGCCAATACTCTCATTATAATTCTTCTCCAACCATTTTCGAAAAGATTCTCTACTGTTAAAATATAAATTTTCAAGTTCTTTCATATGTTTACAAACGTCAAATTGATATTTAAATCAATTGCCGCAATTAGAAATCCGACAACTATCCACATAGTAAAAGCAGAAATATTTGCGTCCCAAGTCAGATTTTGCAGAATCATAGGAATTACGTCAATAA
Source organism: Bacteroidetes bacterium GWF2_40_14 (assembly GCA_001769195.1). Taxonomy (GTDB): domain Bacteria; phylum Bacteroidota; class Bacteroidia; order Bacteroidales; family UBA932; genus Bact-08. Next base: position 8,000 of record MEOK01000004.1, on the reverse strand, counting down.
TCCCTGCAATAATGCCAAAAAATATTCCAATTTTAATTTTTTTTATATCGTATAAATTTAGTCGTCTGTCCTTTTTGCTTGCTGTATAACGAATCAATGCAAACGTGCGTAATTTTAGGTTGTAACGTTCCGCACGATGTTAGGCCATATATTTTTATTTATCATAGTGATATCGACAACTAATAACCAATATATCGTTTTCTCTTATTTGATACACCAACCTGTGCTCACGATCAATTCGACGAGACCAATAACCTGCCAAATCATATTTTAGGGGTTCTGGCTTCCCTTTCCCTTCATATGGAGTCCGTTGTATATCCTTTACAAATTCATTAATTCTCTTCAATATTTTTTTATCTTCATTGAGCCATGAAGTATAGTCGTCCCACGAATTACCAGAAATAATAATCCTCATTTCTCCTCAATTAATTTTTTTTGAAAACCCTTTCCCTCATTGAGCTGCCGTATAGATTCATACAACCTATCGGCATTGGCTTTTGAACTTAACAGATGAAGAGTTTCCGTAATTGAGTTGTATTCCGATAAGGATATCAGGACAGCGCCATTTCCTGAACCCCTTTTTATTATAAGAGTTTCGTTGTTATCTTCCACACAATCAAGATATTTCTTTAATCCAGTTCTGAATTCTGTAAAATTTGCTGCTATCATTGTTTCAATTTATAAGTTACTAATTAAGTACAAATATAAGTACTTTTATAATAACAAGCAACATGCTTAATTTAGTTTCAATACCATGATGTAATATTCATTGTTTTCGTCAACAATTTCAAATCCAAGTTTTTTGTAAAGTCTGACTGCATAGTTTTCTTTTTGTACGCTCAACGATGTTTGTTCGTATCTTTTTTTTTGTAAATAATTAATCATCTTGTTCATCAAAGTAGTTCCAAGACCTTTATTACGATATTCTTTAAACAATGAAATTGCAAACTCTGGTGTTTTGTTATCTACATTTCCGTAACCCTTTATTTTTCCAGTAATAATTCTTACCCAAACAGCCCCAATAATCCTTCCATTTAAGTCTGCAACAAGACAATAATCATCGTTTAACGTTCCAAATTTATCAATATATGCATAAATTTTAGGAACTTTTATTACATCTCTTGGGATTAGATTATTTTTATCAGGTTGATAAACTGCCTCGTACAGCATATCTTCGAGTTTATCAATTTCATCTTTTTCAATTTCTCTTATCTTTATTTCATCCATAAAAAAAATATATATTGTATTACTATTTCGTTTTTAATACATTCGTTATTCCTACAAATCTTTTTTAAGATATATCATATCAACAAGTTGTATATTGCCCTCGAAAATAGGATGGTCATAATGATCTGTAAAGAAGTTCTTTACCCGATGTGACTTTTCAAATCCGCAACTTTCATAAAATGACAATATTGTCGGAGTTTCACCTGTTCCGACAAGCATTGTTTTATAGTTGTTTTTGTAATAATCTGAGACAAACTTTATTAGAGTCTTAGCATATCCTTTACCTTGGTATTTTTTATAAGATGCTATGTTTTTCAATTCACAGGTTTCTTTGTCTATCGCTATAACAACACAAACAGTCTTCAAGTCATCATCGTATAGTGCAAACATATCGCCACTTTCCAAATATCTGTCAATCATATTTTCCTGTTCGTCTGCCAGCAACAATAAGTCAAGGAATTGTTTCTTATTTTCGATAATTTTTCGTATTATCATCGTATCTCTTTTAATTTCAACAATATCAAGGCCTTTATCAGACGCAAATGGGTGTTTACATTACCGCTAACGTTAGGTACTAAAACCTGTGTGGGCTTGGTAGTCAGTTTGCTAGCGAGTGTTAGTTTATTTTTCATGTAATTTTCAGCAATTCCGGTTTTCCCAATCCTTTTCAATCATCGCGTATATTAGGTCATCAACCCACTTTCCATTTATAAATAAACTCTCAACAAAGTGAGCTTCTTTCCGAAACCCAATCCGTTCGACCAGTCGGATAGAGCTTTTATTTTTAGGGTCTATTGATGTAATTATCCGATTTCAGCTTGTTTATTTTCGTTGTCGAAAAAGTGAATTCCTAAATCACCAATTATTTTTTGTTTCTCCTTCTCCATAATTATAAATTGAAACCAAGTTTCAGGTTCATTAATTTGTTTTGATATCTTTCCTATAAAGGTTTCTACATCACTAAGAGTCGTTGGAATCCAACCTTGGTATTTATTTGTCTCTCTATCAGAGCGATATTCAAATACTTCGTTTTTGTCTTCAATCTTAATTGGTCTGATTATCAGTCGTTTTGTTTCTAATATCATTTGCTAATGTAACTATTTTATTTTCACGTTTTAAAGAATATGTTTTACTTTTCAAATTGCAAAGTTCATAAAGTTGCAATGCCTTTTCAAGATATTTTTTTGAACCACCCGAGTTATCAGTCATACATATTTGAGAAATACAGTCTGCTAATAACTCAATGTTTTCATTGTTAAATCCCTTGAAAGTACTTATATATTCATTTGACTCTTCAATGTTTAGGGACAAAAATTCATTTAGATTGAAATCTGATTCCTCCAATAGCATTCCCGAAGCATCATTAATCTTATTTTCAATTGTTAATGATAGATTTTCTTTACCTCCAAATAGTTTTTGCCTGATAGAACTTATTATTAGTCCTATCTTCTCAATTTCTCTTAGTATAAAATCTTTTTGTTCCAATATGATTATATTTATAACGTGCAATTAAAATGTTCTATAACGGCTGCGGTATGGTTGGTTTTCTATTTCATCATAATTAATTCATTTACTCCAATTACAATCAATGTTGCAGAAACTCCCAAAACGGTAAAATATCCAATTGCTTTCATATTTAGTTACATAAACCGGTTGCTTCTCCATAAAACCAGGAATAGTATTGCTAGCACAACTGCTGCAATCAAATACTTATTCCAGTCCAGCATAGCAGCAATTTTTATTTCATCTTGCAGATTAATTTCTCCGAAAAAGATTGGGAAAAATCTTGAAAACACGGCATAAAATGTAATGGAATATGCATAAATTGATTTTGTCAACCATGTAAGTAAAAGAAATATTAATCCTTGAAGTATCGTAAAAAAAGGGCCACCTATTGCAGACCATAAAGCATCTGAAACATCTTTAAATGTCCATTTTGGGGAGCCGAGTTATTTAATCCTAGTGTCATGTCATTCCCTGAGAGTTCTCCAAATGTCCAATGCCCAAATTCATGAAAGAGATATGTGATAAATGCTATTGGAATAAAAGCAATTATAACCTTCCAATCAATTTGGCTTTCTTTTAATTCTTTGCTTATTCTACTAATAGACTCTTTCATCTTTTCAATCTTTATTTGTTACTCTGTTACAATGGGGCACAATGGTAGTTTTTGTTATAGAACGTTTTCACTCGTATATATACTCTTCAGCATTATTCACACTTATAGGATAGTCTTTGTGATTGTATTTATAAGTTGTCCTGGAGGTCGAAAACTTGTCAATTCCAGGCACTTCTTCATGTAAAATCGAATTGGTTTCGATAATATTGTTTGTATTTGAATAAATTCCAGGATGTCCAAAATCTTTGTAAATTTTGAATGGATTATTTTTATCATCATATATGAATGAGCTTTCTCTAACTAATTTTGCCTCTGCACTTTCAAGAAGGCTGTAATATTTTTCTTTTGTTACATTTCCCTTACTATCATATTCGTAGGTATAGAATTGAGTTAAGATATTTTTGTTATCATACAGATTCCATTTAACAATATTGTCGCCCTGATATTCAAGACTACACATAGAAGTGTACTCAAATTGACCGTTTTTATTAAAGAAATTTTTTTGAGTTAGTAACTTACCTGCACTATTATATTCAAAAATATAATATCCGGTAAAAGTTGAGTTTTGAGATGTCATCAATTCACTCTTAATATGATATAACGAAGAGTAAATGTCCTGATCAACTGCAATCTCTTGTTTTGTTAGACGGTTATTGATGTCGTAAGTATACTTATTGTAAAAATAGAAACTCTGAGATTCTGTTATTTTACCACTTTCATTATAAATAAATTTCTGATTGGTCCTTCCATCGGCAACAATGCTTCTAATAGAATAATTATCGCTCTTGAAACTGTCAACAATAAAGTCTTTGGAGCAAGAAGTAATTATTGTAAGAACTATAACCAGTAAACCGAAAAATTTAATTGTGTCTTTGTTGTATCCAGTAATCAAATATAATATACCTGGAATTATTGCCATAACCATATTAATAGATAATTAAAGAATTCATTATTAATACAATATTTTCCCATATTGAATAATCAGAATTGATAAATGGCAATGGATTTCCATAACCAAAATAGAAGGGTAGGCCAAATAGAATTATTACTAAAGCACTAATTCTAGCAGACCACTTTATAATCTTTTGTTGTTTTTGATTCATATTACTTTAGTTAAATTAAGAGATTTAAAATTATTTCATATAACGGTTTGGCGGCAAAATCCCGTTTTAATGGGATTTAACGCGTGTTATCATGTGTTCAATTGCTACAAAAGCTGTGACAAAAAGCGAATAGACGACTAATAAATAATTTAACCTATTTGAGAACAAATTCTCGATAAATTCACGCTCTGAATAAAAAGTCTAATCTGTCGAACTATTTTGAAATTCATATGCTTTCTGAATTTCTTCTTTGGCTAAAGTCTTAAATTTATCTTTTTTTATCTGGTATTAATTTTTAACATGACACATAACTCTTTGCCGTTATGCCTCCGTGCGTGGCAAATATGAATTATATTGGCGATCCTGATAGAGATAGTATGTAGCATAGCGGCCTGCTAGCAGTAGTTTTTTATTCTTTAATTAATTATTTTTTAATCATTATTCAATTAGGAATTAAAATTTTAAAAGTTGTTCCTTTTTCAAGTTGGCTTTCAACATACATCTTCCAGTTGTTTTTGGTAACAAGGTCATTACAAATTGTTAAGCCTAATCCAGTTCCCTTTTCATTATTTGTACCTGGCATTGTAATGTTTGCATCAATTCGAAATAATTTATTAATTGTTTCCAGACTCATTCCAACACCATTGTCTTTTATAATAAGTTCAAAATCATTATTGTTTTGATTTACTTCGATTTCAACAAAACCACCGCTTTTGGTAAATTTGATTGCGTTATTTAAAATATTCCGAACCACTGTGTTCACCGAATTTCTATCAGCAAAAACAATAATACCCGCATTCAGATTATTCCTTATTGTGATTTCTTTTTCTGATGCATTTTTCTTAAAAAGTTCAATGTTCTCATTAATAATCTCTTTGAGATTTAACGATTCTTTTTTAATTTCAAAATGCTCATTTTGAATTCTTGCCCACTCCAGTAAATCAATTAAAAGGTTAAAGGCTTTTTGTGCAGAATAATAAGATGATTGAATAATTTTTAAGCGTTCTTCGTCGGAATAATCATAATAGTCATTTGTAATAATATCCAGAAGACTTATCATTCCATCAAAGGGAGATTTTAAATCGTGAGCAATAATTGAAAAAAATATATCTTTTTCTTTGTTGACTTTGGTTAATCTGGTTTCATTATCCCGAAGTTTTGTTTCCATTACTTTCAAGTCGGTAATATCGACAAAAACGGCCATGATGCATATCGCTTTGCCATCATGTACAACAGTGCTGGCTGAAATTGCACTGTGAAAAGTCGAACCATCTTTTCTTTTAGGAATCCCGTTTCCTAAATATATTTCACCTCCTTTTAATTTACTTAAAACACTATCAGTATTATCGTTATTTGATGCAAATTCAGAAATATGTTTTCCAATAATTTCGGTTTTATCTGTGTATCCAAAAAGTTCTACATATTTGTCGTTAGTATAAGTTATAATTCCATTTAAATCAGCAATACCAACAGCGCTTGGAGAGTAATCTAAAGCATAACTTTTTAATAGCAATTGTTCTTCCAGTATTTTTTTTTCTGTTATATCCGTTGCTATACCTCCCATTTGAACAGGATTTCCTTTTGAATCAAAAACCATAGACTTGCGGTCATGTAGCCATCTAATTTGGCCGTCAGGTCTTATAATCCTATATTCACATTCAGCCTTTCCATTGCTAAATAAATTTTGGGAAGCTTGTTGAGCAATTTCTTTATCTTCCGGGTGAACTACTTCAAACCACAGATTTGGATTTTTGCTAAAATCAGATGAAGGGTAACCATAGAATTTCTCAACTGAATTATTCAGGTCAATTAATTCGGTTCCATCTCCATTTGCTTTCCAAACAATATCGTTCATCACACTTATAACTTGGGCGAATCTGGATTGGACGATAATTAAATCATTATTTTTCTCTTCTAGAATATGAATATAACGTACACTATTAATTGCCTGAGATGCTTGGTAAGCAATTGTTTCTATTGCCAATGTTGTATCCTCGTTAATTAACCCTGATTCATCTGTTCCTTTGGGAATAAAAAATAATGCATCCCCAAAATGGTTTTTCTTCACTGAAAAACTTATTGCATAGATTTGTGAAATTCCAAGAATTCTTTCAATTGTGTTACAAATTATTCTATTAAATTTTCCGTTAACCAAATCATATAATCCATCCTCAAAATGATGCAATTTACCACTTTCAAAAGCCATTTTTTTAGCATCATCCAAATCACTAAAGGGGAAGTCTATTTCAAAAGGATTTTTACCAAGCAAGGTCTCAATTGGATTAATAAACTTATCGAATCCAAAACTATGGGTAAGCCTAAAATTCATATCATCCGGCTGAAGTTTGGTAATAAGAAAATAGAAGTTGGGAATAATGTCTTTTATTCCATCATTTACTATTTGATAAATCTGAGGTTCTTCGTCAACATTTAATAATTGATTAGTGACCCGATTTACTATTTTGATTAGTTTACTCATAAGTCAATTAAATTTAAATGTTAGAATGAGGTGGTCTAATTCTTTCATTATTAGCATTCATAGCAGTCATTTTTAATGTGCCATAACGGACAGATATATATTCAGTTGCCGATTGCGGAGAGCTTTCCTATCGAACCCCATAGTTGTTGTTGCGGGCTGAAAACCAACAAGTTTGCACGAAAACTGCAATTGTCATATATTTTTTGTTAGCAGTATGTTTCATTATCTTTTCAATCGCTTAATGATCTTCCAACAACTTGGGTATAAACAATTTTTTCATTTTCATTTAGTCCAATCAGCTTGTGTAATTTTTCTCTGTCAATTAATCCAAGTAGTACTGTACTTAAATTGGCTGCTGCACAATATAAGTAAACATTTTGACTTATAAATCCTGTATCGGTTGTTGAAGTAAACCATTTTCGTTCATCATCTTTGAATTGAAATGTTTTTAGCCTTGTATAATCCGAAACGTAAATCAATCCGACAGGAGCAGAATGCATCATTTTTTGTGTCCCAATATTTTCTCTGATATCATTATTGTGAACTCGAATCAATTGATGATTTTTCTCCTCGTAAACGTAAACACCGTCTGATAACGCGATATAAACTTTAATCTCCTGTGAGTTACAGGCAGATGGAGCAGTCCTTCTACTTTTACATCTATTTGTCTCATTATGGGTAATTCCACAAGCAACCCACAATAAATTTGAAATTTCCTGCTCTGAAAGCTCTGAGTCTTGCCATTTTCTTTTTGTACGACGTTTTTCAATCGCTTTCATTAATGGGAATTCAAGGTCTCTTTGTGGCTCTGGAAGTTTGATTAAATCTGTCATACTATTTTCAATTGCATTTTGAAACAAAGCTATATCGTTTTTAAATGTTTCTCATTAGCAATCAAAGTCAATTTAAAATAAATTTTAAATTATATCTTATTTACTGTCTGTTACGGTGTCTTTTTAACTTACCACTAACGGTGGCGGGTCGAGTAGGCCGAGGGAACTGCCCCCTCAGCCTCTCACAGAACCGTGCTTGATAGTCTCCCATCACACGGCTCTTGTTATACAAATCTAAG
>MEOK01000003.1 GCA_001769195.1 Bacteroidetes bacterium GWF2_40_14 | reverse complement strand
ATTTTTAACAAAGATATTGATTGGGTATGGTTGTTAAAAGACGTAGCTTAGTGAACGGTTACGAGTCTCTGCCAGAGTGAGTAGCAGATACATGATTTACAAATGCTTACAAAATGGTCTGCAAATCAGACAAATATGCAACTAGCTGATTATCTGATAGCTGCTAAGGGTTTTGGTGGTGTAATGTGTTAAGGTTTTGGCGGAGTAATGTGCTTAAGCTTTGGCAGAGAGAGCCTACACGTTAAAGCGGAAGTGCATTATGTCGCCGTCCTGAACGACGTATTCTTTGCCCTCTACGCCCAGCTTGCCGGCCTCTCTACAGGCTGCTTCTGAGCGGTATTTAACGTAATCTTCATATTTGATGACCTCTGCACGTATGAAGCCCTTTTCGAAATCGGTGTGTATTACAGCTGCTGCCTGAGGCGCCTTGGTTCCCTTGTGAATTGTCCAGGCCCTTACCTCCGGAACGCCGGCAGTAAAGTAGGTTTCAAGGTTCAAGAGTGAATATGCGGCGCGTATGACACGTGAAACACCTGACTCTTCCAGACCGATTTCATTTAAGAACATCTGTCTCTCTTCGAAGCTCTCAAGCTCTGCAATCTCAGATTCTATCTTTGCAGCAACTATTAGCAGTTGAGCATCTTCGCCCTTGATTGCCTCTTTGACTCTCTCTACTAATTCATTTCCCTCATTAGCAGATTTCTCATCCACATTACAGACGTAAAGAACAGGTTTGTCGGTAAGAAGGAACAACTCTTTTGCAAGCTTCCTGTCTTCTGCATTGTCTATTTTTACTGTACGGGCAGACCGGCCTTGCTCCAATGCCCCTTTATACTTGAGAAGTATGTCGTATAACCTCTTGGCATTCTTGTCTCCGCCGGTTTGCGCCTGCTTATGAGCCTTGCTTATTCTGTTCTCGACAGTCTCGAGGTCTTTTATCTGTAGTTCTGTGTCAATTATCTCTTTGTCTCTTACCGGATTGACGCTGCCGTCTACATGAATCACATTTGGGTCCTCGAAGCAACGTATTACATGAATGATGGCGTCGGTTTCGCGGATATTTGCCAGGAACTGATTGCCAAGTCCTTCTCCTTTGCTGGCACCTTTTACCAGCCCTGCAATATCTACAATCTCTACTGTGGCGGGGATAACCTTGTGAGGTTTAACCAGCTTTTCCAGTACCTGGAGTCTTTCGTCCGGTACTATTGTGGAACCAATGTTAGGCTCAATTGTGCAAAAAGGAAAGTTTGCAGATTGTGCCTTGCCGGAACTTATACAGTTGAACAATGTTGATTTTCCGACGTTGGGAAGGCCTACTATACCGCATTGAAGTGACATTTTTCCTGAATTTAATTAGTTGAGATGGCAAAAATAGCTAATAATTACGGGAAAATCTAAAATCAGATAAAACGAACATCATATGAGATAATTAGAAAGTACAGACGACTAATAAAAGCGTATTGTTCCTACTTTTATATATGAAATATTGGTAGATTAGATTAAATTAAATGGAAAGAATAAAATGGGCAGGGATGGCATTAGTGCTTATTTTAGCTATGGCACTTACAAACGGATTTGTGATGACGAGGAGTGAAGGAGTGGAACAGATGAAGGATAGTGGACGGTATATTGTCATGTTCTGGAACCTGGAAAACTACTTCGATACATTTGATGACCCACAGACATCGGACAATGAATTTACTCCGTTTGGGGAGAAACACTGGAGCTGGAGGAAGTTCACAGCAAAAAGGAATGGGATTGCAAAGGTGATTATTTCTGCTGGCGAGGAGACAAACTATCCTGCACTGGTTGCTCTGGCAGAGGTGGAAAACAGGTTTGTCCTGGAGCAGCTTGTACGCAGCACACCCCTTGCTTTGCTCAACTATGGGATTATTCACAGGGATTCTCCGGACGAACGGGGGATAGACGTGGCTCTTTTATATAGAAAGAAGGTTTTTCGGCCGCTTTCTGTAAATTTCGTATATGTGCCACTCCCGGATTCAACGGCAAAAACAAGGCTTATTATGTACGTTAAAGGGGTATTTGAAGAACTGGATACAATTCACCTTTTTGTCAACCACTGGCCATCTAAGTTTGGCGGGGAGGAGGCATCTCTCCCCAACAGGGTTGCAGCGGCAAAAACATTGAAAAACAAAACAGACTCGATTTTTGCTCTAAACAAGAATGCAAATATTTTACTCACCGGTGATTTTAATGACACTCCTGATTCCCAAATTTTTAATGTTCTTGAAAATTTTACAAATCTGGCCAGTGGGCTATTTCTAAAAGGGGAGGGGACAATCAGATACAGAGGAAAGTGGGAGCTTATAGATCAGTTTATGGTTTCCGGAAACCTTTTAAACACAAAAGAACCAATATTTTGCGATTCATCGGCAATGAAAATTTACAAACTGCCGTTTCTTTTGGAAAAGGATAAGGAGTACCTTGGGCTTAAGCCAAAAAGAAGCTATATCGGGCCCAGATATAACGGTGGGATAAGCGATCATTTGCCCATAATGATTTCAATAGAAAAAATGGATACCTTTGCAACATGTATGTAAAAGCAAAAAAATCACTTGGCCAGCACTTTCTTAAAGATCTGGGTATTGCAAGAAGGATTGTTGAGAGCCTCACTATTGAGGAGGGGGCCGGAACGAAGGAGGGAGCTATTGGCGTGACAGATGTAATTGAGGTAGGCCCGGGAACCGGTGTGCTTACTCAGTATCTTATTGAGGACCCAAAAATAAGGTTGACTGTTGCCGAGATTGACAGGGAGTCTGTGGAGTACCTGAAAATTCATTTTCCACAACTGGGTGAGAGGTTGCTGGAGGGGGACTTTCTGAGGATGGATCTGGCGAAACAGTTTGACGACAAATTTCTGGTTATCGGAAACTTCCCGTACAACATCTCTTCGCAGATATTCTTCAAGGTAATTGATTACAAGGAGCGTGTTCCAATGGTTGTAGGGATGATTCAGAAAGAGGTGGCCGAGAGGCTGGCGTCTCCTCCTGGGAAGAAAAACTATGGCATTCTGTCTGTACTACTGCAGACTTGGTACGATATAGAGTATCTTTTTACTGTTGATGAGCATGTTTTCAGCCCTCCTCCAAAGGTAAAATCGGCAGTTATCAGGCTTAAAAGAAACACTAGAGAATCAATAGATTGCGATGAAAGATTGTTTAAAATGGTGGTCAAGACGTCGTTTAATCAACGCCGTAAGGCAATAAGGAATTCAATAAAGCCATTGCTGAACGGTGTTGTTCTCTCTGACAGTTACCTGCTTGGGCAGAGGCCTGAACAGTTGTCGGTTGAGGAGTTTATTGAGCTTACCAGGTTTATTGCTTCTGCTATTTAGAATTAATTGCGTCAACCGGATTAAGTCGGGCCGCTGTATAAGCAGGAACAAATCCGGAAACAATGCCAATTACAGATGAGATGAGTAATCCTCTTATTATATTGTAGACACTAAGTTCCATTGGAAAGGCGGGATTTCCCTGCGTCGCCAGCACGACCCCCATAACCATAAGCAGTCCGATTATCCCTCCGGCAAGAGCAAGAACGGCTGCCTCGGCCAGGAACTGTGTAAGAATCATATATTTTTTAGCCCCAAGTGCTTTCTGGATACCAATAAGGTTTGTCCTCTCCTTTACTGAGACGAACATTATATTTGCAATTCCGAAACCGCCTATCAGTATTGAAAAACCCCCAATAATCCACCCGGCAAGGTTAATGCCACCAAAGATTGCCTTTGTCTGATTAAGCAGAAATGTCATTTCGTTTAATGCAAAATTGTCTGATTGATTGGGTTTAAGCCGGCGGACAGACCTTAACAACTGTTTCATTTCAAGAAGAAATTCCTCTCTGTTTGCAGTTTCAAGCGGTTTGACGCAGATCATCGAACCGGAGTTTCGGGCATTTACTATGGTACTTGCGTATCTGTAAGGAACCAAGATTGAATTGTCGGTATCAAATATGTTCACTATGCTCTCACCTGCTTTTTTCTGGACACCTATCACTCTTGCAGTACTTGAACCAACCTTGATAACTTTGTTCAAAGGGTCCTCTCCCTTGAAGAGAGCCTCGGCAACGGAGAAACCAAGTATGACCACAGGAGTTGAGGACTGTGCCTCAAAAGTTGAAAAATATCTACCCTGCTCAATTTCTACATTGGAGATTTTATCCCAATCACTTGTGGGAGCTGTAATGAATCCTCCGGAAAAGGAGTTTCTTTTGTATCGTATGTTTCTGTTTGTGAAAATAACAAAAGCAACTGCATCTGCTGTTTTGGCCTCATTTTTTATAAACTGGAACTCTTCGTATTTAGGAGCGGGTCTTTTACGGTATTCCCACCATTTGTACTCTTCGCCCTGAGGTGGTTCCCATGGAAATTCCTGAATATAGAGGGTGTTTCCGCCAAAACTGTTAAGGCCGCTTTCGACATTCTTCTGCAGCGCATCTATTGCTGTGAATACGGTAACGATGGAAAAAATTCCGATACTTACTCCAAAGAGTGAGAGAAATGTTCTGAAACGGTCGCCCTTAAGCGAACCAAAGGCGAAACGGATGCTTTCGATTACCAGCTTGATAACCACTGTAAGTCTTCTGTAATAAGTAACCATATTCTCTCTTTATAAACCAATCTTCTTTTTTAAACTCCGTAACTTGTCAAATGCGTCGAGAGGAGACATTGTGTTGATATCCATCTCGTTGAGTTCATCTCTTATACTCATTAGCAAAGGATCTTCCAGTTGAAAAAAAGATAATTGAACAGCATCGTCGTTCATTGTCATTCTCTTCTTCCTGTCGGCTTTTGAGAGGTCTTTTTCCCTTGCTTCAAGCTGCTTAAGGACCCTCTCTGCCCGTTTTACAACCTCCTGGGGCATTCCAGCCATTCTTGCCACATGTATGCCAAAACTGTGCGCAACTCCACCGGGAAGCAATTTACGTAAAAATAGGACTTTTTTTTCTACCTCTTTGACAGAAATGTGAAAGTTCCTTACTCTTTCAAATTTTTCCTCCAGATCATTTAGCTCATGGTAGTGGGTTGCAAACAAGGTTTTGGCCCGGTGTTCCGGATGTTCATGAAGATATTCAACGATTGACCAGGCTATTGACATTCCGTCATAAGTACTTGTTCCTCTGCCTATTTCGTCCAGCAAAATAAGTGATCTGCTTGAAAGATTGTGCAGAATTGTTGCGGTCTCCAGCATCTCTACCATAAAGGTTGACTCCCCTCTGGAGATATTATCCGATGCGCCTACTCGCGTAAAGATTTTATCTACTATTCCTATCTCGGCAGAGTCGGCAGGAACAAAACATCCTACCTGAGCCAGTAGCACAATCAGTGCTGTTTGCCTTAATAACGCACTTTTACCCGACATATTTGGTCCGGTAAGAATGATAATTTGCTGATTATCACAGTCTAAGAATAGATCATTGGCAATGTACTCCTCACCGGGAGCCATAAGTGTCTCAATGACTGGATGGCGGCCATTTCGTATAACAATTGAGTTTCCAAGGTTGACAGACGGCCTGTTATAATTATTACTTTGCGAAATTTGGGCGAAACCTACAAGAATGTCCAGCTTTGCCAAAGCCGAAGAATCCCTTTGTATAACAGATATGTTACTTTGCACCTCCGCGACGATGGATGCAAATAAATTTTGTTCCAAAACCAGCATTTTTTCTTCCGCACCAAGAATTTTTTCCTCATATTCCTTTAGCTCCTGAGTTATATATCGCTCTGCACTAACGAGTGTCTGCTTGCGTATCCAATCTTGGGGAACCTTCTCCTTATGTGTGTTTCTTACCTCCAGGTAATAGCCGAATACATTGTTGTAACTTATTTTAAGTGAGCTTATTCCTGTTCTTTCTATCTCCCTTTCCTGTATCTCGTTCAGGAGCTCTTTACCGTGTCTTGCAACCCTTCTCAGGGTATCAAGATCTGCATTGACACCATCTGCAATTATGTCTCCTTTGCCAAACTGACTAGCCGGCTCTGCCTTAATCTCCCTCTCTAGTCTCTCTCGCAAAACGGTACAGGGGTCTAACGGTTCTGATAAATCGACCAGTTCATTTATGCCGGATTTTACACAAATCTCTTTTATGGGAACAATCTGGCCGAGGCCTCTTTTAAGCTGGACAACCTCGCGTGGAGAAATTTTACCGGCTGCAGCTTTTGAGACAATTCTTTCAAGATCGCCTATCTCCCGCAGATGTTTCTGTATTGTGTCCCTGTGCTCCCTCTCCCTGAAAAAAAACTCTGTTATGTTGAGTCGTAGATTAAGCTCGTCGGTATTCAGTATTGGCATAGCCAGCCAGCTTCTGAGCGCTCTTGCTCCCATGGGCGACGATGTTCTGTCCACAACGCTAATGAGCGAGGCTCCGTTTTCCTGAAAGCTTTTAAATATCTCAAGGTTGCGGAATGTGAATTTGTCTATCCACACATACTCGTCTTCGTCTATGCGAGAGATTGAACATATGTGTCCGAGCCCTTCGTGTCTTGTCAGTTCCAGATAGAACAGGATTGCTCCGGCCGCTGTTACTGCCAGAGGCAAGTTGTCTATACCAAATCCTTTGAGTGATTTCACATCGAAGTGCTGTTGCAGCTTGTCATATGCAGAATCTGTAACAAAGGCCCATTCGTCCATTGTAGAGAGATAAATGTCGCGGCCGTAACGCTCTTCGAAACCGCTCTTATATCCTTTTTGCAGAAGTATCTCTTTTGGGGCAATGCTTGACAGGAGAAGTTCTATATATGCGAGGGAGCCGGAAGCCACCCGGAAACTTCCTGTAGAGATATCCAGAAAGGCAATTCCTGCCTTGTCCTTTTCAAAATAGACAGAGGCCAGATAGTTGTTTTCTTTGTGGGAGAGGAGCTGGTCGTTGAATGCAACCCCAGGGGTTACGAGTTCTGTGATGCCTCTTTTTACTATTTTTTTGGTAAGCTTTGGGTCCTCAAGCTGGTCACAAATTGCAACCTTATGACCAGCCCTTACAAGTTTGGGCAGATATGTGTCTATGGAATGATGTGGAAAACCTGCTAGTTCTACAAATTGTGCCGCTCCATTTGCACGGCGGGTTAGTACAATGCCAAGAATTTTTGATGCTGTTATTGCGTCCTCGCCGAATGTCTCATAAAAATCTCCTACTCTGAAAAGCAGCAAGGCATCGGGGTACTTCGACTTTATTGCAAAATACTGCTTCATCAGAGGTGTCTCCACTATCTTCTTATCTTCGTTCATCCTTATTTATTGTGGTTCATTCTTACAAAAGTAGATATTTTTATTTCAAAACTTTATCTTTGTAATATATCCTTTTAAAAATCAGATTATGAAAAATTTTCTAACTATCAAACAAATGGCCCTCTTAGTGTTGGCCTTTCTTTTTGTCTCAGGTACAGCAATGTCCCAGGAGAAGATGACTAAAGAGGAGCAGGCGGTAAAAGAGCTTGAGCAGATAATGACCAGGACTAATGCGGTTGGTTTGGCGGTGGCAGTAGTTGAGGACGGGAAAATTGTTTTTGTAAAATCATTGGGAAAGAAAGATATTGAAAAGAATATAGATCTTGTGCCGACAGATGTTTTCAGGATAGCCTCTATCTCAAAATCATTTGCAACAACAGCTTTGATGCAGCTGGTTGAGAAAAAGAAATTATCTCTCGACATGGACGTAAGTGACCTTATTGGTTTCAAACTGAGAAATCCAAAATATCCGGATATTATAATTACTGTAAAGATGCTTCTTTCGCACACATCTAGTCTTTGTGATTCTTTAGGTTATTTTGATCTGGATGTAGTCAATCCAGATAAAAACCCGGGCTATGCAAAGGCGTATCACAGTTATTATGCCCCAGGGGAGAAGTATGACTACTGCAACCTCGGTTTTAATATTATTGGTTCCATTGTTGAAAAATTATCGGGGGTGCGTTTCGATAATTATGTAAGGGATAATATTATCAGACCTCTTGGCCTTTATGCCAACCATAATGTGGATTCTCTGGATGCAAGTATTTTTGTGCCATTGTATTCAAAGGACGCAACCGGAAAATTTGTTTCCGATCCTTCTGCCTACCGCAGCAGAGCTGTTGATATAGCAAACGGATATAAAATGGGATACAGCACGCCTCTATTCTCGCCTACAGGCGGAATCAAAATATCTGCTCAGGATCTGGCCAAGTATATGATAATGCATATGAACTACGGAAAATCGGGAGGTGTCAGGATTATTTCCAAAAAGAGCTCGCGTCTGATGCAGACCCCTGTTATAGCCACTAGTGAAACGAGCAAGTATTGCATGGCTCTTCTCCATACATACAACCTGATTCCGGGTGAGGATATGGTAGGACATACAGGATCTGCTTATGGATTATATAGTGCTATGTTCTTTGAGCCCCGGGAAAAGTTCGGAGTTGTGATGATGACTAACGGATGCACTCCTGTCTATAAAGATGGCTTCACTGTAATACAGGGCGATGTCATTAGGGCGATGTATAATATTTTTGTGAAGGACTAAAAAGAATCTGTGAAAAAGGTACTCATTATAACTTATTACTGGCCACCGGCAGGAGGCTCGGGAGTGCAGAGGTGGCTCAAGTTTGTCAAATACCTTAGGGAGTTTGGCTGGGAGCCGGTTGTATACACTCCTCTCAATCCTGAGTTTATGGCTATGGACACTGAGTTGCTCGCTGAGATACCCGATGGGACAACTGTAATTAAGAGGAAAATTGTTGAGCCCTACTCTTTTTACAAACTGATTACAGGGAAAAAGGGTCAGAGTATCAAGCCGGGGTTTATGGGCAATAGGCAACAGGCAATAGGCAATGGGCAATGGACAGAGAGGATGTCGCTGTTCATAAGAAGCAATTTCTTCATTCCAGATCCTAAGTGTTTCTGGATTGCTCCGTCGGTAAGCTTTTTAAAAAAATACCTTAAGGGAAATCCCGTGGACGCTATCGTAAGTACGGGCCCTCCACATTCAATGCACTTGATAGCCATGAAGGTGGCTGACACCACAGGAATTCCCTGGCTGGCAGATTTCCGTGATCCGTGGACAAGGATGTACAACTTCAAATACATGAATAACACCAGACTGGTCGAAGCGATCCATAAGAAGATGGAAAAGGATGTTGTTCAGCGGGCCGATGCTGTGGTTGTTGTAACAAATGTAATGAAGGAGGAGTATTTGGAACTTGGTCCAAAGAGGATAGAGGTGATAACAAACGGCTTTGACCAAAGTGACTTTGAGGGAGTGAATGAATCTCCCGAGGAGAAGTTTACAATTACATACACCGGACTTTTTGTGAGGGACAGGAACCCTAAGGAACTTTGGAGGCTCTTAGGAGAAAAGGTGAAATCGGATCCGGTTTTTGCTCAGGATTTGAGGATAAGAATAATTGGTCAGACAGACGAGACCGTTTGGGAAGACATTTCGGATAATGGTCTGGACAACAATCTTATAAAAATGGATTATATGCCCCACCGTCAGGTAGTAAAATGGCAGCAGTCGGCAAGGGTTCTTCTTTTGGCCGGTGGTCAGGAACCTGAGGCAAAAGGGATACTGACAGGAAAGTTTTTTGAGTATCTTGCGGCCAGAAGACCGATTATTGGCTTTGGGCCAAAGGGTGGCGACATGGATATTGCGCTTACTGAGAGTGAGGCGGGTGCAATGTTCGACTATTCGGACTATAAAGGAGCAAAAGAGTGGATAGATGGTCAGTACGAACTATACCGCAGTGGAGAGGTTCCGGTAATGTCGGGAAAAATTGACCGTTATTCAAGAAAAGGCTTGTGCAAAAACATAGCAGAGTTACTGGATGAACTTACAAAAAAAAGAAATTAACAGTTAAAAAAATATGAACAGTTACAAACAATATCTGCCTCATGCACTTGCTATTCTGGCATTTGCGGTTTTGGCATACATGTTTACCCCTCAGGTTTTTCAGGGGAAGGTTGTAAACCAGTCCGACATTGCCTCGTGGAGAGGGATGGCCAACGAAATAATTCAATATAACGAAGCGAATCCTGACAAGGACCCGACTCTCTGGACAAACTCAATGTTCTCGGGAATGCCGGCTACCAGTATTTCTGTCAAGTACGAGGGAGACTATACTGATTATCTGTACAACCTGTTGTTTGTCGGGCAAAGACCGCCAAGCTATCTGCTTATTAGCCTCATCGGTTCGTTTTTGCTGTTTCTGGCTTTTGGGGTAAATATTTACCTTTCTGTCGTTGGGGCAATAGCGATTACATTCTGCGCCTATAATCCGCAGATAATACAGGTGGGACACAATTCAAAAATGGTTGCCATTGCATTTATGCCGTGGGTTCTTGCTGCGGTCGTATATGCATACAAGAAAAAACCATTGCTGGGAGCTCTCCTTTTCGCTTTAGCTCTGAGTTTTCAGATAAAGGCAAATCATCCGCAGATAACATACTATCTGGCTATCATTATTCTCGGTTATGGTTTTGCCCTGTTGTATTCTTCAATAAAGGAGAAGTATTTTTTAAAATTTCTTAAGACATCAGTTTACCTTTTAGTTGCAGGAGCAATTGGAATTGCTACAAATATAAACCATCTTCTTCCTACGTATGAGTATTCGAAGTATACTATGAGGGGAGGTTCGGAGTTGACAGAAAACAACAAACAGGAGGGACTTGACATTGCATATGCTACAAGTTGGTCATACAGTCCCGAGGAGATGCCGAACCTCATGATTCCAAACTTCAATGGAGGAGCTACAGCCGGGGAGCTTTCCAAAAGTTCGGAAACATACAAAGCTCTGCAGAGTGCCGGATATCAGGGTGCGGATCAGATTATAAAGCAGATGCCATTATACTGGGGTCCGCAACCATTTACGGCTGGGCCGATGTATATGGGAGCAATCTCTTTATTTCTCTTTATACTTGGATTGATCTTGTTTAAGGGGCCAATAAAGTGGTGGGTTGCTGTCGTAAGCCTTATTGCGGTATTACTTTCGTGGGGGTCTCATTTACTGTTTTTTACAGAGTTTTTCTTTAAATATGCTCCACTTTATAACAAGTTTAGAACGGTTTCGATGATACTGGTTATTCTCCAGATTACCATACCTTTATTGGCTATCATTGCAACTGATAGAGTTCTGAAGGAAGAGTTCGATAAAAAACGGGTGAAAAGAGGGATGATTATCTCATTGGCTCTGACGGTAGGGTTTTCTCTGATTATGTTGCTTCTCCCTTCGCTGGCTGGCTCATTCGTCGGGGCATCAGACGGACAGATTCCCGAACCACTGAGAAATTCTTTGATTTTAGACAGGATGTCACTTCTAAGAACAGATGCTTTCCGTTCAATAATCTTCATTCTTCTTGCTGCCGGCGCACTCTGGTTCACATTTACAAAAAAAATAAAGCCAGTGTGGTTTTACGGTATTCTTGGCCTGCTTATTTTGGCCGATCTCTGGGCCATCGATAAAAGATACCTTAACGATTCTCACTTTGTTCCAAACAGGGAGTTCGCAAATCAATATGCAAAAAGACCTGTTGACGAAATAATCCTTAAAGACACCGACCCCAATTACAGGGTTCTCGATATAAGTATAAATACATTTAATGATGCTCATGTAAGCTATCATCACAAGACAATAGGGGGCTACAGTCCAGTAAAATTGCAGAGGTATCAGGATATGATAGACTATTTTATTGCACCGCAGATGCAAAAAATGAGACAAGATATTGCCGGGAGCAAGACGCTTGATGAGGCTCAGGCTAAGTTGGGCGACTACCCGGTTCTCAATATGCTAAACACAAAATATATTGTAGTGGGAGGAGAAAATCCTCCGCTTACAAACAGCGGGGCAATGGGAAATGCTTGGTTTGTGAATGAGCTGAAACTGGCAAAAGGGGCAAAAGAGGAGATTGGGATGCTTGGAGCTATTGATATTAAAAACACAGCTGTTGTTTCGGAAGAATTCGCTAAGGAAGTTGAAGGTATTGGTTTGGCTGACACAACTACTGCGACCAATTCCGACACATTAAGGTTGACGGGCTACGCTCCAAACAAACTTAATTACGAATATATCTCTGCTAAGGAGAGAGTTGCTGTATTCAGCGAGGTTTATTATCCGGCTGGCTGGAAAGCAACAATCGACGGAGAACCGGCATCAATATTCAGGGCCAATTACATTCTGAGAGCAATGAAGCTGCCAGCCGGAAACCATAAAGTGGAATTTGTTTTTGAACCGGAATCGTTCAGCAAAGGGGCACTGTACTCCAGAATTAGTTCGGGCTTGCTGTTATTGCTGCTGATTGCAGGTGTAGGTATGGAGATTGTGAAATCAAGACGCAAAGAGTAACTTTTTCCCGGGCTGATTGTTTTTTATTATATTTGCCCAAATGCAACAGGTAAGAAACATAATTTTCTCCGGATTACTGGTAATGGTTACCGGTATATTGCTTATCAGCCCATATCTGAACATCTCGGATTTCAGCGATGACTGTTACTCATATAATAATGAGTCCAGTATTTTTGCCAGTCAATATGAATTTTCTAACGGAAGCCTTCCTAATGGCGGAGCCGCTATTCTGAATAGTGGCTTTGGAGGATCGTCCCAGGCAGAGGTGACAACTATAAGCATTTTTTCTGCATATATGCTGGAGAAGATTTTGTCTTATTCTTATCTGAGAGAAAGAATTCTGTCAAGAGCTTCGCTCAAACCATTTTTGCTTTACTTTGTTCATTCATCAAAAACCCCTGGCAACTACTTTGTGTATGTCCTCAGGGAGATTATCATTTAATGTTTTCATCTTTTACTGTTTTGCAATCATAAAATTTTCGTTCAAATATTTGTAATGGAAATTGTTGGTTGCGTAATATCCTGTTTATTAACAATAAATTTCAAAAAAGATGAAAACACAAGAACAAAAACCTAATATTAAAACAATCGTACATCCGGATATAAATACAAGTATAAACTACTGGGCCATAGTAACCTCATTTATAATTTTTGACCTGGGAGTAGGCAGCATGCTTTTTTCTCAATATTTATTAGGAGTAATTCTCATTTCTCTTGGGCTGGTAATACTAGGGGTTAAATACAGAAAGAACATTTATGAAAAAACTGGCAGTCCCATAAAATTCTATTCGAGATTTTTTGAAAAAGCCAATCTGACTCAAATTGAAAAAGTATTATCGGAAGAGAGTTTTAAGGATGCGAATCCAATAAAATTTGATAGTGACGGGAATGCAAAAATCGAATATATCTCATCTGATGACAAACAATTTGCTGCCATTCAGGTGTTGGAATATGTTCCATTTACTTATGAGCCATACTCTTCTGTTTACTTTTTTTCAGGTGATAAAGCAGTGGAATTGGTTGGTTATCTGGAGAGGTGCAAGGTCCAGAAATAGTCTCAATTACAGTAAAAATCTGGTATTGCCATCAAATAAAGCTCTTACGCAGCTTTCCAGTTTTCTTAGAAAACCTGAGGCTGCTATAAGAGCTTTATTTGATTAATATCTCTGACATTATGGCTCACTTACAATACCCTATTTAACGTTATCATTATAAAAAATATTTTTATTTGGGATGATAATTGTATTATCTTAATATACACAATGAGTATACTTGTGGTTATAGTTTATATTTCATAACACATTAATTAACATATTATATACAAACAGTTGCAAGGTGTTAATTTTTATTTTAAGTTTACAGAACATTTAGTATAGAATAATTTCAACTAAAATGAAAAAAAAATTGTTAAAAAATCCAGAACCTGTTAAAAATAAAGTTTCTGACATTCCTTTTTCTCAGGAACAATATGATAAATTAATGTTAGGTTTTGTTCAACAACCGTTGTTTTCCAAAAATTGGGAAAAAAGAGGAGATAATTATGTTCAGTATTCAGCTTTTGATGAAGATCTAATTTGTATTTCATCTAATACCATAATCATAAATATGTCATGATATGGCTTCATGGGGTGAAATAATAAGCAAGTTTAATGATCCTAAGTTTACAATTGATGCCATGATGGCAGAACAAGAGGAATATGTCAGACGGTTAACATCAATAACTAATAGAAATATTATTTTTTACTATTCTGCGTTTCTTCAAAAACCAGGTTATAAAGAAACTACTATATCAGACACTGATATCAATGCATTTATGGAGAATATCTATAAAATGGATAAAAATAAAGGGCTAGATTTAGTTTTACATACCCCTGGTGGGGATATTGCTGCTACAGAGCAGATCATTAATTATTTGCACAGCATTTTGATGGAAATATAAGGGCGATTATTCCCCAAATTGCAATGTCAGCTGGTGCGATGATATCTGTTTCTTGTAAAGAAATTATTATGGGTAAGCAATCCTGTTTAGGTCCTTTTGATCCCCAAATGAATGGTGTTCCATGTCAATCTGCTATTAAGGAGTTCAAACAGGCTGTTCAAGACGTAAAAGATAATCCATCATCATTAGGATTATGGCAAACCATAATTTCACGATATACCCCTACATTTTTGTATTCATGTCAACAAGCAGTCGCGTTATCAGACGAAATTTCCAAAAAAATATTGAAAAAAACAATTAAAGAAGAAAATCTAGCCAAAGTTTTAAAGTTATTTGGAGATAATTCGGATTGTAAGACCCATAGTCGACATATTAATAAAAAACAATGTCAAGAAGCAGGGTTAAATATCGTAGCTCTTGAAGATAACCAAGAGTTTCAAGATTTAGTTTTGAGTATTCATCATTCATTAATGATATTATTAGACCGCACCCCAACGGTGAAAATTGTAAAGAATAATTTAGGTGGCTGCTATATCAAAAATGCAGCGATGACTCCTACTCCACCAACTCCATAGCTTCAATGAAGCAGTTATTATATTAAGTTGACAAATCTTTGATTCTATAACGCTTAGGAATTATACAATTATGTTTTTCAAAGACGAAATTTTGAAAACATTAATTTATATATGAGTCTACAACAATTTTTGCCTTTTCGTAATTGGAATCAGAAATCATGATTCTGACAGATTCGGCCGAAGTGGGAATATAACCATACGATGTACCCAGATAGTTCCGGAAGAAGCATTCTATTCCTTCGTTCTCAAGAAGAGATTTTACCATCTCACACTCCCAGACGGTTCCTGAGAATATCTCAATTATCTTGTCGTTGTCGTTTTCCATGACTTTACTTGTAGTTGAGTTGATATTATCCAAATATAATTACCATTATGCAAACATACAAAAATGTTGTGTTTTAAGTATATTTGCAGAGTTATGGAAAATAGAATTTGTAATCTTTTTGGTATAGAATACCCTATCATTCAGGCCGGAATGGTCTGGTGCAGTGGATGGCGACTAGCCTCTGCTGTGAGCAAGGCTGGTGGATTAGGATTAATTGGAGCCGGCTCAATGCACCCCGATGTGTTGAGGCACCATATTCAGAGTTGCAGGGGGGCCCTTGAGATTACAACAGACAATGCTGTTAATCATTTACCGTTTGGGGTGAATGTTCCACTGATGTATCCTCAGATTGATGAGATAATGAATATTATTGTCGAAGAGAAAGTGCCGATAGTCTTTACATCGGCAGGGAGCCCTAAAAAGTGGACACCGTTCCTTCAAAGCCATGGAATTTTGGTGGCGCATGTTGTCTCAAGTTCGGGCTTTGCGGTAAAGTGCCAGGAGGCTGGTGTGGATGCGGTAGTTGCTGAGGGATTTGAAGCAGGAGGACATAATGGTCGTGAGGAGACCACCACATTCTGTCTGGTTCCGCAGGTGCGCGAAGCTATCACTATTCCGCTCATTGCAGCCGGAGGGATTGCTTCCCGTGCCAGTTACAACGCTGCATTTGCGTTAGGAGCAGAGGGGGTTCAGATTGGAACCCGTTTTGCCCTTTGTACCGAGAGCTCTGCGCATCCCGATTTTAAAGCAAGGTGTCGAGGTCTTAAAGAGGGCGAGACAAAATTGCTTCTAAAAAAACTCGCTCCTGCCCGACTTGCTGACAACGATTTTTCTATGGCGGTCCTTGACGCTGAAAACCGGGGAGCCTCTGCCGAAGAGCTTTCGGAGCTACTTGGCCGTGGACGAGCAAAGAGGGGGATTTTTGAAGGAGACCTCTCTCAGGGGGAACTCGAAATAGGGCAGGTAGCATCGATGGTTCGTAAGGAGGAGAGTGCCGCTGAAATAATTCAGGATCTGGTGTGAAAAAACACCGCCGCAGTATGACCAAACATGAATTTATGTTTAAGAATTTCGCGTTTGGTAAATTATTGACTAAGTGCTAGTTATCACATTTTGGGGTGGAGAATTGCGAGGTACTATTTAACAAGTGCCTCGTATTTTTTTGATACCAACTCCCAATTGATAATGTTCCAGAATGCTTCAACATAGTCTGGACGTCTGTTCTGATACTTCAGGTAGTAAGCATGCTCCCATACGTCCATTGCAAGTATTGGTGTTCCCTTCTTTTCTGCAATATCCATTAGAGGATTATCCTGATTTGGTGTAGATGAGACAAATAGTTCTCCTTTATCGTTAACGCTTAGCCATGACCAACCACTGCCAAAACGTGTCTTGCCAGCGTCGAGAAAAAGCTTCTTCAGTTCATCAATTGATCCAAAGGTATTGTTGATTGCAGTTTGGAGCTTTGCAGATAATTTGCCGCTGTTAAGCTTCATGCTTTCCCAGTAAATTACATGGTTGTAAAATCCTCCTCCGTTATTGCGGACCGCTGCAGGGTATTTGCTTATGTTTGCAAAAATCTCTTCGATAGTTTTTGATTCCAGCTCTGTGCCTTTGATTGCATTGCCGAAGTTGTCGAAATATGCTTTGTGATGCTTGCTGTAGTGAATCTCCATTGTCTGCTTGTCTATGAATGGTTCAAGAGCGTCGTATGCATAAGGAAGCTGAGGGAATTCGAACTTATTTATTGTTGTCATTGTTGTTTTGTTTTTTATGTTAATATCTGAGTTGCCCGCCTGCGCAAAAGCGGCAAAAGGCAAAATCGCCAATGCGAGCATTAATGTAAATTGTTTCATATATCGTGTATATAAATAGTTTTTACCACTGTTATGTTAAGATAACAGAGCAGCTCACAAATTGTTCAACGACGGAGATGTTCAGCCCTATGCTTTCATGGCCAAACGCTCATAATCAAGAAGTTAATATGTTTTGCAAAATGCTGTAATGAGCTGTAAATGAGCACATGGCCATGAAAGCATAGGGCTGGCCGATGGGGCCGACCGGTGCAGTGCTGACCTGTGCAGGGCCGACCGGCACCGCTACAGGCGCTCCAGTACCACAAAATCGAATGGGTGGTCGAATTTCTCGCCTCGTGGGTGAGATTCGCGGAATATCTCCCGCCACTGGCTGAAGTCTATTTCCGGAAAGAATGTATCTGCTTCTTCAATAGAGGTGTGGACCAGAGTAAGGTAAAGTCGGTCTGCCAATGGAAGGAATTGACGGTATATTTCTCCTCCTCCAATAATAAATACCTCCTGGTCTTTTTGTCCATCCCCATCTCCGTTTTGTCCATTTACGTTTTGCTCTATAGCAGCAAGAGCGTCAGGAATTGAGAGGAAAACCTCTGCTCCAGGTGCTGAGGCAGGTGTACGGCTCACAATCATGTTTCTCCTGTTTGGCAAAACCTTTCCGATTGACTCCCATGTATTCCATCCCATCAAAACAGGATGTCCGTTGGTTACACGTTTAAAATACTGAAGGTCCTCCGATATGTGCCAAAGGAGCTGGTTCTTGCATCCGATGGCGTAGTTGTCGGCTATTGCTACTATTATGGATATCATGTGTTTGAGATTTGTTTTTGTTTAAAATAGCGAAAACAGTGTAATGAGCAGATTATAATTATACTGCAATAGGGGCCTTTATTCCGGGGTAAGGGTCATAGCCGTCCAGCTTAAAATCTTCGTATTTAAAACTGAAGATGTCCTTCACATCGGGATTGATTAACATTTTGGGCAGGGGCCGTGGTTCACGGGAAAGTTGAAGTTTAACCTGTTCAAAATGGTTAATGTAAATATGGGCATCACCGAATGTGTGGACAAACTCCCCGGGCTTCAATCCGCAAACCTGTGCAACCATCATTGTGAAGAGCGCATAAGAGGCAATGTTGAATGGTACCCCAATGAAAACATCGGCACTTCGCTGATAAAGCTGACAACTCAGCCGGCCATCTGCAACATAGAACTGAAAAAGGGCGTGACATGGAGGCAGGGCCATCTTGTCAATCTCACCTACGTTCCATGCAGAAATTATATGCCGGCGGGAGTCCGGGTTGTTCTTGATGCCTTCTATCAGTGCCGATAGCTGATCCACAGAGCCGCCATCGGCTTTGTGCCATGAACGCCACTGACTTCCATAGACCGGTCCCAGGTCTCCATTGGCGTCGGCCCACTCATCCCAGATCGAAACACCATTATCTTTCAGATATTTAGTATTTGTGTCTCCCGCAATGAACCAGAGCAACTCATGAATGATAGACTTAAGGTGTAGCTTTTTTGTTGTCAACAAAGGAAAGCCATTACCAAGGTCGAAACGCATCTGATAACCGAACACGCTTTTTGTGCCGGTACCTGTACGGTCGCTTTTAAGCGTACCGTTTTCCATTATATGTTTTAAAAGAGAGAGGTATGTTTTCATTACGATAGTACAAATTCAGCAGGCAAATATAAACAAATTTACTCTGTTAGATTTTGGCAAACTCAGACTTTGCAATTCTTACATAATAATTCTTTGCATTTGGATAATCGCCGCTATTGCCGTTAAGTAGCAAGATATCAACATAATTTTCCGTAGATTTGGTACCTCCGCGTGGCGATGCTACATAGATATACATGCCGCTCACTTTTGGAACTTTCAACTGCTTGAGTTCTCCTGTAACACCTTTTTTTATGTAAAGCTTGTCCCACGAACAGCACAGATAGTAAACCTCATTGTTTACTTCTATTATCCGCATCCAGTTTGTCTTGTCAGAAGCAGTAACAGGCTGATTGTCCCACCCCGATGTGAGTTGAGAGGAGAGGGAGAATGAGTTCTGAGATTGATCGGAAGGGTTTAATCTGGTCTGGTATAGCAGGTGTATTTGTTTTGCGGCATCTTGACAGATGTCGCTGTTCTCTATCAGCTGAGGTCGCGATTGCGCCAGAGGGTGAGATTGCAGGTTAATCAAAATTTCATTCTTCCAGACGCCGTTTTTCTTTTCGAAATAATAGGTTTTCTGGTAAATATTTGGAAGGTTCTGGCCAACATAATCATCCTGAATAGCAAGTATGCCAAAACCTGAATCCGTAACAATCACATAAGGATAATATATATCGCTTCCCAGATTTGGACTGGAATAATCCATGATCCACTTTACTCCTGTTTTTTCTTTGTAATAGAGTCTGTGAGTTTTGTTCAGGCCAAAAGAGACAGCCATAACGTCATCCTTGCCGATTGATGCCCCCACTCTTATGTTTACTGTCTCTCCCTGGGATACACCGTCATTGTCTATAATTGTCTCTTGCTGCGAACTTGTTATGTCGCCTGTTTTGCAGTTAGGGAACCAGTAGTGTTTCAGTCTGCCATACGAACCGTTTTCTGTTGACAGGGTATATGTCGGTTCGAAAACAATAAGATGGACAATTCCGTCAGAATCTATTAAAATATTGCCGGGCCGTGATGTGTTGAATGACCCTCCTTTTTGCCAGGTGTTGTCGCCGTCTTTCCTGTAGAGGACAATTTTTGAAGGATTTGTGGCATTTGGGTTTGGATTTGAATCAATGTTTTGATTCTCTATAACATACATGTAGACTACACTCCCGGAGCGCACAATCTTGCTTTGATTATATCCCCACCAGGTTCCGTTGGGACTATGATTCTTACTGCCGGGTATCTGTTCGGAAATAAAATCGATAGAAGCAGTAGCAATACTCTTTTCGCAACCGGATATTTGTACAAGAGAGAAAATAACAGCAAAACAACGTAAGGTGTTTACAAATACAGATTTTAATTGTTTCATATAGTTATAGATTAGTTTGCTTATAAAGGCAACAGATATCAGCACTTCCCGCATAACAATCCGGCTACAATCATGGAGATGCGCTTCTGTGCCAATGAAGCGCTGCTATAGCACACAACAGGCAATACCCATTCAAGCAGGGCCAGATAGTACGGGAGAGGATCGGGACTACCACCTACACTATTGAATGCATATTTTCTCATCTTGATGCTTAATGAATACGCTTTGTTTACGCTATGTTTGTGTACCCCTTCGTAGCAATTTACGGGGGTCTCATCAAGTCTGTTGATATTATAGAATCCGGATATGAACTTCACATACTCTTCCATATCGCTGTCATTTTCTACGGGGGCGTTATCTACCATAAATATTGCCTCAAGTCTTGCGAAATCCGAAACAAGCGAACGAGGCCTTGTTTCTGAAAAATCTATAAGATATACATTCATGTCCTGGTCGAGCAGAATATTCTGCATGTTAAGATCTCCGTGACATATAGATGTATAATAATCCATGGCAGTTTCGCGGCGATTTGCAAACTCATGTTTAAGGAACCAGTATGGGTTTGTTATTTTCTGACCAGTCTCACTGACTAAAAAAAACTGTTCTTCTGCTGAGAGATTGAACACATCTTCTGCAGTTTTGCACAAATTTGGGAAAAAGGTAAAAGTTGGGTCGTGATCTTGATAAGGGAAAATTATCTGATGTACAGGCTGTCCATACCACGGATTGAGGATATGCAGAAATATCTTGTCGAAAAGAGGTTCCAGTTTCTCAACGGGCCAACTGTTATAATAATGAGTGAGCCATTGAAGTTGTGTCTGTTCTCCACCAATGCCCACAAAATTATATCTCAATGCCCCGGTGTCGCCAAAAAACTCACAGCCAAGTACCATGGCACTGTTGTTCATAATATAAGGGAGCGCATACTTCTGACATCGTTCCGACTCTCTTGTAATTATTGCCTTGTTTGCAATTTTTAGTACAGTCGGTCTCAGTTTCCGGTTATCGCTGTCAAAGGATGTCACCTGATATGTTTTTGCAGAGTATCCGCCATGAATCTGTTTTATTATTACCCGACAGGAATCGGTATACAGTCTCCTTGCAAGGAACTCAATATGTGGCTCCAGCATGGCCTCTCCAGATGTGTCGATTTTAAGTCGGGTTTCTGAGGCATCTGTAATAGTATCAGATATGAAAACCCATGCCATAGGATTTACGGTAACATCGTTGTTGTTTATTTTTTCTACCGATATTATATTTTCCAGAGTCAATGTGCTGTTAAGAAATTTAGTCAAGGAGGCATCTGTAGGAACACCGCATATGTCGGCCAGTACAAATTTTGCACCTGTGAGAGATTTGTCTTCTTCGTTAGAGTTAAACTGACAGATTACAACCGATGGGTCCATAGGATTGAAGTTTGCAACAACCATGGCAATGATGTTATTCCCGTTGGGCTTGATTTGTTTATTTAAAGAGAGAATTCCGTTAGCCAACTCTTCAAGAGTGATTGAACAGGGTTCAGATAGTCTTGCAAGACCGGTTGGGTGACAACCAAAAGAGAGAGCCTTATTTACAAAAATCCCTGCCTTTGCGGGGTCCTTGGGTAATTTGAAATCGGGAGGCATACTTGTGTCATCTGGAATGAATCCGGCACAACTGCAGCATGTTATAAATAACCCTTGTGAATCTGTTCCAATGGCAACTTTAAGTTCGTTATATCCCGCAATGGTATTATAGTTCCAGAGAGTAGCAGCCACAGTTTCATTATCGGCCTTAATGAAATTAAATGAAAATCCACCAGACTGCCATTTAATGGATTCATTTATCTTTAGATTCTTTCGTCTGATTTCGTCCAGAGCCTCATCATTGTTCCTGAAAATACGGAAAACAACCTGAAGTCCGGCCATCTCGATAACCTGATATACCTCCGGAAGCAACCCCGACAAGAACAACCCACCCCCTTTGGCGAGTAATTTTTTTTCAGAAATCAGAAGAACCCTTATTCCTGCACTTGAGAGATATGTGCACTCTGAGAGATCGACGATAATAAAGCACTCGTTTTGAACCAATGGCTGGACGCTCTTGTCGAACTCCAGGCAAGTGGTTGTGTCCAGCTTTCCCTCTACTAATACCAGGGAAACAGAACTTTGGTTTTGAATATTTATCGAAATCATATTTTAAAGCAGGTATTTCAAGTAAAGATGAGAAAATTAAAAAAACAATAGTATATTTATTTTATGAATTCGCCTGGCCTACTATGAAAAACTGGACCACGAAAAACGGCTGTAAAATTTATCAGGTCCTCTCCCTGAGGAGCAATGCTTTCCTAATTAAGGCAGGGAAGCTTAATATTCTTGTAGATACAGGCAGGAAATCAACCTATAATAAACTTCTGAAAAAACTCTCGATTCTCGATTGTACAAGTATAGACTATCTGATATTGACTCACACCCATTATGACCACTGTCAGAATGCTTTTGCATTAAAGGAGTTATACAAATGCAAGATTGTGGCAAGTATGTTTGAAAGTGATTTTACAATGGCCGGTCTTACTCCCGTGCCAAAAGGGACAGTTGCTCCTGCCAGAATGATATCTGCTTTAGGGCGAATGCTTGGGGATAAAATTGCAGGATATAAGCCTTTTAATGCAGACATGATTGTTGGGGAACATCTTGATCTGAAGGATAAGGGACTGGATATTGATATAATCCATACACCAGGACATTCACCGGGGTCTATCAGTGTAATTATAGAAAATGAAATAGCAATTGTTGGTGATACGCTTTTCGGCGTTCTGCCTTGTTCTGTATTTCCTCCATTTGCTGACGACATAACTCAAATGAAAGAAAGCTGGAAGAAATTACAGGATACAGGTTGCTCTCTTTTTTTGCCCGGGCATGGCCGGGAGATAAAAAAAGAAAGACTTGCGGAGAAGGAAAATTAGAAATATTAATGTATAAAAAACAGGTATCATGATAATAAAATTATTAGACATTCTGAGAATCGTTATTGTTTGTCTTACATTCTATTTTGGTTACAGCATTGGGTTTACGAATGGTTATGACCCGCTGGCTCAGCTTCATTTCATGATTCCGGTAATTATTGCGACCATCGCAGGAATTTCCGGTTTTGAGGGTCTGCTTTTTGCAAAAAAATCAGCCGAAATCAAAGGGTTCGAGGTAGGAAGCAATTATCAGAGGCAGTCTGCAATTGCTCTGTTATCCTATGCTGTGGTAGCAGCTATGGTGTATTTCTTTAATTGGGGGATAAAAGCCGAGTTGACAATCTTTTTTGCCTTTATATTCTTTTTTATCTTCTCCGGAGTTAACCACGCCATTGAGGCGATAAAGAAAAAAAATTACAAGTGGCAGAATGTAAACAGACCCTTTATAACATTCATTCTTATAGCCGGAATGATATATCCCATAATTATGGCAATAAAAATGCTTTAATTTGTATTGAAAAATGGAAGACTTCACAAAAAAAGAGAATTTGCTTAACGCTATCAAAGTGGGAAGCGAGGATGCTTTTACATTTATTTTTGTGAATTATTACAGGGATTTATTTTCTTATGCCTTCAGAATACTGAACGATAGAAATGACGCGCAGGAGTGTGTGCAGACAACTTTTTATCATATCTGGGATATTCGTCACAAGTTGATAATAAGGGACTCAATTAAGTCATATCTGTACAGAGCTGTCTATAATAATTGTATTAATATTATCCGACAGAACAAACTACTTTCAAAATATGAAGAGAGAGATCTTCTGGACCTCTATTTCTCCCGGGTTGTTCAAAGCCCTCAGACAGAAATGCGTCTTATTGACTCAGAAACTAGACGAGCTATTCGGACTAACGTTGATTCTTTGCCGGAAAAATGCCGGGAAATCTTTATCAGGTGTAAGATAAACGGTCAATCTCAGGCCGAAGTTGCCGGAATTCTGAACATCTCTGTCAAAACGGTAGAAAATCAAATGACAATTGCCCTGAAAAAGCTCAGGGAAAAATTAAAATATTTCTTATTGTTTTAGGGGGTTCTCCCCTTTTTTCCGTCTTAGCCTAAACAATCACAATAAGTAATGCAAATAAAAGGGGCCGAGGCAACAGATATTCTGATTTCCAGGATACTCAAGGGAACTGCCAATACAGGAGAAATTGCAGAGTTTGCAATTTGGATCAAAGACATTGACAATGAGAGATATTTTGAACAATACAAGGAGGTTTGGCATTCTGCTCAAAACATAGACATAAGCGAGGGTAAGTTCGACCAGTCTCTACATTCTCTATTACACTATATCAGATACAACAGGAAAAAACAGATTAAAAGGAGAAGATTTGTATTTGCAATATCTTCAGCTGCAGTTATTTTATCAATTTTCGGGCTGTTCGCGCTATATGATAATTATAGCACCTGGTATAATTATTCACATGTCTCTTTCTCGGAATTAAAATATAATTCAGATTCAATTAAAGTTGAATTATCAGATGGCAGAGTCATAAATCCGCTAAGAAAATCACCATACTATACTAAGGAAAAAGAGATTAATCTGAATTCGGGCAATCAGAGAGAAATCTCATATCTGAATGGGAAAGGTAGCAACAAAAAACAATCGGACAGTCTTAAATACAACTCAGTATCAATACCATCAGGAGAGCGGTTTGCAATAGTGCTTTCTGACGGGACAAAAGTATATTTAAATTCAAACTCATATATAAGGTATCCTGTAAGCTTCGGGAAAAATAGCAGAGATGTCACCCTTGTTGGAAGAGCATACTTTGACGTTCAGAAATCGGATGTTCCTTTTATAGTTACAACCTCAGACATGAAGGTAGAGGTGTTGGGAACATCTTTTGACGTGGAATCAAACAAGAATGCAATAAAATCCTCTGTAATACTCGTGGAGGGCTCAGTTAAGGTTCTGGCTGACGGGCAAAGCAAGATAATTAGTCCAAACGAGATGTTTTCAATAAATCGTCTTCACAGAAAAATGACGGTAAGCAACGTAGATTCAAAAACAATGACTCTGTGGAAAGATGGAATACTGGTGCTTAAGGAACTTTCGATTGATTCTTTGCTGGAATGCTTATGTTCATGGTATGGAGTGGAAATTATAAACAACTCCTCAGTGTCTAAGAGAGAAAAATTCAACGGGAAATTTGACAGGGAAAATATTGAAGCAGCTATGAAAACAATAGCTCTAAGTGCTAAAGTAAGATACAGAATAGAAAACGGGATTTTAATAATTGAAGACATAAAAGAATAGTAAAAGCGGGAGATCCTAAGGCGTGGTAAACTTTATTCCCTCCCGCAATACCGATCAATACATGAATATTAACCAGAAATTAACGCAAAACTATGAAAACTTTTTCACTATTGAGAAAAAAGTGCTTCAACGGAAGGCATGCTTTACGGCAACTTGTCCTGATGCCGGTAGTTTTTTTTCTCCTTTTTCCCGCTCGTGTTTATGCAACAGGGCAGCAGGAGAGAATAACAATCTCTTTAAAAGACGTGTCTATTATTGAGTTCTTTAAAGAGGTTGAGAAAATTACTACGTTTAAGTTCTTTTACAAAACGTCGCAGGTGGAATCTTTGCCAAAAATATCGATTGAGGCAAAAGACCAGACTATTTCCACCGTTCTGAATACTGTTTTTGCCAAAACTAACATCACTTACACTTTTAACGAAAAACAGATTGTAATTCAGCAAAAACCAGTTAATCCGGCCAGTGTCCAATCTGTAAAAATTACAGGTCTGGTTCTGGATAAGAGCCAGATGCCCTTACCCGGAGTCGGAATAATTCTTCAGGGAACAAAAAAAGGTGCATTTACAGACGACAAAGGAAAATTTGTCTTAGAAGTTCCAAAGACAAAAGGGTTGTCATTGCTATTTAAGATGATAGGTATGAACAACGTTGTTCTATTTCTGGACGACAGGACAGATTATATTGTTGTTATGGAGGAAGATGAGAAGCAGCTTAACGAAGTGATGGTAACAGGTTACCAGACGCTGCCAAAAGAGAGGGCAACAGGAGCATATACAATACTGGACTCTAAAGTATTGGAAAGGGTGGGGAATTTCAGTTTAAAGGATAAATTGGAAGGCTTGGTACCGGGCTTGTATTTCGAACCAAACTATGTGGAAGACCAATATCCTACAGATCAGGCAAGCAGAAGTATAATAATAAGGGGTGCAAGTACATTCGGCGACAACAACCCACTTATTGTTGTTGACGGCTTTCCGGTAAGTTCGGCATCGGATCCCTGGAAGTCTATCAATCCGGATGATATTGAGAATGTAACTGTTTTGAAAGATGCAGCCGCAGCCTCAATATGGGGAGCACAGGCAGCAAATGGAGTTATTGTAATAACAACTAAAAGAGGAAAGAGCACAACTCCTCAGGTTGACGTTTCTGTTGACTTTTTTGCCCAGCAAGCACCTAACCTTAATAAGATACCTTGGGCCAGCAGTTCGCAGGCAGTAGATATTTACAAGTGGATGGCATTTCAAACTACTTACCTGGATGCGTTTACCACTAATGCTGCAATATACGATAAATATGATCTGGCTCCTGTTATTAAAACTATTGCAGCAGCCAAGAAAGGGTTGATTACAATGGATGTGGCAAACAGCCAGCTGGAAGAGCTTAAGAAAATTGATGTAAGAGATGAATTTGCCCAGTTGTTCTTTAATAAATTAGAGACAAATACAAAGGCAAATGTAGCATATCAGCTTGGTGGTAAAACCCATAATTTCAGAACTTCCATGACAGCCATTTCAAATAAGAAGTATAACAAGGGAAATACCAGGACAGACTATACTATAAATGTTAACGATCAGCTTATGCCTGCCCAGTGGGTAAGAATATCTGTCGGGGCAAACCTTAACCTCACTGAACAGACAAATAATGGTATGGATATTAAAGAGCTGAACTACATAAATCAGATGACCAGGATATTGGACGATAATGGAAATTACCTGCCCATGAATGCCCAGGATTCCAGATCTACTTACGATTCGTATTATACCTTAAAAACATCGGCCAGAGCAGATACTGTAGCTAAATACAAACTCCCTTACGACTGGAACTGGAACCTTAAAAGAGAGGCCGATAACAGGGACAATACAGAAAGAAATTCTGACCTGCGTCTTACTGCCAAAGTAAATCTGATGCCGATAAAGAGTATAAATATTGAACTATCTTACCAATATCAATATATAAACAGATATTTACGGGAGTATTATAACGAAAGCTCATGGATGGTGAGAAATCAGGTTAACAACAATGCCAGGACAGACGGAACATATCCTGTTCCTCCGGGAGGTATGTTATATGAAAACAAAAGATTCGGCTCCGGGAATAACTATCGTGCCCAAATTACATACGACAAAAGATTCGGCAAGCACTCAATAAAAGCTATGGCGGGAACAGACTGGAGAAGAGATTATTATGATGAAACCCCATATGGCTATTATGGATACGACCCTCAGGCACTTACATATTCTGCTGCAATGGATTTTAAAACACCGGTATATCCAAAACTGTCAAATCAATATACATATTATCAGACTGTTCCAATGATTCCGGGAAAATACTATTTCAGTGTCATCGGGAGGGACGACAGGTTTGTTTCATACTTTGGCAACTTTGGCTATACTTTTTCAACAAAATATGACTTAACAGGAAGTATCAGACTAGATAAGACAAATCTTTTCGGAAGCTCTTCGGAATCTCCTAATTTGCCTCAATGGTCTTTAGGATTTGGGTGGAGTATAACAGAAGAACCTTTTGCCAAGAAGTATCTT
Organism: Bacteroidetes bacterium GWF2_40_14; assembly: GCA_001769195.1. Lineage (GTDB taxonomy): Bacteria > Bacteroidota > Bacteroidia > Bacteroidales > UBA932 > Bact-08. The sequence continues at coordinate 22,432 of MEOK01000003.1, read as the reverse complement.
AAGGGTGTTGATTATTTAAAATTAAGGGCATCATACGGATGGAACGGAAATATTGATAAAAGCGCCGCTCCTTATCTATATGGATATCCATGGAAAGATGCTGTTTTGCAACTTCCCTATTCTGCAATACAATCGGCACCAAATCCTAACCTGACATGGGAGAAGACCTCTACTTACAATCTTGGACTGGACTATGCTTTCCTTTCAAACAATATAAGCGGTACCATTAACTTCTATCATAAGGACTCAAAAGACTGTCTTGTACAGATGGCTGTGAATGGTACATATGGTTTCCAGAACAACAGGGCTACATTAAATGCCGGAAGACTTAAAAATACCGGACTGGAGTTTGATATTCAGGCCAATGTAATAAACACAAAAAGCTTTAAGTGGCAGACAATGTTCCAATATTCAACCAATAGAAACATGGCTACCGGTATTACAAGGGTGTCAAATAATATATCGGCTTATACCACAATGGCATTCTATTACCGAAAACCGGACCACCCTCTGAGCTATCTTGCAGCTATTGAGTGGGCGGGCTATGACGAGGTAGGTTTGCCTAAGATTATCTATGACGGAAAAGAGACAAAAATTACTGATATTGCTGACGTAAATAAACTTGATATGGAAAAACTGTTCAAGTTTGTGGGACAAAAAGATCCAAAACATTTTGGCTCATGGACAAACCGGTTTGCATATAAAAACATAGAGCTATCCTTTAGTTTGTATTATAAGTTAGGGCACAAGGTTATTGGAGACTATCCTCCAACCGGAATGTTCAGTTCATTCATGACAGCAACCAAGATGTATACCTATTTACCTGAAATGATGGCACATAGCTGGAAATCTGCAGAAGATGCAACTACAGCAAAAATGTACAATCTGAACAACAAGATTACAAATAGCACACATACACAATTAATGGATGCCGTTATGGCTTATGGGACACAAAATGTATTTAATGCCAGTTCTGTAAGAGTAAAAAGTATTACATTAAGTTATTTGGTGCCAAGATCATTTCTTCAGAAGGCTAAACTTAAAGACTTGAGAATTGTGCTGGAAGCAAGGAATTTGGGCCCGATTATCAAATTTGCTCCTTTTGATCCTGATAACCCACCATACAGTAGTTCTACCTATGGGGCACTATTGTTTGTAACACGTAATCGCCCCGAGTTTTCTCTGGGATTAAAGATTGGATTATTTTAATGCATAAAATTAAACGGTTATGAAAAAATTTATATATTTAATTGCAATCTTTTTCATCTCAAGTATATTTGTTTCTTGCGAGAAAGATTTCCTTGACTCCTTACCTAGAGGCCAGGTAATAGCCAAAACGACAGCCGATTTTAGAAAGTTACTGGACTATGTAGATAATTCCAGATACTCCTATTCATTGTCTGTAACAATGTCCTTTGTAGATTTATTATCTGATGATATCTACCTGGATTCAACTAAATGGAACACATACACTACTACATTGGAGCACATTAAAAACCTGTATGTGTTCAAGAATACAATATGGACATACTCTTCACCTTCGTTTACAAATGAAGTAAACTGGAACAACCAGTATTATATAATATCACTTTGCAGCTCAATATTGTCCGAAATAGTTAAAGCAACGGACAACATGGTTATTCAAAAACAACTGGCAGCTGAGGCAAAGGTTCACAGGGCATATGCATATTTGCTGCTGATAAATTTATACGCTCCTCAGTATAATGCTTCAACGGCAGCCACTACAAAAGGGGTTCCTATTGTCAACAATCCTACCGGATTACCTCCTCTTGTAAGAAACTCTGTAAAAGAGGTGTATGACTTCATTATAAAAGAGTTGGAAGAGGCAATGCCTGATTTGCCAGATGATGTGAACCAATATAAGCACAGACCTACAAAATTAGCTGTGAATGCCATATTGGCCAGAACATATCTTTATATGGGCAACTACGCAAAAGCACTTGAGTATTCCAACAAGGCCCTTCAGACAAGAAGCTATCTGTATGATTATAACACAATATATACAGGTACGGTAGATTATTATGCGAATCTGGTGGGAATATCCAGAATGAATGACGAGGAGATGCTTTTATGGAAGGCGTTTGCTAAAAATGCCAATACCACAACATCAAACTCGTATTTTATCTTAGATACAATGTCGTTCAATAAATTGTATCCTGACTTCACAAAAAATACAGATGGAACACTAAATAACTTTGACCTCAGGCGGACCCTGAAATTCAACGCAGTAGCATTAAATAGAAAGATAACAACCAAAACAGTTACATTTCTGTTCAATTTTTATAACTACAGGTATAAAACCGATGGCTCTGCAGGTGGCTCTGCTTGTCATAATCCAATCTCCACTCCTGAAATGTATCTAACAAGAGCAGAGTGTAATGCACGTGATGGCAAACTCCAGGAGGCACTTAATGACATTAAAGCAATTTGTGTTAAAAGATATAAAACCGGAACATTTGTCAATTTGACGCCAGCCGATTTCCAGAACAACAAGGATAAGGTTTTGGAAAGGGTTTTACTGGAAAGGAGGAGGGAGCTTTATGGAAAAGATATGCGATTGTTTGATCTTAAGCGTCTGAATATCCCGTATTCTCACAATCTTGGTTCTCTTAAAATTAATGTTCCGGCAAATGATCCTAGAGTAGTATGGCCGATATTCACTCCATACATTGAGATGAACTCAGAACTGGAGCAATATGACAGAACAGTTACCGGCGTAAAATACTATAACAGCCAAGGGGTTGAGGTGCCAATGACCGACTAACCCATCATAAATTACTATTGATTAAATTATTATGAAAAAAATACTATTATTTATTTTATTTATACCATTTCTGGCATTTGCGCAAAATAAAAGTGGCTATACGATAATTGGAAATATTACAGGAGCACCTGATGGACGGGTATACTTACTAAATGCTTTTGACGGTGATACGTTAAATGTAGGGGTAATAAAATCTGGAGCCTTCAGGCTAGAGAAGAAAGAGAAGTTTTTGGGAACAGTAACTGTGCTTTTTGTAGGTAACGCAAGAACATTATCAAACCTTTTTATTGAACCGGGAGTTATTACAGTCAGTGGAGATTTTACAAAACCTGTCACCATAAAGGCAACAGGCACTCCCTCCAATGATGCATGGAACAAATACCAGATAGATGTTGCTCCTATAGATGCTAAGATAGCTAAAGAGAGAACAGCGATTAAAGCCGAAACAGATCCGGTTAAGAGAAAAGCTTTAATGGAAGAGAACGGAAAGTCCTATGATGCTTTTTATGCTTTTAGAAGGAGCTTTGCAATAAAGCACAATAATACGATACTTGCGCCCATGTTTCTTTCTGCCGGCACTGGCAATCTGGATTACAAGGGATTGTGCGATTTGCTTAACCTCTTCGATCCTAAAACGCCAGATAATTGGTATACAAACAGACTAAAGGACAGGGCCGATATTATGAGCAGATGCGACTATGGCAAGGTTGCTCCTGATTTTACCCTTAAAGACCCTTATGGAAAAAAAATTACACTCTCTTCATTAAGGGGCCAGGTTGTTCATGTCGATTTCTGGGCATCATGGTGTGCCCCATGCAGAGCCGAAAACAAAAATGTTGTCGAGTTGTACAATAAATACCATTCAAAAGGGTTCACTGTTATGGGAGTATCAATTGACGAGGATAAGGACAAATGGGTAAGAGCAGTTGAAGCGGATAATCTGCCTTGGAAAAACCAGGTTTCCAGTCTGGTTGGCTGGGAGTGTCCTGTAGCAAGAATGTTTGGTTTAGCTTATGGTATGACAGGAGTGCCATATTCTATTCTACTCGACAAAGAGGGCAAGGTCTGCGGATACAACCTTAGAGGTGAAGAACTTGCTGCCAAATTGAAAGAGATATTCGGGGAATAATTCAATCGTTACATTATCTTCTCTGGTATTTACAGATTAAAATTTAGGTTTGTGTCTTGACTAGGTTAAGTTATTTAATTAGTTGGTTAGTAGATACCAGAGAAGATTTTCATAAAGAGCTGCCATTAGCGGTGGCTCTTTTAAATATAAAACCAATGAAAAACAGGAAATTTATATACGCATTTTTTATAGCATTTTTTCTTATCGTTTCGGGATACGCTATTGCCCAAACAGAAAAAATAATTAATGAACATGGTATAATGCCTTACAACGGAATGGCAAAAATTCTGATTAAGGTACCCAGCCCCACCTTTATCTATGATTCCGTTTATTTTGTAAATGGAGTCGCTACATATAAACAAGATAAATATGACGGTGAAATTGGCTGGCTGTATGCCCTGGATCTGGACAGGAACATGGTGCATTACATTATACTGGAGAAAGGAACCATCACAATAACCGCCACAAAGGATTCGCTTATCTTTATTACCGGTACACCTAACAATGACGCTTTTTTTATTCTGGATAAGGAGATAGAACCTCTGCGCATGAAAATGAAAACCGGTTTTAGGAAAGTGGAGGCACTAAAAAAACAAGGAGAGAAAGAAAAAGCAGAACAACTTGAAAAAGAATCTCTGGAAGCCTCAAAAATCTGGTGGGCCAAGCAAGAAGAATTTGCTCTTAATAGTAATAATCTGGCAGGATTGAATTATGTAAATAAACTTATGGGGCGCTTTACAACAGATAATTTAAAGAAAATACTTGAGCAGTATAAACAATTTTCCGACAAAAATGCGTATAAAAGCGTTGTAAGAAGGGTCAATGCAGAAACAAGAACAGATATAGGAGCTGCGGCACCTGTATTCACACTTGTCAGCGATAAAGGGGAGCAACTTTCGCTTGCATCAATTAAGAAGAGACTTACAATAATTGACTTTTGGGCCTCATGGTGTGGACCTTGTCGTGCAGAAAATCCGAACCTTATTGCACTCTACAGTAAATGGAGAGACAAGGGTCTTGAAATAATCAGTGTCTCAATTGACAAGGTTGAGGATAAAGATAAGTGGCTAAAAGCAATCCAAGATGATAAGCTAACATGGTTACAGGTGTTGGACGAAAAGGGAACGGTGAACAAAGATTATGGGGTGACAGCTATTCCCAGAACCTTTTTGGTTGATGAATCAGGAAAGATAGTTGCCAAGGACCTCAGGGGCCAAGAGCTGAACGATTTTGTAAAAAAATACATGGAGATCTAAAAAGTGCTCAGCCCTATGCTTTCATGGCATATATTTGATATTCACAACATTATGTGTTTTGAAAATAATGATTAAATCATTGATTATCAATACTTGGCCATGAAAGCATAGGGCTGGATTTCAGCACCCATCCATCCGACGATAACAGAATAAAGAATATACTTGCGGTCATTCCGGAAGCAGCCAAATACGCCAGAAAAAAATAATTGTATTACATTTGTAGCTATTATTAGAAATTATAAGATATGTATAGGACACACTCGTGCGGAGAGTTACGCATAAACAATGTTGGTGAGCAAGTTACGCTGGCTGGTTGGGTACAAAGAATTCGTAAGATGGGAGGGATGAGTTTCATCGACCTGAGGGACAGATATGGTATAACTCAACTTACAATTGACGAGAGTGCTTCCAAAGATTTAAACACAGCAGCAGAGAAACTTGGCAGAGAGTTCGTTATTCAGGCGAAGGGTGTTGTAACTGAGAGAACAAGCAAGAACTCAAAGCTGCCTACGGGTGATGTAGAAATTAAACTGACAGATATAACTGTACTGAATGCATCTCTGGTTCCACCATTTACAATTGAAGACGAGTCCGACGGAGGAGAGGAGATAAGGGCAAAATACCGATATCTGGACCTTCGCAGAAATCCTCTAAAAAAGGCTTTGGAGTTGAGGCACAAAATGGCTCAGGAGGTTCGCAAGTATCTGGATGGAATTGGTTTCATGGAAATAGAGACCCCGGTACTAATAAAATCTACTCCGGAAGGGGCGCGCGATTTTGTTGTCCCTTCAAGGATGAATCCGGGAGAATTCTATGCCCTTCCACAGAGTCCTCAGACATTCAAGCAGTTACTTATGGTGGCCGGTTACGACCGCTACTTTCAGATTGTTCGTTGCTTCAGAGACGAGGATCTGCGCGCCGACCGTCAGCCTGAGTTCACCCAGATTGACTGTGAGATGGCTTTCGTAGAAAGAGAGGATATTCTGAATACTTTTGAGGGGATGATAAAGGCTCTTTTCAAAAACATTCTCAATCTTGAATTCAATGAAGCTTTTCCAAGAATGTCATATGCCGATGCCATGAACTTTTATGGCTCAGACAAACCGGATATACGTTTTGGGATGAAAATAACTGATATTACATCCCTAGTTCAGGGTAAAAACTTCCCGGTGTTTGATTCGGCGGAGTATGTAGGTGGAATATGTGTTGAGGGAGCTGCTGTATACACACGCAAGCAACTGGATGAACTTACAGAGTGGGTGAAACGTCCGCAGATAGGGGCAAAAGGGTTGGTTTATATAAGAGTTGCCGAAGATGGAATCAAGTCTTCAGTTGACAAGTTCTATTCTCCGGAAGATTTTACAGCAATTGCAAAAACAATGGGAGCAAAGGTTGGTGATCTTATTCTCATTCTTGCAGGCGACAGCAAAAAAACCAAAGAGGCAGCCGGAACACTTCGTATTGAAATGGGGAACAGACTTGGACTTCGCAATAACAGCGTCTATGCTCCACTTTGGGTTTATGACTTCCCGCTTTTAGAGTGGGACGAGGAGACTCAACGCTTCTACGCCATGCACCATCCGTTTACCTCTCCAAAACCCGAGGACATGGATAAGTTCAACAGTTCAGACAAAAATGAGATTGCCTTAGTATGTGCCAACGCATACGACTTTGTCCTTAACGGAACAGAGATTGGTGGAGGCTCTATAAGAATTCACGATTCAGTAGTTCAGCAACGAATGTTTGAGGTTCTGGGATTTTCTGCAGAGGAGGCAGCTTATAAGTTTGACTTTATAATAAATGCTTTCAAGTACGGTGCCCCACCACACGGTGGAATCGCCTTTGGATTTGACCGTTTCTGTGCACTGTTCGGAGGTCAGGAGACTATCCGTGACTACATTGCCTTCCCTAAAAACAACGCGGGGCGAGATGTAATGCTTGATGCTCCTTCAAAAATTGACGAAGTCCAGATGAAAGAGCTCTGCCTGAAAAGCACGGTTACTCTGTAAACTTTCAGAAGTGAGATGAAGGATTAATAAAGATTCCTTATGTCCCAAAATAATAAGTAAATAAATACGTTTATGGGCCTCTTGATTTTTTACCTTTTACTTGCATTATCTATCTCTTTTCTTTGTTCGGTGATGGAGGCTGTGCTTCTTACGACACCGGTCTCTTTTATAAACATTAAGGAGGGGCAAGGCAATAAGTCCGCTAAAATCTTCAAGAGACTGAAGCAAAACGTAGACAAACCATTAGCAGCAATTTTGTCATTAAATACTATCGCTCACACTGTTGGTGCTGCTGGAGTTGGTTCTCAGGCTGTTATTGTTTTCGGAGAGGCTTATTTTGGTTTAATCTCTGCGGTACTTACAATTTTGATTCTTGTTTTCTCAGAAATTTTACCAAAATCAATTGGTGCTCACTACTGGAGATCACTTGCAATGAGTTCTGGCAGGATTATTCAGGGTATGATATACATAACTTACCCATTGGTTATTTTATCTGTGATTATGACGAAACTTATCTCGCGACATAGTAAAGAGGAGCAAACAGTCAGCAGAGAGGAGATATCTGCCATGGTTGACATTGGTACCGAAGAGGGAACTTTTGAGGATACAGAAAAGAAGATAATACAGAACCTTATAAAACTGAGGAGCGTGAGGACCAGCGATGTAATGACCCCGAGGGTCGTTGTTGCAACTGCATCGGAGGAGATTACCATTGGAGAGTTTTACAAAAACAAGATTTACCTTCACTATTCCAGGATTCCAGTCTATTCGGGAGACAACAAGGAGGATATTACTGGCTTCATTTATCGCCAGGAGGTGTTTGAACACCTTGCAAAAGACGATTTTGACCTTAAACTGCTGGAAATTAAAAAACCAATTCTGGTAGCTCCCAATGTTCAGCCACTTACGGTTTTATGGGAAAAACTTCTTTCTCAGAAGGCCCATATAGCATTAATAGTAGACGAATATGGAGGCTTCGAGGGTGTTGTTACAATGGAAGACATAATTGAGACAATTCTGGGTCTCGAGATTATGGATGACAGGGATGTGGTTGCAGACCTTCAACAGTTTGCCAGGGACAGATGGAATGAGCGGATGGCGAAGTACAAGCACTTGTAATGGGTTAATTTGCTAATATGCTAATGTGCTAATTTGCTAATGGGTTAGTGTGGCGACGAGTTTTGTGGCGAGGGAGGCAAATGCGGCACTATCTTCTCTCTCCTGAAGAGCAATCGGAACACCATTATCACCACTCTCCCGTATGCTTTGTATTATCGGAATCTGTCCAAGCAGAGGAATACCGAATCGTTCGGCCATTTTTTTGCACCCCTCTTTTCCAAAAATGTAGTACTTGTTGTGGGGAAGTTCCGCCGGTGTGAACCACGACATATTTTCCACAAGCCCAAGTATCGGTTTGTTTATATCTTTGCTACGGAACATATTTATCCCCTTTTCCACATCTGCAAGTGCGACAGCCTGCGGTGTGCTAACCACAATGGCTCCGGAAAGAGGAATATCTTTCACGATTGAGATATGAATGTCGCCTGTTCCGGGAGGAAGGTCTATCAGCAGAAAATCAAGCTCTCCCCAAATTACTTGTAAAACCATCTGTTTAAGAGCGTTGCTGGCCATGGGACCTCTCCAGATAAGAGGCTGGTCGGGTTTAGCAAAATATCCGATAGACATCCATTTTACACCGTACTTTTCAATAGGGATAATCATCTCTTTTCCACTCGAATCATCAACAAGAGGGGCCTCCGATTCTGTTCCTGTCATCTTGGGTACAGATGGGCCGTAAACATCGGCATCGGCAAGTCCGACTCTGTAACCGGCTTTTGAAAGTGCGATTGCAAGGTTAACCGCTACAGTAGATTTTCCCACACCGCCCTTTCCGGAAGCTATTGCTATAATGTGACCTACATTTGCCAGAGCCTCCTGCCCCATCTCAAGGTTGACCTTCTTTTCAATTTTTCGCTCTCTCACAAGCTCCATGATGCCAACCTTAATATCTTGTCCGGGAAAGGCGTCTCTTACAGCCTGTTCGCAATTTTTCTTTATTGATGACGATAAAGCATCAGGTGAAGGAAAAACCAGCTTAAACTTAACTGCTTTTTTCTCGGGATCTACTTTTATATCCTCAATCATACCAAGAGAAACAACGTCTCTCTCCTTAACCGGATGTACAACACTTTTTAGTGCCTCCTCTACTCTGCCTATATTCATTTTTTCCATTTAAACGACAACCCTATCAACAAATATCACGCCTGTTTGTTCGTTGTATTGTAATCTTCAAAACAGTTAAATACTTCCATTGCTAATGAAAAATAGTTTCCATTACGAATGAAAACTATTTTGGGTTTTGGAATATTTATAACTAAATTTGTTTTCAATTAACTTATATATTATGATACAGATAGATTTTCTATCAGAGATAATTAATCAGCAGAAGATTGCTTTGGAGAAAAAAGATGTGGGAATGATGAGGGAAAGGCTTGTCACATTACCTGTTACTGAAAAATTTGCCGTCATAATTTCGGGTATCCGTAGATGCGGGAAGAGTACATTGCTCCACCAACTTCTTGTAGAAACATATCCTGAAGCTCTATACATAAACTTTGACGATCCCCGTTTATATGATTTTGAGCTTTCGGATTTCACTAAAATTGACAGATTTATTATCGATACAAATAATACAAAAGTATTAATGTTTGATGAAATCCAGATTATTGCCGGATGGGAAAGATATGTTCGACAGAAATTGGATGAGGGCTTTAGGGTTTATGTAACTGGCTCAAATGCATCATTATTAAGTCGGGAACTTGGTACAAGTCTTACTGGCAGACATTTGACCAATGAATTATTCCCATTTTCCTACAGTGAGTTTTGCAAGTTCAAGGAGTATATAAAAGATGAAGTGTCTCTCAGGGAGTATATGCTTTACGGAGGTTTTCCAGAATATCTAAAAAAATCGTATGAAGAAATATTGGCGGCTTTACTTGATGATATATTAATAAGGGATATCGCTATAAGATACAATATTAGAGATACTATGGGATTGAAACGGCTTGCAATATTTCTATTGTCTAATATTGGCAATCTAACTTCTGCCAATAAATTGAGAGAGCCATCCGGAATAAACTCGACGACAACAATATTAGAATATCTCTCTCATCTGGAGAATAGTTATCTTATAAGTCTTGTACCGTTATTCAGTTATTCATTAAAAAAGCAGGCCATAAATCCAAAAAAAATATATGCTATAGACACTGGACTGGTTAGTACAAATGTAAGTAAGATAAAGGAGGACTTAGGTCACAAACTGGAAAATGTGGTTTATAACTCTTTACGTTACCAATATAGGGAAATATACTATCATAAGGGAACCGCTGAATGTGATTTTGTGATAGTTGAAAAGGGAACTGTTCAGCAAGCTATTCAGGTTTGTCTCTCCGTTGATTCAGATAACAGAAAACGGGAGTTTGCAGGATTGATAGATGCCATGAAAACATATAATCTGGAGAAAGGAACTATTGTGACATTGTCTCAGGAAGATGTATTCACTCTTGAAGAAGGTTTTACGATAGAAATTGTGCCGGGATTTAAGTTCCTGAGATAAGAAATCGTGGTGTGGTCAATAATTATTAATACAATAACAACCTTAATGTGAGTGGGAAACCGTCATATAAAGAACAAATTGTTCTTGAATTAGTGGCACGAGGCAACGAAGCTGCATTCCGCCGTCTTTATGAGGCCCATAATCAGCGCATTTACTCGTTTGCCTTCTTCCTTACACGCTCAGATGTACTGGCAGAAGAGGTGACACAAGAAATTTTTATCAAGATATGGACACACCGCTCAGAGCTTTCGGAGATACGTCAGTTTGATGCCTGGCTCAAGACCCTGGTGCGCAATCAATGCTATACCTTCCTGAACCGCCTTGCGAAGGAACGACTTATTCTTCAGGAAATAGACAGACAGGAGAGCGAAGTCTCAAACTATACCGAAGAAGAGGTGATGTTTAGCGAATACAATCGTCTTTTACAACAGGTTATCAGCCAGTTGCCCGAACAACAACGAAAAGTGTTTATATTAAGCCGTCAGGAGGGTATGAAACATGAAGAGATTGCCCGGCAGATGGGGCTTAGTATTAACACCATCAAAAGTCACATGAAAGCCGCTCTACGGAGTATCCGGCTTTTTCTCGACAGTCGTACCCTTAGTTTCCTTTTATTTTAAATAACCGACTCACCCCTTTTCACTTCTCATTAGTCTTGTTGTTGAATAGGGGAGTAAAAACATAAAGTAGCAGATGAAAACAGATCGTTTATATAATTTATTGGATGCATATCAAAGGCAATCAATCAGTCTGGAAGAAAGGCAGGAACTGTTACAGGCACTGGCCGACCCATCTAATGCTGATACCCTGAAAAAATGGATAGAACAACGCTGGGAAAAGGAAAAGTTGCCAGAACTATTGTCATCGGGACAGTCGCAGCAACTTTATGAGACCATACGGGAAGTTATTGCTCCAAAGAAAAAGATCGGTTACTTCTATCCGTTGCGCCGTATTGCAGCAGCGGCAGTAGTAGTTCTAATGATTACCGGTGCATACTTCTTGTTTACAGACCGGCAGGGCCAGCCCCAGGACCAGCTTTCTACTACAATTGCCCAACCCCTTGATGTGAAAGCTCCTGATGCCAGCCGGGCCAGGATCACCCTTGCAGACGGTCAGGTTCTGTATCTGGATAGTCTTGCTAATGGTCAGTTAGCTCAGCAGAAAGGAGTAGAAATCATTAAGTTGGACGACGGGCAACTTCAGTATAAAGGAACCTCTGCAGAAATCGTATATAACACACTTGACAATCCTCGGGGGAGTGAGGTAATTTCCATCACTTTAGCCGATGGCACAAAAGTCTGGCTCAACGCTGCCTCTGGTATTACCTATCCCACCTCATTCACCGCTGGAGAACGAAAAGTGGAGCTCAGGGGAGAAGCCTACTTCGAGGTAGCCAAAAACGAAAAGATGCCTTTTATTGTAAGCATAGCCAATAAGGCAGAAGTTAAAGTATTGGGGACCCATTTCAATATTAATGCATATGAAGACGAGCCTGCAATTAAAACTACACTCATAGAAGGCTCTGTACAAGTTTTCCAAAAGTTCAATAATTTGATACCTCAGTACCTTAAATTGCATCCCGGAGAACAGGCCTCTCTTAATGCCAGCGGAGCATTCAACATTGCTAAGATTGACATTGATGAATCCATCGCCTGGAAAAAAGGTCTCTTCAATTTTAACGATACCGACCTTGAATCTATCATGAAAAATCTGTCCCGTTGGTATGATATTGATGTGCAGTATGAAAGCAAGGATTTGAAGGCTCTTACTTTTGGAGCCATCATTTCACGCAGGTCAAATATATCGGCCATTCTCAATCTTATGAAAATGACCGGAACTGTGGATTTTAAAATTATAGGGAACACAATAATTGTTAGTAATAAATAAAAAGGAGGTCAACATAAAAATCAGATAGAACAAATAAACAAAACCGAATTTCGCCTGAAAATATATAAAAAACCGGATTCCGCTAGAGACGGAACCCGGGATAGTTCCGGCGAAAAAATGAAAAACAAAGCAAGTATTCACCAAAACCAAAACAAAATTATGAATTTAAATTCATTCTGCCATATTCCTGAGAAATCGGGGATTAATTGGCAGCCGCTCATCAAAATTCTGATAACCATGAAACTGGTAATTATCCTGAGTGTTCTATTCATGCAGCAGGTTTATGCAGAGGTTAATGCACAGACAATCAGTCTTTCGTGTGAAAAAGTCTCTATGAAAAGTATTTTTAAAGAGATAAACCGGCAAACCGGCTATGAATTCCTCTACAATTCTGAAATGCTTGAAAAAGCACATCCCGTAAGTGTGAAACTGGAGAAAGAAAATATTTCAGGGGCTCTGGAGAAATGTTTTAAAGGACAACCCCTGGGTTATATTATTGAGGGTAAAACCATAGTTGTCACCCCAAAAGTAAATGAACAGGAGGTTATAGTAACAGGGAAAATAACCAATGAAAAAGGAAAGCCGTTATCCGATGTAACCATAGTGGTGAAAGGGGCGTCAAATAAAGGTACAACCTCCGATTCCAATGGTAAATATTCTATTAAAGCAAGTGAAAATGCTATTCTTGTTCTTACCTGCATTGGTTACCAAAAACAGGAAATTACTGTCGGGAACAGGAAGGAGATTAACGTGACCTTACAGGAAGAAATTGCCGAACTGAAAGAGGTAACAGTTAATGCAGGGTATTATACTGTAAAGGAGAAAGAACGGACAGGCAGTATTTCAAAGGTCAATGCCAAAGATATTGAAAAACAGCCTGTGCAAAACGTACTCTCTGCTTTGCAGGCCAATGTGCCGGGCTTGGATATTACTCAGCAGTCCGGTGCCCCCGGAGGAAATTTCCAGGTGCGTATCCGTGGGCAGAATAGTATAGCCAGTGGGAATGACCCCTTGTATATCATTGACGGGGTTCCTTTTTCATCTACATCCCTGTCACCTGTCAATGATTGGAATTTCCACATTTTTTTAACCGGAACAAGCCCCCTGAACGCTATTAATCCTGCTGATATTGAAAGTGTTGAAATTTTAAAAGACGCCGATGCCACAGCCATTTACGGTTCACGGGGCGCAAACGGTGTGATACTGATTACTACCAAAAAAGGGCGGACAGGCAAAACAAAAGTTGACCTGAATTTCTACAGCGGTATGGGAAACCTGACCCGTTATATGGATTTGCTCAATTCCGAGCAATACCTTGAGATGAGAAATGAGGCCTTTGTCAATGCAGCTTCCACTCCTAGTGATTTCGATTATGATTTGAGTGGCTTATGGGACAATAGCCGTTATACCGACTGGCAAAAAGTGCTGTTGGGAAATACAGCCTATAGTAACGATATTCAATTGTCAGCATCTGGCGGGAGTGATTTGATTCAATTTTCTGTAGGGGGGGGATACCATCGAGAGACGACTGTTTTCCCGGGCAATGGAAGCGATCAGAGGATCTCCACCCATCTAAGACTGACCAACACTTCTCCGGACACAAGGTTTAAAATGAATGCCTCAATAAATTATTCCGTAAGTTTCTCAGACCTGATAAGCACGGATTTAACAGTAACAGCACTAACCCTAGCTCCAGTTTCTCCGGCAATATACAATGAGGACGGCACCTTAAACTGGGAGCCTGATGCCTCCGGACTTGGTTCCTGGACAAACCCACTGGCATACCTGAACGGGGAATACGACTCCCAGACAAATAATTTTTTGGGCAATATAGATGTCAGTTACAGTCTGCTTCAGAATTTAACTCTAAAAACCTCAATCGGTTATACCAATACCGGGATGAACGGCATAATGACAGCACCTAGGAGTATGTATGATCCCTATTATGCTTATGATAACGCAACTGTTTTTCACCAAAATAATACTCAAAACTGGATTATTGAGCCGCAGCTTAACTATGAACTTCACATTACCAACCAACAAACCTTAAGCTTACTGGCAGGGGCTACCTTTATGGACCAAAAGTCGCAAAGTGCCTATCACACTACTTGGGGGTATACAAATGAAGCATTAATGAGAAATATTGGTTCAGCACCATCTATTTATAGTTCATCAAGCTTTAGCCAATACCGTTATCAGGCTCTGTTCGGCAGATTGAACTATTCAATCAAAAACCGGTATATTTTTAACCTGACTGGTCGTAGAGACGGTTCCAGCCGCTTTGGTCCCGGCAAGCAATTTGCCAATTTCGGGGCTTTTGGTGTGGCTTGGATCTTTTCTGAAGAGCCATTTGTGAAAAAACACCTTGATTTTTTAAGTTTTGGCAAACTTCGAGCCAGTTACGGAACCTCCGGGAATGATCAGATTGGAGATTACCAGTACCTGGATACTTATTCCACAATAGCTAGCAATACATATGAAGGCAAATCTGCACTTAATCCCGACCGCCTGTTTAATGCTGATTATGCCTGGGAAATAAATAAAAAATTTGAGGTGGCTGTTAATCTGGGCTTTCTGAAGGATCGCATATTCCTTCAGGCAGGGTATTATAAAAATCTTTCTTCCAGCCAACTGGTTAAGTATAGACTAGCACCAACCACCGGTTTTAACAGTATTCTCTCCAATTTGCCGGCTACGGTCCAAAACACCGGGGTGGAAATTGAATTGAATACCGTTAATTTTCAAGGAAAAGAGTTTCAGTGGAACACCTCCTTCAATATTTCGATACCTCGCAACAAACTGATCGATTTCCCCAACCTGGAGACAAATTCCAGTTATAATAGCACCCATATAATTGGACAACCACTGAATATAAGAAAGTTGTATCACTTTACCGGAGTCGATCCTCAAACCGGCCTTTATACTTTTCTGGACGTGGATAGTAGCGGAACCTACAATAGTACCGACCGGACGGTTATTAAAAATTTCGGAAGGAAGTTCTTTGGTGGTTTGCTGAACACATTCCAGTATAAAGGATTTCAACTGGATGTTATGTTCCAGTTTGTAAAACAGGACGGCTATAATTATTTTGGCTCCGGCTCACCGGGAATAATGATTCAAAACCAGCCAACTTCTGTACTGAATCGTTGGAGAAACCCCGGGGATATCGCTGATACTCAAAAATTCTCAACGGATGAGGGTACTCCATGGACTGTCTATATGAGAATGCAATCGAGTGATCATTGTCTAACTGATGCCTCCTATATCCGTCTTAAAAACCTTTCACTCACATACACTTTTTCTGAAGAGAGTGTCCGTAAGTTGCATCTTCAGGGGCTAAGTCTCTATCTACAGGGACAAAACTTGTTAACCATAACAAACTATCAGGGGCTTGATCCGGAAACCGGAAAAACAACCCTGTCACCTCTGAGGTTGATAACAGGTGGTATCCGAATAACACTTTAACCTTTAAACCATTGATATTATGAAAATTTTAAATATTAAATATTATATCTTACTGGTTGTGTTGGCCTCCTCTTGTACAAAATTTGTGGAGATAGATCCGCCACGTACAGCACTGGAAAGGGGTACCATTTTTGCCAACCAGGAGACTGCCGAAGCCGCCGTACGGGGCCTCTATTATACCTTAACCGGGGGAAGCACCTGGTCCTCCTTTACAGGCGGCATCAAGAGTATAACCTTTTTATCGTCGCTCTCTGCAGATGAAACGGTGACTGTTTCCAGTAACACAAATCTTGATGTTTTTAAAAACAATACCTTGCTTTCTACCAGTATCAATGTGCGAGACCTTTGGAACAAGATGTACGAGACCATTTACAAAGCCAATGCGGTGATTGAGGGGGTGAATAATTCGACAGAACTATCATCTGAGCTCAAAAGCAAATTTGCAGGTGAAGCAAAGGTAATCCGTGCCTTTTGCCATTTTTACCTGGCTAACCTGTTCGGTGATGTAGCTCTTGTTCTTACTACCGATTACAGGGTCAACAATGTGGCAGACAGAACTGCAGTGGCAGATGTGTACGAACAGGTGATCACCGATTTAAAAGATGCACAAAGCTTGTTACAACCCTCATACAATACCGGCACTATTGAACGGAAACGGATAGACTGGAGTGCCGCAACTGCTCTGTTGGCAAGGGTGTACCTTTATAAAGGAGATTGGGCCAATGCAGAGATACAGGCCACAGGGTGTATCAATGCAGGTCCCTACAGCCTGCAAACCAACCTGGACAATGTGTTTCTGAAAGGAAGCGCAGAGGCAATCTGGCACTTATGCAACGACAATAACAACGCCGGAGATGCTCTTGCTTTTATTAAGAATAAGTATGTAGTGCTGCGTCAGGAGCTGCTTAACAGCTTTGAAGCAGGAGATAAACGCAGAATTAATTGGGTTACGGGAATTACTAACACCACCAACTATATTACATATAAACATAAATCCACCAGCAGCAGTCCCATCACGGAGTACCAGATGGTTTTCAGACTTGCAGAGCAGTATCTGATCCGTGCCGAGGCCAGAATACAGCAGTCAGGAAAAATTGCGGACGGTATTGCCGATCTGAATATTTTACGGGCAAGGGCAAGAGCGACTGTCACTGCCGAGGTTCCCAATCCCTTGCCTGCCTTATCAGCCACTTTGTCCAAAGAGGCAGCATTGGCAGCCGTGGAACAGGAGCGCCGGATAGAATTATTCACCGAATGGGGACACCGCTGGTTCGATTTGAAACGCACCGGCAGAGTGAACGCCGTTTTAAGTGCGTTAAAACCAAGCTGGACTTCAATGGCTGCCTTATACCCGCTTCCTCAGGATCAGTTGCTAAACAGCAATATGGAGCAAAATCCGGGTTATGATGAATAGATAATTTTAGAGTGTCCGGAAAGTCTACTTTAAAAGTGCAAATGTAATAGCACTTTGGTATTGGGCTTTCCGGATACGCTCTAAATTATAATATTCTTTATCGCAAAACAGCAGTGACTGAAAATAATAAAATAAAAACAAAGCAATGCAAATCAAAATGAACAGATTAAAGATATGGGCATTAGTTATCATTATTATGCCCCTGACAGAAATAAGTGCTCAGTCAAACAAACAGGTAAAAGGTCCTGAGTCCTTTCCGGAACTTATACAGCCGGATATTCCCGGTGCTCCCAGGCTGGGTAAGCCAATGTTAATTATGAGGGAGACTAAACCGTTGATGGGTGAAGGAATGGGCTGGGCTGCCCCGGCAGTGTTCGATTGGAACGGTGACGGGGAAAAAGATCTGCTTATTGGAGAATTTGCGAGCGGATTGGAAATGGCAAACGGTAATGTTTTGGGTAATTTCATCAGGGTATACATCAATGAGGGGAGTGATAACTCTCCGGAATTTTCAGATGAGTTTAAGTATGCAATGCCCTATGTTGAACCGGCAAAAGGCACCGAAAGCAATGGTACACCATTATCGGTCTATTTGTGGTGCTGCATGTCGTTCAGACCTCAGTTTGCAGATTTGAACAATGACGGGTACCCGGATCTTATTACCGGTCACTATTTCCCGGGGGATGTAACCTGGTTCAGAGGGGGTGAGCACGGTTTTATAACCGGAGAAAAAATTGAACAGGAGTACCGGGACAAACATCCTCTTTACGGGAATAATTTACCCGTTACAGATCCACAAAGCTACTCCTATTGGAATTACTCCTCAGTAAGTTTCGGGGATTTTGACGGGGATGGCCTCCAAGATATGGTTGTGGGAGGAGCCGGTTTACGTATAAGCAAAAACACAGGAACCAAAAACAAACCAAAATTTGGCTACCGGGAGTTCTTGCTGGATGTAGAGGAGAATCCACTGAAAATATATGCCTACACAAAAGAAGATGTGAAAGATTATATAGGAACTCTGTCAATTGCCGGTTCTGATAATATTGTGCCCTTAGTAACAGACTGGGATCAGGATGGCGTATTGGATTTGATGGTCACTGACTGTTATCTGAATAAAGGCAAAGCTGCAGTTACCTTTTTTCGGGGTGTGAGGACCCAAAAGGGACATCGTTTTGAATCCGGAGTGGCGCTGTTTAAAACCAAAGATGGTGGCAAGACTTTTCCCGGAAGCTGGCTCCAGACTTATGTGACTGACTGGAACAATGATGGAGTGAATGATCTTCTGATAGGGACAAGTGTGGCCACAATCGATGGTGCATTTGACTATAACCTATCCTGGAACTGGGAATATGAAACAGGGATCATCAAAAAAAATCCGGTGTATTATAGTGAGAGTTTCAAAAAGATGATAAAAGACCAGATGGAGCGGGCTGAAAAAAGGGTTTCTGAACTTGGAATTAATAATGAGGAGGCCAGTAAAAGAAGATTGATGACGCGGGAAATGTTATTCAAAAATTATTATGGCAAGGAGGAGTATCGCAGACTGGCCCACAAAGGATATGTATATGTAATGTTAGGTGAAAAACAACAGAAATAGGAATACAATGTTACAATTAAGATACACACACTTTTTATACTGTCTGCTTTTCCTTTTTATCGGCTCAATCAACCTATGCCGGGCGCAGGAACAATCTAAACTGCCTGTAAAATTCACCGCAAAAATACCCGAAGTAGTTCATATTGGGGAGAAATTCAACGTAAATATCTTTTTAGATATTCAGGATTCTTGGTATATCTATGCACCCACGGGCACAAATGCAGAACAGGGGATGTTGGAAGCCAGCATTACATTTGAACTACCAGAGGGCATTGTTATGGAAGAGAAAATTCAATGGCCGGAGCCTATGGTTAAAGATCTGTATCAGGTGTACATGGGAAAAATAAAAATTAGACCCTTATTTAAAGTACAACCGGAAACGAAGTCTGGGTTATATAAAATAAAAGCAAAGCTACGTTATCAAAGCTGTAATTCAGTTTTTTGCCTTCCTCCGTTAGAAGAGAATCTGCTCATAGAGGTAAAGATTAAGTAGGTAAAAAGCAAACAATTATCTAACCTGATGAATACTCCGCGTTGTCTGATCTATAGTACTAGGTTTATAAAGTAAGTTTTAGGTTAATGATTATCAGACAACGCCGGAGTTTTTCAGTCCAAGGAGAAAGGCATTCTCAAATTTAAGTTCTGCCTTACTATCCTCTTTGCCAGAGTAATACTCTTATCCTGCGATATGCCCTTAACTTCAATGTTTTTATTGTGTTCACCGACAAACTGAGGACATCTGCAATTGTCTGATTTTTTTTGCCTTGCAGACTGAGTTCCATTATCTCTTTTTCACGTGGGGGCAGTTCAGATAAAGCTCGGAACAACAATGCAAAGGTCTCTTCTTCAATAATAGCATGGTTGATCACTAAAGACTCCTCCTCTTGTTCTGTGTTTCGATCTGCCTCTTCCATTGTTTTTTGTACATATCGTCCATGCACTTTTTTTGTACGGAGATGGTTAAGACACATATTTTTAAGGGTGCCGAACAGAAACGCTTTTACTTCGATAACCGTTTTAAATTCTTTACGACGGTTCCAGTATGCAAGCAGAGCCTCCTGCACCAGATCTGCAGCGGCATCCTTTTCATCCACAAACCGACGTGAAAACAAAATCAGTGGTGGGAAAACAGTTTCGTACAGTAATCTGAAACTTGTCATGTTTCCCTCTCTGATACTCAAAATATGCGTATCTGTAATCTGCATTAACTCCATTTGTTGGTAAAAGTATAAAAAAATTGTCACCCGTTTTCTACCCAAACGTTATTATACTTAAGAAGGATACAGTAAAAAGAATGAAAAATTACAAAAAGGATATTGAAATTGCCCGTTTGATAAGCCGGGAACTGTCGGGGAACGTATCACCTGATGAGTTGCAGGTGTTAAAGAACTGGCTTGATGAAGCACCCGGGAACAAGACTATTTATGATACCTTAAAAAGCCAGTCTCAATGGGGAAATCGTAAAAAGATACTGTCCGGATATGATCAGGAGAAAGAGTGGGAAAAACTCGAGCGTCAAATAGACAAACAAATAGATAAACACAGATATTTTAATCGTTCTTTATTTCGCTATGCTGCAGCGGCAGTAGTGATTCTTATGATAACCGGCACTTGGTTTTATTATGACAGACAACAAATATCTCTTGAACAAACAGCAGAATTACAAATAAATAATATCGTTCCGGGTGGCAATAAAGCCATACTTACTCTGGGAGATGGGTCCAAAATAGTTTTGGACAGTGCCAGGACCGGCACTCTGGCTACTCAGGGAGGATCTGAAATAATCAAACAAGATGACGGTAGATTGCTATATGCGAACTCCTCACCTTATGAAGGGGGTCAGGCAGGAATGAACACCATAGAAACACCACGCGGAGGAGAATATTTTGTAGAGCTGCCCGATGGTTCTAAGGCATGGCTGAATGCTGCTTCCAGCATAAAATTTCCCGTTGAATTCAACAGAAAAGAACGCAGGGTCGCAATATCAGGTGAAGTATATTTTGAAGTAGAGAAAAACAAGGTTCCCTTTATAGTTGAAGTAGTTAATAAACCCGAAGTAAAAGTGCTAGGTACACACTTCAATGTCAATGCTTATGCCGACGAATCTACAGTAAGAACAACACTGGTGGAAGGTTACGTACAAGTCGGGCTGGTAATATTAAAGCCCGGACAACAGTCTGAGCTTAATTCAGAAGGAGTGATCAGAGTGAAAGAGGTGAATACCTCCTTGTACACTGCCTGGAAAGACGGCAGATTCATATTTAAAGACACTCCGCTTGAAGATATAATGAGAAATATGTCCCGATGGTACGATGTCGATATTTTTTATGCCGATTCTTCACTTAAGAGCCTCTGTTTCACAGGTAATATTCCGAGAGAAACCAGTGTAGAAGAAATTTTCATTCTGTTGGGAAAAACAAAACGTATACAGTTTCAGGTAACCAATAAAACAATTACTATTATGAAAGAACCATAACCTAAGCCACTACACAAAAAGACAGGGAGTTGCTCGAACAACCCCCTGCCCAGCCTCCCCCCGGAATTAACAGGGGAGAAACAATCAGAATTTATGTTAAACTCTAAAAACAAATGTATGAAAAATTTCCATACAATGTTTTTCCGCAAAAAGCATGGAATAGGAAAAACATTGTTAATTGTCAATCTCTCGCTTATTCTATCAGGGGCATTTAGTGTCTTGACCATGGCCACTGCTTCTGCCCAGAGTAATCAAATCAAGACTTACACGCTGAAGTGTAACAATCAAACTGTTGAATCGGTCTTTGAACAACTTGAAAAGCTGAGTGGATATAGTTTCCTGTACCAGAGTTCCGATATTAAAATCCTTAAAAAGGTAACCGGTGACTTCCTAAAAGTTCCTTTGGCAGAAATTGTCAGCTATTGTCTTAAAGACTCCGGACTGGCTTTTGAAATAGTAAACAAGCAGGTAGTTATCTTTCCCGCTTCGCAAGTGAAAAAGGCAAGAGAACAAATTTCCATAACCGGCAAGGTAACAAACAGCAAAGGGGAACCTTTATCCGATGTAACCATAGTGGTGAAAGGGGCGTCAAATAAAGGTACAACCTCCGACACCGACGGTAAATATACTATTAAAGCAAGTGAAAATGATATCCTTGTTTTTACCTGCATTGGTTACCAAAAAAAGGAAATTGCTGTTGGGAACAGGAAGGAGATTAACGTGACCTTACAGGAAGAAATTGCCGAACTGAAAGAGGTAACAGTTAATGCAGGGTATTATACTGTAAAGGAGAAA
>MEOK01000002.1 GCA_001769195.1 Bacteroidetes bacterium GWF2_40_14 | reverse complement strand
AGATTCTTGATATAGAAGGTGTAGATCTTGTTCTTGGTGCGGACCAGAAGCAGAACTTGTTCATGAGGGTTGCCGAGTTGAGAAACGAGGAAGGCATTACGGTACATAAGGGGGGCAGGGCATTTTCATGTGCAATTTCTGAGGTAGGGAAAATATTTCCCGCTTATTCATCAGATGACAGGACCAGGTCCTTTCTAAAGGTTCAGGATGGGTGCGACTACAACTGCTCCTATTGTACAATACCACTTGCAAGGGGAAAGAGCAGGAACCATCCAATCTCGTTTATCGTAAACGAGGCAAAGGAGATTGCTGCAAAAGGGATAAAAGAGGTTGTGCTGACAGGTGTGAATACTGGGGATTTCGGAAAGACAACAGGAGAACATTTTGCAGATCTGCTCAAGGAACTGGATGAAATTGAGGGAATTGAAAGGTACAGAATATCATCTATCGAGCCAAACCTCATAACGGAGGAGATAATAAAATGGATGTCGCAAAGTAAAAAATTTCTTCCACACCTTCATATACCGCTTCAATCGGGTTCAAACAGAATCCTTGCCCTCATGAAAAGAAGGTATAACAGAGAGTTGTTTGCTCAGAGAATTGAGATTGTAAGAAAATATATGCCAGAAGCGTTTATTGGAGTAGATGTAATTGTTGGATTTCCGGGTGAGTCTGACGAGGATTTCGTGGATACATATAATTTTCTGGAGGGGGTCAATCCCTCTTTCCTACACATTTTCCCTTATTCGAAAAGAAGTAATACTCCGGCAGCAGATTATGCCAATCAGGTTAAGGATTCTGACAAGAGTCACAGGGTGGCCAGACTTACCGGACTTTCTGACAGGTTGCATGCCGGCTTTGTTGATGCAAACAAAGGGAGAGTAGAAAAGGTGCTTTTCGAAAGTACGCAAAAGGGTGGTAAGATGTTCGGATATACCCGGAATTACATAAGGGTGGAGTTGCCGTATAAACGTGAAATGATAGGAGAGATTGTCGAGATTACTCTTTGAATATGAGCTTCTCTTCTGTCGGCTTTATCTCCATTTGACCCTTCAATCGGGCCTCTCTTTCATTAGCTTTTTGTGCCCTTTTTTTTCTGCTCATGAATATGCTGTTCAGAAGCTCCCTGAATGAACTGAACTCCTCCTGATATACCAATCCTAAACCACTTCTCTGGCTGTAATCCAGATAATTGGAGAACTGGTCGGCTGAGTGTGAAAATGCCTTGGCCCTGAATCTTCCCTTTTCGTCAAGTTTAACCTCCACGTCAATATCACCAACAACGCTTCCCGACTTGTTCAGGTATTTGGAACTTCCGATATTTCCGTTGACAATTACCTTGTTGTTGAATAACTGTGCAGAGACTGCTGCGTCAAATATATCCCTGCCATTCTGACCCGGCTGGTAGTTGAAGCTTAAATCGAGAGGAATTGCCAATTGGGTGAAAATCTTGTTTATCTGATTAGAAAGTATCTCAGTGGCATTAGAGTACAATAAGGTGGAATTGTTTACAATACTTGACTGGATGTCTGGTATAAAGCTACCTGAAACGAGTATAGACATCACCTGTTTCACTACTTTGTCTTCTGTATTAAGTGCCGCATCTACTCTGGATTTGGTAATTGGGTCAAGATCCGGGATGTCAATTCCAAAACTAAGGTTTGGATTCAGAAGCGGTCCTGACATTTTTATAAGACAGTCAACGTTTCTTCTGTTTCCTACCGAGCTGGTGTCGGAGATTAGTGTATTTATTGAGGCTTTTGCTCTGTAGCTTGCCGTCAGGTTAAGATTAGTCCTGAAAATATCTCCGTTGAACCCAATATTGCCCCCTTGCTGGATTGTGAAATCTCTGTTAAACAAGCCCTGCAGAACGAATTTGTAATGTCCGCGATCAATAATATAATCGCCATAGATGCTGAATATATCCTTTGAGGGGTTAATTTCTAGTGCAACCAATCCGCTTCCATACCCTGTTATTATATCGCCCACAGATTTGTCAATCTCTATCATCATGGCAGCATCGGGTGTGATATTTATTTTCAGCTTGACCTCCAGCTCCGAACGTTTCTTTGCTTTCTGTTCGTTGTTAACCTCCATGAACCCGTACTCGTTGTATACGTTCACTTTTGGAGGTTCAATAAATCGTAAAAGGTCAGAACCGGCAGCTTCTGAAGTAGATTGTAGGGGTATATGAATTACTGTTCCTCTGTTTGACGTTGCAGAGATATCCATCACTATTTTCTGGACAGGGCCGGTTATGTTTATTGTTCCGGTTCCAAATGCAGACCCGTAGAAAGATGCATTGTCGCTCTCTTTCGTGTTTAAACTTTCAAGATTGGAGAAATTAATGCTGGTGTTGAAACCCAGGTTATAGAAATGGTCATAATATATGCCCCCGTTTACTCGTCCTGTACTGCCGAAACGGTCCTTAATTATGACATTGTTGGCTCTTAATCCTTTTTCTGAAACTAATAGCGGTCCGTTAATAGTATAACTTACCTTTGTAAAGTTCACGGTAAATCCCACATCATTTGCTACTGCATTTGTGCTTGTAAGAGAGAGCTTTTTGAGATTACCTGTAAGATGAAGGTCGCCAGTCACTCCTCCGCTTGTCTGGGAGATAATATCACTTAGAAACGGCTCAAAATATGTTACGAGCATATCGTCCAGTTTTGCCTTTAAATCCACGACACCATCCTTGGGTTTGTATGTGCCTGAAACATCTAATGGAGTTTTTCCATCCAGATTGCTCCTTACCGAGATGTTAAAATTCCGGTTGTTATGGTCCCATTTACTTATTATCAATAGGTTACCAACCTCTTTTCCTGCCGCAGAAACACCATTTCCTTTCAAATCGATAAGAAGCTGAGGATTTTTGTATGCATCAACTATTGATGCAACTCCGGAAAAATTTCCTCCCAGATTGAAAGGCTTATGCATAAACAGATTGACAGGACCTATGTCAAAGTTTTTCAACCTGATGTTGAGCGAATCGCCTATGTTCTCAGATATTGCACCATCTATGAACAGTTCCTGATCTTTGTTAAACAACCGGAAGTTGTTGAAGGTATAGGTGCTATCCTGTACCTGAATGTCGGATTTTGCAAAACTCCATTTCTGATTGTTGAAAACCAGCTGGGATGGATTTATTGTAATGCCAAAATGTGGTGTGCTATTATTGACAGATCTTGATATGAGAATATTTGATGAGAAATTCAGAAGATTCTGCATCTCTCCCTTATTGGAAAAGTTTATGGCAATCCCTACATTGTTGTCCTTGGCAGTAATATCTATTTTGCTGCTATCCAAGTTAGTGCCTGAAAAGACTAGTTTGTCTGAAAGGATGGATGACCGTAAGCCACTTTCAGTTGATCTGATTTTCAGGAGAAGGTTGCTGGAATAATTTTGCCTGAAAGCAATTCTGTTTGACTTCAGTTCAATATCCAACTGATTTTTTTCGTCAACTTCCGCCATAAGAGTGCTATTTGCCGAAATGAAGAACCCGGGCATAATCAGTTCGCTGATAGCTCTGGAATCGAAGAAACTTACATTTAACTTGTATTTTTTTGGTTTATCCTCGTAAGAGTAGCCATCCTTTTTTCTTAGCAAGGCAGAAGTGTGTTTGTATACTGTTGTATAGAGTATCTTATCAAAGAATTTTGTCAGGAAATCGTTTCCACTGTATGTTGCCGTAGCAAATGAAGACTTTAGCGAAATGTTGAAATTGTTTTGATTAGAAGCTGACTGGATTGAGATGTCGCCAATTGAATAATCTCCTTTGCTGTTCTTAAAATCGAGGGATTTGACATTAACAACGCCAATAATATCTCCCTTTAGGCTTTGTGTAAAGTTAGCCAGTGTCTTGAAACTTACCGTTGAAATTTTGTCACGCTTGTCAATTTTAAGGGCGGCCAGATCTGCAAAGGCAATATCTGCATAAAAGTCGTAGTAAGAATCTTTTTTTGCTGACAAACCAAATATTCCCTGAAATAGAAAGTCAAGATTAGGGTCATGGCAGATAATCTTCCCATTGAAAACATCGTTAACATAACTCCCTGCTGCAGTTATATTTCTAAAAGGGTAATTGTTGAATTCCAACTCATTAATATAAATGCTGTCTATGTAGAACTTGCTTCCTCCAGATGTTTCGTCTCTCAAAAGAGCAGACATTGTGCTTCTAAGGGTAAGTTTGCCAATTGATTTATTGTTTATTAGCAACCCTACATTAAAATTTTCAGTAACAAGTTTACCCTGCAGATCGAGTCCTTTCTCTTTTTTATTCTGTCGTAACAGCATGTCTACATACACGTTGCCAATATTTGAGGTGAGGTTTCCATTGGCTACAAAATCGTTCAATAAACCGGCAAGCCTTCCTTTAAAGTTATATTTGACAAATGGAGAGAGACCAGCAATAGCTTTTATGGGTTTGGTGCTGTTTATTGTAGAGATTATCCTTGCAATATCGAGGCTCGTTGTAGTGCAATTGTTTATATCAATAAATGCCATTGTCTCTGCGCTCTTTGGAAGCCCGGATATGCTTGCATCAAGATCTATAAATGACAAGCCCGACTCAGATGTAATCTTAAGCCCTTCTGTACGCAGATTTGATACCGACCCCGAAATCTTTCCAGTGGCATAAAAAGAAAGTCTGTTATCTGTAAGTGAAGGTGCTAATTTCCATAGAGTTATGAAATTCAGGTAAGAATTGTCTAGATCAATCTCAATGAATACCTTTTTGGTGAAATACTTAAAATCCTGTATACTTTTGTATTGCAGTGAAAAATAGTTTGCTTTCAATTCTGTATTTCCGTCAAAAAGATAAAGGTCGTTAAATCTGACCTCTTTTGGACTTAGCTTAAGACGGGCATTCATGTTTTTAACAGTAAAACCACTTTTTTCTTTAAACCTTATGTAATTTATATCGGCATTAAGGGTATCCTTGTCATAGTGGACATTTTTTATCTCTGCATTTATATCACTAAGTGAAATATCTGAAAAATCTATAAAATCATCACCATTGTCCGCCGCTGAAGAAAATGGGCTGCTGTACGTAAATCTGAAATTTGTCAGTTTAATCTCCTTTGCTGTAAGATCCAAACGGAAGGCTGTTGTATCCCCGGGGTTCTTTTTGCCTGAAAGCCTGAATACTCTGGCAAGATTGGATGTATGTCCTTCTTCTATAAGCAAGTTGAATATACCGTCATAAAGCTGAACCTTCTGAAACCGGAACTTATTTGAGAGGAGGTCTCTTGCCGAGAAGCTCACTGACAACTTTTTGCAATTTACAAGAGTGTCCTTTTGATTGTATAAAATATGTACATCGTTGAGGATTAGCTTATTGAAAAACACATAATATACTCTTCCAATTGAGACTTCTGTGTTGAGTTGCCTTGATAATACTTTTGTTGCCTTTCTTGCTACCCATGTCTGCAGAGAAGGGTTTTGCAAAGCTATATACGCTCCTATTGGCAGAATTGCAACAATAAAGAGAATGCCGATTACTATTTTCTTAAAAATCTTAATATGGTCAAATTTAATCGACAAATTTAATCAAATAAGTGGAGCTATTTGTTAAAAAAGAGCCATTTTTGCAAAAGATATTTTAATATGGAAATTACAATACTGGGGATAGAGTCATCGTGCGATGATACATCGGCTTCTGTCGTAAGAAACGAAGTGCTTTTGTCTAACGTTATGGCAAATCAGGATGTACACAGCAAGTATGGAGGAGTGATACCGGAGCTGGCTTCAAGGGCTCATCAGCAGAACATACTGCCCGTTGTTGACATGGCTCTAAAGTTGGCAGAGACTGAATTAAAGGATATTGATGCCATCGCTTTTACAAGAGGTCCGGGACTTCTTGGTTCTCTTCTTGTGGGAACATCCTTTGCAAAAGGGTTATCCATAGCTTTGAATAAACCGCTGATAGACGTAAATCATCTTCAAGGTCATATATTGTCTCACTTTATTAAAGAACCGCAAAAGGAGAAAAACCATCCGTCGTTTCCATTTCTGTGTCTTCTGGTTTCCGGGGGGCATACACAAATTGTGCGGGTCGACGACTACCTTAAGTTTGAAATAATTGGTCAGACAATAGACGATGCTGTAGGAGAAGCTTTTGACAAATGTGCAAAAATCATGGATCTTGGATACCCTGGTGGTCCTGTTGTAGACAAGCTTGCAAAAGAGGGCAATCCTAAGGCCTTCAGATTCTCTAAACCGAGGATTGCAGATCTCAATTACAGTTTCAGCGGGGTAAAGACATCGTTACTCTACTTTTTACGTGACAGCATTAAGGAAGATCCTGAATTTGTAAGCAGGAACATAAATGATCTGTGTGCCTCATTCCAGCATACTTTGATAGAGATTCTTATGGACAAGCTATTGTTGGCAGTAAAGAAAACGGGGATAAAGGAAATTGCAATTGCGGGAGGAGTCTCTGCAAATTCGGGATTGAGAGAGAGAATTCTCTCTGAGGGGAGGTCGAGAGGATGGAACACATATGTTCCTGAATTTAAATTTACCACAGACAATGCTGCAATGATTGCAATTACAGGATATTATAAATTCAAATCCGGTCATACCTGTGACCTGGATGTGACTCCTGTTTCCAGGATATTAGATTATGCGTGAATTTGAAATAACCACACCGCTCAATGTTGAGATAACTCAAAAAGAGCTGATAAATGCTGCTGCCCGTTCTATGGGCGTCTCTCCCAAATCTGTAGGGGATGTAAGAATAATCAGAAGATCTCTGGATGCAAGAGGCAAGGATGTATTGTACAGATTTAGGGTTGAGGGATATCTGACTACTGAAAATCCTGTGGACAAGTATGTAAAGATCAATTATAAGAATGTGGAGAAGGGGCATCCGGTGATTGTTGTGGGAGCAGGTCCTGCCGGGCTTTTTGCCTCATTGAAACTAATTGAAAGAGGGTTTAAACCAATTATTCTCGAGAGAGGTAAAGATGTTCACTCCCGTAAATTTGATCTTGCTAAACTCAATAAAGAACAAATAGTCAACCAGGATTCAAACTACTGTTTTGGAGAGGGTGGGGCAGGAACATTTTCAGATGGAAAGCTCTACACCAGATCGAGCAAAAGGGGGGATATTTATGAAGTTCTCAGTCAGTTGGTTCTATTTGGAGCAGACAAGGATATTCTGATTGATGCTCATCCGCATATTGGTTCGGACAGACTACCTGCTATAATAGAAAATATCAGGAACCATATAACAGAACATGGAGGAGAGTATCATTTTAATACCAGGGTAGAGGATTTTATTCTTGATGGAGATACTGTCAAGGGAGTAAGATGTGCTGGAGGAGAGGAGTTTACTGGAGTGGCTGTAATACTTGCGACTGGACATTCTGCCAGAGATATCTACAGATTATTTGCAAAAAAGGGATGGCAGATTGAGTCAAAGGGTTTTGCAATGGGTGTAAGGGTGGAGCATCCCCAGTCTTTGATAAACAGGATTCAATATCATGGCAAATATCAGCCATTTATGCCAACTGCAGAATATAGTCTTGTGGCTCAGATTGAGGGAAGGGGAGTTTTCTCCTTTTGTATGTGTCCGGGAGGCATACTGGTTCCGGCTTCGACAATGCCCGGAGAGTTGGTTTTGAACGGAATGTCAAATTCACAAAGAAGTTCAAAATGGGCAAATTCCGGTATTGTTGTATCTGTTGAACCTTCGGATATTCCAGAATATGATAAGTACGGGGTACTTGCTCAAATGGAGTTTCAGAGCGCAATAGAGAGGGCCTCATTTGATTTTGGAGGGGAAAACCTTTGTGCCCCTGCTCAAAGAGTGACAGACTTCCTTAAGGGAAGATTATCTGTCAATCTGCCTCAGACATCGTATGTTCCTGGTGCAATTGCTGCTCCGCTTGATGAGATACTTCCAAAATTCATTACAAGCCGCCTGAAGCAGGCAATGTTGGTTTTTGAAAAGAAAATGCACGGTTTTATAACATCGGATGCCATTATGATGGCAGTTGAATCCAGAAGCTCCTCTCCGGTGAGGATTTCCCGCGATGCGGAAAGCTATTCTCATGTAACCCTCAAGAACCTTTACCCTTGCGGTGAGGGTGCGGGATATGCGGGTGGCATAGTATCGTCGGCAATGGACGGGATCAATGTTGCTTCGTCTATCAAATGACAGGGTATAAAGGGACGCAAACACAAATTATGTGATTTTTCCATTGCATGGTGGTTGGTTGTGATATACGTGCACCAGATTTACCCGCTTCGCGCTCAATTCGCTAAAAAACAAAGGCGACCCCAGGATTATGCTTTTCCAAAAAGCTGCAGGGGTCGCTTGTTGTTTTTCTTAACTCGTGTGCCCTGCATGAGCAGAGCACACCC
>MEOK01000001.1:154824-235056 GCA_001769195.1 Bacteroidetes bacterium GWF2_40_14 | reverse complement strand
CCATGTTAAAGCAAAAGGGTACTGCTATACCAAGTGGGAGAGAGTGAGCCGCCATCTTTCAAAGGAGATTTAATCGTAAGATTAAGTCTCCTTTTTTTTTGTGTTTATACCTCAGACAGACGAGACAGTGGGGGCATTTTCCATCCTCAGTCACTTCGCCTTGCTGCGTTCCCTCCGGCTGAGATGCCCTCACCGGCTCGTCTGTCAAGAGGACCTGTGGACAATAAAACAGCAAAGCCAGAATTACACTAAGTATTATTTTGTTAATATCCAGGATAGGAGTTTATTCTGGCAGTATGTTCACATATAGCCAGAGCAGCTTCATAAATGAATCAATAAAATGTAAAGAGACCTAACCTAGGAATATTATTCCCAAAAATGTTGAATGTGTTCTGTTTATTAAAGGTTTCTGTAACCTATCTAACTAAGTTTATAAAGTGATTTGATGGGTATAAGGTATTTTGCAGATAAAAAAAAGTATCAACGATATGACTAAATATGTTAATAGTGATTCAATCTGGTTTTGTTTGTTATATTTGTGACGAACTATAATTTTATGGACTTCATAGTAGTATTATGAAAAATATTATCCAATTTTTGAATCAACTTCAGAACAATAACCATAGAGAGTGGTTTGAAGACCACAGAGCAGAGTACAAAGAAGCACAATCAGTCTTCAATATATATGTAGAGAAATTAATTTCAGGAATTGCATCCTTTGACCCTTTGATAAAGAACCTTTCAGTAAAAGATTGCACATACAGAATTTACAGGGATATAAGATTTTCAAAAGACAAGACACCCTACAAAACTCATATGGGAGCATTTGTAGCACCTAATGGAAAATCCGGAGGTTATTCTGGTTACTATTTTCACATAGAGGCGCAAGATGCCAATTATATTGGAAGTCATTTGCTTAGCACTGGAATTTACTGCCCGGACCCAAAAGTAATTAAAAGTATACGCGAGGAGATTATGCTAAACGGGGAAAATTTTTCAGAGGCTGTGAATATTGCAAGGAAATTCACTCTTGACAGCACTAGTTCCCTAAAGAGAGTACCCGCAGGCTTTCCTTCAGATTCTGTATATGTGGAGTACTTTAAACTAAAAGACTATTTTCTGTCACAACGAGTTGATGATGCCTTTCTTTTAAAGGATAATCTTCTGGAAAATACTATAGAAGAATTTAAAAAAACCTTGGTCTTTAATAATTTGATAAACAGGGCAGCTAAATATGCATATGATCTTCAATAAAGTTCCTGAAAATGGCATTCATTTTTGCATATTTTCAAGAAATTTTTAAAATCGTCTGTTTTTATTAACAAGGTAGCAGTATTGTCGTTTGGGTGAAAAGAGAGATATTCACTTGCAAGCAGATTAATATCTATAAAAACCTTTACCTTATGCTCTGTATCATTAACCAAACCGAAAGGAGAGACCGATCCCGGAGATAGGCCAAGGTTTGCTTCTAGTCTTTGAGGAGATGCAAAAGATAACTTGCCCTCTCTGAGTCTTTTTTCAAGATCATGAATGTTGAGCTCATGGTGACATTCAAAAATTACCAGATAATGCTTATCTCCTTTATGGTTCCTTAGGAAAATGTTTTTACAATGAGTGCCGGTTATTTCTTTCCAATACTCCATAGCAATATCTATTGTAGGTAGAGAAGGATGTCTGAAAAGAGTGTAGGGTATAGACAAACTTTCAAGGAAATTCAGAACATTGGATATTTTATCCATCTCCTATTCGGAAACGATGGAAACTTCTATTCCCATGTCGTTTAATTTATCTATAAAATGCTTTGGAGCTTTATCATCTGTTATAACCTGATCAATTTCTGAAATATCACAAATCTTACTAAATCCTCTTAACCCGAATTTTGAAGAGTCTGCCAGAACAATTATCTTTTGTGCGGCATTCATCATCAATCTGTTAAGATTTGCCTCCATCAGATTTGTTGTTGTCAAACCAAAGCTGGTGTCAAAACCATCTACACCAATGAAAAGTTTGCTGCAGGAAAAGTCTTGTATCATCATCTCTGCGTATGAACCAACTGCAGATATTGAACTGTTTCTTAGAATTCCACCCAGCTGTATTACATCAATATTTTTATCTCTGGACAAAATTGAAGCAACATTGACTGCCGCAGTAACAACGGTTAAATGAGTATTCGTTTTAATCTCACGAGCCAGAGAGAGCATAGTGGTTCCAGAAGCAATTATAATTGAATCATTGTCAGTAATTAAGGAGGCTGCTTTAATTCCGATTGCTCGTTTCTTCTCTGTGTTGATTTTTTCCTTTTCGTTAATATGCCTGTCATTAATGTATGGATTAATCAATATTGCGCACCCATGTGCCCTATAAAGCATATTTAAAGATTCAAGATAGCTAAGGTCTTTTCTTATAGTGACTTCAGAAACATTTAGCTGACTGGCAAAAGATGTAACTGAAACTGAACTCTGCTTTCTAAGAGTGTCAAGTATATATTCATGCCTTTCATTCAATATGTTAATATTTGAGTTTTGAAGATTTTTTACCATAACTTTTGAGAGTTAAATTTGAATACTAATATACCACTTTGTTTTACAATTAGAAATTTTTATCAAAAACTCGCAAGTATAGCTGTTTTTTTCTTTTGTAACGAAATCTATATTTAATTATTTGTCTGAAAAATGTCGAAATGAAAGTAAAAATCAATAATTAATTTTGAAATATTAAAATAAGTGCTTAGATTTGTTTCGATACAAATATGTAGCCTTACGAAAAGAAATATATATTCATAAAATTTGCTTAATGAAACGCGAAGAGTTATTAAAGAGAGTCGCCGATGAAACAACTATTTGGGATATGGTTGTAATTGGTGGAGGTGCAACAGGATTAGGTGTTGCTTTGGATGCTGCATTACGAGGATATAAAGTAGCAATGTTTGAACAAGATGACTTTGCAAAATGCACCTCAAGCAGAAGTACAAAACTGGTACACGGAGGAGTCCGTTACCTCCAGAAGGGTGATGTTGCATTAGTTAGAGAAGCATTGACAGAGAGAGGCCGTTTAAAGCATAATGCACCTCATCTTGTGAAAGATCAATCATTTGTAATACCAAATTACACATATTTTGACAATTTGATGTATACTTGCGGATTGACACTTTACGACATGTTATCATGGGGAGGCCTGAGTTTAGGCAGGTCTTTGTTTATACATAAGAGCAAAACTGCAAAATATTTGCCAACAGTAAAAACTGAAGGCCTTAAGGGAGGGGTTATATATCATGACGGTCAATTTGATGACTCCCGACTGGCAATCAATCTTGCCCAATCCTGTGCTGAGAATGACGGAAACCCGATAAATCATATGAAAGTAACAGGAATCATCCACGACGACTATGGAAATGTTTCTGGTGTTAAAGTTCAGGATTTAGAGTCGCTGGTAGTTTATTCAGTAAGGTCAAAATCCGTAATAAATGCCACAGGCGTCTTTGTTGATGATATAATACAAATGGATGAACCTTCAAACCACAGATTGGTCAAACCAAGTCAGGGAGTACACTTGGTTTTTGACAAATCTTTTCTCAACAGTGATTATGCATTGATGATACCTGCAACTTCTGACGGACGGGTTTTATTTGCCGTCCCTTGGCATGAAAAAGTGGTTGTAGGAACAACAGATATTGTTAGGGAACATGCAGAACTTGAACCTGTACCAATGGAAGAAGAGATAGAATTCATACTGAAGACAGCCGCACTATATATGGTACGTAAACCTGAAAGAAAAGACATCCTTTCATTGTTTGCAGGACAGCGACCACTCGCAGCCCCAAAGAAAGAAGGGAAAAGTACTAAGGAGATATCAAGAAGTCATAAGATAATTGTTTCGGATAATAACCTGATAACAATAACCGGCGGGAAATGGACAACATATAGGCGTATGGCAGAAGATACAGTTGATAAGGCGATTAAAATGCAATTGATTAGCCCTAAAAAATGTGTGTCAAAGAATTTCAGGATTCATGGTTACAGACAAGATCCGGATTTGTCTAATCATATGTATGTTTATGGTTCTGACATGGCTGCCATAGAAATGATGATTAATCAAGACCCTGAAATGGCGGTTAAGATTCATCCAAAATATGGATATTCAGTTGCAGAAGTTGTTTGGGCAGTTCGAGAAGAGATGGCCAGAAATGTAGAAGATGTGCTTTCGCGTCGTGTAAGATTATTATATATTGATGCAAGAGCAGCAGTAGAGGCTGCGCCAAAGGTAGCTGAAGTTATGGCCAGGGAATTCGGATATGACCAGAAATGGATAGATTTACAGATTGCCAGTTTTAATAGCATTGCAGATAATTACATTATTAAGTAATATATATTGTGATTAGCTCAATTTTCATTATTTTGTAATCAAATGGTAACTTTATAAACCTATTTTTACCATCAATAAAATAAGATTTATGTTGAAATATTTAGACCCTCCAGCCGCTAAACCACTACTCCCGGAAGATAAAATTGCATCGGAGTACAAAAAAATGAGACTTAAGGTTTTTTTAGGTGCATTTTTAGGATATGCAGCATATTACCTGGTTAGAAAAAATCTTGCCTTAGCTATTCCCGGGATGATACAATCCGTTGAAAATGGAGGTTTGGGGTATTCGAAGCTTGAATTGGGAATTGCCATGTCTGCAATTGCAATAGCATATTCATTCAGCAAATTCTTAATGGGAGCCCTTTCCGACAGGTCCGATGCCCGTAAATTTCTGGTAATCGGACTTATCCTGTCGTCAGCAATAATGATGTCTGTGGGCTTGTTCTCTTTTGCAACCAGTTCTGTAGCTATAATATTTTTCTTTATGCTGGTAATAGGATGGCTCTCCGGTATGGGCTGGCCCCCTTGCGGAAGAGTGATGGTATATTGGTTCTCTCACAATGAGCGAAGTTTCAAAATGTCTATATGGAACACATCGCATACATTCGGAAGTGGCTTGATGGGTAATCTTGCAGCAGTAGGCACAGTGGTTATGGGCGGTTTCTTTCTTGTCGATATTGGAGGAGGAACTATGGTTGATCAGAGTTGGAGAGCCGTTTTTGTATTTCCTGCTGCAGTTGCGCTTATTGTAGCAGTTTTTTGCTGGTGGGCACTCAGAGACAATCCTCAAGCATGTGGATTGCCTGCTATCGATAAGTACAGAAATGACTGTACTGTTAAGAAGGAGATGACTTCAGATGCCAAAATTCCTGTCTCGGAACTATTTGTAAAATACATATTCAAGAACAAGGTTCTTTGGCTCATAGCCCTGGCAAACATTTTTGTATATTTAGTCCGTTATGGCATAGGGGACTGGTCGCCCACATATTGTCAGGAGGCTGGTTTGTTGAATAGTGAACAAAGTAAAATGGCTTTTTCACTTCATAATTATGCTGGGGTTCCAGGGACAATTGTTTGTGGATTAATTTCTTCAAAATTGTTTAAGGGCAGATGTGCTCCGGCAAATGTCATTTATATGGCGCTTGTATTGTTGTCTGTAATTTTATATTGGAAAGCAGCACCTGTCGCTGCTTTTGTTTCTGAAACTTTTTCAACTGAACTTTTAGCTACAAGAGTAGCTGTTGTATACGGTTCACTAATCTCAATCGGCTTTTTTATATATGGCCCTGTCGCTTTGATTGGTGT
Organism: Bacteroidetes bacterium GWF2_40_14; assembly: GCA_001769195.1. Taxonomy (GTDB): domain Bacteria; phylum Bacteroidota; class Bacteroidia; order Bacteroidales; family UBA932; genus Bact-08. Next base: position 229,389 of record MEOK01000001.1, on the reverse strand, counting down.
TCAGGCTGTTAATCTGGTGCCTAAAAATGCAGCCGGAACAGCAGCTGGATTTGTAGGGTTATTTGGTTATCTTATTGGTGATGCTCTGCTCTCAAAAGTATTAATAGGAGCAGTTGCAAGTAATCAAAATCTGGGATGGAATGCCACCTTCTGGATATTTATAGCAGCCAGTGTCTTAGCAATAATCTTCTCCGCAACTACATGGAAGAGAGAGAAAGCCACTCTGTGCAATATTTGTTAAATGTTTGAACTTTAATAGGTTCAGCTTGTTATGTAATTAAATTACAAAATTTTATTGATGAAAAAATTAGTTCTAAATATTTTAAGTCTGAATCTTCTGTTAATAAGCACTATGCTTATAGTAGGATGTGGAAAATCAACAGTACCAGAACCAATTCCGACAGATACTTTTAAACTTACAGGTATATCAATACCAGGCACTATTTCGGTTGCTCTGAATTCTGATATACCCATTGTTGGAAACGGATTTGCTGCCGGGGATAAATTGAAATTCACATCTGTAGACAATGCAAGTGTGAAACATGAGTTTACTGTTAGTAACGTTACAAGCACCGGAGTCACTATTAATATAGGGGCAACAATTAATTCAGGCAGGTATAATATCTCGGCAGTTAGAGGGACAAAAGAAATTACATTGGGATCTACAACATTAAGCATACAGTCAAACACAAATATCCCGGATATTGCCGGCAAAAACATTAAAGGAATTGTTTATTGCAACGGTAAAGGCATTGCAAATGTTGTTGTTTCAGACGGAATAGAAGTGACAAAAACAAATGCAGACGGAATATACTACCTGCAGTCTGCCAAAAAACACGGTTATGTATTTATATCGATACCATCAAACTACGAAGTTGCAACAAAGAATAAGCTACCGGCATTCTTTGAATATTTAACAAGCAGCACAACTGTTGTCGACCAGCGTAATTTTGAACTTTCTGAAGTCGACAACAAAAATCATGTCATAATTGCGATGGCTGATATGCATCTGGCAAACCGGAATAATGATATTTCTCAATTTAAAAGCGGTTTCTATGCAGAAGCCTCTTCTTATGCTAGTCAACTTAAGAGTTCCGGTATTAAGGTTTATGGTATTGCGTTGGGAGATATGAGTTGGGATGCCTATTGGTATGAAAACTCTTATGCACTTAGTAATTACCTTAATGAAATTGATGGTATTGGATTTCAAATATTCAATATTATGGGAAATCATGATAACGATCCATATAAAGCATTTGATTTTCCTGCAGAATCTCCATTTAAACAAATTATAGGTCCGTCATATTATTCAATAAATATTGGTAAGGTACATTATGTAATACTAGATGATGTGCAGTATATAAATGCAGGTGGATCACAAGGTGTCATAGGAGCCAGAGATTATCTTGAAGTTGTATCTGCAGAACAAATAAATTGGCTGGGAAAGGACCTGGCAGAAGTAACCGATAAAACCACACCTGTTATTGTAGCACTTCACACGCCTGTTCACTCAGTTTCTGTTAATTCCTCTGGTCAGCAGGTAACTGGAAATGATTTGACAAATGGAACTGAACTTAAGGCTGTGTTTAATGGATTTTCAAATGTAAAGTTCATTTCGGGTCACACACATATTAATTATAATGTGGAAATTTCAAGCAATATGTATGAACATAATATTGCAGCAATTAGTGCTACATGGTGGTGGACAGGAAAAAGCGGATATGCAGGAAATCATATCTGCAAAGACGGTTCTCCGGGAGGTTATGGAATTTTTGAAGTTAATGACAAGGTTGTCAAGTATACGTTTAAGGGCATCGGATACAATAAAAACAAGCAATTCCGGACTTACGACAGAAATACTATTGAGATTAATGCTGCAAATTTCACCCCAAGTGCTAGTGATACTTATAAAGCAATGGTTCCAACATATGCAGGAGAGTACAATACACAAAACAAGGGAAACATTGTTATGATAAATGTGTTTAATTACGACAATTCCTGTAGTCTGGAAGTTAAAGAGAATGGTTTACCACTTACTGTGACGCGTAAGTATAAAAAGGATCCACTGCATATAATATCATATGAGATGCAAAGGCTTAATTATAACGCTGAACCAACATCATCTTTTATTACGAATAATTCATCTCATATTTTTGAAGTAACTGCCTCAAGTGCAACATCAACACTTGAAATTAAATTAACCGACCGGAACGGTAATGTTTTTACAGAAACAATGACACGTCCAAAGGAGTTCAAAACATCGATGCAATAAAATTTCTTATATTAATCCTAATTATTTAATCTATGAATCTAAAAAATTACTTAAAAAAGTTCTTGGTTCTGGTTACAGTCTCATTGTTTGCTATGCAACTATGGGCTCAGACCACAATTAAAGGAACCGTGTATGAGTCAGATGGAAAAACGCCTGTAATCGGGTGTGCCATCATGGTTAAAGGTACTACACGTGGAGCAGTTACAGATCTGAATGGAATTTATAGCATAAAAGCCAATGAAGGACAGGTACTTGAATTCACATGTATTGGTTATGATGCAAAAAGCGTTACTGTTGCCAAGCAAAATCAAATTGATGTATTACTAGCATTTTCAACAAGGCAGCTTGAAGGACTTGTAGTAACAGCGTTAGGTTTGACTCGTGACCAGAAGTCTCTTGGTTATGCTGTGACAAAAGTTGGAAGCGAGGAACTTACTCAGGTTGTTTCTGGTAACTGGCTAAATGGTATGGCGGGTAAAGTCGCAGGTCTTACCTTTAACGGAGCAAGTTCAGGACCGATTTCCTCACAACGTGTAACCTTGAGAGGTGATCAGTCATTGAATTATGGTAGTAATGAAGCGCTTTTTGTTGTTGACGGCGTTCCTATCAGATCAGGAACGACAGCAACTTCTTCAAGCAGTAGCTATACAAATTCTGGAGCAGATTTTCCTGTAGATTTTGGAAATGGTGCAAGTGACCTTAATCCGGAAGACATAGAATCTGTATCGGTGTTGAAAGGACCTGCTGCAACAGCACTATATGGTTCTCGTGCAGCTAATGGAGCAATTGTAATTACAACTAAAACCGGTCGTAAGAATAAAGGGATTGGTGTAACTGTAAACTCATCTGTGGTAGTTGAAAGAGCAGGTTACTGGCCATCTTTTCAGACTGAATATGGATCAGGATCAGATATGGGGCTTAATCCATACAATTTCTGGACTTTAAATTCCGATTTAGTTGGTACATCTGATTTTCCTGCAAGAAACATTTCACGATATGCATGGGGAGAAAAATTTGATCCAAATAAACTTCGTTATCAATATGAAGGTAAAAACTGGGAAACCGGAAAAATTTCAATGACACCATTTGTTTATCAAGATGACTGGTTTACAGGAATTTTTAGAAATGGTGTTACTTACAACAACTCATTTTCAATTAACGGCAGCAACGGAGAAGGTACAAATGTAAGATTCTCGATGGCCGACATAAAGAATGAGTGGATATTACCTAATACCGGATACAAGAAACAATCTTATTCATTTTCATTTGAATCGCCGGTTAACAAATGGATAAAGTTTAATTCAAAAGTTAACTATTATCGTACAGATAGCGACAATATGCCAATGGCAGGTTATCATGAGACAACGGTTATGTATGACTTGATGTGGGGCTATAATTCAAATTCGATGAGTAACTGGAGGGATGAGTATTTTCAGGGAAGATTCAATGCAATAAACAGAAATGCTACTATTTCTGAAAACGGGAACAGCCTGGTTTTTGCCGGGACAGGTTCGTATAACCCTTACCGTATTCTTTACGAGGAACTTAACTCAACAAATAAGGACAGGGTTTTCGGTTCTGCAGGTTTTACATTCAATATTGCTAAAGGACTTACCCTTGATGTTAAGTCGGGGATGGATATGGGTGTTGAATTCAGAACACAAAGGAAACCAAAATTAACTGCTGTATGGAACAACGGATTCTATAGGGAAGAGACACTTATCAACTATGAATTCAATACAGACTTTCTGTTGAAATATCAAAAAGAGATGTTTGACAACCGCCTCTCTTTAACTGCTGCATTTGGCGGAAACAATATGTCGACACAATATCTAAAGAATAATATTCAGCTGAATGAATTAAATCTTGACGGAGTATACAACACATCCAATGTGCCTACAGGAATAAATCCGATTCCGACTAACTACAGAAGTTCCAAAATAATCAACAGCTTATACGGGCTGGTCTCTCTTGGCTGGAAAGATACTTACTATCTAGATATTACAGGCCGTAATGACTGGTCAAGCACTTTGTCAAAAGGTAACTGGTCGTATTTCTATCCTTCAGTTGCCGGTAGTATATTACTAGACAAGATTTTTGATTTTCAGAATAATGCTCCTGTAATTTCATTTGCAAAGCTTCGTCTTTCATGGGCAAACGTAGGTAATGACACAGGTCCGTATTCACTAGACCAGTATTATTCAGCTGCTGCAATAAGCGGTGGATATACTTTACCATCAGTTATTCCTGACCCTATGATTAAACCGGAAAATGTTGAGAGCTGGGAACTAGGTCTTGAGACAAAATTCTTCAAGAACCGTTTAGGTCTTGATATAGCTGTATACAACTCTACAACTACAAACCAAATTATTGCAGTAGACATTGATCCTATAGTGGGTGCATCTTCAATGAAAATCAATGCTGGCGAGATAAATAATAAAGGAATTGAAATCTCTTTGAATACTACTCCTGTTAAAACAAAAGATTTTACATGGATATTTAATGCCAACTGGTCAAAAAACATTAACAAACTTGTAAGTCTTCAAGATGGCTGGGATCCAACCAAACCGCTGGAAACAGACATGGGTACAACAATTGGTGGCAGGTTGCATGTATATTCATATATTGGACAAGAGATGCATCAGTTATATGGGTTTGCAATGAAAAAAGCACCCGAAGGTTCATTTTATCTAGATGCATCTGGCAACAAGGTGGATTGCTCAGGAAAAGTCCTTCTTAGCGAACAAACAGGTCTACCATCAGTTGTTTCCACAGCTGATAATTATCTCGGAAAAGTTAATCCTGACTGGAGGGGGGGATTCAATACATCTCTCAGATATAAAAACCTTACTCTGAACATGTCTTTCTCTTATCAGTGGGGTGGTAACAGATTCTCAGTTACCGACGGAATTTTGTCTTATCAGGGAAAACTGACAAACTCACTAAATGGACGTTATGATGGTATAGTTGCAGAGGGAGTAAATCTGGTTACCACTAATACAGATGGTACTACTACATGCAAGGTAAACAACACAATAACAGAAAACATCTACACTTATTATCAAGCACTTACTCTAGACAGATATAATGGAGAGGCGCATACTTATGATACATCCTTCCTGAAATTCAGAGAGGCAAGACTGGAATACAATATTCCTGAAAAGCTGTGCAAAAGAACCGGATTCCTTCAAGGAGCCAATATTGCTGTTTTTGCAACTAATATCTTCTCTATCGACAATTGGCCGCAATATGATCCTGAAGGAGGTATGATGACTGGAACAAATGTATTCAATGGTATTGAAGCAGGTTCATTTCCAATGACCCGCACTTATGGAGTAAACTTAAAACTGTCATTTTAATTAAAATATTAATAAGAAATGAAAAAACTGAAATTAATAATATTGTGTGGGTTTGTTCTAGGAACAATTAGTTCTTGTACGAAGAATTTCCAGGAGACTAATACAAATCCAAACAGGACAATAGTTGGTATGATACAAGCATCCAACATGTTTGAACCCATTTTATACAATTCTGCCAATCAATGGCTTGAGCGCACCTGGTATTATAACAATGAGCTTATTCAATTTACGGCACATACTGGAGGTATAACACGTAGAGAGCATCTCTATTTTCTAGAGGAATCGAGGGATTGGGCCGGTTTTTGGAATCATTACGCTACTTACGGAAAAAACGTGGACCACATGCATGAATTGGCTGTAGAGGAAGGAGACAAATCGTTAGAAGCTATTGCTTTGACATTTAAAGTTCTTTTCTTCTCTAATATGACAGATATGTTTGGCAGTGTTCCTTATGAAGAGGCATTCTCAGGGAGAAAACTTGGCGGTACACTTACCCCAAAATTCAACTCACAAAAAGAGATATACCAGTTCATGTTTGCCGACCTTGAAGCAGCAAATACAATTTATGCAACAAATCCTACATTACAGAAACCTTCTATGGATGGTATGTACGGAGGCAATATGGCTTTATGGAGAAAATTCAACAACTCTTTATATCTAAGACTTTTATGCAGGGTGAGCGGACGTACTGAGATGAATGTAGGAACCAAGATGACAGAGATATTGGGCAATTCAACCAAGTATCCAATATTCACATCTAATAGCGATAATGCTACTGTTAAATTTTCCGGGGTTGATCCATACTTAAGCAATTTTGGAACAACTACGGAAAGCGGTTTTACTTCAAGTGGAAGAAAACTAACTACACAACTTATCAAAATGACCGTTTATACTGACCAAAACGGAAGTCAGTCATACGTAGATCCACGGTTGCCAATAATTGGAAAGAAAAATCCTACCGTAGCTGTCAATCCTTTTAATATCTGGATTGGAACAAAATCTGGCTGTACTGACCAGGAAAGAGGCACAGTAGATGTTGGAACTTCATGGTTAAACTATCTGGTTTTCTGCAGGAAAGACGCTCCTGCAACCTATATGGATTATGCAGAGGTAAAATTCATTTTTGCAGAAGCCGCACTTAAAGGATTTATCAGTGGAGGTACTGCTGCTGCTAAAACTTATTACGAGGCAGGTGTCAGGGCATCGATGGAGAAATGGTCGGCACAGGGTGCATATTGTGTTCCTCCTGTATCTATAACTACAGCAAACGTTGATACTTATCTGGCTTCTCCACTTGGTTCATGGGATTTGGCAACAAACAAAGCAGAATTTCTTGGTAATCAAAAATATCTGGCTCTATTCTGGGTTGGTATGGAAGCTTATCACGAGTATCGCAGAACAGGTTATCCTGTCCTGACAATAGGAGCCGGTACAGTTTACAATGACAATATCCTTCCTACACGTTTTGGATATCCGAATACAACAATGTCTACGAATGCAGAGAATGCCAAAGCAGCATTGCTTGATATGGGTGGCGCAAATGATATGAAAACACCGGTTTGGTGGAGTAAGCAAGCAATAAAATAGAATTTAGCATATTACCATTAATATGAAAAACAATTATTTAAGTATGAAAACAAAAAATATTTATATACTGCTTCTCTTCGTGGTTGCTGTCTTAACTTCATGTGAGAAAAAGTTGACAGAGAATACAGGAGACCCGTATTTTCTTTTTAAAGATGCTACAGAGCAAACAAGTCCAACCGGGTACACAGTAGGTTATGCGGGCAACCTTACTGGATTAAAGCATATTATCCGCTCAAATCAGAGTTGGAAAATTGTGGAAAAAACCGCCAACAACTGGGTGAAATTTTTCCCAAATGAGGGTGATGATGATGGTATAGTGAAAGTCATTGTTCAGCAGAACAATACATTCGTAGATCGTCAGATGCAGTTCACATTTATTGTTGATGGAAAGGAACAACCTGTTTTATTCACTGTCAATCAGGATAAAGCTACTCCATACCTCACTGTATCTGATATTGTTGCAGGCAAGAATATCAATACACTTGCCCAAGACGTGAAAGTTAATGTAAAAGCAAATGTTACATACACCTACAGTTCAGATGCTACATGGCTGACTCTAAAGAGTTCTGTTCTGGGAGCATCCGGCACAGATCTGACCTTTGCCGCAACAGAAAATACACAAACTGCTCCAAGAACTGCTAATGTTTCATTTGTTTGCACTGCTTTCCCAAATTTGAATGTGACACTTGTTGTTAAACAAGAAGGCAAGAGCGAAGGAACAATTGTATTGTTTGAAGACTTTAACTGGTTGACATACGGTAGCGCAGTATTCTATACTACAACAGGTGAAACAAGATACGATTCTTGGACAACTGCAGAGCAAACCAGGGGGTGGACAACTACCGTAAATCCTTTCTACACAAAAGTTGCATTATATGCTCGTCCAGGGTTTGTAAAATTGGGATTGACCAGTTATGGGGGTGATTTAATCTCTCCAAAATTAACAGCACTTGTAGGGACAAAGAATCTATTGGTTAAATTCAAGGCGGTTCCATATATGACTGCAGCAGGTACAAAAGATGACAATATTCTTGTTGTAAGCATTATTGGTCCAGGTACAATAGGTACCAGCACATTTACAATAGATAACTGGCCTAATTTTACAACTGACCCAACATGTACTGCTATTTGGGCTGATATTGCCACAGAAAGGTCGTTTACAATTACCGGAGCAACATCTGAAACTCAAATCAAGTTCCTGGGCAGAGATTACGCTTTGTCAGGAGTTGGTGCAGGAAAAAATAGGATATTCCTCGACGACATTAAGGTGCTGATACCTAACTAAGAAATTATATATCAATTAAAAAACCGGCCTTCTTTTGAGCCGGTTTTTTTTTCGAAATTTTACTCCTCTTCATCATCTCTTGCTTTCTGATTCATTGGGAATAGTTCTGCAATTCGATACTTCTTGCTTTTCTCAAAATGTTGCTGATAATAAGAGTGAAGGTCCTTTTGCATTTTATCGAAAACTTTTCTATAGTGAGGGTCCTTAGCAACGTTTTTGGTTTCAAGAGGATCTTTTTCATAGTCATACAGCTCAATCCCTACCATCTCTTTTCCTTCAAACGGGACATATGTCCTGAAGTCTTTAATCCATTCAACCATACGATATTTAGAATTTCTGCATGAATAGCCGTTAATATTTCCTCTGTTATATTGACCGTAAGCATATTCGTTTATCTTAATAGAAGGGTTCTTAAGTGCAGGCGCCAAACTTTTTCCATCAAGATTTTCTGGTGCATCTACTCCTGCTAAATCACAAACTGTAGGATATACATCAACAAATTCGGAGATTGAATTTGAGAAGACATCCCTCTTCATTCCTGGTGCGCAAATCATCAAGATAGTACGTGTAGATGTTTCAAAATTTGTTGTCTTGTTCCAAAGGCCATGGTCTCCAAGATGATATCCATGATCACTCCACAAAACTATAATTGTGTTGTTTGCTAATCCTAGCCCTTCAAGTTCATCCAGAATCTTTCCTAGCTGAGCATCAATATAGGAAACACATGCATAGTAAGCATGTATAACTCTGCGTTGAGTTGCTTCATCAAGATGCTTTGTGTCCTCGTAACTATGGAAATGGGGGATATCGGAATATACTTTAAGTTCATTTGAAGGATGATAGGCATATAAAACAGGATCAGATGACATACCCTGATATTCTGCAATTGGCATCTTGTCCCTGTCGTACATATCCCAATATTTCTTGGGAGCAACATATGGAGCATGAGGTTTTTTGAACCCTACCGCAAGAAAAAATGGTTTTTCAGATTTTGACAATGACTTAAGCTGTTCAATACCCCTTTCAGCAATAATTCCATCTTCGTAAGCGTTGTCGGGAACATCTGCGCATTCTGTTGCCTTTCTGCCACCTGCAATCAAATATGTGGGAGAGGGCGTTTTTATATATGGCAGACTCCAGGATTGAGGATCATCACGGAACTTTTTATTATCCAGTGGGTGGAATATCTTACCTATACCGACTGTTTCATAACCATTAATCTTTAGAATCTCAGGAAGAGTTATGGCTTGAGGATTGTTTATACGGAAATTGCCCTGTAGTGACCAGACACCGATATGATCGGGACGGAGACCAGTGAGCAGGCTAGCCCTTGTTGGGCCACTAAGTGCCATCTGGCAGTAGTTACTTGTAAAAGTAACACTATATCTTGCCAGACGGTCGAAATTTGGGGTATGGGCCATCTTGTCGCCATAGACAGATATTACCGGCCGGAGATCGTCAACAGCAATGAAAAGTATGTTGGGTCTTTTCAAATGATTATTAGCATTTTTTGGATTCTGAGCATTGCCAGATATCGGTAATAACGTCCCTGAAATAGCAAGAGATCCTATACCAATTGCGTATTTTGTCAATCTTTTGGAATTCATCATAATGGCTTTTATTATTATCTATCTTAATGGTGTATTTGGTTTGAATCTCCATACTCTTTTGGCTATAAGGTTTTCATCTACCCAAAGACCGCTTTTCTCAAGTAAAACCTTCAATTCATCATCTTTTATCTTCTTTAATACTAAATCCCGTTGTTTTGGGGAGTCAGCATATTTCAGTTCAGCCACTTTTGATTCAAGGAATATTTTGTAAAAAGAGGCAAAAATGAACTTACCTTCTTGATATGATGTCCCTAATTGTATTTTCGTTTTTTCTCTTACTTCTATAGCCATCGCTTCTGCTTCAGAATCGCTTATTCCCCTGTAATACTGGTCTATTTCCTTTTCTGACAGAACATTTTGAAGGCTTTCCTTCCTCATGGCTAAGAGAATATTTTTATTCCGGGTACTTATTACTTGATCATCCTTGAGACATTTTGCAAAGAAAAGGTCCTCCTTTTCGATTAACTTAGCTAATGCTATTTGCTTAGCCTCCCCCAGAGGAACATACTTTACAATTTCGTATACATTCCTTACCGTAGAAGGGTTAAATAGTTCGACCATCTTACCAGATGCCGACTGAGCATTTGATGTCAGGAAAGCGGTGAGACAACAGAGTGTCAAAACAATATAAATACTTTTCATTTTTTTAACTAATTTCGTATAAATTTAATAAGAAATTATGAAAGTTAAGCTCATTACGTCATTGATATTGACCATGATTAGTAGTCAATTAGTTATTTGTCAGGAAAAAAGAGTGCAGGAAAAATGGGCTATTGCCATCCATGGGGGAGCAGGAAGCTCAGCATCTCTTACTGATGAAAAGAAGAAAGTGTATGAAAAACATCTGCTTGCTGCACTTAAAATTGGTACTGACATGCTCGCAAGCGGAGAGAGTAGTCTCAATGCTGTTCAGGCGGTGGTTGTCTACCTGGAAGATTGTCCACTGTTCAATGCGGGTAAAGGAGCAGTATTAAATATTGAAGGTATTCACGAACTTGACGCGGCAATAATGGATGGCTCCAACCTTAAGGCAGGAGCAATTGCAGGTGTCAGAGATATAAAGAACCCGATTAAGACGGCAAGACTAGTCATGGATAGTACACAACATGTACTTCTGATAGGTGAAGGGGCATCTGCCTTTGCAAAATCCATGGGAGAGGAGATTGTAGAAAACTCATATTTTTCAACAAAAGAGAGGGTTGAGCAAATCAATAGCATAAAAAAGCAGAAGGAAAACCCAGATCCAAGGGGAACAGTAGGCTGTGTGGCACTGGACAGCAAAGGAAATCTTGCTGCAGCAACTTCTACGGGTGGAATGTCGGGAAAAAAATGGGGCAGGGTAGGAGATGTCCCAATTATAGGAGCTGGAACCTATGCAAATAACAACACTGTTGCTGTTTCCGGAACTGGTCATGGGGAATTATGGATTCGTAGAGTGGTAGCATATGATATTTCTGCATTAATGGAGTACAAGGGGCTCTTACTGGAGCAAGCTGCAAGAGAGGTAATATTTAATAAAATTGATCCTATGGGTGGATCCGGTGGCGGAATAATTGCAGTTGACAAATCAGGAAATATATCAATGGTATTCAATACTCAAATGATGAATAGAGCTTGGGCAAAAGCATCAGGGGGCTATGGGGTTGGCATTCTAAAATAAGATAATAATAAAGATAATAACGCAAACGGTATGTTTAAATTCAAAACAGGGCTTCTGACTAAGATTATAATTGCAATAATTCTTGGTATTCTCTCATCATTTGTTTTTCCTGTCTCAATAGTCCGGATTTTCGTGACATTTAATTCAATATTCAGTAATTTTCTTGGCTTTGTCATACCATTGATAATTCTTGGACTGGTTGCCCCCGGAATAGCCGATCTGGGTAAAGGAGCTGGGAAGTTACTTGGTATAACTGCCTTGATAGCATATGGTTCAACGCTTTTTGCGGGATTTTTTTCATATTTCACAACAAAGTTTTCTCTCCCTCTTTTGATGGATAAGTCATTGTCTTTGGAGAATCTGGGAAATCTTACTACTAATGCGATTCCTCCATTTTTCTCCATAGATATGCCCCCAATTATGGGAGTTACTTCATCTCTAGTACTGGCTTTTATTATAGGTTTAGGTTTGGCGGTCGTTCAAGGCGATCTTATTAAGAGATCATTATTTGAATTCAGAGATCTTATAACGATTGTTATTACGAAAGCAATAATTCCAGTATTGCCTGTCTATATTTATGGCATTTTCCTAAAAATAACGGAAGAGGGACAAGTCTCACTCATTATGGGGCTTTTCTTTAAGGTTATAATAGTAATCTTTGTGATGCACATATTATTATTGCTTTTTCAATTTTTTGTGATGGGGGCAATTACAGGCCGGAATCCAATTAAGTCTCTTATAAATATGTTACCAGCATACATGACTGCCTTAGGGACCCAATCCTCTGCAGCAACAATTCCTGTAACATTGGCACAGACAAAGAAGAATGGAGTTGACCCTGAAATAGCAGACTTTGTAATACCGCTTTGTGCAACAATACACCTGGCTGGTAGCACATTAAAAATAGTTGCATGTGCTTTTGCAATAATGTGGATGATGAACATGCCGGTTGGAATAGATCTCTTTGCAGGATTTATCTTTATGCTGGGAATCATTATGGTCGCAGCCCCGGGTGTGCCAGGTGGTGCAATAATGGCAGCTGTTGGAATACTACAGTCAATGCTGGGATTTGATGAAACTTTAATAGGATTGATGATTGCTCTATATATAACGATGGATAGTTTCGGAACAGCTTGCAATGTTACAGGGGATGGTGCAATTGCTTTAGTAATTGACAAGATATATTCAAAAGAGAGGAGTAAATAATTATTAAAATACTCTTCCTGAACTTTTAACCATTGTTCTGATATTTTTAATTAACTCTTCATTTTTAAGTAAAGCTTCAATAGATAAATGCATCCTGTATCTCCAATAATGTCTGGGATTTGATGGTACATTTATCCTCTCGTCATTAGGATTGAATCTTCTTGATCTTCCGGAAACAGACAACCAGTCCTGTAACGGAAATATTGCAAGCATAGATGGCGAATTCAGGTGCAACTCAATGATTTTCCTGCAAAGCCATGGTTCGCATGAGACAGGTGCAATACCCTCCTCTCCCAGAACCTCTTTGAAGTACCTTTTACTTGAATCATAATCCTCTTCCCACCATGCTCTTAGAGTACTCGTATCGTGAGTTCCGGTAGAGCAGACAGAGAGATAAGGATATTTTGATGTGTTTGCAAACTTCTCTTCAGGAGCTTTTGGCATTCTTTGTATCTCCAGACTCATTATTCTCAAAGATTGCATTAAAGAAGGGACACATGATGGGATCATCCCTAAATCCTCTCCACAAACAAGCATCCCGGTAGCAGATATAAGAGGGGGAAGTCTATTCATTGCTGTGTGGAACCATAAAAAGTCATTTCTATGATAATAATAGTGATTGTATATACTGTTGAAGCATTCTTTTTGATTATTGTCCATAGCCCTGTATGATTCTGTGAACTGAGCAGAGATTCTTGGATGGTATTTACTCTGATCTATAGGGTCTTTCAGGAACAAGAGCTCCGAACATAGTGATAATAATCCTTCTTTAAAAACTTTAAGATCTGATACTGGGTTAGCTAAGAAGTAATCTTCTATTTTCCTCTGCGAACAGAAGCTCTCCTTTAGTTCATATTTATCTCGTTCTGTAAAATCCAGAAAAAGCGTTTTAATTTTGTCCTTATTGATTCCAAAATACTTATCAAGAACGGATTCCTGAATATTTGGCTTGCAATCTCTATTATTGTCAAACATGTATCCCATACTTTGAATCTCATAAGACGACAACGGCAATGAAGGGTTGAAATGGCCCATTACTCCCTCAATTGAATCCTCAGGTATTTCCCAAATTCTAAAAAACCCTAAAATATGGTCAATTCTATATGCATCAAAATATTCAGCCATTTTCCTGAACCTTCTCTTCCACCAGGAGTAACCGTCAGCTTCCATTTTTACCCAATCATATGTTGGAAATCCCCAATTTTGCCCTTTATCAGAAAAGTCATCGGGTGGAGCTCCGGCCTGTCCTGAAAAATTAAAAAGAGATGGCTCCACCCACGTTTCAACAGAATTCCTGTTTACTCCAATAGGTATATCTCCCTTGAGGATTATTTTATTCTGACGGGCATAATCATGGACAGATAATAGTTGTTTATGGAGATGATATTGCACAAAGCGGTGTAATGAGACAGAACGGAATGTATTACCAGATTCATTCGGTAGATTCTTAATTTCCTCGTCACAATAAACTGAATATTCTGGCCAATTTTTGAATTCAGCCGTTTTATACTTGTCTCTGAGGAAACAGAACGCCGAATAGGGTTCAAGCCAATAACTGTTATGATCAAAAAATAATTTATAACCTTCGCTTTCCAGTGTTTTATCGCCTTCCTGCTCAAATATCTTTTTCAGATAGGACCACTTTATTTTTTCAACAGCATCGTAATCTGTCTTTTCCAGTTTATTTAACCTGCTAACCTTACAGTAAAATGATTTTAAAAATTCACCATCAGAAATTTTACCAACGGCTTCCGGATTTATATATATAGGGTGTAGTGCATAAATAGAAATTGCTTCGTATGGGTAGGAATCATGCCAGGTGTGGGTCATTGTTGTGTCATTCACCGGCAGTAACTGTAAAACATTCTGACCTGTAACTTTCAGGAAATCTATCATTTTCTTAAGGTCAAGAAAATCTCCGATACCACAACTATCGTCACTTCTTAATGAAAACACAGGTACGGCTGTCCCTGCAATTCTGGCTTTTACAGCGGCCATATTAATTGAAAAATGATTAATAATCAGAGATGAGCAAGAATCCAGATGGGGAATACTGGTCTTTCGGTTTGTCCCACCTTCCCATCGGTATTTTACATCCGTATCGTTTACAACCTGAATAAATCTGTATTCAATTTCTTCCGGAATCTCGTTTTTATTAAATATGATTTCCCAAAAACCATCGCTATTCAAATGCATTTTTTTGGATAACTCAGGTTGCCAGTTTCCAAGGAAAGGACAATCCCCGCAAATTGCAATATCAGAATTAATGGCAATATTATTCGCTGATAATCTTATGGTGATATCTCCAGCCTCATTGAGGGAATGCCCCGAATTGAAATAAAGGACATTTTTAAATGCCATCGATAGAAACGGAGACTCATCGCTGAACTGCTTCCATTCATCTTTTATGAAATATTCATTGTATTTAGGAGAGTATATGAATTTTCTTGCCGGACCAGCCTCGAATTCAATACTGCCATCTTGGTTAATCAGTTGATATGAATATTCAAAGCTTACAAGTTCCTCCTTTTCAAGTGTGCATGTCCATTCATTGTCTCTGAATGTTAAAGGAATGCCATTTTTTGTATCAAACGAGAAGAGCTCCTGAACAGACCCTGTCATGAACATTTGTTGCCCAAAATCCGTTATATAAGGTACTGAGAAATGAAGCGTCATGTCACACAATTTTGTAACAAACCTAATTTATTTTTTTCAATTTGAATAGCTACCTTTGGTAATATTTGTTAATATGAGAATAACTTTATGTCAGATCCCGATAGTCTGGGAAAAAGCAATAGAAAATATAAGCAACTGTGAAAGACTTTTAGAAGACTTATTCACAACTAAAAGTTCAGGAACGGACATAGTGATACTTCCTGAGTTTTTTACATACGGCTTCACTATGAATAGAGAGATTGCGGAGGGTATAAACGGACCTTCACTTTCGTGGATGAGAGAGAAAAGCATGCAGTATAATGTTGCCATTGTTGCAACTATTCCAATAAAAGAGGGTGACAGACTGTTCAATCGGGCATATTTTGTTAAACCGGACGGAACTGAACACCATTACGATAAAAGGCACCTTTTCAGTTATGGAGGAGAAGATATGGTATATACCAGAGGCGATTCCAATACAATAGTGAACTATAAAGGCTTCAATATTTTACTGCAGGTCTGCTATGATCTCAGGTTCCCTGTATGGTCAAGAAATAAAAACCTTTCTTACGACCTTGTAATCAATATGGCAAACTGGCCCTCTTCCCGGGAGAGTGTAATAGAGCCTATGGTACGTGCAAGGGCTATTGAAAACTTAAGCTATTATGCATTTACAAATAGATCCGGCAATGACCCTCTTAACAGCTACAATCCTGTAGGATTCGTATCGGATTATAAAGGAGAGCCAATGACACCCAAACTTTTTTCTGATGAATTTAATTACAAAACCTATAATCTTGACATTAATGACCTTGTGATATTCAGACAAAAATTCAAGGCATGGCAGGATGCAGACAACTTTGAAATAATTTATTAATGAGACGATA
Source organism: Bacteroidetes bacterium GWF2_40_14 (assembly GCA_001769195.1). Lineage (GTDB taxonomy): Bacteria > Bacteroidota > Bacteroidia > Bacteroidales > UBA932 > Bact-08. The sequence goes on along the minus strand of MEOK01000001.1, from coordinate 212,868 downwards.
TTTCTTTCATATAATAATAATTCTTTTTGTTTCACTTACCGGATGCACGGGTGAAAAGATAAAAGATGGAACCTACTCAATAGAGATATATGCCACAAACGACCTGCATGGGCGTATTTTTGATTCATTATATACAGATACTACAACTCATGCATTCTCTCTTTCGTCTGTATCAACGTACATAAATGGGGCACGTGAGAGGGCAGGAGAGGGCTCAGTAGTACTTCTCGATATCGGGGACCACCTTCAAGGAGACAATTCTGTGTTTTACTACAACTATGTTGATACAAAAAGTGAGCATATTTTCAGCAAAGTGGCAAATTATCTTAAATATGATGCTGTTGTAGTTGGAAATCATGATATTGAGGCAGGGCATCCTGTTTACGACAAAATAGTAAAAGAGCTCAATCCACCATATCTTGCAGCTAATGCGACAGATGTAAAAACCGGTAAACCATATTTCGAACCATATACAATAATAGTAAGGCAGGGGATTAAAATTGCAGTTATAGGAATGACAAATCCTAATATCAGCAAATGGCTATCTCAGCAGTTATGGAGCGGAATGCGATTTGAAGAGATAATCCCTTTGGTGGATAATCTTGTAGTGAATATTCAAAGAAAAGAGAAGCCCCATTTGATTATTGCTGCTTTGCATGCTGGGCTGGGAGATGAGAACAGTTACCAGATGGAAGACCCGGCAAGGTATGTAGCAAAAAATGTCAAGGGAATCGATATTGTAATGGCTGCACATGATCATAAAACAGTTGCAGAGTTTGTCAAGAATGGACAAGACAGTGTTCTGGTATTAGAGGGTGGCAGCAGGGCATCATCTCTTTCGTTCGTTAAAGTGAATCTTAAAGTTGAAGATGGCAAGGTTGTCTCAAAGAGATACGAGCCGCAGACAATTCCGATGAAGGGTGTTGCTGCAGATATAGAGTATACTAATAAGTTTCATAAAGAATTCTTTGCTGTCAAGAAATTTACAATTACTGTTGTTGGAAGGCTTGAAAATACTGTTACATCACGCGATTCCTATTTCGGGTCATCTGAGTATATAGATATGATACATACAATACAGCTTGAAAAATCAAATGCCGATATCTCATTTGCAGCCCCACTTTCTCTTGATATTACCATACCTGCCGGAGAATTGAACTACCAGGATCTGCTCAACCTTTACCCTTTCGAGAATCAATTGTATGTTATTGAGATGACCGGCAAGGAGATAAAAGATTATCTGGAGTATTCATATTCAAAATGGATAAATCAGATGAAAAGCGCTGACGACCATTTGTTGAACATAGAAATTCGTGGTGATGACGGCCGGTACAGGTTTAAAAACATGAATTTCAATTTCGATTCTGCCGCAGGTATAATATACGAGGTTGATGTTCAAAAGGAAGACGGAGAGAGGATTACGATTAAATCGATGTCCAACGGTATGGAGTTTAATCCCGAATCAAAATACAAGGTGGCACTCTCATCATACAGGGCCAACGGAGGAGGCGATATACTGGAGCAAGGAGCAAAGATTCCAAGAAGTGAACTGGATGGAAGGGTCATAAGCCGTTCTACCGATATCAGAGGATTGATATACGACAAACTGAAGCAAAACGGAACAATCAAAGCAACCAAACTCAATCAATGGAAGTTTGTCCCTGAAAAATTCGTAAAGAGGGCTGCAGTAAGAGACTACAACCTGCTATTTAAAGACAGATAATATTTTTTATTTGTATATTTTTTATTAGTTTTGGATTGATTTTCAGAATCTTAATAAAAGTATATATATGAAAAAATTACTATTAGTATTCTCTATACTTATATTGGCATCTTGTTCCAGGAATGAAAACCTGAAAGTAATTACACTGCACGATTTGTCAAAGAAAGCAGACTGTATCACAATTCCCCTTGATTCCATAGTAAGCAGCACAGAAGTCATTGAGCTGGATAATTCTGAAAAGGCTCCAATTATCGGTGTAATTTCTGATCTTTATGAATCTTATCAATCATACTACATTGTTTCCGACGAAAAAAATGTTTATGAATATGAGAAAACAGGAAAATTTGTCCGTCAAATAGGAACTCAAGGCAGAGGTCCTGGAGAATTCTTGTTTGTTAAAAAAATCTTTGTCAATGAAAAAGACAGTAGTGTGAATCTATTTGATTTTCCCAGCCAGAAACTTTTGAAATATGATAGAGAGGGTAATTTTCTCTCTTCGTTTAAACCTGATTTTAAAGATACTCTTTTATACCTTAAATCATTTTTTCCATATAGAGATTCGTTGTTGTTTTATACTTCCAATAACTCATCCGGAATGGATTTGTTCTTATACAATTATTCTTTAGACAACCCGGTTTTACTTTCAAAAATTGACAGAGAAATGCAACCAGGTGAGCTAATAATTGGGAATGTCTTTATTTTCGGGGACAGACAGAATCCATACATTTATAATTACTTTAATGACACATTATTCCGTCTGCGAAACAAAAAGCTTAACCCTGAATTTCTGATCCAGACAAATAAAATGACATTAAATTTTGAAGAGCTTTCTATGGAAAATATGCAGGCATTAGAAGGAAATAAACTCTATATGCGCAATATAGTGCAGGGGGGAGACTTCATTTTCTTTTTTTACCAAGTCAATAATGCTCAGGAAAAAGTTAGAAATTCATTTTTATCACTGTACAATATTGAATCCGGCAGCTACAATCAGAATGTAAAGATTAAAGATAAAAAAGATAGTCTTCTAACTTTAGGCAGTCGGGACTTAGTTTTTCAAGGGTCTTCTACCAAAGATATACTGGTGATCAAAGGTCAGACAGAAAGTGACAAAAATCCACTAATTATTAAATTTAGAATGAAATGAGAAAATTGGGAATCATCCTTTCGCTGCTATCGATAATTATTCTGTATAATTGTTCAGACGACAAGAAAAACCTAAAAGTCATAGATCTGCAAAAATTTAACAAAGATAAAATTGTATCGTTAGAAGACCGTTATAATGAATACTTTAAAGAATATAAAGCTGTTTTTCTAGAAAAAACCGACAGTTTCTCCCAAAATGATGTAAAACAGATTATCAGTATAGAGAATGAAGTATACATTCTCGTTAAAAACAAAATAAGGAGATATAATTTAATTACCGGGTTACTGGATGTTACCTTTCAAACACAAGACGCCAATTATGATTTCATTTCGTTTGATATAGATAGGGATAGTAAGATAGTATATGCCCTTGAAGCAAAATCCACAAAAATCATAAGTCAGGATACTCTTGGAAAACAAATCGATGAAATAAAATTAGATCCTGCATATAAGTACGATAAGTTAGTGTTTCTTGATAAAACTCATCTTCTTCTTACAACTTGCAGTCTACCGGTTCCAGTTACGTTTGTAGCAGACCTTAGAGAAGGGAACGTGAAACAAATTGATTATCCTTCTAAAAAAAGCTTTACTCCCGATAAAGAGCTATATGATACAATTCTTTCCAAGATAGCACCTGTTAATATTATAACTAAAAGTGACAGTGGGGTTTTGGTAAAGTATCTTTTCGAGGACATTGTATACAGATATAAGTTCGACACGAAGGATTCTGTTATTTTAGTGAATATCGATAAGGCCAACAGACCAAAACTCATTAAAAAGAAGGTCAAATCAAAAGCAGGTCAAATGGCTCTTACCGGTTTATGGCAGCTTTCAGAAGATAAATGGCTTGTAAGATGGAATCACGAATTTAAACATAAGGAGAAACTGATTACAATCAAGTTATTTACAATATGTAATAACCAAATGGAAGTCTACAATAATACTGTGTCATATAATACCACCATCATGGAATGGTACCTTCCAGGAACTGTTTTCAGTATTGGAGCATACGACTTGATTTATATTAATTCTATTGAGAGAAAGCTTTTCAAAGTCATGAATAGTAATCTTCCCGGAATTAATTTACCTCCCTATCTTGCTGAGAATCCGACACAAAACAATCTTATTCTGTGCTATTTTATATTAAAGAATGATTTTAATCAGGTATTAAGATGACAAATAAATTAAATCAATGGTTTTTTGTAAGCACTGCTATTTTTATCATAATTTTATCATGTAGCACGCAACCCCATGATAAAATTATTGAAATTGATGCAAACAAGAACTACCCAGAACTCGATCTAAGACTTAGCGATATTGCGGATATCTCATATATCCCGCTAAAATTTGGAAAAGATACAATGACTATTATTGGCGAGCTTCCAAGACAAGTGTTTGTAACAAGCGACAGAATATTTTTAGGAGATATTAATACAATTGATCCTAAAATAGTTGTATATAGTCTTAAAGGAGAACCTTTATACAGAATAGGTGATAAGGGCAATGGACCAGGCGAATTGGTATCAGGATCTTTTTGTTTCTCGGTTGACACAATTAAAAAGGAGGTCTATATTTGGGGTACCAGGGAAGAACAATTATATGTATTCAGCTTAGAGGGGCAATATAAAAAATCAAAAAAAGATTATGGTTCGAGTTTATCATTTAATAACATTGAAAATATCAATAATACAACTCTGGTTGGATTTAACCCTAAGGCAATTTATTACCAACCTGAATGGATAGCCAAAGGAAATAAGGTTATGAATTTTGGAAGAAGATCATTAAGTTATATTGACAAGGATAGCCTGACGCTGCTTGATGTTCCGGATATTAATTTCTCCAGGATACATACTAGCAAAATAGGAACTTCAGGAATGTCCATTACTACTACTAGTAAAGGTTGTTATTTTTTTTCATTCAGATCTGACACAACTTTCTTTATGGATGATTCTCTTAAAATTACTCCAAAATTTGTAGATGTTACTAAATATCAGAATAGAGGTGAAATGTGCATATTTCCAGTACTGGAAACAGACAAATATATATTTTTGACATCAGCTATTGCACTCGACAAAGAATCAGTTTTCAGCAATGTTAAATTTTTGGTGTACGATAAAGCCAAGAATAGCATCTATAAAATTAGAGGTGACTCAAGTTCATCCTATACAGAAGATATGAAAATTTTCGGATTTTATCTAACGTTAAATCCAAATTATCTAGCAAAAAGGTTATATTATCATAACCTTAAAGATAATTATGATAAGCTGTCCGATACCTTAAAACGGATAACCGACCAAATGAACGAAAATGACAATCCTGTGCTGATGCTTATAAAATTCAAATAACAACAGGGCCAATTCTTATTTCGCAAAACTTACTGCCCGGGTTTCCCGGATAACCGTAATTTTCACCTGGCCGGGATAAACCATTTCGTCCTGAATCTTCTTTGCAATATCCATTGACAATTGTTCTGAGTCTTTATCGGAAACCATTTCGCTTCCAACAATAACCCTAAGTTCCCTGCCTGCCTGTATGGCATATGTCTTAGTCACTCCAGGGTAGGCCAATGCTAGATCTTCCATCTCCTTCAATCTCTTGATATAAGACTCAATAACCTCTCTTCTTGCTCCTGGTCTTGCTCCTGATATTGCATCACTCACTAAAACCAAAGGCGAAATGAGAGAGGTCATCTCAACCTCCTCGTGGTGAGAGCCAATTGCATTGCAAATCTCAGGTTTTTCCTTGTATTTTTCTGCGAGCTTCATACCAAGAATAGCGTGTGGAAGTTCAGGATCCTCATCTGAAACCTTTCCTATATCATGGAGCAAACCAGCACGTTTAGCTGTCTTGGTGTTAAGCCCTAGTTCAGAAGCCATTGTGGCACAAATATTCGCAACTTCCCTTGAGTGTTGAAGTAAATTCTGCCCATATGAAGAACGGTACTTCATTCTTCCAATAAGTCTAATAAGTTCTACATGAAGTCCGTGAACACCAAGGTCTATGCAAGTCCTCTTGCCGGTCTCCATAATTTCATCATCGAGCTGTTTCTGAACCTTAGCAACAACCTCCTCGATTCTTGCAGGGTGAATCCTTCCATCTGTAACAAGCTGATGAAGAGCCAATCTGGCAACCTCTCTCCTTACAGGGTCAAATGCTGACAACAAAATTGCCTCAGGTGTATCGTCCACAACAATCTCCACACCGGTTGCAGCTTCCAGTGCACGAATGTTTCTTCCTTCCCTTCCAATAATTCTTCCCTTGATTTCGTCACTTTCGATATTGAACACTGTAACCGCATTTTCAATTGCAGTTTCCGGCGCAATTCTTTGTATGGTGTTTATTACTATTCTTTTAGCCTCTTTACTTGCTGTCAGCCTGGCTTCATCTACAACTTCGCTTATATACGACATTGCTTCTGATTTCGCCTCCGACTTCATAGTTTCGACCAATTGGTTTTTAGCTTCTACAGCAGACATTCCGGCTAAGTTCTCAATCTTCTGAATTGCCTCTATCCTTAGTTTTTCATACTCCTCCTGCTTTTTCTCAAGATGGTCAGACTGTAATTTAAGGTTGTCCTTTATTGTCTCAGCCTCCTTGTTCTTTTTCTGAATCTCAGATGCCTGCTGGTTAAGAACCAGCTCTCTCTGTTTCAATCGGTTTTCCTGTTGGACTACCTGATTGCTCCTTTCAAGTATTTGTTGCTCATGGTCACTTTTTAGTTGCAGAAACTTCTCTTTCGCCTGAAAGATCTTCTCTTTCTTGATGTTTTCACCATCCTGTTCTGCACATTTAATTATCTCTTCTCTGCGTTTCTTAAGTAAAATATTGTTGCCCACATAGTACGCTATACCAAAACCGGCTATTGCGGGGAGTAGAATTGTTAAAATTATTTCCATTTGTGTATATATATAGTGTTGTAATTTTCAAAAAAGCCGTTGGAAGAGCTGTTTAGTCAAAAACCTTAATAATAAGATTTGAGCACCGACTTGTGTCGCAAACGTCCAACGTCCCAGAATGGAATCCCCGTGAGGGTAAATAGGCCTGTTTTTGACTGTCGAGTTTCGCCCGGTAATTTTTTAGTGTTGATTTTGGCAAAGAGCTAAACCAACGGCTAAGCACTATAGTTGAATTTAAGAAATATTGACCTTGATGTACTCATCAAGAAGAGTATCCAGATTTTGCAGTTCGTCAATTATCTGATTGCTCTCCTCTTTTTGTTCAGATTCTATCAAACGAATCACGAACTGAAGAAGAGCCATCGAAAGAGCATCCTGTGTATCGCGATTTATATACCTTTTTTTATATAAATCTACCTTTTCATTAATAATTTTAGCTGCGGCCCTTATCTTCTCCTCATCTGAAATAGCTATTTTGAGAGGATAGTATCTGTCTGCAATGCTGATCCGTATTGATTGTTGTTCCATTAATACTTAGTCATTTAAAAGTGCAATACATTTGTCTATCTCTTTCACCATTCTGCCAATTTTCTGCTTTGCCTCCTTGACATCCTGCGAGGATGTCTTGAAAGCTTCAACTAACTGTAATTTATTTACTTTTTCTTCTAATTCTTTTACGTTGTTAATACTACTGCTTAATGCATCTTTACAGTAGAGGAGCTCGGCAGATAATCTCTGATTTTCAGTCACAACCTGTTCATATCTCGATATTATAAGTTCAATCTTCTGTTTAAGATTGTTTATGACTATTTGATATTCTTTGCTCATACTTTGTTATGCAATGTCACAAAGATAATAAAATTTAAAAAGTATTAAGCAAAAAAGCTGCCTAAAACTAATCAGGCAGCCTTAATAAGTATTTATTTACCCCTTACAGGCTGTTAATAACCTGAATCTTCTCCATTCCAACCTTAATAGCTTGTTCATTCATTGGAATAAGGGAGTGATGTCTCTCGGGTATTGATTTCTTTAATCCTTTAATGACATTTTCCAGGTTTACGATCGGTTTTTTGCTGAGAAATGCACCTAATACTACCATGTTATATGCTTTGGAATTGCCTAATTCTGCAGACAAATCAACAGCAGCAATGGTGCATACGTTAATATCTTTTCTTTTTGGATGACGAGTGATTCCATTTGGATCATATATAAGTAATCCACCGGGTTTTACACCATCTTCAAACTTATCCATCGACTGCTGGTTCAATATAATTGCAGTATCAAATTTGCTTAAGATTGGAGAACTGATTTTTTTATCGCTCAGAATTACCGTAACATTGGCAGTTCCGCCACGCATCTCCGGTCCGTAAGAGGGCATCCATGTAACTTCCTGTCCTTGCATGATTCCGGAATATGCTAAGATCTTGCCCATAGACAATACTCCTTGTCCGCCAAAACCAGCTATAATTATTTCTTCTTTCATATCACTTTCTGTTTTTACAAATCTTTAATATCTCCAACAGGGTATTTTGGGAACATATTTTCTACCATCCATTCGTTAGCCTTTACAGGGCTAAGTTTCCAGCCAGAATTACATGTACTTACAACTTCTACAAATGATGTGCCTTTTCCCAAAGCTGAATTTTCAAATGCTTTTCTGATTGCTCTTTTAGTTTTGCGGGCAGAAGCTGCATTATGTACCGATTGACGTGTTACATAACAGGTGCCTTCTAGCTGTGCAAGAAGTTCTGTTATTCTGAGTGGTGATCCGTGGAGCTCTTTTGTCCTTCCATAAGGAGTCGTAGCTGTCTTCATTCCAAGCAGGGTAGTAGGAGCCATCTGCCCCCCGGTCATCCCATATATTGCATTGTTGATGAAAATTACAACAATGTTTTCACCTCTGTTACATGCGTGCATTATTTCAGCGGTACCAATTGAAGCCAGATCTCCGTCACCCTGATATGTGAATACATATTTCTCCGGATGAAGTCTCTTTGTTGCTGTGGCCACAGCGGGTGCTCTTCCGTGAGCTGCCTGTTGCCAGTCAATATCAACATAATTGTAAGCGAACACGGCACATCCAACTGGAGAGACTCCAATGGTCTTTTCCTGGATACCCATCTCGTCTATTACCTCTGCTATTAATTTGTGTACGGTACCGTGAGAACAACCCGGGCAATAATGCATAGTTGTACTTGTAAGAACAGGTGTCTTTGAATACACCATGTTCTCTGGTTTGATTATATCATTTACATCCATGATTGCAATTTTGATTATTTGTTAATAGCTTTTTTAAATGCCTCAAATACCTCATCCGGAGATGGAACAATACCACCTAGACGTCCAAAGAAATTTACGGGAATTCTTCCGTTCACTGCAAGTCTTACATCCTCGACCATCTGGCCGGCACTAAGTTCTACCGACATCATTGTTTTAAGCTGGGGTACAAGCCTGTTTATCTCATTTGTAGGGAAAGGGAAAAGAGTTATTGGCCTCAATAAACCAAGTTTGATTCCCTCTTTTCGGGCCATTTCTACTGTACTCTCGCATATTCTTGCCATACAACCATATGCAACTATTACATGTTCTGCATCGTCACACATTATCTCTTCAAAGCGTACGTCATCTTCTTCCATCTTTCTGTACTTTGCCTGAAGAGTATTGTTCAGCTGTTCGTGAATAATTGAATCCAAAGCCAAAGATGTAACCACATTTTGTTTTCTTCCCGGGGTTTTTCCGGTTGTGGCCCATGAAGAGTATTTTTCTATGATTTGCTCATTTGTCAGCCTTGGCTTCATCGGACGTAACTCAACGGTTTCCATCATCTGACCAACAACTCCGTCAGCAAGAATCATTGCCGGAGTTCTGTATTTGAATGCCAGTTCGAATGAAAGGTCAACAAAATCGTACATCTCCTGAGCTGAAGATGGCGCAAGAACAACCATCTTGTAGTCGCCGTGACCTCCACCCTTAACAGCTTGAAAATAATCCCCCTGACCAGGTTGTATTGTTCCCAGACCAGGACCACCTCTTACTACATTCACTACCAGACATGGTAGTTCGGCACCAGCCAGGTAGCTGAGACCTTCGCACATAAGGCTAACGCCCGGGCTGCTTGAAGATGTCATCACCTTCTTACCACAACAGGCACCGCCATATATCATGTTTATTGATGATGTTTCACTTTCTGCTTGTAAAACCACCATTCCAGTGGTTTCCCACGGTTGCTCTTCCATCAGGGTTTCCATAATCTCTGATTGAGGAGTTATAGGATATCCAAAGTAACCATCACATCCGCAACGAATTGCAGCATGTGCGATTGCTTCGTTCCCTTTCATTAAAATCTTCTCTGCCATATTGAAATTTTTAATATTATTCAGTTATACTTTAACCCGATAAACTGTAATGCATGTGTCAGGGCACACCGTTGCGCAATTGGTACATCCTGTGCAACTTTCCGGTGACGCCATAAAAGCAAAATTGTAACCTTTGCTGTTAACCTCTTTAGCTAAAGCAATGGTATTTGTAGGACAGTTTACAAGACATACACCACATCCCTTGCATTTTTCTCTGTCAACTACTATAGCTCCTTTTAATGCCATATTTACTAATAGTTTAATTTATAAATTTTTACAAATGTAAATAAAATTCTCTAAAAAAGCAACAAATCGTAATGTAAAAACGACAATTATTTAGAAAAATATTTAAAACCGCGTATAATATTATCAATTATGTAATCCCACCGTATAATAATTCCTATTATCAAAATAACAATAAGTATTATAAACCCTTGAACATTCGGGTTTAAATCTTGAAAGGCTTTATATATTTTTTTAAACATTTAATTTTGCTATTTTTCTATCCTGATCCTTGCATCAACAGCAATAACCTGCCTGGCGTTACCTAAAAGAGGGTTAAGATCCATCTCAAATATTTCTGGTGCGGCACTGCAAAGAGCAGACACCCTTCTGATTGCTTCATTAAAAAGAGATTCATTCACTCCCTCTTGTCCTCTTGTACCCTGAATCAGTTTATAACCTCTCAAATTTTTGATCATTTCGTCTGCTTCGCTTTTAGAAACCGGAGATAAAGAGGTATTTATATCATGAAGTGCCTCTACGAAAATGCCTCCAAGACCACACAAAATAAGGTGTCCGAATTTATCTTCTCTTTTTGCCCCAATGAATATTTGTGTTCCGCTTAACATTGGTTGTATCATAATTGCCTTTGTCTGAGGGATATTCATCATCCTGTTAAACTCAATTATAAGTGTCTCTTCTTCGGTAACGTTTAGTACGACACCTCCTACATCGGATTTGTGAACTGGGCCAACGACTTTCATTACCAAAGGGTAGCCGATATCCTTAACTGCCTTTTTCAAACTTTGTATATTGTCTACAACAGCCTCTTTTGCTCTGTTTATTCCTGCGGCATCCAATAACTTCTGAACCTGTTCCGGGTGAAGGTACCCGCTATCGCTTGATTTGATAACATCACGAATCATCTTAAAGTCAACTGGTGGCAACTGGCAGTCTGTTATCGCCTCCTTTGTATTGATTACAGTAGAAAGAGCCTTGCCAAACTGCACTTCATCGGGAAAACAGATGCCACCCTTCTCCTTGAACATTTCAATTTCATCTTTGGCATTTACTGTTGAGGGCAAAATGGCATAGATTGGCTTTTTGCATTTCTTTATCTTATCGATAAGCTTCTCATAAACATCATATACCTGAGTCAGACCAGGACTGCCAAAAATTACTGCCATACAATCAACATCAAAATCATTTTCGCAGGCATCGATTATTTTTTCCAGCTGATTAGCAGTCCCTGTGGCCAGAAAGTCGATAGGGTTTGAAACTGATGAGCCAGGATATAGTTTTGCAAGAAGTTCGTCTGCCTTTTGTCCTGATATATGAGGAATGTCTATTCCATTTTCTGATAGTACATCGGTAAGCATGACAGCAGGGCCACCGGCATGAGTGATAATAGCTACTTTGTTTCCTCCCGGATGACGATGCATTAGCACAGAGGCTACTGTTACAAGTTCAGTACGGCTGTAGCATCTTATTATGCCCGCTTTTCTGAAAAGAGCTGTAACTGCTTTATCTGGACTCGCCATTGCTCCGGTATGAGAAGAAGCCGCTCTGCTTCCTGCCTCACTGAACCCTGATTTTATTGCTGCAATTCTTGCTCCTTTTTTAATAAGAGATATTGAGTGCTTTAACAGCATTTCAGGTTTGCTTATACTCTCAATATACAAGAGTTTGACAGGAGCACTTTTTCCATGTATATATGTTTCATCAAGATGCTTCAAAATCTCCTCTATGCCAAGCTGCGCACTGTTACCAACCGAAAAGACAGAAGAAAATTGCAATCCCAGCTGCATTGCTGCCTCCAGAATAAATACAACTGTCGCACCTGATCCGGAAATGATGTCGACCCCGGTTTCAACAAGTTTTGGAATAGGTTTTGTAAATATCCCTGTATAGCCAGGAGTCATGACACCTATACAATTGGGACCAATTAATGATGCTCTTGCGTTGTTGACAATTTCGACAATCTTCTCTTCTAAAATTGCACCCTCCTTACTATCTTCATGAAACCCGGCAGATAAAATGATTATTGCCTTGCAGTCTTTCTTGTTGCATAGTATGTCAACGCTATCCGGACAAAGATGGGCAGGGATGGCCAGAATTGCCAGATCTACCTGGGGCAGTTCATCTACGTTATTGTAACTTTTAACACCTTGTACTATTTCTGACCGAGGGTTTACAACATATAATTTTCCTTTGTATCCGGTGTCAATCAAATTATTAAGAACGCTACCTCCAGGCTTTTGTTTGTCGTCTGAACCACCGACAATAACTATACTTTTTGGCGAAATGAGCTGTTTTGTTATCATATTTAAAGAATTTTGGCCACAAATATAATAATAAGTAACGAAAAAATTGATTTTAGGTTAATATTATTAGATGAGTTAGTTTTATAAATAAATTTTTGCTGGTTTGCCCTTTTTGTCTTTCTTGTCCATAGCAAACCAAAGTTTTTCATTTTCTCCTTGAATGTAATAATAATTAAACATATTTGGCTCTTCAGACTTGTTATATAATGGATTATTCTCCTTTGATATACCTCTGATCCATGGTTCTGCTAATTTACCCGGTCCTTTCTTGAGAGAAAAACCTGCAATTACCCAAGCTGAGGCTACATCAAAAACTGCTTTTTTATAATATTCTATACAGAATTCGTAAAGCAATATACCGTTGTTTTCCTGACTAAGTCTGTTACAAAGCAAATTATTTGTCAACACATTATCTAAAAATGCTTCTAAAAATGTTGGATTTTCCTGATGCAGTTTTTTGAAGGTATCACGCCAGATTGTGTTATTGTACCAAATGTCTATCATTTTTGAGAGAATGGTTACTTTATGCAGTTCATTAACAGATATTGTGCTGGTTTTAAGAACTTCATATGGTGGAGTGGGAGAGTAGACAATTTCATATTTATAAGCATCTTCTTTAAGTTTAGTTCCGGGAAGAAGCTTGAGTAGCTCAATCTGAATCTCCTCTACCCCAAGTGTTAGTAAAAATTTGACATCTTCAATTATTGCAGCATAAGTATAAAAAGGTAGTCCCGCTATCAGGTCGACATGCAGCTCGAATTTATCTAATGAGACAAGAAATTTCACTCCTTCAACAGATTTCTCGCTGCTGCCTGCTCTTTTACATGCTATCAAAACGTTGTTGTCCAGACTCTGCAGTCCTGCCTCCAGGTGCAATAATCCTGGTTCTACCATCGCGAGTTTTCTTCTGACATTTTCTGACAGTAGTGCAGGGTGGATTTCCAGATGGAATCTCATTTTCCCTTTGAAATCGTTGAATACATCAAGAAGTTCTTCCGCTCTTTCAGCGTTAGCATTGAATGTTCTGTCCAATACCCTTATCTCCTTTATCCCTTTGAGAAAGAAAAAATTGAGTCTTTCACGAATTTTAGATGGAGTAATATTTTGTACCTTTCTGCTCCCCCCACTGACACAAAAAGTACAGCTGTTAAAGCAACCCCTTGATGTTTCTATTTGAGCGAAATGCTTGCCCCAGCTAAAGAAGCGCGATGTTTCAGGAGGTTTGAGCATTGAAAAATGAGAAACTAGCGCCTCTCCATTATCGACATAGTCCCCACTCTCATTTATCCAGCACATCCCTGGTATTATGTTCCAAAATGAAGGTTTAAAATGGGTGTCAACCAATAACGGAAAGGACTCTTCACCCTCTCCTCTGAAAACGGCAGTTATAAATCTGTTTGTTGTCAGATAACCTTTGTTTTCTCCAAAGAATTCTGGCCCTCCAATAATTATTGATGCACTTGGGTTCAACCTTTTATAGCGCCCTAATAAATTAAGGATAAATGTATGGTTGAACAGCCATGCAGTAGAAAGAATTATATCGGGGTTAAAATCTGATATTTCAAGCAATAATAGTGAAGGATCACTGTTAATTGTTCCTGATACAACATGCCATACTAAAGTTTCTGATTGATAATCTGTTAGTTGCGCATGGAGTGCCGGAAGAGCCAGCGAAGAGTGTGAGTAAGAGGCATTAATATCTAACCAGATCAGCCTCATATATCTCCTTTGTTTTTAGTTTCCAATTATTGAAGTGGCTCAAAATCCTCTTTTCCTACTCCACACAGGGGACATACCCAGTCATCAGGAATATCTTTGAATTCGGTACCTGGAGCTATTCCTCCATCAGGATCACCTAGCTGTGGATCATAGATATAGTCGCATACAACGCAAATGTATTTCATAATAATATTTTTAGAGCGTTAAATTGGTTTTGATAACAATATTAGCAAAAAATATTTGAGTTACTACAAAAATCTAACTATTTTTACAAGATTAAAGAAAAATGTATGAAATCGATATTAATAAAAAATATAGTCTTAAATAACAAATTAACAGACATCCTGATAAAAGACAATCTTATTGACAAAATTTCGGAAGATATAGATTTTCAGGCTGATAGAATTATTAATGGAAATGGACGATCGGTGATACCGGGGTTGGTAAATATGCATACTCATGCTGCCATGACTTTGATGAGAGGTATTGGTGAGGATTTATCGCTTACGGAATGGCTTGAGTCAAAAATATGGCCAACAGAGAGAAAACTTACAGACGAGATGGTATATTGGGGAACAAAACTTGCCTGTCTGGAGATGATAAAATCGGGAACTACATGTTTTAATGATCAGTACTGGAGTCTTCCATATGCAGTACAAGCTGCTGACGAGATGGGTATGAGATCTTTCCAGCCATATGTAATTTTGGATCTTCTTGATGAATCGAATTCAGAAAAAATCAAGTATGAGTGTGAAAAAATGTATGAACTGTCTGGTAAATGGAGCAGTAGAAACAAATTTGCAATTGGATTGCATGCACCATACAGTGTTTCAAGAAATATGATTGTGTGGGCCAGCGAATTCGCTCAGAAGAGAGATATGCTTGTCCATATTCATCTTTCGGAGACTAAAGGAGAAAACGATAGGTCATTAGCAATGCATGGAGTTAGTTCCACGTATTATCTTGAGCAGTTAGGGGTGCTTAACTCAAAAATGATAGCAGCCCATTGCCTTTGGATGGATGATGCAGATATTGACTTACTTGCAAAAAGAGACGTGAAAATAGTTCACAATATCAATTCTAACCTGAAAATTGCATCCGGCTATAAATTCAGATATAACGAGTTCAGAGATGCGGGTTTAACTGTTTCTCTGGGGACAGATGGTTGTGCATCATCGAATAATCTTGATATGATTGAGACCATGAAAACAACTGCATTGGTGCAGAAAGGGTGGAGAGGAGATCCGAGAGAATTGCCTCTTGATGAACTCATTTCACTTGCAACTGTTAATGGAGGTAAGTCACTTGGAATTAAATGCGGAGTCATAGAAGAGGGTTATCTGGCAGATTTGGTAATAATAGACACAAATTCAGTTGCTTTTACTCCAAACATAAATTTCCTGGCAAACCTTATCTATTCTGCCAATAGTTCTTGTGTCGATACCGTTATATGTGATGGTAAGATATTGATGGAAAACAGAATAATTGAGGGAGAACAAGAAATTCTTCGTATGGCCAATAAACTGTATATGGATTTATTATAAATTTTTTAATTATGGAATACGTAGAAAAAATAAATTCAGCTACTGAGTTTATAAAAAAAAGAATTTCGGGAAAGATACCATTTGTAGGGATTGTATTGGGCAGTGGACTTGGAGATCTTGCAGAAAAGATTGATAATAAAATTGTTATCCCTTATTCAACTATTCCCCATTTTTCACAGTCAACAGCCATTGGTCATAAAGGAAATCTTATCGCTGGAGAGATAGGAGGCAAGTTTGTTGTGGCTATGCAAGGTAGGTTTCATTATTATGAGGGTTATGGTATGGACCAGGTAACATTGCCAATCAGAGTAATGAAGCAACTCGGGGTCAGCTATATTTTTGTCTCAAATGCTGCTGGTGGAGTAAATCCTTCATTCAGAGTAGGAGACCTTATGATAATCAGGGACCACATTAATTTAATGCCTAATCCACTAATTGGGAAAAATCTTGATGATTTTGGTCCGAGGTTCCCGGATATGACAAGACCTTATGACCTTGGTTTAATAAAAAAAGCTGAGGGAATTGCCCTTAAACTTCAGATAAGTTTGCAAAAGGGTGTTTATCTCGCTGGTACAGGTCCAACTTATGAGACACCGGCAGAGTATGGATTCTTTTCAAAAATAGGAGCGGACGCTGTTGGTATGTCAACTGTACCGGAAGTTATTGTTGCAAGACACTCAAATATTCCGGTTTTTGGAGTATCTGTCATTACCAACGAGGCATTTTCCTTTGCAGAAGACTTTGTCAATGATGGAAACGATGTTATTGATGCTGCAAACAAGGCTGCAGAAAAAATGTCGCAATTATTTATTAACTTGGTCACTAATTTATAATTAATATCAGAATTATGCCTCCAATACCAAAAAAATATTATCCGGAAGCTGAGAGTGTATGTTACTACTCAGATCTTCTATGGCAAAAAGCTTTTGTTGAAGGAAACGGGGGGAATGTTACGCTAAAGATCTCTGAATTTCTGATAGTTGCTACTCCAACATTATACTCAAAAAAAGGATTGACAGTTGACGATCTTACAATTATTGACAAAAACGGGGTCCAGCTTTATGGAGAGAATATTGTTACTTCAGAAATATCTTCCCATCTTTCTGTATACAAGGCTAATCCATCGGCACAGTCAGTAATACATTCACATCCGCCTTACACATGCTCATATGCCTATACAGATCATTTTCCTACACAACTTTTAAGCCCTGAGGCAATTATTTGGATTGGTGATATGATATTTGCGCCATATTCACTCCCTGGTTCAGATGAATTGGCATCACAGGTAGAGACTCTTTCAAGAGGGAAAAATGTTCTCGTACTTCAAAATCATGGTCTTCTTACATGGGGTGAAAGTATAAGAGATGCATACTGGAGGACAGAAATTGTTGAAACTCACTGCAAAATATCACACCTGATTGATTCAAGAAAAGCTGTTCCCAGACAATTTTCCTACAAACAACTTACTCAACTACTCGAACTCAAAAAAAGATTTTTTAAGTAATGGAATTGTCATTTCCATACGATTCGGTCGATATCTCCTCGGACAATTCTCTACTGGTCATTTTAGATCAAACTCAACTTCCGGCAAAAGAAGTGTTTCTTCAATTAAATGAAGAGAATGAAATTTTTGATGCGATATATACTCTTAAAGTAAGAGGTGCACCGGCAATTGGAATAGCTGCAGCATTTGGACTCTGTGTTATTATGAACAGAGAGAAGTCATTGAATGTAAATAGTTTTAAAACAAGAACACTGGAGGTGATATCAAGACTAAATTCATCCAGACCCACTGCTGTAAATCTTTCATGGGCACTGATGAGGATGAAAAAAAAGGTATTATCGTTATTGGAGTTTCCAGATAGGACAACAGATGAGTTATTAAAATGTATGTTTGAGGAGGCTAATGCTATAAAGGCAGAGGATGTAGAGATGTGCGGATCCATCTCGGAGTATGGTCTGACACTTTTGAAACCAGGTATGGGAGTTCTTACACACTGCAATGCAGGCCATCTTGCTGTATCCAGACTAGGAACAGCATTAGGGCCTGTTTATCTTGCAAAGGATGCCGGATATAACATACGAGTCTATGCTGACGAAACAAGACCTTTATTGCAGGGTTCAAGGCTGACTGCATTCGAACTGATGAAATATGGTATTGATGTAACCTTAATTTGCGACAACATGGCATATTCTGTTATGGACAAGGGCTGGATAGATATAGTATTCACAGGATGTGACAGGATAGCAAAAAATGGCGATGTAGCCAACAAGATTGGCACAGCAGGCCTTGCCGTTATAGCGAAAAATATGGGAATACCATTCTATATTTTAGGACCATCTTCTTCGATAGATGATAATTGCATATGTGGTGACGACATTATTATAGAGGAGAGACCTTCATATGAAGTGACAGATCTGATGTTTAAATCCAGTGTGGCTCCAAGAGGAGTTAAGGTATATAATCCAGCATTTGACATTACACGGTCAGAGAATATTACCGGTATAATTACAGAAAAAGGTATTTATAAATACCCATATAACTTTTAATGTTGAAATGATAAAGAATATTATATTTGATTTAGGTGGTGTAATTGTAAGATTAGATAAAAATGCCTGCATAGAATCATTCAGAAAATTGGGATTTGATGATTTTGGAAGAATTCTTAATGAGTTTGTTCAAAAGGGTCCCTTTCTGGATTTTGAGTTAGGACTAATAACTGAAGATGAATTCAGGTCATTTATAAGAGATAATATCAAAAATAAGGTGACCGATTCAGAAATTGATCAGGCAATGTCTGATTTTCTTGTTGAGATACCCACAAAGAAACTTCAAACAATAAGTAGATTAAAAAACAGATACAATATTTTCTTGCTAAGCAATACAAACCCTATCGCAATGAAGGCAGTCAAACCATTCTTTGAAACTGAAGGCAAGAAAATGGAAGACTATTTCCATAGAATGTTCCTGTCATACCAAATGAAAATGGCTAAACCAGATGCGGGAATCTTCGCAAAAGTTCTCGAGGATGCATCCATTGATGCTAATGAAACTCTCTTTATTGATGACGGACCTGCAAATTTAGCTTCTGCATCTTTATTAGGATATAAAACATTACTGGCAACACAGGAGAGTGATTTGGAAACAGCAATAAGAAATATGCTATGATAAACTTTATAAGCTTATCAAGCGGAAGTAATGGAAATTGTTACTATATTGGTAATGAAGATGTTTCTATTTTGATTGATGTGGGAGTAGGAGTAAGAACAATAAAGAAGAGACTCGCTGAATGTAATATTCCGATTGGGCTTATTGACCTGATACTCGTTACACATGACCATATTGATCATGTAAAACATCTGGGTTCATTTTCAGATCGTTACCGGATTCCTGTCTGGGCAACTGAAGAACTCCATAATTCTCTTTTGTACCACCCTTGCACCAGGGGGACATTGATTGATTGCCGCAGGATTATTGTAAAAGACCAGGAGTATGAATATAAAGGGGTCAAAATAACTCCTTTTGAAATTTCACATGACGCTACTGATACTATTGGCTTTCATATTGATTTTTTTGGGGAAAAATTCACTCTTATTACCGATGCTGGAAAGATCACTGATGAAATAATCAGTTATGCAAAGAGAGCCAACCATTTGATACTGGAATCAAATTATGATTATGATATGCTTGTTGGTGGCAGTTATCCAAAGGTTCTAATTGAAAGAATCAGCAATGGAAAGGGACATCTTTGCAACAATGAAACAGCAAAAGCATTGAAAGAGATTTATCATCCCGACCTGAGATCGCTGTTTTTGTGTCATTTGAGTGAAAATAACAATACTCCTGACCTTGCATATAAAGCAGCATTTGATTCCTTATCGGAAATAGGGATTACGGCAGGAGATAAACTCAGATTATGCTGCCTGCCAAGGAGAAGCATGTTCCATTGTTCTATTAGTGATAATAAGAAAAAAGGCGCCTCAGATTGAAGCGCCTGCCGATTTGCTATGTTTGATATCTAATCAACAAATTGCCCGGCAAAATACTTAGCTGTTAGTTTTTCGCCAGTTGCTTTCTCAATCATTTCATTCCACTCAAATTTCATTCCTGCATTAAATATATTCTTTGTCATCCATGTGCCAATCTCTTTATTCCCAATGTATGATTCATTTTTGAAATCACCGGTTTTGGAAATATTGTTGACAATATAATAATGCATCTGAGATGCAAATAATTCTCCAAGCTGGTAGTTGTGGTAGTAGCAAGGATACAATGCAATGTGAATCTTGCTTGCCCAATCAGGAGAGTTGCGGTTTTGAGGACGATGGAGCATCTGATACTGTTCTACAAGATCCCACCATAGTTTGTTCAAATCCTGATCAGGGTTGGCATACATTGCTTTTTCGAAACGGTATACCACCTGTACCCAGCGACTGAATACCAATTGCTGCAATTTCAATGACTTATTGCAATCATCTGCAATCTTGTCAATCTCCTCCTGAGGAATTCCAAGGCTTTGTTTCATCCATTGCGGGTTGCGCGACAGACGGCCAAAAATCATTGCTACTGCTTCTGTTGTGAAAGTATGTGCAGCATTTCTTAATAGATACGGATTCTCCGGTATATCATGTCCCTGTGAGTAGACGGCATGGCCGAATTCATGAAGCATTGTTCCCATCCATTGTTCATTGTCGCTGACGTTGCAAAGTACTCTTATATCACCATCAGAGTCAATATCTGTACAATAGGCATGTTGGTTTTTCTTTGGTTTTTCATACAAATCACTGTTTGCCATGATTTTAGTGACATCAAGACCAATGCTCATGTAGAAATCGCTGGTCAATTGTTCAAGATTTTTCCCTTTGTAATACTTGTCAAGATCGACAGGATATAGTTGAGGCGATTCCTGAAAGAACCTTCCTTGAAAATGCCAAGGCATCAACATCTCCTTTTTAACTTTATACCTTATTGCAAAAGCAGAATCCATCTCATCTTTCAACTTATCAAAAGTACCTCTTGTTAAAGAGTCGAGTTCATCAAAAAGTGAAGAAATCTCTTCCGGATTCTGACCGGAAAGTTCCAATGACATTGTATGATAATTGTCGAACCCTAGTGAAACCGCAACCCTGTTTCTTAATTTAACTAATTCTATAACATCTGTTGCAACATGTGGTCCAATGTTCTTATGTGCCATCCATACTTCCATTAGCTCCTTACTGTCATTTGATGATTGCAGAATGCGTTCAACCTCATTGTCTGATATATCTTTGCCTTTAAAGCTGGCTCTGAATTCTGCATACTTCTGTTCCAAAGCTGCTGTCTTGTTGATTATGGCATTAAGAAGGGTTGTATCTGTCTGATTTGCCAGAAATGAGTTGTAAAGGATGGTAAGTTGTCTGATTAAAAGAGAATCTTTAATTTTTCCACTCTCTTTAATTTGTTTTAGAGATGCAAAAGTTTCCGGATTAGAGAAAATCTGGGTAATTTTAATGTTTGCATCGGAATACTTTTTGAATTCTGCTGTATCTCCTGTAATTGTTCCATTCCAGTATGCAAGATTCGCCTCTTTGGCTAATGGCCTTACAATACTCTCTGTTTGACTGATAATCTCTTTTAACTTCATTTCGTCCTGATTCGTGCAGCTAACAAACAACGTGCATGCTGCAAAAATTAATGTTGCTTTATTCATTTTTAATTTTTTTCTAAAGTTATTAATATTTTTCTTTCCTATTTGCATTAAGTAAAAACAGAAAACGGAAATTGGCAGATTATTGAGTTGTTGTACAACTTCTGTCAATTCCCGTTTGTCAGGTAAAATTATCGGGCACACGATATGTAACCCATATGTCAGTTACTACAACTTTGGTCCGCAAGCTATAAGAGCCTTTGCCGCATCGTTGTCGCAATATTGTTCAAAATTCTTTATGTATTTTGCAGCTAGTGACTTAGCCTTTTCTGCCCACTCCTCTTTGTTGGTATAAGTATCTCTTGGATCAAGAATACCCTCTGATACATTCTTTAATTTTACAGGAGCTGTAAGGTTGAGTATAGGAATCTTAACAGTAGGAACCTGATCAATCGTACCTTCAATAATCGAGTCAATAATTGCACGTGTATCTTTAATTGATATTCTTTTACCTGTACCGTTCCATCCGGTGTTTACAAGATATGCTTTAGCACCATGCTCATCCATTTTCTTAGCAAGAGTCTGGGCGTATACTGTTGGGTGCAAAGTAAGGAATGCTTCGCCAAATGCAGGTGAGAAGGATGGAACCGGTTCTGTTATACCTCTTTCTGTTCCGGCTAATTTTGATGTATACCCGCAAAGGAAATGATACTGTGCCTGATCTTTGTCAAGAATAGAAACAGGAGGCAAAACGCCAAAAGCATCAGCTGAAAGATATATTATCTTCTTTGCATGACCGGCTTTTGATGGGAGTACTATTTTGTTGATATGATAGATTGGGTATGATACGCGAGTATTTTCGGTAATTGATCCATCTGCATAATCTACTGAACCGTCAGGATTTACAGTTACGTTCTCCAAAAGGGCGTCTCTCTTTATTGCTCCCCATATATCAGGTTCGTTTTCTTCACTCAAATTGATTGTTTTTGCATAACATCCACCTTCATAGTTAAATACACCATGTTCGTCCCAGCCGTGCTCGTCGTCACCAATGAGATATCTTTTTGGGTCAGCAGAAAGAGTAGTCTTTCCTGTGCCTGAAAGGCCAAAGAATACAGCAACGTCACCATCATTTCCAACATTTGCTGAACAATGCATTGATGCTATTCCTTTAAGCGGTAGATAATAGTTCATCATAGAGAATATCCCTTTCTTCATCTCTCCTCCATACCAGGTGCCTCCACAAACAGACATTTTCTCTGTGAGATTAAATAGAACGAAAACTTCTGAATGCAGATTATGTTCTTTCCATTTAGGATTTGTAACTTTTGAGCCATTCAAAAAAACAAAATCTGGTTCACCGAAATTGGTTAGTTCGTACTTTGATGGTCGTATAAACATATTCGTTACGAAATGTGCCTGCCAGGCAACTTCCATTATAAAACGAACCTTAATGCGGGTATCTTCGTTTGTGCCGCAATATGCATCCACTACATAAATAGTCTCTTTGTCAGAAAGTTGATTTTGAACTAATTCTTTGCAATCTGCCCATGCTTTTTGTTCAATAGGTTTATTTATAGTACCATCCCACCATATAGTGTTTTCGGTTATTGAGTCTTTAACAATGAACTTATCCTTGGGGGACCTACCTGTGAAAACTCCGGTTTTAACAGCTACTGCTCCAGTATTTGTAAGGGTGCCTTTTTCAAATCCTTCATTTTTCTCAGACATTTCTGCTTGAAACATAACTTCGTAAGAAGGGTTGTGGATAACATTTTCAACATTTTTAATGCCGTACTTGGTTAGATCTAAATTTGTCATATATATAAAAATTTTATTAAAACCGATATTATTATCTTATCATTCGATAAAAACGCATTATAATTCAGCAAAAATCTTGCCATAAACACCCGATTTTTACTAAATTTGCCTTATACCAAAATGCTATGAACACTCCTCTGGAAATACTTGAAAAATACTGGTCCTATGAGTCATTCAGGCCCATGCAGGAGGAGATTATAAACTCTGCTCTTTCTGGTTATGACACTTTGGCGCTTCTACCTACCGGAGGAGGTAAATCTGTTTGTTTCCAGATTCCTGCTTTGATACGCGAGGGTGTCTGTATTGTTGTTTCTCCACTTATTGCTTTAATGAAAGATCAGGTGGAGACACTTAGAAATAAAAATATTAAAGCATTGGCAGTGCATTCAGGCATGACGAAAAATGAGATTGACATTGCTCTGGATAATGCTGTCTATGGAGATTATAAGTTTTTGTACATATCTCCAGAGAGGCTGCATAACGAAATGCTTAAAGTGAGAGTTGCCCAGATGAAAATTAATTATCTGGTAGTTGATGAAGCTCATTGTATCTCGCAATGGGGGTATGACTTCAGACCCAGCTATCTCTCGATAAAAGAATTTAAGGAGATAATAGGGGATGTCCCAATTATTGCACTTACGGCTACCGCAACCCCTTTAGTTGCTGAAGATATAATGAATCAGCTAGGTTTCAAAAAACCTAACCAGATAAAATCAGGGTTTGAAAGGCCCAATATTTCATATGTTGTAAGGAATGTAGAAGACAAAAACGGACAGATTCTAAAAATTGCACACTCTGTTCCGGGGTCAGGAATTATT
This sequence comes from Bacteroidetes bacterium GWF2_40_14, assembly GCA_001769195.1. Classification (GTDB taxonomy): domain Bacteria; phylum Bacteroidota; class Bacteroidia; order Bacteroidales; family UBA932; genus Bact-08. The sequence goes on along the minus strand of MEOK01000001.1, from coordinate 188,672 downwards.
TATGTGCGAGAACGAAAACGGGCAGAAGAACTTGCTGCTTTTCTCCTTTCTCAAGGAATAGATGCTGAGGCTTATCATGCTGGATTCAACTCTTTAGAAAGGTCAAAAAAACAAGATGCGTGGAAAAAAGGAGAGACAAGAGTAATCGTATCAACCAATGCTTTTGGGATGGGAATAGATAAGAGCGATGTCAGATTCGTGTGCCATTATGACCTGCCTGAGTCTGTTGAGGCCTATTTCCAGGAGGCAGGAAGAGCCGGTCGTGACCAAGAGAGAGCATATGCGGTTCTGCTATGGAACAGGACAGATATAAGCAGACTTCGTCAGATAACTAATCTTACTTTTCCGAAAATTGACTATATAAAGGATATATACCAAAAGCTGTTTATCTACCTTGGACTTGCATATGGATCGGGAAAGGGTGATGTGATAAAATTCAATCTTGCTGATTTTGCCAAAAATATGAAATTGCATACTCTGTCGGCTTATCATGCCATCAAGTACATACAGACAGAGGGATACTGGTATCTGACAGAAGATATTGATAACCCAAGCAGGATCATGTTTACTGTAAACAGAGATGAGCTGTATAAAATACAATTGAAGAGTACCTCTCTTGACTCGTTTATTAAGGTCATACTAAGGATATACACAGGACTTTTTTCCGCATTTGTACCTATTGATGAAGAGTACATTGCGCGAGTTTCAAGAAACAGCAAGGCATCTGTTGCATCAAACCTGATTTTGCTCTCCAGAATGCACATAATTAATTATATACCTAGTGTGAGGTCCCCTTTGCTAATATTAAACGAAGAGAGGCTGGATAATAAAAACCTTTTTATTTCTACAAAGAAGTACGAGGAACGCAAGAATACATATCAGACAAGAATTGATGGCATTATTTCTTATGTTTCTGACAATGAAGAATGTCGATCAATTCAGTTACTTAAATATTTTGGTCAGGACAATTCTCCTGAATGTGGGTTTTGTGATGTTTGCATTGAATACCGAAAGGCTGGAGATGGGAGGAGTTATGAATATGAGATAGAAAGAAAATTAATTGAACTTTTGGCATTGGCTCCCAGGTCATTAAATGAAATTTCTGTATTAATGGAGGATGAGACAGATACGTATATTCATATCCTGAGAGATCTTATTGACAGAGAAGGTGTGAAAGTAGAAAACGAACTATATTCTTTAGTCACTTAAGAATTTATCCAGTTCTATGTACAGTCGTTGAACAGGAAGCCCCATGACATTGAAGTATGAACCCTCAATCCGGCTTATTGCTATATAACCGATCCACTCTTGTGCTCCGTATGCGCCAGCCTTATCATAAGGGTTATACTTGTCTACATAGTACTCAATTTCTTTCATTGACAAATCTCTGAAATATACATCTGTAGTTGCTGTAAATGATCTGCTTTTAGAGTTGCTTCTTATAAATACTCCGGTTAATACCTTATGTTTTTTTCCTGAAAGCTTAACAAGCATTGCTACAGCATCCTGCCTGTCAAGGGGTTTGCCAAGTATTTCGTTATCACACAGGACCATAGTGTCGGCTGTAATAAGAATTTCATTATGATTGAGCGCTCTGGCAAATTCTTTGGATTTTAGTTCTGCCAGATATTCCGGGACCAACATTACATTCATTGTAGGATCAAATATCTCCTCGATATCCCCACCATTTTCAATTGTGAAATCCAGATCTATTCCTTCAAGTAACTGTCTCCGCCTGGGTGAAGCAGAGGCTAGGATAATATCAAACCCTTTTAGTTTATCTCGCAACATTTGTTTTTCTTAAGCAGTGAAATTAACCAGAATATGTTTCGGGATCTGTGTTCCATTTATTATGGATTTTAAGTGTCTGTTCTATTACGTCTCTAACACATCCTTTGCCTCCAGGATAAAGTGAAATGTATTCACTTATCTCTTTTACTTCAGAAACAGCATCTGCTGGGCATGTTGCCAGACCGCACAACTTAAGCACACCTATATCTGGGATATCGTCACCCATAAACAGAACCTCATCGGGCTGCAATTTGTGCCTTTCACAAAAGTCAATGAAGTCAGGGATTTTATAATTTGATTTAAGGTAGATGTCATTTCTATCCATTCCAATGAGAGCGAATCGTTTCACAATACTTTCTGAAGCTCCTCCAGTAATAATTGCAACAGGAAAACCCTGAATAATTGCCTTTCTGACAGCAAAGCCGTCTTTTGCATTGTGTGATCTAAGAAGGTCGCCAGTCTCTGTTGCAAGTACGGTCCCATCGGTGAATACGCCGTCTACATCAAATGCAAAAGCTTTGATTTTAGAGAGTTTGATTTTATAATTTGACATAAATGGTTGTTATATGTTTTTTTTTGTTTTTTGTCCTGCTATCAGTTTTGAGATAACCTCATACATCTCTTTGTGTTCATTCATGGTTGAGAGGAGAGAGAGGTGCTTTTCAATGGTTTTCTTATCTCCTCTTTTTGCTGGACCGGTTTGAACAATAGATGGATGTTCGTAAAGAAATGCCTTTCTGACAGTCTCTATTGCAAGGGGCATGAGAAACATGTGGTTTGGTTTTGCTATGTCGAATGCCAGTCCTGTCAGATAGTTGACAAAATTACTGACATAAACAGCTGCAAGATGAATTTTTAGCCTCTCCTGTGAGTCCGTAATTCTGTATTCTGCACCTAGTGAGAAGATAATTTCAGTAAGAATATTTTTAACATCATCGTCTGAAAATTCAATAAAAAAAGGTATTTGTCTGAAATCCACCGGTTTTATCTTACTTAGAGTCATTAATGGGTAAATTACTCCATATGAATCATTTCCGGAAAGCAGATTCAATGAAGAAGCACCACTGGTATGAAGTAAGATTGGTTTCTTTACAATCCCTGTAAAAGCCTTGACAAAATTGTCTGCAAGTACTTCAATTGCGTCATCTGAAACTGCCATGATTACAATATCTGAATCGGCAAGCATTTTTATCTCATTTGTATACTTTGTGCTTTCAGTTATATGGTGGGGATTATTGTCGGTCTTGTTAAGGATATGAACCAGTTTTTCAGACGATTCTGAATTACGTCCGCAAATATACGGAACAGGAAAACCTGCCGCTTTTATTGCCATTGACAATCGGTATGCTACGTTTCCTGACCCGCAGAAGGATATTCTGTACATGTTTTTCATATATTATCTGGTGCCGGTTGCAAGCACCGGCAGGCTTTCATGCCCTATGTTATCTACAGATTGAATGCCGAAGAAAAAATTATCTCTGCTTAAAGGGACAATAATACTATTCGTCTTAACAAGTATTTTTCTTTCCCACTGAGATTTATCTGTTTCCCTAATTAACAAATAGTAAGCATCTGGTTTCTTCCCTGTTTCAGGAGACCTCCATGTAATTTTGCTTTCACCGGACAAAGAGGAGAGGTCAATTTTTACTTCAGCAGGAACTGAAGGAGCTAAAGAGAGGTTCATCACAGTTGAAAGATTGACCGAGGCATTCTTTCTTACATATTCAAAGTCGACTCCTTCAATAAGGTCACCATATTGGATTCCATTTTTGAAAATAATTGGTTGGTGTGTTCTGTTGTAGTTCTCATAGTATTCGCAAATCCTAACTGATGTGAAACCTCTCTTACTGAATGGAGTATGGTCTCCACCACGGCCAAACCTATCATTCCTGTATATAAGGCTAATGTTCAGGTTCAATACATACCTTTCTCCTGTTTCCTTAATATATCTTGCTAATTGACGCGAAGGGCTGTCGTTTTCGGATGAATTGAAGAGTCTCTCTTTTTTCATATCATCACTTTCCAAGGCTGGAATATTTTCGGAAAAGATTCTCACCCTGGTATTATTCCTGCTGTCTGTTTCGCTTGCAGCCGAGTTTCCTATCATATCATTATTAATGACAGCGACAATATCCCATTTTTCGTCCATAGCAATCTGGGCCATATGGTCTGCCCCCAGAAGGCCATGTTCCTCTCCGGACAAAAAAATAAGTTTTATTGTTACTGGTAGTTTGTAAGAAGATAATACCCTCGCTATCTCAATCAGAGCAGATACTCCGCTTCCGTTGTCGTTAGCCCCGGGGGCAAACGAGGTTGAATCGTTATTATTGTCAATACGGTTGTCGTAATGGGCAAGTAGAACAATCACTCTTTTATCTTTGGCAGAAGAACCCTTTATCGTAGCAACTATGTTGGATAATACAATCTCTCTGCCCAGCCTGCTTCCTTTTCCTCCTGCTTTGTATTCTATTCTTTCCACAGATATTACAGGCCCGGATTCTTTGGTAAATGAGTTGATTTTATTGAAAATATAATCTGATGCAGCTCCTATTCCTTTGTTCTTATCACTTTTTGAACTAAGATTATGTCTTGTATGGAACTTAAGAAGATCTGCGACATAATTTTTAATACTATCAGCAGAGATAGAGGAGACGGCATTAATTATTACTGGGTCAAGATTATCAATTTGTTGCGAGAATGCTTCATTAGCACCTAGTAACACAATTGTTGTTAATATTAACAATATTGTTTTACGTATTGAATTTATGTGTTTTGACATGATATATTTCATTGTTGAATCAATTAAGATTAAAAAATTCACTCAATATTTTTTTATGCTTTCCTGGTAGAATTATAGCGTGATTTCCTGAATGACTGTTAAGAAATTCATCTAAATCAAGAGCGGACTTGAAAATAAATTTAACCTGCGTCCTGCATCGTTCAACTACACTTGTATTCTGGACAATTTCTCCCTCATATGCGTAGTATCTATCCAGGTTTTCCCCACTGCATTTAAAAATAGTATACTTTCCAAGAGGTAGTTGTGCAGCAATACCAATTCCAATCTTTGATTCATAATGAGAAGGAAGGGTATAGCTCTTTGACAAACTTACGGGAGCTGTGCAATGAGCAAAGTCGACACTTTTTTCATCAACCTCTATTGATGATGGGTTTGCCATAAACGATGCAGTCCCGCAAAGCGCGTCAGCAATCAACATTGACCATAAAGAGGGAATATCACCCTCACAACCAGCTACAATTCCTCTATCGTTCAACAATGATAAAGCCAGGCATGATGTTGTCCTGCAAGATGATAACAAGTCGAAACACTTTATTGTAAGAGCACTCAAATTGTGAACATCAATTAGTTTATTCAAAGCCAGATACATTTTAATTGCATCAGTAATGTCTTTTTGAGATCTGTCACCATCCCTTTTATCTGTCATCTCCTGAATCAATGGTTCATTAATACTGAATGAAACATCCTCATTTTTATATAATTCCTCCAGTTCGGAAATATTTATGGGGAGAAATTTTGTCTCAAATTTTTCTGACACAAAATTGAGATTCACTTTGGAGGAGATTAACCACGACGATTCACCGCCAATAAGACCAACAACAGCTTTAGACAATTTATAACGAGCCAACTGGATTTGCATTAATGCAGATACCTCCTGTTTAAAATCTTCGCAGAATCTTCTCGATGGTGAAAGCGGAAAGTTTAAATGTTTGTGTTTAACCTCTTTATTACTAAGCCATGAAGAGATTTCCAATGAGGCTGCAAGTGAGTTGTGATAAGAATCGCTGAGGATAACGACAGGATTAGAGAGCAATTGGTATTTTCCGGCAAACTTCTCTTCTGTTCCACCTGTCGCAATAAATGCGATAACCAGGTCTTCTCCTGCTAAAGAGCTTACAACTTGTGAACTGTCAATTAGTTCGACTTCATATTCAGATCTTAATTCATTGAATAACTCAACTCTGGTATCAAGAAGAGTTGATGAATCATGTAAGGAAGATGAGAAGATTACGACTTTCAGATTATTGTTCATAGCCGGATTGTTACTATATTGAGCAAAGGTAAATATTTTTGATCAATAAATTTCTTAGTAGTTTTGCATCAGATATTCTTAGAAATAATATAAATATGGATTCAAAAGAACATAATGGCGACAACGCCAATTCGATATCTTCAGGAAACATAAAAATGGCCTTTGTTTTAAACTTTCTGTTTGCTATAATTGAGCTGGCAGGCGGATTGTTTACTAATAGTGTTGCAATACTTTCAGATGCACTGCATGATTTCGGCGACAGTATATCTCTCGGAGTTGCATATTATCTGCAAAAAAGAGCGGGTAAAAAAAGTGATGAATTTTATTCATATGGATATAAACGATTTTCGCTTCTTGGATCAATATTCATATCTATTGTTCTGGCTGTAAGTTCGATTTTTATAATAGCTGAAAGTGTAAAAAGAGTTATTGAACCACAACAGTCAAATGCCACAGGAATGCTGCTGCTGGCTATCCTTGGGATAATCGTCAACGGAGCAGCTGTATTACGACTAAAAAAAGGGTCTTCGCTTAATGAAAAAGCAGTGTTGATTCATATGATGGAAGACGTACTTGGCTGGATAGCAGTGCTTATTGCAAGCGTAGTTATGATGTTCGTCAACTTACCGGTCATAGACCCTCTACTTTCAATAGGAATAACTATATGGGTTTTAATTAATGTCTATAAGAATTTGTCCAAAACACTAAAAATAATGCTCCAGGAGATTCCAAGGGGAGTGAAGACAGAAGAATTTATACAGGAAATCACGATTATGAATGCCATTGAATCTATTCACGACCTTCATCTTTGGAGCCTGGATGGTGAGAACCACATTCTCACTATGCATGTTGTATTGAAAAAAGAGTCATCATTGGAGGAACTTGCGAAATACAAGCAAGAGATTCGTTGTATAGGGGAGAAGTATGGAATCGGACACCTCACAATAGAATTTGAGAATACAGACGAAGCTTGCGATTGTGGTTATAAGGAGAAATGCTGAAAGAAGAACCTACTTTTTGTATCTGATGATTGCTTCACCGAGAGCATCCCAATAACCCTCGGTTTTGTCTACTCCCTCTAGTGAGAAAAGACATATTCCTTTTGATCCACCTTTTGATGCATAATCAAACATTTCGTCAATTCTCTCTTTTGTCACATGTCCCACGAATAATCCTGAACAAAGGTATGCACTGCTCTTGTGTGTTCTGAGTGCATTAACTCCCTCTTTTGTTGAAGTTTCTATCCATTCATCAGGCTTGTCATAGAACTTATGGTATATCATAGGAAAAAGGACATCAATATTCTTAAAGTTGGCCCAATCTTGTCGGACAAGCTTTTTTGACTCCACTGGTGATGCAAAAACTGCAGCAGAAGCAATTTTGCCATGCGATTTTATCACATGGCATAGTTCACTTGCAACTTTGGCTATGGCATCATATCTGAATTGCATCCATTCTGTATTTGATGTAGGGTCTTCAAGTTTAATGGGGTCAATACCTGTTTTTTTGCTGAATGCCGACCGGCAAGCTTCACAGTAACAATGATCCCATAGAGGATATACCTTGTCCTGAAAAACTCCACGCGACTTGTGCAAACCGTATGGAAGAATTGCATCTGGATACCTTATAAAATCCAGGTGAATACCTGCAAGGCCATCAATTTCTGCCAACTCTGCCACCCGAGCCTTCAGATATTCTGTTGTTCCAGGTCGGGTAGGGCATAGCCACCTGTAATGTTCCCTGTTGTACAATTTGATATCAAGACATGACTGACCCAGTGCATTCACCTGATAAAGTTCAGGATGAGACTCTCTGAGATTCAATTCTGTACGGTTTGTTGTCCAGATCCATGCATGCAATTCAATATTGAATTTCTTCGCATAGGGTATTGCTGTTTTAATAATAGTGATTGCCCCCTTGTCTGTGAAATCTGTAGTGTCACCTTGTATCTCGGGATATCCCCCATGACACTCCAATATTATTGCATCTATTCCGGCACTTGAGGCACAACTGAAATAATGTTCCCATTGTTCTGGTGTCATGGCAATTTTGCCAGACATCCATGCCCAGACTTTTTTGTTCAGTTGCTCCTTGTTTTCAGTATAATATATCTTTCTTGAACAAGATGATGATATAAAAACCACCAAAACAAAAGGGCCAAGAATCGTGAATAATTTTCTCATGACTATGAAACAATGTTATGCTTCAGGTACTATTTCTTCTTTTATTGAAACAAATGGATTTATGTCTGAAGGTGCGAAATCCTTAATGTAAGAATAACGTTCATCGTTCCATGCTTTTGATATGTTTAGATATACAGATGCGGAATTTTCAAAACTGTCGTCAGACTGAGAGTCTATGATCAACAAGTATGACATGATTATATGTGCTGCCATTTCCACCAGTCTGCGTGCATGAAAGTCAATAACTTCATTATCTGAACCTGCAACAAGAGCAACAGCCTGTTGATATTGTTCGGCCATCTCGGCAAGTGTTTTTTTGTACTGAGAGAAACCCGGCTTAAACTCGGTTTTTTCGTACTCCTTTATTTGGTTTAGGTATGCACCGTTTGTCACATATCTCTGAGCCGCAACTACCTGTAATTGAGACGTTCCTTCATAAATGGTTGTAATACGGGCATCTCTGAAAATTCTCTCGATTGGATAATCCTTCATGAATCCTGAACCACCATGCACTTGAAGTGAGTCGTATGCATTCTGATTTGAATATTCCGATGCCATAAGTTTTACGATTGGCGTAAACATATCTGCAAGCCTTTGGTAACTTTTCGATTCCTGTCTCTCCTCAGGTGTGAGTTTACGTTCTTCGGCTATAAAACCATAAGCTTTGTAAATATCGACGAAACGGGTTGTCTCATAAAGAAGAGCTCTTGAGGCCTGAAGTTTTGCCTTAATAATAGCCAACATTTCGTAAACCGCAGGAAACTGAACAATCGGCTTACCGAACTGTGTCCTTTCATGAGCATATTTCAAAGCCTCACGATACGCAGCTTCTGATATTCCAACTGATTGAGCAGCAACTCCCAATCTAGCACCATTCATAAGAGTCATTACATACTTGATTAGCCCCATTCTTCTTTCACCAACTAATTTGGCGGGAGCGTTATGGAATACAAGTTCACATGTAGGAGATCCCTTTATCCCAAGCTTGTTTTCAATCCTTCTTACCTGAACTCCTTCCCAGTCCTTGTCATAAACAAAATATGAAAGTCCCCTTCCATCGGTAGTGTTCTCTTCTGATCGGGCCAGTACCAGTTTAATCTGGGCATCTCCATTAGTTATAAACCGTTTTACTCCATTCAGATACCATATTCCGGTTTTCTCATTATATGTGGCTTTAAGCATAACTGCCTGAAGATCACTTCCTGCATCCGGTTCGGTAAGGTCCATTGAACAAGTCTGACCTTGATTTATTCTGGGTAAAAACTCGTTTTTAAGCTCTTCTGATGCGAATTCATGAATTGTTTCGGCACAATCCTGAAGTCCCCAGATATTTGCAAAACCGGCATCTGCCCTTGCTACCATTTCACCTGCCATTACATAAGGAACCATCGAAAAATTAAGGCCACCGAATTCTCTTGGAAGTGACATTCCGTAAAGTCCCGCTTGAATCAATACATCCTGATTCTGTTGTGTACCCGGAGCATAAGTCACTCTGCCATTTTCATGATGTGGTCCACATTTATCCACCTCCTCGGCATTTACTGCAATGACATCTCCACAAATCTCACCAGCGATCTCCATAACTTTTTCGTAAGAATCCAGAGTATCTTCACCTGTACATGGAGCGTAATCAAACTTGCCGGAATCCTTGAAATCCTGCTCCTTAAGTTGCACGATTTTTTTCATTAACGGATTCTGAAACTGGAATTTAAGGTCTTTATTATCTTTATAAAAGTTTGCCATACTATTTGCTATTTTTTTTGTAAGACTGTATCATCTTAGGTAAAACTTCATTTAAATCACCCACGATTGCATAGTCTGCAATCTGATGGATCGGTGCATCAGGATCGCTGTTTATCGATATAATCATAGCCGATTCGTCCATTCCTGCGGTATGTTGGATCTGACCTGAAATACCTACGGAGATAAACAATTTTGGTCTTACTGTAACTCCCGTCTGACCTATTTGTCTTGCATGGTCGGCAAAGCCTGCATCAACAGCTGCTCTTGACGCTCCGACTTCTGCCCCCAGAAGATGAGCCAAATCAAACAATTGCTTGAAATTATCCCTTGATCCAACACCAAAACCTCCGGCAATTATTACCGGTGAGCCTTTTATGTCAATTTTCCTCTCTTCCATGTGCCTCTCTATAATTTCAACAATAAAGTCCTCATTGTTCAATATCGATTTAACATCCAGAATGTTTACCTTACCTTTTACCGGAGATTCAAGAGGCTCTTTTTTCATTACACCTTCCCTTACCGTTGCCATCTGAGGACGACACTCAGGATTTATGATTGTAGCAATAATATTACCGCCAAATGCCGGACGAATTTGGTATAAAAGGTTTTTATAAATTGTGCCTGATTTTGTATCAGTATGATCACCTATTTCCAATGAGGTACAATCTGCGGTCAAACCACTTTTCAATGCACTTGAAACCCGTGGTGCAAGATCTCTACCAAGGCTGGTTGCTCCAAAAAGAGCTACCTGTGGTTTTTCCTCCTTAAAAAGGGATATTGTAATTGCAGAATATGGAAGTGTAAGATAATTTATCAGCCTAGGATCGTCGGCAATATGAATTTTTTGCACTCCATATGCGAATAATTCATTCTGGAGTTCACTTACTTTATGGCCTATCATTAAAGCCTCCAGGTTGCATGAGAGCCCTTTAGCGAGAGAACGCGCCTTTGTCAGCAACTCAAGGCTCACATCTCCGATTTTTCCGTTTTCTGTTTCTATATATACTATAATGTTATTCATTGTCTATTTATTATTTGTTAACCAATAGTGTGAGAAGAGATAAGCTCTTTAATAAGCGAATCAATATCCTGGTCAGCTGAAGTAAGTCTCTTGGATTCCTTTGCCTGAAAAACAATGTTTTCTATCTTTTTAACCTTGGTGGGAGAACCTGAAAGCCCGTAATTTGCTTCGTCTCCACCTACATCAGCAACACCCCATTCGGGAATTATCAATGACTCAAGACTGAATATGGGAAGATATGAGTTATGCTCGTTATCCTGTTCCTCGGTTAAGGTTCGGGCATGTTTGAATCGCATTAGTTGCTTTGCATTTCTTGGTCTGCAAGGTGCGGCGGTTGCATTAACCGTAATAACTACAGGTAATGTAGATGTCACCACTTCAACCCCTCTCTCAAGCCTTCTTTTTATGGTTATCTTGTCGTTTTCAAACCCCATAATATCTTCTGCATATGTCACTTGTGGGAGATTCAATTTTTCTGCCACCTGTGGCCCCACTTGAGCAGTATCGCCGTCAATTGCCTGTCTTCCGGCAATTATCATGTCAGGATTCATTTTCTTTATCGCCATAGCCAGAGCATATGAGGTAGCCAGGGTATCAGCTCCTGCAAATTTCCTGTCTGTCAATAATACTCCACCGTCGGCACCGCGGAAAAATCCCTCTCTTATTATCTCTGCAGCTCTGGATGGTCCCATAGTCAGAAGCAATACTTTACTTCCCGGAAACCGGTCCTTAATTCTTAAAGCTTGTTCGAGTGCATTCATGTCCTCGGGATTAAAAATTGCTGGGAGAGCGGCACGGTTAACAGTTCCGTCCTCTTTCATAGCATTCTTTCCAACATTACGTGTATCTGGCACTTGCTTTGCCAGTACAACAATTTTAAAGGTTTTAGTCATATTTGTTTAATGTATATTATGCTTCGGCTGAATTGCTTCCAAAGCCCATAGGAATCATGTTTTTCTGCTCGTTATGAAGCTCAATTTCTCCATACTGTTTTTCAAACTTTGCAATATTATCCTCAAGTGCAAGGAATAGTCTTTTGGCATGTTCTGCAGTCATTATTATTCTGTTGTTTACCTGTGGTTTAGGCACACCAGGCATCATCCTTATAAAGTCAATAATAAATTCACTGCTGGAATGTGTGATTATTGCGAGGTTTGAGTAAGAGCCTTGCGCTACTTCTCCGCTTAACTCTATATTTAGCTCATTATCAGTATTCATAATATGTTATTAGTGTTAAAACCCTGCAAAGATAAGATTTTTTCTTATAAGCGAATTTTGTATGCGTTTTATAATTGATTAACTTTGTAGCTTAGATTCAAAAAAAGTGTTGATAAAATATGGATTTACCCGCAAAATATGACCCGTCTTTAACAGAAGATAAGTGGTATTCTTATTGGTTAAAGAATAATTTTTTTCATTCTGAACCAGATGACAGAGAGGCCTATACAATTGTAATTCCTCCTCCTAACGTTACTGGTGTCCTTCACATGGGACATATGCTTAACAATACCATACAGGATGTGTTGATAAGACGTGCTAGAATGTTGGGAAAAAACGCCTGCTGGGTTCCGGGTACAGATCATGCATCCATAGCCACGGAGGCGAAGGTTGTAGCAAAACTTAAAACTGAGGGAATAGAGAAAACAGATATATCAAGAGATGAATTTCTGAAACATGCCTGGGAGTGGAAGGAGAAGCACGGAGGTATTATCCTGGAACAACTGAAAAAGCTTGGTGCATCTTGTGACTGGGAAAGGACAAAATTCACTATGGATGAAGATTTAAGTTCCAGTGTAGTAAATACATTTGTTTACTTTTACAAGAAGGGATGGATTTACAGAGGCGTAAGGATGGTGAATTGGGACCCTGAGGGACAAACAGCAGTCAGCGACGAGGAGGTAATCCGTAAAGAGACCCCGTCGAAACTCTTCTATCTTAAATACTTTATATCTGAAAATGGTAAAACCACAGATAAATTCATTGTAATTGCAACAACACGTCCAGAAACAATTATGGCAGACACTGCCATTTGTGTGCATCCACTGGATGAACGTTATAACTGGCTGAAAGGCAAAAGGGTACTAATTCCTCTAATCAACAAGGAGATTCCGGTTATTGAGGATGATTATGTTTCTATGGATTTTGGAACTGGTTGTTTGAAAATCACTCCGGCACATGATATCAATGACTATGAAATTGGGCTGAGACATAAACTCCCTGTAATTGACATTCTTGACAAGTATGCCAAACTGAATGATAAAGCACAGATATTGATAGGTGAAGAGAGGTTTGCTGCAAGGAGAAAAATTGTAAAGATGCTTGCAGAGGCGGGCAATCTTGAGAAAGAAGAGCCATATACATCTCAGATTGGTTATTCCGAAAGGACAAATGCTGTCATTGAACCAAGACTTTCTTTACAATGGTTTTTAAAAATGAATGAAGCTGCTGAAAATGCTTTGAAGTATGTAGAAAGTGACCAAATAAGGCTGATTCCTGACAAGTACAAGAATACATACCGGCACTGGATGGAGAATGTACATGACTGGTGTATATCCCGACAACTTTGGTGGGGTCAGAGAATACCGGCATGGTACCTGCCGAATGGAGAATTTGTAGTTGAATCGAACAAGGAAGAAGCACTTAAGGCAGCTCAAAAAATAAATCCGGAATTGTCAGTTTCTGACCTACAACAGGACAATGATGTGCTTGATACATGGTTCTCTTCATGGTTGTGGCCAATATCAGTATTTGATGCAGGAAAACCAGGATTTCCTGATAGAGAGCCAAATAAGGAACTTGCTTACTATTATCCAACAAACGATTTGGTCACTGCCCCTGAAATTCTCTTTTTCTGGGTAGCCCGTATGGTGATGGCAGGGCATGAGTTCTGCGGAGGCCTCCCCTTCAGGAATGTTTATCTGACAGGTACCGTAAGGGACAAGTCGGGAAGGAAGATGTCAAAATCGCTAGGCAACTCGCCCGACCCAATAAAACTGATGGAAAATTTTGGTGCTGACGGGGTACGTGTAGGCATGCTGTTGTGTAGCAGTGCAGGCACCGACATACTATTTGACGAGAGTCAGGTAGAACAGGGAAGAAACTTCTCTAATAAGATATGGAACGCATTCAGACTCATAAAGAGCTGGCAGGTTGACGACTCTTTAACCACATCTCCCCAAAACAAAGTTGCTGTTGAATGGTTTGACAGTCTGCTATCTCAGTCAATTGAGACAATGAATGACCATTTTGAAAAGTTCCGTCTTTCTGACTCCCTTATGCTTCTATACAAACTTTTCTGGGATGATTTCTGTGCGTGGTATCTTGAGATAATAAAGCCTGTTCAGGGTGGAGCTATGGACAAGGGCACTCATGAGGCCACTTTGGTCTATTTCGACAAATTACTGAAACTTCTCCATCCTTTTATGCCTTTTATTACAGAAGAATTATGGCAAAATCTCAGTAATACTAAAGATGGTGAGAGCATAATGATTCTTAAGCAGCCAAAGGCTGAGAAATACTCAACTGATCTTATTTTGAACGTGGAGCAGGCAAAAGCAACAATCGTAAACATCCGGAGCATCCGACAGTCAAAAAGCATATCACCTAAAGAGCCACTTTCCCTTTATATTAAGGGAGATTTTTCAGAAGCTTTATACTGCATCATAAAGAAGATGGCCAATATTAATGCAATCAAACCATATTCAGAAAAAGAAGAATCACTCAATGGGTCATCATTTATGGTTGGCACTGTAGAATTTTTCCTGCCACTCGGAAATCTTGTGAATAAAGATGACGAAATTACAAGGATAGAGAGCGAAATAAAACATCTGGAAGGTTTTCTTGTTGCTGTAAACAAAAAGCTATCTAACGAGAAATTTGTAGCCAATGCTTCTAAGGATGTAGTTGAAATGGAATATAAGAAGCAGAGTGATGCTATGACAAAGATTTCTAAATTGACTCAATTAAAACGGGAACTAAAAAAATAGATTATGTTTGTTTCTGAAACAACCCTTGAAGTAAGATACTACGAAACTGACCTAATGGGGGTGGTTCATCACTCCAATTATATAAGGTATTTCGAATGTGGAAGGAACCAGGCGTTAATAGATCTGGGGCTACCAATTCAGAAGATTGAGGATGCCGGAATAATGATGCCTGTGGTAAATGTGATTTGTAACTACAAGGTTCCAGCCAGACAAGGAGAGAAGTTAAGAATTGTGAGCACGGTCACTGAGCCTCCTAAAGCAAGAATTGTCATTGAAACAACAATTTACAATGAGGAAAATCAAATTGTATGCGATGGAAGTGTTACATTGGGCTTCATTCACAAAGATACACGAAAACCCACCAGGGTACCTGAATATATAGCAGAAAAATTTGCCCTTTTCTTTGAATAATAATTACTAAATAATATTAATATGAATCATCTATTACTTTTTGGAACAGTAGGAGCAACTGAAATAATAATTGTCGCTCTAATAGTGCTTCTTCTTTTTGGAGGAAAAAAAATTCCTGAACTGATGAAGGGCATTGGTAAAGGTGTGAAAAGCTTTAAGGATGGGATGAAAGGAGTAGAAGAAGAGATGAAAGACACCATTAACGAAGAGAAAAAGGAAGATAAGCAGTGAGTGGTGAAATGACATTTTGGGAACATCTGGATGAGCTTAGAAAAGTCTTGTTCAGATCTGCCATTGTCATTATTGTTCTGATGGTTGTAATTTTCCTGAACAAGAATTTTGTTTTTGACAAAATCATCTTTGCACCTATTGACTCTGATTTTATACTTTATAAGTGGTTTGGTGCACTCTCTGTTTTACTTTCATATCCTGCAATTGCACCGGAACCTTTTCATTTGAATCTGATCAACATAGAACTTTCTGCTCAGTTTTTTACGCATGTAAATATCTCAATGACACTGGCATTTATTCTTTCTGTGCCATTCATTTTATATCAGTTATGGAACTTTGTAAAACCTGGGCTTTACGAAAAAGAGAAAAGAGCCATAAATAAAGCATTCGGTTTTGCCGGAATCCTGTTTTTTATTGGCGTTTTAGTTGGATATTTTTTCGTATTTCCATTAACAGTCAGGTTTTTAGGAACATATCAGGTGAGTGACTGGGTGGTTAACCAAATTTCACTCAAGTCCTATATATCCATGTTTACATGGCTTATTCTTATAATGGGAATTGTATTTGAAATGCCGGCTTTGGCAAGTATTCTTTCCAGGATGGGAATCATAAATAAGTCATTTCTTAAGAAATACAGAAAACATGCCTTTGTATTTCTAATAATTTTAGCCGCTGTGATAACACCAAGCGGCGACGCTTTTACCCTTTTTGTTGTCGGAGCGCCTCTTTATCTTCTATATGAATTTAGCATAGTAGTAAGTCGTGATATCGATAAATAACCTAACCGTTTCCTTTGGCGGGTTTACGCTTTTAAATGATATTAATTTCCATATCAGCGAAAAGGACAGAATTGGGCTCGTAGGGAAAAACGGTTCCGGAAAATCTACCATGCTTAAGTTAATCATGGGAATAAACAAACCAACTGAAGGTCTTGTTGTAAAACCTGTCGGGATATCAATTGGTTATCTCCCTCAACAGATGGAGCATGCAAAAGATAAGACTGTGTTTGAGGAGGCTCTTACTGCTTTTTTGTATTTTTTTGATTTGCAAAGAGAGATGGAACGAATAAGTCATGAATTGGCAAACAGAGATGATTATGAGAGTGATGAGTACCATAAACTCATGGTTGGTATAAATGATATCAGCGACAAAATACACTATTACGGATCGGAAAATCCTGAGGGATTAACTGAGAAAACACTTATAGGATTGGGTTTTAACCGTAATGAACTGGACAGGCCAACACATACATTCAGCCAGGGATGGAACATGAGGATAGAACTGGCGAAAGTATTGCTCAAAAAACCTGATGTCCTGTTGCTGGATGAACCTACCAACCATCTAGATATTGAATCTATCCAATGGCTGGAGGAGTATCTCGAGAATTACTACGGTTCTTTGGTTTTAATCTCCCATGACAGAAAATTTCTTGACAATGCCACCAACAGGACCGTGGAGCTGATGCTGGGCAAGGCTTACGACTATAAAGTCCCGTATTCCAGATATCTTGAGTTGAGAAAAGAGAGAATTGAGCAACAAAGAGCGGCATATGACAATCAGCAGAGAAAAATTGAGAAGACTGAAGAGTTTATTGAAAAGTTCAGATATAAGGCAACAAAATCCAATCAGGTACAATCAAGGATAAAGCAACTGGATAAAATTGAACGGATAGAGATTGATGATGAGGATAAATCATCTCTTGCTGTCAAATTTCCACCTTCCCCAAGGTCTGGACAGGTTGTTATAAATGCAAGGGACCTGAAAATGCAGTTCGGAGAGAAGGTAGTATTTGACAAAGCAAATATCACAATCGAACGTGGAGAGAAGGTTGCTTTAGTAGGAAGGAACGGTGAGGGCAAAACTACTTTTATAAGACTTATAGCAAACGAGATAAGTCCTAAAAGTGGTATCCTTGAGCTTGGACACAATGTATCCCTTGGATACTATGCCCAAAATCAGGAAGATTTATTGGATAAAAATGATACTGTCCTGGAGACTCTGGATAAAATTGCTGTTGGTGACATAAGGACAAAACTCAGGGACATTCTGGGGGCATTTCTTTTTAAGGGTGAAGATGTAAATAAAAAGACAGCAGTACTAAGCGGTGGCGAAAGAGCCAGACTGGCAATGGCAAAACTCATACTTAAACCACGAAATTTATTAGTGTTGGATGAGCCTACAAATCATATGGATATAAGATCTAAAGATGTTTTGAAGCAGGCTCTTGCAAACTTTGATGGCACATTGATACTGGTTTCGCATGATAGAGATTTTCTTGACGGACTTGTAAATAAGGTATACGAATTTAAAGACGGTCGGGTAAAGGAGCACCTTGGAGGTGTAATGGAATTTTTGTCACGAAAGAAAATGGAAAATTTAAGAGAACTTGAATTCCATTCACCTGACAAAAAAGATACAGGAGTTGTCAGGGATAATAAAAAAGAGTTATTGTCGCATCAGGAGCAAAAGGAGATTGAAAAAGAGTCTCGTAAAAAAAGAAATATTATAGAGGCTTGTGAGAAGAGAATCGACTGGTTGGAAAAAAAGATAGCAGAAATTGAAATAATCCTCGCTAATCCTCAAAAAAACAACACTCTTGATGAAATTTTGAAAGAGTATAATGGTTACAAACTTGAACTGGATTTGAAGTTGGAGGAGTGGGCCACCCAACAGAGTTAAAATAAAGTTATATTTACAAAAAGAAACACAAAAATGGAACAAAAGACACATTATCTATATGGAATGCATTCTGTTATGGAGGCATTGGAAAGCAATAAGAAAATTGAAAAAGTTCTTTTTAAACAAGGTCTGGAGGGAATACAGTTTCGCCAGCTGATTGAGAGGCTACAGGAGAAAGAGATTCCTGTACAGTTTGCCCCGGCAGAAAAATTAAACAGTATTACAAACGGTAATCATCAGGGTGTCATTGCATTCATTTCTCAGGTTGAGTATATTCCAATTGAAGATATGGTCGAAAACGCAATGAAAAAGAGTGCAGCTCCTTTGTTTATACTACTTGACGGGGTAAGTGATGTAAGAAATTTTGGAGCAATTGCCAGATCAGCAGAGTGTGCAGGTGTTGCCGGTATTATCCTGCCAGCAAAAGGAGGGGCAGCAGTCAATGCTGATGCAATAAAGACATCTGCTGGCGCGTTGCTTAGAATAGCAACATCTAAGGCTGCAAATCTAAGAGTAGCTATTTATTATCTTATTGAATCTGGATTTCAAATAGTTGCAGCTGATGAAAAGGCAAAAAAGAGCATTTATGAGATTGACTTCAAAAAACCAACAGCCATTATAATGGGGTCCGAAAACAAGGGCATTTCCGATTCCGTTTTAAGTCTTGCGACAGATAAAGCCAGAATTCCTCTATTAGGTGCAATCGGTTCTCTTAATGTCTCAGTAGCTGCTTCAGTAGTAATGTTTGAGGCTGTCAGACAGAAGAACGTCTGAATTCAGAGCAAACAATAGCCGTTGCTATAGCCACATTCAAAGATTCAGAGCCACAGCCTGCTTTTCCAGTGAATGATGGGATAAAGAGCCTCTTTTTTATAAGACCTTCTACTTCCGGGGAAATTCCGTTGGACTCACTTCCTATTACAATTATTCCACTTCCGGAAAGTGATTCCCTATAAATGTTTGATGCATTGAGAAATGTCCCGTAAATTTCTGTCTTATGGGAGTTTTTACCTATAAAATCACATAAGTTTGTATAATGCATTTTTGTTCTGAAAATAGCCCCCATAGAAGCCTGTACTACCTTTGGATTATACATGTCAACTGTATCTTCTGATGCAATTATTGCATTAATTCCAAACCAGTCTGCAAGACGTATAATTGTGCCAAGATTACCCGGATCGCGTACAGAATCCAAGGCCAGGTAAATTTTATCAGAATCTACCGGGATACTTAGAGGAGAATCCTTTCTTCTTAGAATTGCAAAAACCGGAGAAGGGGAGGAGAGAAGTGTGATTTTTGACATAACATCCTCACCTATGTCTTTCATGTATATAACCCTCTCGAGAAGAAAATCAGATTTTTTTGCCTCCTCCACCATTTTTTCACCCTCCACAATAAATAAACCAAGTTCGTCTCTTGTTTTTTTATGAGATAGTGATTTTAAAAATTTTATGTCAGATTTTGAAAGCATCAGTATCCCAATATTTTAAGCATAGATTTATATGTCTGCTCTTTGCTGAAAAGCCTTGTAAAATATTCACCGTTCTCGTCCCTGTCAATTGTTATATGCTTTGGAGCAGGTTGTAGACAATGTTGAATTCCCCCAAAACCTGCAATTGACTCTTGATAAGCACCCGTGTGGAAGAACCCAATATAAAGAGGTTCATCTCCGTTTATTGTTGGTAGGAATATTGCATTAGCGTGTGCTTCAGCATTATAATAATCTTGACTATCACAAGTCAATCCTCCAAGAAAGACTCTCTGATACTCATCATTCCATTTGTTTATAGGCAGAAGTACAAATCTTTGTTTGATTCCCCAGGTATCTGGTAAAGTTGTCATAAAAGAACTGTCTACCATATACCATCTTTCACGATCATTTTGCTGTTTTTGGTCAAGAACCTGATATATAGTTGCCCCACTTTCCCCAACGGTAAAGCTTCCGAATTCAGTAAATATATGTGGTTCCGGTATACCGCGTTGAGTACATATGCTCTTAATCTGAGCTATTACTTCCTCTGCCATATATTCATAGTCATAATCAAATGCAAGAGAATTTTTAATCGGGAAACCACCCCCGATATTCAAAGAATCCAGTTCCGGACAAATTGCCTTAAGATCACAATACACCGATACGCACTTACTCAATTCGTTCCAGTAATATGCATTGTCACGAATACCTGTGTTTATGAAGAAGTGCAGCATTTTAAGGGAAAACTTTGTGTTGTTTTTGATCTTATCTTCGAAGAAAGGAATTATGTCACTGTATCTTATACCTAATCTGGATGTGTAAAATTCAAATTTGGGCTCCTCTTCTGCAGCAATCCGGATACCTATCTTGCATGGCTCCTTGACGCAAAGCTCCAACTCATCAAATTCCTTCATATTATCCAACACCGGAATAGTGTTCTTCCATCCGTTATTTATAAGGTTTGCAATATTCTCTATGTATACGTCTTTCTTGAACCCGTTACAAATAATATAAAGATCTTGGTTTACAATACCTTGCTCTTGCAGTGATTCAATTAGATTAAGGTCAAAGGCAGAGGATGTCTCTATATGAATGTCATTTTTAAGAGCTTCTTCCAGAACAAATGAGAAATGGGAACTCTTGGTACAATAGCAGTAGTGATAATCTCCATCATAGTCAACTTTTGCCATTGCTACATTAAACATACGTTTAGCACGCTGAATCTGAGATGAGATCTTTGGAAGATAAGTAATTTTTAATGGAGTACCATACTGTTCAATAAGGTCCATTACAGGTATATTGTGAAAAAGAAGTTCTCCGTCACCTACCTTAAATTCATCTTGTGGAAATTCAAATGACTGTTCAATCAGATCGATATATTTATTCTTCATATTATAAAAGTAAGTGAGTTAGTTTGTCAAATTTTAGTCTAAGTAGACGAGACGGATTATTCTTGAGTGCAAATATATCTCAATTTTTACTTTATTAAAAAATTCAATAGATAATTTATTAAATTTGTACTAAATGAAGTGCGTGATGGTATATATATCCCCCCTTAAAGTATTTGGATTTGTCTTTATGGCACTGTTTGTTATCTCGTGCAGTACTGTAAGGGTTTTGCCTGTTGGGACCAGCAGATTGAAAAGTAATAAAATCGTTATTAAGAACTCAAAAAAATTCAATACCGTTGTCCTTGAACCATATTTAAGACAAAAACCCAATTCCACATTTCTTATAGGTATAAATCCATTCCTCAACATTTATAATTGGAGTAATGGAAAGGACAATGGATGGAACAGACTGGTAAAAAGCATTGGACAAGCACCAGTAATATTTGACAGTTCCCTTATAGCTAAAAGTGAAGTAAATCTAAACAACCACCTGGAATATCTGGGCTACTACAACTCAATATTAAGCCATTCTATAGAGACAAAAGCAAAGAAGACAACCGTAGTATATACAATATCTCTGGGAGAGAGATTTAAAATTAATCAAATCAAGTATGAAATCAAGGATTCCACAATAAGAAGTTTAGTATTTGCTGACACTTTAAATTCTCTGGTCAAAAGGAACGATTATATGTCAGAAAAGATTCTTTCGGATGAAAATGACAGAATAACCGGAATACTCAGGGATATAGGTTACTATAACTTTACAAAAAATTTCATTTTTTTTGAAGCTGACACTCTTAAAAATAACGGAACTTCAGACCTGGTAATGAGAATCGAGAATTATACCAGGAACGAAACTACAAAGGAATCCAGACCTCACAACAAGTTTTATATAAGGAGGGTTATGATTCAATCAGATTATAATCCCACAATCAGCAGACTGGATACACTTGCCCTGCCAGATAGTCTTAAATACGGAAATGTCAATATTTTCTATAATGGAAAACTCAATATCAAGCCATCTGTACTGGCTAAAATGAACAAAATAATCCCGGGTGATCTATACAATGAACGTGTTGTAAACAATACATATGAGAGATTCGTTACTTTAAGATATTTTTCAGGAGTAAACGTGCAATTTGACGAGGTAAAAAAAGATAAGGATGACGGTTTAGGGAATAATGAGGTAGATTGTACCATAAGACTTACTCCGTCTAAATCTCAAGGCTATAAAATAAATCTTGAGGCATCAAGTAACTCGAATAACCTTTTGGGAGTGTCTCCTGCAATATCATATTACCATAAAAACATCTTCAGGGGAGGGGAGTGGTTTTCTCTAGGATTTATGGGTAATTTTCAATTTAAATTAAAAGACCCTGCAAGATCATCTGAACTGGGAGTCTCTTCCAGTCTGTCCATACCTGACTTCTTGCTTTTACCAGATAAAATATTTACATCTACAATACCAAGAACAGATATTTCTCTTAGTTATAACTTTCAGAACAGACCCGAGTTTACAAGAAACTTATTGTCTCTTAATTATGGCTATAACTGGAAAATGGGTGACAGATTCTTTTATAAAGTAAATCCTATTCAACTTAGTGTAATAAGGTTATCAAATCTCAGTCCGCTCTTTTATCAAAACCTCTCAGATCCATTTCTAAAAAATGCATATAAAAACAATTTCGACCTAGGATCAGGAGCAACTCTGTTTTATACTACCGATGCTTCACCAAACCCAAAGAAAACATATTTCTATCTTAGGTGGATGAACGACATTTCCGGAAATCTGCTTAGTCTGTTCAATAAATCAATGCCATTGGATACAAATGGCTTTAGAACAATCTTAAATACAGCATACGCTCAGTATTTCAGAAGTGATTTGTCAATGGTTCACACCTGGAAATTTGCTAATAAGACTAGTTTTGCAGCCAGGTTTAATGTTGGAGTTGCCCACGCATATGGTAATTCTGCGACAGTATCATTTGAGAAGCTGTTTTATGCCGGGGGAGCAAACAGTCTTAGAGGTTGGCAAGCCAGATCAATAGGTCCGGGATCATCACCTATAGATACAACATTTTCAATACCAAACCAGACTGGTGACTTTAAACTGGAGATGAATGCAGAATATCGGTTCGGTCTCTTTTGGAAAGTGGAGGGAGCACTGTTTACCGATGTAGGCAATATCTGGAACCTCAAAGCTGAACAGGGTAGGGAAGAGTCATTGTTCAGAATTAAGGATTTTTATAAAAGTCTGGCTTTTAACTGGGGAACAGGGTTAAGGTTAAATCTTGATTTTGTGATACTCCGGCTGGACCTTGGTATGATTGCATATGACCCTTTATTGAAATCCTGGATAGGAGTAAAGAACTGGTTTAAACCTAACACATATAGTCTGCAATTTGGGGTTGGTTATCCGTTTTAATCTTGAAAATAAAGATTTCCAAAGAATGCAGGTGTATGAAAATCAGGGCTATTCATTAATATTGGATTCCATGAGAGGTAATGTTTATCGGGCAAGTCATCGCCACATTTGTAGAAATTTGCTTTAATCGTTCTTCCTTCTAATTTTGGAACATTACTAAGACAAAAAAGCGAAATAGGTATTGCAATTGTAATTTTCCATTCATAATCTCCCTCTTTTGTCTCAAATCCGTTATTACCAAGGGACGAAATTCTTCTTATCTGCTTTGTCACATCTGAGCCGAAGCGGGTTCTCTCCTTTCTGTTAGGGCCACCGGCAAATGTCCCGGTGCCTATGCAATTCAGTTCAAGATTATAATATATATTGTCCTGAGCCGGAATTATGAAAAATTCCACGCATGAGTCCTTATATGGTTGTGATCCTGTGTCTTCCGAAAAGTGGGCTCTTATAAATCTCTCTTTGACAATATATTGCAGATAAATTTCATCTCTTGAGTATGCAATTCTGAATTTTACATCCGGTTTATATGGAAACGCTGGCCAGTTCAGTTGATCTATCTGATTGAATTCAACTTTGCAACTATCAAGCATTTTCTCTACAAGGGCAATAGGAGGGGTCTTACAAGGGAAACCTATTTTTTTTACTGTTATCATTTTATTGTTTAATAATAACGGCTTAACAGTCATGCTACTTACAACAAGAAGTGGCATGACTGAAAGCACGCAAATTATTTTTTTCAGAAACATTAAGTAGTCCTGATCTTATATCCGGAAACACCATAATAAAGGATGAAAAGGAAGCAAGGTAAAGCAATCCAGTATGAGTTCTGGGCACCAACTATATCTTTAAGGAAACCAAATATAGTAGGAATGACAGCTCCACCGACAATAGCCATAACCAACAACGAAGAACCAGCTTTGGTGAACTTACCCAAATCTGCAATTGCGAGTGGCCAAAGAGCCGGCCACATCAAAGAACAACCAAGGGCCATAAGTCCGATAAACCAGATAGATATTGCTGCAGGCATTAAAACAACAAGCAGGGCTCCGGCAATACCTAATAAAGAACAGATAACAAGTGCCTTTGCCTGACTAAGATATTTTGGAATGAAAATAATGCCGCAAATGTACCCGACTACCATACCTACAGAAGATATCCAGGCATAAGACGATGCATTGGGCAGTGCAAGAGAGTCGGCATAATCAACCAGTGTACTAAGTGCTACTGTTTCAACTCCTACATAGAGGAAAAGAGTGAGGGCCCCAAGCAAAAGATGAGGAAACTGCCAGATTGATTTTTTATTTGACGCATACAGACTTTCATCTGTACTGGAACCATCCTCTCCAACTGCCTTTACCTCAGGAAGTGGAGCAAGTAATGATATAATACCCAAAAGAAGGAATACACCAATAATTATGTAAAATGGCAGGTACAGATCAGAGATGAGTGTGTCAGTTGTATTCTTTCCAATGACATAAGCGAGAAAAACAGGGGCAACCGGCCAGGCAAGTTTATTACAGATTCCCATAATGGACATTCTTTTTGCTGCACTCTCTATTGGTCCTAATATTGTAATATATGGATTAACAGATGCTTGCAAAAATGTGTTGCCAATACCGCTCATGAATGAAGCTACAAGGAAAAGAATGAAACTTTCGCTTTTTGCAGATGGGATAAACAGAGCAAAGGCAATTGCAAAGAGCAGAAAAGAGAGCGCCATTGTCCTTTTGTAACCTATCTTCGAAATTGTCATTGAAGCAGGATACCCGAAAATGATGAAAGTCGAAAACGTGGCTGCTAATATCAGGTATGATTCACCCGAGGAAACACCTAGTGTTCCCTTTAGTACCGGAATCAGAAATGAGTTGATTCCTAAAGCAAACCCGATTGCAAAGAACATCATGCCAACGAAAACCAGAGGGATGATGAAGTTTTTCTTTTGTGTCATTATTTTTTAAGTTTAGATGTTGTATCTTACAAATAGCTCTATCGCCTGATATTCTGCCATTCCCAGCTTGTCAAAAAGTACAGCAGTGTTGTGGTTCCTCTCCTCTGCTCTTTGCCAGAACTCTCTTTTGTCAGATCCCGGAAATACAGGCCTGTCTTTCTGTGACTGGTGCTTGAATATTGCCTCTCTTTTAATGTTAACCTCCTCGGGACTTAATGGAACAGCCATGTCTGCATCTGCAACATCCCACTCCTGCCATGCACCTCTATATAGCCATACACGGCAATCCTGCAGCCATTTTTCTCCCTTTAGTTCTTCAATGGCAGCAAATATTGCCTGCAGACATACCCTGTGAGTTCCGTGAGGGTCACTTAAATCGCCGGCAGCATATATCTGATGAGGTTTTACCTTCTGAAGCAGTTCTTTAACAATAGCAATATCATCAGGCCCTACAGGATTCTTCTTTACACCGCCCGTCTCGTAAAACGGCAAATTCTGAAAATGAACCCTATCTTCAGGAATCTTTAAATACCTGCAGGCAGCTTTGGCTTCTCCTCTGCGTATTGCCCCTTTTACTTCTCTTATGCTCTGTGTATCAGGCTCTCCAGGATGCTTTTTCTCAAGGTCCTTAAGTGCTGTTTTATATATTAGATCGCTTTTGTTGTAATCAAAATCGAAAATTTTTGAGCTCTCTCTTATAAAGTCAAGAAACCGGATAGCATCGTGGTCAAAAACTGCAATATTCCCGGAAGTCTGATATGCAAGATGTACCTCGTGACCTTGTTCGGAAAGACGGGCAAGAGTTCCACCCATAGATATAACGTCATCATCTGGGTGAGGGCTGAAAATCACTGCACGTTTTGGAAACGGAGTTGCTCTTTCGGGCCTGGTAGAGTCGTCTGCATTTGGTTTTCCTCCCGGCCATCCCGAAATTGTATGTTGCAGGTTATTGAAAACCTTTATATTAATTTTGCTGGCTGGACCGCTTTCAGTAATCAGGTCACTCATACCATTATCGTTATAATCTCTGTCAGTAAGCTTAAGGATAGGTTTTTCCAATTTCCTGCATAACCAGAATACCGACTTTCTTATCATGTGGTCGTCCCATTCACAAGAACCAGTGAGCCATGGAGTTTTTATTCTAGTCAACTCAGCTGCAGCCGGTAAATCTATCAGTATGTCAATATTTGAGTGCTCTTGAAGGTATGAAACCGGACTTTGTTCGTTAACCACACCTTCGACAAGTTTTGCAATAGTATTTGCTGTTCCTTCACCAAATGCCAGATAGAATATCTTTTTTGCATCCAGAATAGTCTCAATACCCATTGTAAGAGCATGAAAAGGAACATATTCCACACCAAAGAAATCTGAGGCAGATGAAACACGGGTGTTGTGGTTGAGTGTAATAAGCCTTGTCCTGGAATTATAGTGAGAGCCGGGTTCGTTATAACCCATATCACCCAAAACCAGAATATCTATACCACCAAGTTTGGAAATTTTCTTTTCGAAGTTTTCCAAATAATCGTGAATGCCATCCTTGGAAATCTCACTGTCAAGACAATTTATGTTTTCCTTAGGAATATCAATGAAATCGAGAAGATACTCTCTAAGGAACCTGTAATGGCTCTGAATCTCATTTTTGTTAAGGGGATAAAATTCGTCCAGAGAAAAAATATGTGCATTTTTGAATGTCAACTCTTTTTTCTTGAACAACTTCACCAACTCTTCATATACCTGAATTGATGATGAAGAGGTGCTAAGTCCCAGTACACACGGTTGATTATTGCTGTTTTTTAAATTAATAGCTTCAGCAATCTTTTTTGCAACTAATATTGATGCAGCTGACGAATCGCTAAAAATGTCAACTGGTATTTTTTCATACCTTTTAGTAAAATCTTGATTTACAATCATAATACAAACTTTAAACCTTATTTAACAAATTTGTTACTTTTCTTAATGGGAGCAATGATTTCAACAAATCTTCCAGAAGATCCAATTTTAACATATTTGCCCCGTCCGATTTTGCATTTGCAGGGTCAGGATGTGTCTCTATGAACAACCCATCAACACCTGTTGCAATTCCTGCACGTGCCATTGTTGATATTAAATCCGGCCTTCCACCAGTGACACCGGAAGCTTGGTTAGGTTGCTGAAGGCTATGGGTTACATCTAAAATTACAGGATATCCATAACTCTTCATTTCCGGAATCGATCTGAAGTCAACAATAAGATCTGAATATCCGAACTGAGTACCTCTTTCTGTCAGGAATATATTGTTATTACCTTTTGAAGAGACCTTCTCTGCAGCAAATTTCATTGATATAGGAGCAAGGAACTGTCCCTTTTTGATATTTACGTATTTACCTGTTTCGGCTGCAGCCTCAAGTAAATCTGTCTGTCTGCAAAGAAACGCTGGTATCTGCAATACATCAATGCCATAAGAGGCAGCCAAAAATGCCTCTGCCGGACTGTGAATATCTGTTACAACAGGAACCTTAAGTTTCTCTCGTATCATTTGAAGTATCTCCAGCCCTTTTTCATCACCAATACCGGTAAATGAATCTGCTTTTGACCGGTTGGCCTTGCGATATGAAGATTTGAAGATAAAGGGTATAGAAAGTTGTTCTGTTATCTCCTTTATTTCTGAAGCTACTCTGTATGTAATCTCTTTTCCTTCAATAACACATGGACCTGCTAAAAGAAAAAAATTACCTTCATTGGTAAACCTGATATTTGGGATATTGTCAATCATCATAATGTGGGCAAAAATAGTTAAAAACAATCAATAATCGTACTTTTTCCAAAGTGATTCAAGGCGCTTTTTGATCTCGTTTTCCTTGGAATTATCTCCTGGTTCGTAAAATTTTTTATCATTCAACTCTTTAGGAAGAAACTCCTGATCGACGAAATTATTTGAATAGGAGTGGGCGTATTTATAATCTTTTGCATAACCCAACTCCTGCATAAGCTTTGTTGGAGCATTTCTAAGATGAAGAGGAACAGGAAGGTCTCCGCTTTTCTCTACCTCCTCAAGAGCTGCATCGATAGCAAGATATGAGGAATTACTTTTTAGCGATGTTGCTAAAAAGACTGCTACTTCGGAAAGGATTATCCTCGATTCAGGCATTCCTATTTTGTGCACCGCGTCAAAACAGGCAGATGCAAGTAAAAGAGCGTTCGGATTTGCAAGGCCGATATCTTCAGAAGCCAAAATAACCATTCTCCTTGCAATAAAGAGAGGATCTTCGCCTCCTGCAATCATTCTGGCCATCCAATAGACTGCAGCATTGGGATCTGACCCTCTGATACTTTTAATGAATGCCGATATGATATCATAATGTTGCTCTCCGTTTTTGTCATAAATGGCAATATTTTCCTGCAACTTCTCTGTCACGTACTTATTGTCAATTACTATTTTCTCTCCTTCCTTCTGGCCTGAAACCAAAATCTCCAGTATGTTCAACAATTTTCTTGCATCACCTCCCGAAAACCTGAAAAGTGCCTCTTTTTCACTTATTTCAATCTCATTTTTTCTTAGTACTGGATCTGTTTTAATTGCTCTTACCAGTAAAAGATCCAATGCCTCTACATCCAGTGATTTGAGTACACATACCTGACATCTTGACAATAAAGGTGTAATTACCTCAAATGAAGGATTCTCAGTAGTAGCACCTATAAGAATAAGAGTTCCGTCCTCGACTGCTCCAAGAAGGGCATCCTGCTGTGATTTGCTGAAACGGTGAATTTCATCGATAAACAGTATTGGTTTAGCCCTATTGAACAGAGAATTTGATCTTGATTTTTCAATAATTTCCCTCACATCCTTAACCCCTGCGCTAATTGCTGATAGTATGTAAAAAGGTCTTTCAAGCTTATTGGCAATTATTTTTGCCAAAGTAGTCTTGCCGACACCCGGTGGTCCCCACAATATGAAAGAGGGGAGAGTATCCGACTCAATCATTTTACGCAATACTGAACCTTGTCCAACAAGATGATCCTGACCTACATAATCCTCCAGAGTTTTGGGTCTCATTCTCTCAGGTAGGGGAATTCTGTTCAGTAATTTATCTCCAGTAGTATTCATCCATTATTTTTTTCATTACAGAAGACTGATTATCTTCATCTTCCAACTCTTTCCTCTGCTTGAGAATCTCGTTTTTAAGCTCTTTTACAAGTTTCCTATATTTTGGAACATTATACAGATTGTGCATTTCTTCAGGATCATTCTTTAAATCATACAGCTCCCATACCGGTTCATAGGCGGGTTTTCGTGCTCCTTTCTTGTCAAGAGGGTCCCCGTAGTAGAATATCAGCTTGTATCTGTCTGTACGTATACCCAGATTTGCAACAGCCCTGTGATAGAAATCATTATGCATCCAATAGCGGTAATAGACAGATTTTCTCCAGTTTTTGGGGGTAGAACCAACAAGATTTTGTCTGAAGCTTTTCCCTTGCATGTCAGATGGAACTCCAACATTGGCATAATCAAGCAGGGTAGGGGCAAAATCCACATTTAACGAGAGATCGTTGTTTACTGTTCCGGGGCTTATCTCTTTTGGATATCTTATTAAGAAAGGCATACGAAAAGACTCTTCCTGCATCAGACGCTTGTCGAACCATCCGTGTTCCCCAAGAAAAAAGCCTTGGTCAGATGTATAGATTACTATTGTATTCCTGTCTAATCCATTTTCATCTAAATAATTAAGCAATTTTCCGATGTTTTCATCTATACCGGCTATGCATCTTAAGTAATCTTTTAAATATAACTGATATGCCCATTTTCTATGCTCGTCCCTTCCAAGATTTGTAGGAATAGGGGTCTTAAGGTCAGTCTCAGTCATGTGTTCCATGCTCATTGTGAGAGAATCAGTATAATTCCCCCTTGTCTCATAGGTGTCAAGCAAGTTTTCAGGTTCAGGTATAGTAACACTGTCTAGCAAATGTTTAAATCTCTCCGCAGGCTGCCAGGGCCGGTGAGGTGCTTTGAAATGGAGCATAAGAAAGAAAGGTTTTGACTTGTCTTTCATTTCAGCGATACAATCTATTGCTCTTTGAGTTACGACATCGGTTGAATGACCCTCATAGACAGTTCCTTTAGAATTTTCGAAATCAACTCCATCTGTCCGGTTCTTTTCTATGAGGTGGGGGTTATTATAGGTTCCCTGACCAATAAAGCAGGAATAGTCATCAAAACCCTTAGGTTCTGTTACAAGATGCCATTTTCCAACGAGAGCAGTGGTATATCCCGATTTTTGCAGAATCCTTGGTAATGTCAGTTTGTTTGTGTCAAGTTTGTCAGACAATGTATAGACTCCGTTTTTTTGACTGTATTGACCGGTAAGAATTGCGGCCCGACTTGGAGTGGAAATTGAATTCGTACAAAAGCAGGAATTCATGATGGCACCTTCACGAGCCAATCTATCAATATTGGGTGTCGGTAAAATTTTTGCCAAACGGCTTTTGTAAGCACTAATTGCTGCTGAAGCATGATCATCTGCCATAATGTAGATGATATTGGGTCTATCCTGTGCACTTAGACCTTGTGAAAGGAGCAGAAGGGCACCAAATCCTGTTGCCGCTTGTCTATTTAACATAATATAAATTGTATTACTAATCTCGTTTTCTCAGCTGTTTAATTATTCTCGATATAACATTCTCAATAGATTGATCCGGTTCTATTATGTTATAACCTTCCCAGAAGTTGTCATTTGTAAAATCTGCTACTCTGTTAGAAATAATATCCCTTGGTTTAATTCTGTTTTCCATTTCAATTTTTCTTTCTGTCTCGCTCAAGTCAGTTAAAGCAATTTCAGAAGAAATTATATAATTGCTCCTGAACCATTTCTTGTCCCACTTGGCATGAAATTTTAATTCTGTCCTTGAATAGTCAAAAAACCACAGGCCTTTATTCTGTTTGTAATTAACAATATAATTTGCATAAATTACATCCATTTTAAGTGTTGGAGGCTTTCTTTTGACAAAATAAGCACTTGCTGAGGGATTATCCTCTACATTCATAGAAAATTCCACCCTGGCAATTGCAAGCAGTTCTGATTCTATATAGATCTTTCCTCTGAAGAATGGCTCAGTTTGTTTTGCATTCTGGTTAAATTCAACCACATAGAAGTATTTATCATCAATAGTAACAGGCGTTGCAAACTTAAAATCATATACATCGTCCAACATAGGTATATCTACTCCTAAAAAAGGGCTCTTCAAAATATCAATATCCATTGCTGAGTTGGGCCCTCCTTGAAATTTTACCATCAGAGTGTCAATTCTGTTAACATCATAGTTGCCTCTTGCTTTATAGATGCCAATCTGGTCTGCCCTGTATCCAATATAGGATGCTTTGTTGATATCCAGTACAGCCTCATTGATAGACACATATGAGTTGCCTTTTTTTATCATCTCCCTATAGAATGTTGTTAACTGAACAGGCTTGGTTATATAGTTCCTATCTACTCTCGCCAATGCCATTTTTAGAATAGTAGATGCATCTTGTGGCCTGATTGTTATTGGTTTAAGATTGCTTATAGAAGGTTCCATCCTCACAACCAACTCGTTTTTTTCTAATGCTGATAAAGGAATTCTTTGTGATTTATAACCCAGATATGTGATAAGCAGAGTGTCGGCCTTTGTTGTAGAATTGAACTTGAGAACAAAAATTCCTTCTGAGTTGGTTACATTGCTTATATGGGTAGATAGTAATTGAACTGATGCAAAATTTAGCGCTTTTCTGGTTGTCGCATCCTGTACTTTTCCAGTGATTGATTT
The DNA here is from genome assembly GCA_001769195.1 of Bacteroidetes bacterium GWF2_40_14. Classification (GTDB taxonomy): domain Bacteria; phylum Bacteroidota; class Bacteroidia; order Bacteroidales; family UBA932; genus Bact-08. Next base: position 156,563 of record MEOK01000001.1, on the reverse strand, counting down.
GTACTCCTGAGCTCCGAGAGTAACAGACAGGCAAATCAAAATAGAAACAAAAAAAGTGATTAGTTTTTTCATAATTTTTTCTATTTTACTATTAGCGAATATACTAATTTTGTATACAATATTAACGTTTCCCGTTAAAAAAAGTTAATTTCGCGTGATAAAAAAACTGATAATGGGAAGAAGAGATAAAGAGTATTTTGAATCTGTTGAAATTGAAACGATTGCAGCTGAAGGTAAAGCAATTTCGCATATAAATGGCAAGGTTTTATTTGTACCAAACGCAATACCTGGAGATATTGTTGATGTTCAGGTGAATATTAAACGTAAAGGTTATATGGAGGGGTATGTTGTTAACATGATTAAACCCTCCCCCATCAGAATTGAACCATTTTGCTCTCATTACGGTGTCTGTGGAGGTTGTAAGTGGCAGCCCCTTCCCTACCCCATGCAGCTGGAATTCAAACAAAGACAGGTTGTTGACCAGCTAACCAGAATCGGGAAGCTGAATTTACCGGAAATCTCATCCATTATTGGTTCGGAAAAAACACGGTTCTACAGAAATAAACTGGAATTCACCTTTTCGAACAAGAGATGGCTTGAGACAAAGGACGAAATCAATACCGTAGCCGAAAATGAACGCTCAGGTCTTGGTTTTCATATATCGGGTCTGTTCGACAAGGTCCTGGATGTAAAATGGTGTTATTTACAGCCCGATCCTTCAAACGAGATAAGGCTTTTTATTCGGGAATTTTCATTAAAACACAATTATCCGTATTTTGACTTAAGGGAACAGACCGGCCTGCTTAGAAACATGGTTGTGAGAACCAGTTCTACAGGCGAAGTTATGTTGATATTAGTATTTGCATTTGACGATCTTGAACTGCGCGAGCTTATTTTAAATGCTGTAAGAGAGAAATTTGCGAACATCACCTCAATCAATTATATAATTAACGGAAAAAAGAACGATAACACATCAGATCTTCCTTATACTACCTTTTCTGGCAAGGATTCCATATATGAAACCATGGAAAACCTGAAGTTTAAAATAGGTCCGAAGTCTTTTTATCAGACAAATTCCGACCAGGCGTACAAGTTATATTCAGTTGTAAGAGATTATGCCGACCTTAAAGGAGACGAGATTGTATATGATCTCTATACCGGCACCGGCACCATCGCTCAGTTTCTCTCCTCCAGAGCCAGAAAGGTTATCGGAATTGAATATGTGCCGGAAGCAATTGATGATGCCAGATCTAATACAATGGAGAATAATATAACCAATTGCATGTTTTTTGCCGGAGACATGAAAGATATGCTAAAAGCTGATTTTATTCAACAAAATGGACATCCGGATATTGTTATACTAGACCCCCCGAGAGCAGGAATTCATCCTGATGTTGCTAAAGTAATTGTTGAAGCAAGACCTCGTAAGATAATATATGTCAGCTGTAACCCTGCAAGTCAGGCAAGAGATATTGCGCTAATGTCGGACTTTTATAAAATTACAAAGGTTCAGCCTGTAGATATGTTTCCCCACACTCACCATCTCGAGAACGTTGTTTTAATGGAACTTATATCATAAATATGAAAAGCAGGAATAATGAAGATACCATTTGTGCTCTTGCAACTGTTCAAGGGACCAGTGCCCTAGCTGTGATAAGAGTTAGCGGCAATGATTCTATTAACATAGTAAATTCTGTTTTTAAACCATATAGGGGTGCTGATTTAAGTAATACTTCAGG
>MEOK01000001.1:0-154787 GCA_001769195.1 Bacteroidetes bacterium GWF2_40_14 | reverse complement strand
GACACCCCCACTCTTTCACTGGGGAGAACTCTGTGGAGATATCTTGTCACGGTTCCAATTATATTCAACAGGAGATATTGATGCTTCTCCATTCTAAAGGGGCAAAAATGGCAAAACCGGGTGAATTTTCGCAAAGGGCCTTTTTAAATGGGAAGATGGACTTGGCCCAGGCAGAAGCGGTTGCGGACCTTATTTCTTCTGAAACCGCTGCAGCACACAGGATCGCTATACAACAGATGAAGGGCGGATTCTCCAAGGAGCTTTCGGTTATGAGGAGATCTCTTCTGGACCTAGTCTCTCTTATGGAGCTGGAACTGGATTTTAGTGAGGAGGATGTTGAGTTTGCGGACCGTACCAGACTCAATAAACTATTGGACGATATATTATCTCATATCTCAGAACTTATCGACTCCTTCAGATTAGGTAATGTCATTAAAAACGGTGTGCCAGTGGCAATTGTGGGTGCAACAAATACCGGTAAGAGTACCCTTCTTAATGCAATTCTCGGCGAGGAGAGAGCTATAGTTTCTGAAATACACGGGACAACCCGAGATTTTATTGAGGATGTGGTAAACCTGGGCGGTGTAGCCTTCCGGTTTGTAGACACAGCCGGAATTCGTCAGACAAAGGAAACCATAGAGATTCTTGGAATAGAGAGAACCTTTGAGAAGATAAGATCGGCAAGTATTGTTATTTTAATGCTTGACGCAGGCCGCCCGGAAGGTTTTGAAGATGGGATAAAGCAACTGAAAGCAAATATCGACGAAGATAATCAGAAGGTTATTGTGTTACTCAATAAGACCGATATCGCTGCAAACTCAGGCAATAAGCACAATTCCAGATTAATAGCAGATTTGGTAAGTAACATTGAAACTATATCTGCACACTTTGGTGTTAAAATTCTATCAGTAATTCCGGTATCGGCCAAGAACCAAACCGGATTGGACAAACTGAAGGATTTATTGACCGGTACCCAGAAAAATCTCTCGACAGGTTCAAGCACCACTTTAGTAACCAATTTAAGGCATTATCAGGCCCTCCAGGATGCCCGCACCTCTCTAATGAGGGTAGTGGATGGAATATTATCAGAGCTCCCCACGGACCTCCTGACACAGGATATCCGCGAAGCACTTTACCATATTGGTGAAATAGTCGGGGAAATAAACAGTGAGGAGATACTGGGGAATATTTTCGGTAAGTTCTGCATCGGAAAGTAACAGGTGATTTCTTAAGATACTTTAGAGATATGATGGTATCTTTAAATCGTCATTTTATCAATTATAAGATATAATAGTATGCGATTTATTTATAATTTTGACATAGAGTCGTTAAGAATACAGCGTATGTGCCAATTGTTCTAAACAAAACATCCTTCATCACATATAAATATTATTCAGGAATTTCTCCATCCCCTGAGCCTGACAATCATGCCAGGTGAAGGATTAATGCTTAGTTTATCAAGAATGTCGTCCAATATATCGGGAACCCACCCTACTCTGCCTTTCAGACGAATCAGACACTCTACGGCCCATACCTGAACGGCAACTCTCACTTTTTCATTTATTATCCAATCTACACATGCAGAAGCGACTGATTCATAGTCTGCAAGCTCCGCTAAATAGTTGTCTTTTGCTAATATATCAGCCATAACTTTGGCAAAATGCCGCTTTGTGCTCTCATTTGTCACCAGTGGAAAAATGAAAAAGAAGTTTTGATAATATTTATCAAATACTTTGTTGTTGGAAAAATAGATGTAATCAAGTGCATAAGCAGCACGAAATCCAATCCTGGACAAAGCATCTTTTTTCATACCTGCCACATTGAAAATTACAATAGTATCGGTCAGCAATCCAAAAAGAGCATCTACCCCTTGCTGTTCAATTATTATCTTTCCACACTGCTCCGCAAACCCCTCGTAGAAATCTGCTGTCAGCAATGTTATGATATCTTGTTTTGTCATACTCTCATTTAGCTGTAAAAATAATCAATGTTCAACAAAATCACACCAGCTCTGTTATAATAATACATGATTTAAGTAAAACACAAATGATTAAGAATAAAATTTTATTTGACCAATACAATCCGTTAAACAAAACCATGTTCCGGATTATTGATGACGCAGGAAAGGTTGTCAATAAAGAATGGCTCCCGGAGATTGGAGACGAAGCACTGCTTAAGGCATATAAGGATATGCTATTTGCACGTGTCGCTGACCTTCAGACAGTATCGTATCAGCGACAGGGCAGGATATATACCTACCCTCCTAATTATGGACAGGAGGCAATTGCAGGAGCAACAGGTGCATTAATTGGTGACAATGACTGGCTGGTACCGGCATTCCGCGAAATGGGTGCAATGCTTGCCAAAGGAGTGACATTAAAGGAGCTCTTCCTCTATTTTATGGGATATGAAGATGGCTCAAAGTTTCAGAAGGCAAAGTTCACATTACCAATAAGCGTTCCTATTGCCTCTCAGATACTTCACGCTGCAGGAATCGGCTACGCAATAAAATACAACAAAGAGGATAAGGTAGTCTTCACCTTTGTTGGTGACGGAGGTACCTCCCAAGGAGATTTTCACGAAGCAATAAATTTTGCAGGAGTATGGAAAGTTCCGGTAATCTTTATAATTCAGAACAACCAATACGGTATCTCCACTCCCACCCGATTGCAGACAGCCTCTGAATCGCTTGCAATCAAGTCCGTAGCGTACGGAGTAAAGGGAATACAGGTAGACGGGAACGACTTTCTTGCTATGTACCGGACCATTCAGGAATCTGTTGAACTATGCAAAAAAGGAGAAGGACCGGTTCTTATTGAGGCGGTTACATACAGAAAGGGAGCTCACACAACATCGGATGATCCTACAAAATACCGGACAAAGGAGGAGGAGTTGCTATGGGATGGCAAGGACCCTCTCAACAGGCTCAAATCTTATCTTATTGATAAAAAACTCTGGAGCAACGAGGCTGAAGAGAAAATTGTACCGCAATACAAGGAAGAGGTTGACAGACAGTTCATAGAGGCAGAAAATTGGGGTGCTTACCCAAAGGAGGATGTGTTTAAGTATCTATATGCAGATATGCCGGACGATCTTAAGGAACAAGAGCGCCAGTATGATCGCTTCTTACAGTGGAAAGCCACTAAGGTTAAGTAATTATTCAACTAAAGAATTTACAGGAATGAAAATAATGAACATGGTCAATGCAATAAATGATGCATTGGATATTAAGCTTTCTGACGATAAGAATGTAATTGTCTACGGAGAGGATGTTGGCGTTGAAGGGGGAGTTTTCAGGGCAACTGAAGGACTTCAACTAAAACACGGGGCCGATAGGGTTTTTGATTCTCCACTGGCAGAATCGGGTATTGTCGGAACAGCTATTGGTATGGCAGTTGCCGGGCTTAGGCCTGTTGTTGAGATGCAGTTTTGCGGGTTCGTATATCCTGCTTTTAATCAGATAATCAGTCACGCTTCCCGCATCAGGAACCGGTCAAGAGGAAATTTTGAAACTCCAATGGTTATCAGAATGCCTTACGGTGGTGGAATAAATGCCCTTGAACATCACAGCGAGAGTATGGAGGCTATATTTGGCCATATACCGGGGCTCAAGGTTGTTGTACCATCTACACCTCATGATGCAAAGGGATTATTGATATCGGCAATAGAGAGTAACGATACGATTCTCTTTATGGAACCAAAAAGAATATACAGAGCTATAAAGCAAGAGGTTGCAGAAGAGAAATACTCAATTCCGCTAGGAAAGGCTAATGTTCTGACACAAGGTAAAGATGTTACCGTGGTTGCTTTTGGAGCAATGGTTAGAGAGGTGCAGAAGGCAATGATTATGGCAAAGGAGGCTGGGATAAGTGTGGAACTAATAGATCTCAGATCGATCTATCCAATAGACAGAGAGACAATTGCCAAGTCGGTAAAGAAGACCGGTAGGATCATTACAGTAACAGAGGGACCAAGATCTTTCGGACTGGGCTCCGAGATTAGTCAGATTGCCATTGAAGAGGCCTTTCTCTCTCTGGAGGCTCCACCATCAAGAGTATCAGGTTTTGATGTGATTGTTCCTCTGCCAAAGGGAGAGCATCACTATATGCAGGATCCGTATAAGATCTTTTATGAAATTGAACGAATTGTAAAGTTTTAGTAATTATGAGATATATTTTTAAATTTCCGGATATTGGTGAAGGACTTGAAGAAGGGACCATCGTTGAATGGCACGTAGAGAAAGGTCAGAGTGTAAAGATGGGCGATTCTCTGGTAACAATGGAGACTGATAAGGTAGTAACTGCTATTCCTTCTCCTAAAAACGGTGTTATTGCTGCAAAATTTGGCAAACCCGGAGAAATCATTCATGTTGGTTCTGCTCTGGTAGAGATTGACATAGAAGGAGTTGATGGAGAGAAGGCAGTTGAAGAGGCCAATAAACCGGTCGCAGAGCTAAAAAAGACCGAGGCAGTGGAAGAAGAGGGTGCCGGAGTTGTTGGTACTCTTGAAGTTGCGGGTAATAGTTTTGTCCTTTCGGCCAGCAAAGAGGGAGTCCAGCAGGATATTGGCAGACCGATTTCCAAAAAGGCGCTTGCCACACCCGTTGCACGGGCAATAGCAAAAGATTTCAATCTGGATATAAACATTGTCAAAGGAACAGGCCCCGGTGGAAGGGTTACAAAGGATGATATTATAGCTTATTCCAGGGAAGGGAATAAAACGTTAGCTCCTATTGCGGTTGAAAATATGAGTGAAAATAGTGTAGAGATTGTCCCTCTCTCACAGATTAGAAAGACGATTGCAAAAAACATGATCAGAAGCAAGCATAATGCTGCTCATATGACTGTTTTTGAAGAGGTTGAAATATCTGAACTTGACCGTATCAGAACAAAGTATAAGGAAAATCTGGCTGCAGACGGCATTAAGCTTACCTATCTTGCTTTCGTTATAAAGGCTACCGCTTTAGCGTTGAAGAGACACAAGACCCTGAATTCAGAAATGGATGCAGATAATGGCAATATGATTTACAAGAAGTTCTATAATATCGGAATAGCGATTGACACAGAAAAAGGGCTTGTAGTGCCGGTGATAAAGGGTGCAGATAAATTGTCGATAAAGGGGATTGCACAACAGATACAGTTATTCTCAGAAAAGGCAAGAGAAGGAAAGCTTTCGCTTGATGATATGAAAGACGGAACATTCACAATTACAAGCTACGGAAGTATCGGCGGCCTCTTTGCTGTTCCTGTGATTAATTATCCTCAGGCAGGCATCCTGGGTATAGGCAGGATATCAAAAAAACCTATAGTCAAGAATGATCAGCTTGCAATAGGGCTCATACTCCCACTCTCTCTTAGTGTCGATCACAGAATTGCCGATGGAGGAGAGACAACACGATTTATTAATACCATTATGGGGTATTTGTCAGATCCGGCAAGTATCCTGTTCAACTAAACTCAGGATAATTATGTATGATCTTATAGTAATTGGCTCCGGACCTGCGGGATATGTAGCAGCGATCCGTGCCGGACAAGTTGGTTTAAAAACCGCAATAATTGAAAGAAATGAGATTGGAGGTATGTGCCTTAACTGGGGTTGTATTCCTTCAAAGTCGATTCTGGAAAGTGTCAAATTTTACCAGCGGATAATAAAGGATTCTTCTCGTTTTGGCATTGACGGGATTGACAAGAAAGGTATCTCTTTTAACTGGAACAAAGCTATCAAACGAACTGATGGTATTGTTAAAAAACTAACCGGAGGTGTTGAGTTCCTTTTGAATAAAAATGGGATTGATATTATTAAAGGTGAAGCAAAAATTCTGACTGCCAGTACTGTTCTTGTCGATAACCGTCATCTTGAAACCAGAAACATAATCATAGCAACAGGCTCAGCCTCACCTGTGATAGAGAACAATCACGAAGGTCTTGTGATTGAGCCAAAGGAGTTCTTCAAAGAGAGAGAGTTACCTTCGAACATCGTAGTTGTTGGAAAAACTTCTGTAGCAGTGGAGTTGGCACAGGCTTTAAGCATGATGGACAAAAAGGTGACTATCATATCAGATACTGATGGAATTCTCCCTAAGGCAGACAGATATATAAGAGAATACATGTTGAATACATTAAAAAAAGGCAAGATAAACCTGATATTCAATACTGTAGTCTCAACAACCGACAATGTCTGGACAAATGGAAAATTGACTGTTGCCGAACAGGCAATTGACTGCGACCTGATAATCAACTCAAGAGACAGGAAGGCTAATTTGATAGAATCAGATATTGAAATTGACCTTCATGATGGATTCATTAAGGTTGATGAAAATTGTGAAACTTCTGTAAAAGGAATCTATGCTGTAGGTGATGTAAATGGTGTAAGTACTTTTGCTCATATCGGGTCTGCCCAAGGTTTGCATGTGGTGAATTTACTTAAAGGGATTAATAACAAACTGGATATCCGAAAATTGCCGATGAACATGTATACAATTCCAGAAGCTGCACAAATCGGCCTTACCGAGGATGAAATCAAGGCAGAGGGTTATGATTATAAATCCAGCGAGTTCCCTCTTTCTGCAAATGGAAAGGCGCAAACCGAAGGTGCAACCGAGGGTTTTGTCAGGATATTGTCTGATAATAAATATGGAGAGGTGCTTGGTGTTCAGATTATTGCCCCCAATGCAACAGACATGATAAATGAGGCATCGGCATATATGCAACTGGAATCCACCGTATATGATATTGCCCAGACGGTGCACACTCATCCTACAGTCTCAGAGGTATTTATGGAGGCAGGTTTTATGGCGGTAGACAAGGCAATTCACATTTAGAGATGAATACTTCATTATCTGCCCTTGAATACGATCTTCCTGATTCAAAAATATTGGATTCAGATTTGGATTTTGATTTTTATATATGGCAGCCTGACTCAACTTATATAGTTCTTGGCAGGGCAAATAACCCTGAAGAGTCTGTGTATATGGAAAGGGCTGTTGATGATAAAATTAAAATCTTAAAGAGAAATTCAGGAGGACATAGCGTAGTTCTTAGTCCAAAAATGGTTGTTTTTTCACTGAAACAAAGATTTGACCATTTAGTAAAACCAGGTAAGATATTTGATGAGATCAATGAAAGCTTAATAGCCTCATTCAAAACTGCAGGTGTATATAATCTGGCAATGAATGGTATTTCTGACTTGTCTATTAACGGCAAAAAAGTACTTGGATCATCTATGTATATCAATAATGGCAAACTGTTCTATCATGCGGTTATTAATGTAAATGAAGATGCGAAATTGATTTCAAGGTATTTAAAACATCCATCACGGGAACCGGATTACAGAAACGGACGGAACCATGAAGAGTTTGTGACTTCATTATACAAAGAGGGTCACCTGCTTGATATTGACGGAGTAATGAATGTGATTGCCAATGCTTTGATTAATCTGAAAAATGAGTATACTGTTAATAAGACTGCGCATCGTCCGCCTTCAGGAGTTTTGCTCCCTCCGGTTGAGTATACGCAGTTTTATTAATATATATAGTTTTTTTCTATGCTTGCGAAACGGCTACAGCTACTGCAACAGAGGCACCAACCATAGGGTTGTTACCCATTCCTATCAGACCCATCATCTCAACGTGTGCCGGAACGGAAGAAGATCCTGCAAACTGTGCATCGGAGTGCATTCTGCCCATTGTGTCTGTCATCCCGTATGAAGCGGGTCCTGCTCCCATATTATCCGGATGCAAGGTGCGGCCAGTGCCTCCACCTGAGGCTACAGAAAAATATTTTTTACCCTGTTCTATGCACTCTTTCTTGTATGTTCCTGCAACAGGATGCTGGAAACGTGTCGGATTTGTCGAGTTTCCGGTAATTGATACATCAACTCCCTCACTGTGAAGAATTGCTACTCCTTCCCTTACATCGTCAGCACCGTAGCAGTTTACTTTGGCTTTGTCTCCAATAGAATAAGATTTACGGGCAACCTCATGTAATTCACCTGTAGCGTAGTCGAATCTTGTCTGAACATAGGTAAAACCATTGATTCTTGCAATGATTTTTGCTGCATCCTTTCCAAGACCATTAAGAATGACACGTAATGGTTCTTTACGAACTCTGTTAGCTGATTTTGCGATACCAATGGCACCCTCTGCAGCTGCAAATGACTCATGTCCTGCAAGGAAAGCAAAACACTTGGTCTCTTCGCGTAACAACATTGCGGCCAGGTTTCCGTGACCCAGCCCTACCTTTCTGTCATCTGCCACCGAACCAGGGATACAGAACGCCTGCAGACCTACGCCAAGTGTTGCTGCTATATCGGCAGCTTTTGTCTCTCCTTTTTTAATTGCTATTGCTGCACCAACAATATATGCCCACATAGCATTTTCAAATGCTATAGGTTGTATCTCCTTTACTATTTTGTAAACATCTACTCCTTTTTTGTCGCATATTGCTTTTGCTTCTTCAAGAGAAGCAATTCCATAAGAATTTAAAACCTTATTTATCTGGTTTATTCTTCTGTCGTAACTTTCAAATAATGGCATTGCTTTTCCTCCTATTCTTTACGTGGATCAATAACTTTTACTACATCTTCCATACGGCCGTACTTTCCGGATGCCTTTTTTAAGGCATCATTGGCATCTGTACCACTTTTAATCATATCCATCATGCGACCAAGGTTTACAAATTCGTATCCGATGATTTCATTGTCGCCGTCAAGACCGATTTTTGTAATGTATCCCTCTGCCATTTCAAGATATCTTGGACCTTTAGCCACTGTGCCGTACATTGTACCGGCAACACTGCGAAGACCTTTACCCAGATCTTCTAGGCCTGCTCCTATTGGAAGGCCTCCCTCTGAAAAAGCTGTCTGGGTACGACCATAAACTATCTGAAGAAACAACTCACGCATTGCAGTATTGATGGCATCGCAAACCAAATCAGTATTAAGTGCCTCGAGAATTGTCTTACCGGGAAGAATTTCAGATGCCATTGCAGCAGAATGGGTCATACCTGTACAACCCAGGGTCTCTACCAATGCTTCCTGGATAATTCCCTCTTTTACATTAAGAGTCAGCTTGCAAGCTCCCTGTTGAGGTGCACACCAGCCGACACCATGGGTCAACCCTGAGATGTCTTTTACCTCTTTTGCCTTTACCCATTTTCCCTCTTCCGGAATAGGTGCAGGCCCATGATTTGCGCCTTGGGCAACACAAATCATACCTTCAACTTCATGTGTAAAACTCATATTTTTCCTGTGTTTGTTAAATTTGTCTGCAAAGGTAAACATTGTTCCCGTTATTTTTATTACATTTGAATTTGAAGCCAAATTCTTTTAGAAATTCTGGATATGGACTACAGCGGAAAGCTTGTTTTAATAGCAGAAGACGACGAATCAAGTTACTTATTGCTTAAAACTCTGTTAAACAGAATTGGTATTAGTACTCTACTTGCAAAAAATGGTACTGAAGCAGTAAATATGTGCAAAGAAATTTCTGGCATAGATCTTATATTAATGGATATAAGCATGCCTGAAATAAACGGACTAGAAGCAACAAAAATAATAAAACAATCATATCCTCAAATCAGAATTATTGCCCAGACTGCATATTCAGTTTTTGGGGACAAAGAGAGAGCTCTTTTAGAAGGGTGTGATGATTACATTTCTAAACCTATAGAAAAGAACGTCCTATATTCTGTAATATCAAAGTACCTCTGATTATTTTTTTCCTTTTTTGGCAAGAATAATCGATGCATCTTCCATTGTGACCATACATCCTTTTCCGCTATTATCCAGAAATGGTAGCAAAACAGAGATAAACTTCCCTATCTTTTCCTCTTCGTCTACAATTTCAATAATAACAGGTATTTTTTCTGATACCTCCCATAATTTCTGAGAGTAAATCTGACTGCTCGCACCATAGCCCATAATTCCCTTTATCACTGTCGCACCTGAAATGTCAAACTTCTTAGCGGCATATACAATCTCCTCATAAAGAGGCTTATGTTCAAATTTATCAGTAGAACTGACAAAAATCCTAAGTAACTTTGCTTTTTTTTGACCAACCATAATTAAAAGATTTTGATTGTTACATTGCCGAGATAAAGTGCTAAAAGCCCTAATAAAAGAGAAACAGATGCATAAAGTGCAAATTGGAAAAATTCGCCATCCCTTAAAAAACTCATGTTTTCATTGGCAAATGTAGAAAACGTTGTAAATCCCCCACAAATACCTACTGTAAGAAACAAACGCATTTCATCTGAAACTATAGCATTTTTTTCTGCAAGTGCATAAACAACACCCAACAAAAAACACCCTAAAACATTAACAGCCAGAGTTCCATATGGGAAGGATGAAAGCATGTATTGCTGAATCAATTTTGAAGTCAGGTACCTCAAGATTGATCCTATAAATCCTCCTGCTCCAATTATCAATAATAATCTCATAAGAAATAAAAATACAGACAAATATATGGAAAAAAGAATATTTCCTATCTTTAACGGCATTTATTGAACAACCTAAACTTAATACCAGACATGAAAATCAATTCGTCGGTTTACTCGCTTCTGTTGGCGGGACTCTTAATCTCTTCTATTATAAGTTGTCAGAAAGACCCAATTATGGTCATTCCAAAAATTACAGTCACACCTGTTGCCAGTATTACTATGACGACAGCTTCATCAGGCGGGGCCATTTCTTCTGACGGGGGGTCTGCTATAACTGCCCGAGGTGTTTGCTGGAGTACAAGTCAAATTCCAACAATATCCGGGAATAAGACAACCGATGGCTCAGGAATAGGCAGCTTCACAAGTTCAATCACAGGTTTGACTCCGGGTACTAAATATTATTTAAGGGCCTATGCTACAAATGCTGTGGGTACTGCTTACAGCGACCAGGCTACGTTCACTACAGTCAACTCACCAGAGTATAATCCTTCAACTGAACAAGTATTACTCAAACATGAATTCAGGGCTGCATGGCTCACAACTGTAGGTAATTACGACTGGCCACAGAAAAATGCTACCGGAGAGTCTCAGAGAGCTGCTTTAATTGCAATGATAGAACGGCTGAAAGTTTTGAATTTCAATGTAGTATTGTTTCATGCAAGACCATCATCAGATGCATTTTATAGATCCAATTTGGTACCATGGTCCATGTATCTGACCGGAATTCAAGGGGCAGATCCGGGCTTCGACCCTTTAGCCGTTGCAATCCAGGCATGTCATGAAAGGGGAATGGAACTCCATGCTTGGCTCAATCCTTATCGTATAGGAGCATCAACAAATACACTTGCTTCTAACCACCCAGCCGTCATTCACCCTGACTGGGCCATAGAATATTCAGGAAACCGCTACTTGAACCCGGGATTGCCTGAGGTAAAAACTCACCTTCAAGATGTAATCAGGGAGATAATAAACAACTACAATGTTGATGGTATTCATTTTGATGACTATTTCTACCCCTCTGGTGCAAAGTCAACTACAACACCTTTTGGTTTTAATGATAAACCGACATTCGATACATATGGAGGAGGACTTACTATTGATGATTGGAGAGAGAAGAATGTCAATGATATGGTACGGGATGTTAATCTCTTAATCAAATCTTTAAATCCAAAAGTAGTTTTCGGGATATCTCCTCAGGGCAAACAGGAAAATTCAATGACTGTATATGCTGATGCTACTGAGTGGTTACAAAAAAAGTGGTTAGATTATCTTGCACCTCAGATTTACTGGCAGATAGGACATGCAACTGCAGACTTTGATATGGTAATAAAATACTGGAATTCAAATTCTAACGGAGTTCCAATAATTCCGGGACTGGCAGCTTATAAATATGGAGACCCTGCATACCCATTTTACACTTTACAAGAGATTCAGAATGAGGTAAATCTTGGAAGGACACTTAATAGTGTTACTGGCAACTGCTGGTTCAGAGTAGCCTATTTCCTGAATAATTCATTAGGAACTTATATAGAGAGTACGGTATACCCATCACCAAGCTTATTACCAAAACTTGGCAATTTCAGTGAACCTGTTCCTGCCTCACCTCAGACATCGATAAATCTAAAGACTATCTCATGGAATGCCGTTACAAATGCAAAACTTTATGCTGTCTATGAATTAGTCCGCGATGGCAGTACGTTAAACTGGAATGCACATTCCTGTCAGATTAGTACAGCTCTGTCTTTTACAGGCACATCAAACAAGAACTACCTGGTAATCGCTGTCAATGGAAAAGAAAAGTCTGGCTATGATAAAGTAATATACGTTCCGTAATTCAAAATTACCGGACTCTTTTAAGGATCCAGTCAGTTATTACTACAAGTGCCTTAGGTGAGAATGTTTGCTCAATTGTAGCATATTCAGAAGGCATTCCTGTTACGGCCTCTTGGAATAGATGATTAAGACCCTCTAATTCAATAGTTGTAACATCGTTGTTCGTTTTGGTTACTTTACTGTTACCTGTGTCTTCTACCTTATTAAAAGAGTCAGAAATTGCCTTTAAGTTAACTTTTGATGGAACTTGCAGGTCTTTGTCTCCATTAATTGCAAGCAAGGGACATTTGACCTCTCTGAGAGCTATCCTCGGGTCATACTTCAGGAAAAACATCATCCATGGGCTTGTAAGCTGCTCAATTTGAAGTTTGACATCCTCTAAACTTGCAACACCTCCGGAGGCTGTATTTATCATATTTGATAAAATAAATTTCAATTCAGGATTTTTTTCCTCTTTATCAAGAGTCTGAAAAAGATCTCTGTTTAATTTCTTGTATCTTTCAATATCGTCATCGTTCACTCCCATTGCCTTAGCCATTAATTCTTGCTGAGCAAGAACAATTTCCGATCCTTTGATTCCTGTTCCTGCCAACAGAACAATAAAGGCAACATCTTTCCTGTCATTTGCGACTAAAGGAGCGATAATTCCACCTTCGCTGTGACCAACAAGTCCGATTTTCTTAATATCGATCTCTCTCCTGTTCTTTAAATAATCTACGGCAGCCTCCACATCGCTTGCAAAATCCAGTGTTGTTGCAAGAGAAAAGATACCTCCAGACTCTCCTACCCCTCTGTCGTCAAATCTAAATACTCCTATACCATTTTTAGTAAGATGGTCAGCTAAAACAAGAAATGGTTTATGCCCCATTAACTCCTCATCTCTGTTTTGAGGTCCGCTGCCTGAAATTAAAATTACTACTGGATATACTCCATCCTTAGATGGAAGTGAAAGAGTTCCGGCAAGAGTGATTGATCCCTTTGCGTTCCTGAACTTCACATCTTCTGAGTAGTAAGAATATGGCTTAACAGGGTTCTGAGGTCTTTTTGGCCCATCAGAGGCCTTCTTAGAGAGATTCATTGGTATTGACTGCCCGGACTGATGAAATGTCCCGATAATCCTTTCACCTATATGCAGACCGGAATATTCTATTGATGCCTTCGGTATAGCTATTTTTAAAACTGTATTCTGAAACGAAACTGTTTGAACCGGTATTCCAATTGCTCCCTGATCTGGGCTGTCCATTGTTGCAAAATACGATGTATCTCTTTTTTCTATATTAAATACAATCCTAAGTTCCAGATTATGAGCCTTTAATACTCCATGCCAACTTCCCTCAATGTTTTGAGAGTAAATGGTCAAGGAAGAAATAAACAAAAGTGCCGTTAAAATACTACGTTTCATTTAGGAATGTACATGAATTGGTTAATAATTATCAGATAGTAAACTGAAAGTGGGCACCAATTGACATATACTTAAGATTTTGCATAAGTACCTGAAAGTATACGAATTTTAAAAAAATAATATTTGCCCCCACATTAAAGTTTTTTGTGTCATACTCAGCGATAATATTCATTTTCTTATAAAAAGCGGGTGAATAGGAAATTCCTCCGGAAACCGGAGATTCAATTTCTACAGAACTACTTGTTATATAGCTATATGCTGTATGCAGTCCAATTGTATGACCATTTATATCAATATGCTTTGATAAAGCAAGATAGACCTTTCCAAAAAACCTGTTACCACTTACCGGAGTTACAAGTTCCGAACTTGTCGTTATAAAATCGTTTGAACCAATAACCACTGCGGGCCAGTATTTTCCCTCCTTTAGCGGTCGTAATTTAAAGTTAATTGAGCGGTCTACATTACTGAATCTACCATCATTCCACAGGTCCAATGCTGTATTTGTGAGAGAAGCTTCAAAAAAGGGCAAAAAAGTAATATTGAGGAAATAATTAATAGTATGATAATTCCAATGATCAGGAGTGATCTCTTTATTAAGAATGTTTCCTCCAAATTTAACTGTTCCATCCTGAGACATCTCAGCAGAGGGACTGTTGAGCAACCCCGTAATACCAACAGTTGATTGAGCACAGACAGTATAAGAGGAAACTAGGAGCAATACAATTGCTCCTAGCGCCTCCATGCAAAAATTTTGTTTAATTGTAAACACCTATAGTGTTACGTTTTAGTAAAGATTAATTTGAACCTCCACCACCTAGTTCATGGTCGTGAGCGTCAAATATTACATCATCCATAGATAAAGTAACCATATCTGCAGAATTCACCTTAATAATAACAGTTTTTGTTGTTGAATCTGAAAGTTTTACTAAGCTGATAGTAAATTGTTTATTGACAATTTTTTGAGTACCTATAGTTACTAATTTGTATTTTGGAAGTACTGTTCTTACAACAGCAAGTTCTGCATCACTAACTGTATAAGCAGTAACAGGTGCTATTCCATTGAAATGATTTTTTACAACTTCAAGAATCAATTCAGCTAGCTCAGTAGCATCGGTTCCAGTTATTCCAACATCAGAAAGAGAGGTCATAATCGGTTTTTCAAGCAAATAACCTGAATTACGTTTGTATCTGATCTTTGTTACAGCAAGATTTACCAGAGAGTTATTTCTTATTATATCATCTGTAACAACTATTGGTAAAGTTGTAGCTGGCAGTTCTGCAACGGCATGTGTAAATGATAATTTGTATAATGAAAAGTGAGTAATGGAGGTTGAATAATCATTAGTAGCTGAAACAAATGTAACAGGCTGTGTCTGAACCTCCCATAAAGTTGTAAGTGCATTGAAGAACTCCAGTTGCATTTGTGAAAAACGATAGCCGCTTATAGGGTTATCAACAACAAGTGGTAAAGGTTTACTAAATTGTAACCCAGATGGTTCAAAACGGAGAACTACCAAACCAGGGTTATTGCTAACTCCGGCAATTACTATATCGGATGTTGTAACTGCGGTGATGTTGATGTTACCAGTTACCGGAACACCATTTTTATCAGTTACTGTAGTGTTTGCAGGAATTGTGAGAGTTGTAGCTATATCTCCTCCTGTAACCGGAATCGTACCACCGGTAACTGGGTTCAATGGTGTTACACCTGGCACATACGGTACCATCGTGGCAGTTACTGTGTAAACAATGGTATGATTTGGACCTGCTGTCTGGAATTCAATGCTGTAAGTTGCTGAAAAGAAATCTGCCTTGGTAAGGATGAGAGTGTATTTTCCTGCCGTTGTCAGGTTTGCAAATTCAAAGCTACCTGTAGCAGTAGTCGTTGCTGTAAGTGCTCCCATAGTAACTAAAACTCCCGGCAGTGCTGCATTGGTTGCCTGATTTAACACCGTACCCTTGATTGTATATTTAGCTGGTTGAGGTTCTGGAATTGGAGCAGGCTCCTCAGTCTTTCTGCATGAAGAAACCCCGACAAGGGCAACAATCATAAGACCGGCAAAAGTTGTTTTGATGATTTTTTTAAAAATTCTTGCATTCATAGTCTTGCATATTATTAATTAGTTATTTTTTATTATCTGGTTCAATCTCATTGTGTTAAAAAAGTTTTCAGTTGTGCTCTCATCGGGCGCTGTCTGATACATTCTACCTTCGTTTGGGTATGGTCTGGCAAGATATTCAAAATTAAAGTATCTGGCTGGAGAAATTCTGAAACCCCTGGTCCTTTTTTGAAAGTAAGGGGGAAGGGCAACAGAAAAAAAGAACCCGCCGTTAACTGGAAATTCATCAATTTCAATTGTCTGTATGTAGAACCCTACTGTTGAATTTTTAAAATGTCTCATTATCTCACCTCTAGCTGAAAAGTCATTAGCAAGATATTTTCCGACACTAAAATTGAACATCAGGTTCCAGGGTTTTGCAAAATAATTGACACCCGCTCTCCATGTTGTTCTGTTTAAATCTGAGTAGTACCATGTATCAAACAACATGATGGACATTGCTGTAATTCCTATTTGTCCATACAAACCTACTCTCTCCCCTACTGGTTTGAAAATCTTTAAATCTGCACCTCCTCTGAACTGACTGAAGTTTCCTATAGTAGCCCTTGCGAAAATGTTACCCGGAATTTTAAAGTCCTGACTAAATGTTAAAAAGCCGGGTCTTACCTCACTCTCCTCTGTTGAATACTCGTTAAGTATGGGGATTATAACTTGCGTAGTGAGTAAAGCTCCCTTCCATAACGCGATTTCTAAAGTAGGATTGATGTTTATCTGAAAAAGATACATCTTGTCAAGGGTGACATTTTTAAATCTGAACTGAGGATAGAACAACAGGTCAATCTTTGCGAATGACGAATTGAGAAATCTCTTACCTGAACCATTATTTCTAAGAACTTTGTAACTTTCGCCAGTGCGAAAATCTGATCTCCATATTAACCTGTCACTTTTGTTTTTTAAGGAGCGGTTACTCTGCATATGGAAGACAGGCAACCTGTTTTTTAATAAAACTATATCAATCTGGTCGTTTTTTAATCTGGAACTTATGGAATCCATACTTTTACAAACAGACCCAACTATTCTTTCACTTGTAGGAAAAGCCTTGCTTTCCAGATAAAAATGCTCTTTACCATTATCGGAAATATGTCTTACATTTTCAAATCCTTGTCTCACCAGGAATTTTTCTACTTCTGTTTGTGCCTGACAAATGGCAGTCGACCAAAAAAAGAGAAAAAATAGTAATGTTTTTTTCATTCCAAATCAAACAAAATCCGACATATTGCAGTAATAATGTGGTAGTTTACCCAATTTTTTAAATTCAAAGCAAATATAAACTTTTTTTTTACAAAATCAAATAAATATTTAACAAACTTATTCTGCTGATATTTTGTATTTTTGATGAAATTAATACTCTGTTGTTATAGCTTATTTGCAAGATTAATGAAAACAAAAAATATAGAAATAATTCCAACTGTTCATGCCGGATTCCCCTCCCCTGCAGAAAATTATCTTGAAAATACAATGGATCTGAATAAAGCTCTTATCAAGAATCCATCTTCGACATTTTTTGCAAGAGTAAGTGGTGACAGTATGATTGATGATGGAGTTGATGATGAGGATCTGCTGATTATCGACAAGTCTGTAGATCCTTATGACGGATGTCTGGCTGTATGTTTTCTTGATGGGGAATTTACATTAAAAAGGGTCAGGATCGATGGTGAGACCCTATATTTGGTACCAGCAAATAAAAAATACAAACCTATAAAAGTTGATGCAAACAATGATTTTCTGGTTTGGGGAGTTGTTAAATATATTATTAAAAAGGTTTTATGACATGAGGTTATTATTATATAAGATTCTTTTCTTCATTTATCTGGCAGTTTTATTTTGTCTTATGATAATTACTATTAACCCGGACGATGTTGAGATACCGATACAATTACTGGGCATAGAGATCGACAAACTAGTGCATTTCACACTGTTCTTTCCTTATTCGGTTTTTGCATGGCTTGCCTTTGGAAGGACTACAATTAAAAGATTTTCCAACTGGTCATTTGTGCTGATAGGTACCTCAGGTCTTGTCCTGGCAGTAGTCACGGAATTTTCACAATTGCTCAATCCTCACAGAAACTTTGATCCTAAAGATATGCTGGCAAACTTCATTGCCATTCTTGCAGGTACTCTTGTGATAACAGTTATATGCATCTCAAAAAAATATTTTCACAAGTAAAATGTTAGGATTAGCCGACTGCAACAATTTCTTTGTGAGTTGCGAAAGAGTGTTCAAACCCTCTTTGGCAGGAAGGCCCGTTGTAGTATTGAGTAATAACGATGGATGTGTCATTTCGCGTTCAAATGAGGCAAAAGCTCTTGGTATAAAAATGGGGGAGCCCGTTTTCAAGATAATGGATCTGGTGAGAAACTCAGATGTAAAAGTTTTCTCTTCTAATTATGTACTTTATGGCGATATGTCCAGAAGAGTTATGGATTCAATCAGAAATATGGTTCCTGCAATCGAAGTATATTCAATAGATGAGGCATTTATTGATTTTTCCGGTGTAAGCACAGAAAAGCTTAAAGTCATGGGAGAGGCGATTTCCAGAGTAACAAGAAGAGATACAGGAATTCCCATTAGTATGGGAATATCGCATACAAAAACACTTGCAAAAATCGCCAGTAGGCTGAGCAAAAAATATCCAAGACTTAATAACTCATGTTTTCTGGAAAAGGATTCTGACATAAGGAAGGTATTGAGCACTTTCCCGGTGGAAGATGTCTGGGGTATTGGCCGGAGATATGCAAAAATGCTCAGAAACAATGGTATAAATACTGCTTTGGACTTTTGTAATGCTTCTCCTGAATGGGTAAAATCTAAGATGAGTATTGTCGGTCTAAAGACGTGGAAAGAGTTACACCAAGAATCTTGCATAACATTTGAAGATTCTGTTGATGATAAGAAACAAATTTGCACAAGCAGAAGTTTTTCAAAAGAGTTGTCCAATATTGAGGATATTTATCAGGCCGTCTCTTATTTTGCAAGTAACTGTTCCGAAAAACTCAGGAAGCAAAAAGGAGTATGCAGTCAGATTCAAGTATTTATCCTTACAAATTATTTTCGTGAAGATATGCCTCAGTGCTATCAAAGCATAGTAGTTCCAATTGAAACAGCAACCGACAGCACACTGCAACTTGTTAAAATTTCTTGCAGGGCTCTTGAACAAATCTACAACCCTCTGTTCAGTTACAAAAAGGCAGGTGTCATATTTTCGCAAATATCTAAAAAGGAGGAGACAACCGGTAATATTTTTTGTGATTTTGAAGTGGCCAAACATACTAATTTAATGTCTGCCTTAGATGATGTCAATATTAAATATGGAAGAAATACACTCGTTATGGCAGCTCAGGGAGTGGAAAAGATAAAGGCATTTTCAAATCATCTATCCAAAAGATATACAACTTCATGGGATGATATTATTGAAGTGAAAATTTAATCATTCTTATATTGTTAGCCTGTATTGAAACCGAATATGGAAAGGACAGAGATAATTGCTCCCGGAGTATCTCTTCTGTAATGATATCCACTCCGATATATGTAATCTGGTCTGAGACTTTAAAAAAATCAAAACAGTGTTTAGGAATATTTATCTTTAACGTGCCATCATTACTACTGAAATTTACAACTATCAGTATAAGTTCGTTGTTAAAATATCTGAAAAATGCAAAGTGATATTCAGGGTTGAAAAATACGGATTTGTCATTTGCATACCCAAGGTCATAAGTCTGCCCAACCCTTATAGCTTGTTCATTTAAAGCAGTATTCAATAGCTTCTTGTATGTATTGCGTATTAAGGGAACTTTGTTGTCTTGCCTCCATTTTCTGACTGATGAAACCGAC
Source organism: Bacteroidetes bacterium GWF2_40_14 (assembly GCA_001769195.1). Taxonomy (GTDB): domain Bacteria; phylum Bacteroidota; class Bacteroidia; order Bacteroidales; family UBA932; genus Bact-08. Next base: position 135,164 of record MEOK01000001.1, on the reverse strand, counting down.
CAGTAGTCAAATATTGTAGTTCTTCCATCCAATCCACTGAATCCCTCTTCGTCCATGCCCCTCTCTCCCAGTTCCTGTCCGAAATAAATCATAAAGGGTGTTGTGTTGAACAGCAGAGAAACGGCAAGTGCCGGAATAATTAGGTATGGGTTCCTGAGAAAATATTCAGATGCAATTCTCTGTTCATCATGGTTTTCAAGGAAATTCAACATCTTGCTCTGATTTTCGCCAAGTGATTGCCACAATTTTGTAATGCTTGAAGCTGGGGCTTCTCCTATCAATATCTTTCTTAGAGTATCGTATAACCCTACTTTATCATAAAGGTAGTCGAACCCTGCAATATTAAGATAATCTGAATATTGGTCTGGTTTGTATATTTCAGCAATAAAAAGAGCTTCAGGGTAGTTCCTTTTCAAATTTCTGATTGTCCACCTCCAAAATTCAACCGGTACCATCTCTGCCATATCGCAACGGAAACCATCAACACCTAGATTGAGCCAATAATCCAATATGGCCCTCATCTTTTTCCAGGTATCAGGAACAGGGTTAAAATAACTCTGGCTATTATTTTTGTAATCAACTCCATAATTTAATTTGACAGTCTCATACCAATCGTTTATGCCCGGGTGGGACGAGAAGCAGTCATTCCCTGTAACCTTAGATGGATATTCTGTATATTCTTGTGTTTCAGAATTAGTTATAACAGGTGATTTATAATATTCATTTAATAGATAGTAATAATTATTCATTGGGTGAAATGAGTAATCACTCTTGTCCTTGGTTCCGAAATCTTCTACTCCTGAAGGTTTCTTGTCAGAATAATAAGCACGAGCCACATGGTTGGGAACAAAATCCATTATTACCTTTAAACCAGCCTCGTGAGTTCTGTTTATCAAATCTGTAAATTCTGATATTCTGATATTTACATCTGATGCCAGGTCTGGATCTACATCAAAATAGTCTTTGATTGCATAGGGAGAACCGGCCTCCCCTTTGACCAGCGATTGATGGTCCTTAAATATTCCGTATTTTGTATAATCGGTTTTTGTTGCGTGTTCAATTACTCCTGTAAACCAGATATGGGTACACCCCAGCTCCTTTAAAGAATGTAACGTTTTGATATCGAAATCATTGAATTTACCGGAACCATTAACCGCCAAAGAAGAATTGGGAATACAATTCTCATTTGTATTCCCAAACAACCTCGGTAAAACCTGATAGATTAAAAATTTCTCCTTTAAGGAAGATGTTACCAATTCAGTATTTTTTTAAAATCGTATTCCTCTGGTGCAGGCAAAAATGCTTTTGCAGCTTCATAATCATTTTCTGTAATGTAATGCATTATATTATTGATTATTGCCTGTACTCTGTCCGATTCAAGGCTTACTCCTCTTGGAGGAATTTTTCCTGTTACAGGATCCTGTATATCCTTAAGATAAAGAGGCTTGACTTTTCCAAGATGGTCAATATAAACCATGCATCCTGTTTTTCCCTCGTTGAAAAGTTGGTTTACCCCAATACCCAGTTCTGTGCAATAAACAAGATCATAAGCACTTGGATATTGACATCTTAACTCATAACCAAGTTCTACAGGTCTTGTTTTTGTATCGAGCCCAAGTTCTCTAAGTCTTTTTTCTACCATTTCACTAAATATATGTGCCTTGGATACTTTTCCAAGCTCTGGATGGCCATGGTCGTCATAAGAAAAAGTAACTCCCGATTTTTTTAGTTCATCGCTGCTTAGTTCATGAAAAACGCCTTCAGAGATCATTACGGAACCATATTTTATTCCTAGTATAAGTCTTTTAACAATAGAAGAAACAGCTAGTTTGATTATCTTATCTAAAGTGATTGGTGTTTTGTTGAACATCTCTGGAATTACAATCATAGGATAGTGGGCTGCGGCACCAATTCCAAATGCCAGATGACCTGCCGAACGTCCCATTGCACAAACAACGAACCAATTGTTGCTCGTCCTTGCATCTTCATAAACAGTAGTTGCCAGTCTTGCACCCTCCGATTTTGCTGATTCATAACCAAAAGTAGGTCTTTGAAGAGGCAATGGAAGGTCGTTGTCAATTGTTTTAGGAACATGTATGTTTGATATTTTGTGATTATGTTCCTGTAAAAATTTAGCTACTCTGTTGGCTGTTGATGCAGTGTCGTCGCCTCCGATAGTGACGAGTAGCTTAATATTGTTTTCAACAAAGAAGTTCAAATTGAAGTTATCTTCGAAATCTTTGGTACTTGGTTTATATCTGCTCATTATCAGATATGAACCACCTCTGTTGAATATTGAGTCAGCCAATAAAAAATCCAGCTCTGTATAATCGGGATTCTTTGAAAATATCCCTTTGTACCCACCATGCAGGCCCAAAACGCGATAACCTTTAGAAATAAAGGTTTTAGTAATACTGCCTACAACAGTATTCATTCCTGGTGCTGGTCCCCCTCCTGTTAAAATTACAATTGATTGTTTCATCTTTTATTAATTGAGTTTACAAAGGTAGTAATAATTAAAAAATATCTAAATTTGTAAAGAATTTTATGAAAAAAACAGACGCAGATGCATTAGAGAAAATCTCTCGCCTGAGAGAGGTTATTAATAGTCATAATCGGAGATATTATATAGAAAACAAGCCTGTTATCTCAGATTTTGAGTATGATGTACTCATTAACGATTTACAAGCCCTTGAAGCAAGATATCCACAGTTTGCTTCCGAAAAATCACCTACCAACAGGGTTGGAAGTGATTTGGCAGAAACATCTGACAAGACAGAATTCACACAGGTACATCACAAGTACCCAATGTTATCTTTAAGTAATACTTACGATAAAAGTGAATTACTGTCTTTCAATGAGAAAATTAAGAAGGTAATTGACAAACCATTCAATTATGTTTGTGAATTAAAAATAGATGGTACCGCAATTTCTCTATCATATGTTAATGGCAAACTGGTAAGTGCAGTTACACGAGGTGATGGTACAGTTGGGGACGATGTTACAAGAAATGTTAAAATGATTCCCTCGATACCTGTCTCTCTCAAAGGAGATTCCTATCCATCGGAATTTGATATAAGAGGTGAGATTTTCATGCCATGGAGCTCATTTGAAGAGATTAACAAAAGGAGAAACGACAATGAGGATGCCGTGTTTGCCAATCCAAGAAATGCAGCAGCCGGCTCACTGAAACTTCTTGATTCTGAAGAAATTTCAAAAAGGGGGCTCATGTCAATTTTATACCATATAGTTACTTTGGATGTTTTTTGCGAAAGTCATTTTGAGTCGCTTATGCTTGCCGGTGAATGGGGGCTCCCGGTTTCTCCATATTCAAAACTGTGCAAGAGTATAGATGAAGTGATTGATTATCTCGATTTTTGGGATAATGAAAGAAAATCCTTACCATATGCTACCGACGGAGTTGTAATTAAAGTAGATAACCTTAACTATCAGAGAAGCCTCGGATTCACTGCAAAATCTCCCAGATGGGCAACTGCATTCAAGTTTAAGGCAGAACAAGCAATTTCAAAAGTATTGTCTGTAGATTATCAGGTTGGCAGAACCGGAGCAGTTACACCAGTTGCTAATCTTGAACCGGTACTTCTTTCCGGTTCAACAGTCAAAAGGGCTTCTTTACACAACAGTGACCAGATAAAAATGCTTGATATTCACATAAACGACTTTGTTTTTGTAGAAAAAGGAGGCGAGATTATACCAAAAATAGTATCGGTAGACAAATCGAGAAGAGGTAACGACCTTATACCGGTTATTTTTCCTGAATTTTGTCCAGATTGCGGCACACCTTTGGTTAGAGAGGAGAGCGAGGCAAAACAGTTTTGCCCTAATCAATCAAGCTGCCCTACTCAGATAAAGGCAAAATTTATCCATTTTTCAGGAAGAAAAGCGATGGATATCCTTGCTGGAGAAGCTACTATAGAACAGCTGTTCAATTTAAAATATATCAGAAGACTTTCAGATTTATACAAACTCGAAAAGGATCAACTGATGACTCTTGAGGGATGGAAAGAGAGATCTGCCTTGAGATTTCTTGAAAGCATAGACAAATCACGTCAGAGTCCTTTTTATAAAATTCTATTTGCTCTTGGTATAAGATATATTGGAGAGACCTCGGCAAAGAATCTTGTAAACCACTTCAAAACTATAGAGAAGATGATATCTGCAACAAAAGAGGAATTTCTCAATGTGGAAGAGGTGGGTGAAATAATGGCAGATTCATTGATAACCTATTTTAGCAATAGTGATAATATAGAATTAATCAACGAATTAAAGGAACAAGGCTTGATTTTTGCACAGATTGACCAAAACAAAAGCATCGTATCAGACAAACTAATCGGTAATAATATTGTTATTACGGGTAACTTTTCTGTTTCCAGAGAAGAAATAAAGAGAATTATAAGTTTAAATTCAGGACGAGTTGTAAGTTCTATATCAGCTAATACAAACTACCTCATTGCAGGTGACAAACCGGGACCCGCGAAAATACAACAAGCTGATAAATTGGGAATTAAGGTTATTAGTGAAGAAGATTTTTATAAATTGTTATAATTTATGCTTTATATTTTGGCAACTTTTAAAATAAAGTAGTATTTTTAGAAATTAATAAGCAAACTAAGCATTTTGTAATGAAGGATATCGTTGTAAGTAATAAGGTATACTATTTAGGAACAAATGATCGTAAAAAACAGTTGTTTGAGAATAATTGGCCCCTGCCAAATGGTGTAGCTTATAATTCATATTTGATTGCAGATGAAAAGTCAGTACTTATTGATACACTTGAGTTTGGATCTAAAAGTGATTATCTGGAAGAAATTGATAGAATCCTGGAAGGAAGAAAACTTGACTATCTTGTAATCAATCACATGGAACCAGATCATGCAAGTATGACCGGAATGATGCTTAGATATTATCCTGAGTTGAAAATTGTCGGTAATATAAAGACCTTTAAGATGTTGGAAGCATATTTTGGTCTTGATAAAATGCAGTTTATTGAGGTTAGTGATAGTGAGATTCTGGACATCGGTTATCACAAACTTAAATTTGTACTTACACCATGGGTTCATTGGCCCGAGACAATGATGACATACGACATTACAGATCATATACTTTTCTCTTGTGATGCTTTTGGCGGTTTCGGAACACTAGATGGAGGCATATTCGATGATGAGATTAATTTTGAACCCTATTTGCTCGATGAAATGAGACGTTATTACTCCAACATTGTCGGTAAATACAGTCATATGGTTCAGAAAGCCCTTGCCAAGCTTAATGGTTTATCTGTCAGGTTCGTCTGCCCATCTCATGGGCCTGTATGGCGAAAAGACCCCGGAAAAGTTATTGGTTTATACGACAACTGGAGCAAACATATCTCCGAAGATGGTGTCGTTATTGCTTATGCATCTATGTACGGAAATACAGAAAAAATGGCTGATTTTGCCGCTCGTTTGATGGCCGAAAATGGAATCAGGAATATTAAGATATATGATGTTTCAAAAACTCACATTTCATATATAATCAGCGACATATGGAGATATAAATCTCTTGTGCTCGGGTCCTGTGCCTATAACACAGGGATGCATCCAATGATGGTTCATCTTTGTCATGAACTTGAAGTGGTTAATCCAAAAGATAAAAATTATGCCCTTTTTGGGTCCTACAGCTGGAGCGGAGGAGGATTAAAATCGCTTCTCTCTTTTGCAGAAAAAATGAACTGGAACCTTGTTAGTGATCCTATTGATCTTATTGGTTCTCCAAACGTTGCTAAAATGGAAGGATTCCAAAATATTGCCAATAAAATATTATGACTATGATGGAGATAGGGAAAAAATTAATTATCGAAAAGCTCGTAACAGAAACAGACACTGCAGCTTATTACGGTTCAGGTCTTCTTCATGTTTTTGCTACTCCTGCAATGATTGCACTAATGGAGCAATCGGCCCACCTTCTGGCAAAATTTTCTTTACCTGAAACACAGGATACTGTCGGAATTGAGGTTAATGTTAAACATACGCGTGCAACTCCTATGGGAACTAAGGTTTATGCGGAGGCAGAACTGATTTTGATTGAAGGTAAAAAGCTTACATTTAGCGTTGTAGCCTTTGACGAACAGGGAGAGATAGGAAAAGGTACCCATATGAGATATATTATTAACCCGGCCAAATACATGCACAATATATCTTGAAAAGATATGCAGTAAAACATACCTACCAAAGAGTTCTCAAGTTTCTTCTGACAGATATTTGGCACCTCGACCTTTCTGAGTTTAGTATAATGAAAGCTCGTATGGTCAGGTATTTGAAAGTTCTGCTGATTACAATAAGGAATTTCACTTCCGACAAAGTTGGTCTTCAGGCATCAAATCTAAGCTTCTTGTCCGCTATGTCCGTAGTGCCTTTTTTTGCTGTAATGTTTGCAATAACAAATGGATTTGGATACGATACAAAACTCCAGGAGCTTCTTTTTAAATACTTCGAGGGTAATGAGCAAGTAATTGAGTATTTGCTCAAATTTTCTTACAACATCATCTCTACGCTTAAAAATGGAATTTTCGGGGTCATTAGTTTCCTTTTTCTTATATCAACACTGGTTTTTCTAATGTTGAGCATCGAAAAATCATTTAACGTTATCTGGAAAGTTGACGATGGGCGTTCCTTTCATAAACGACTAGCATATTATTTACTGCTTTTATTTGTCTCTCCACTTATCATATTAATTTTTCTTACACTCGGCCTTATATATACAAATGCCTTAAGATCTGTTGGTTTTGAAATAGACAGATTTATTCCGGTTACATCCATTTTCACATGGTTCTCAATATATGCTCTTGTAAGCATTGTCTTTACGATAATGTATTTTCTTATCCCAAATACAAAGGTTAAATTTGTGGCTGCATTTAATTCTGCAATAATACTTGCTTTTGCATTTATTGTGGTTCAGTTTTTCTATCTGGAGACTCAATTAATGGTATCGGGATTAAACGCAGTGTATGGTGTGTTTGCAGCTATACCTCTTTTTCTGGTCTGGATAAATATTAGCTGGACTTTAATTCTTTTTGGGGCAGAGCTTTCACATGCATTTCAGAACGTAGATAATTATAAAATTGAAAATGGATAGAATTTTGACAAAAGACGCAACAGATTTTATTAACGACGAATTGTTGCATTCACTGATTGATAATACTAAAGAAGACAGATCACTTTTACGTGAAATTTTCGCAAAAAGCAAATCAAAGCAAGCTTTAACACTTGAAGAGACTGCTCAGCTTCTTGCAATAAATTCACCAGAAGGTCTTGAGGAGTTATTCCAGACAGCCAGAGAGCTTAAAAAATCAATCTATGGTAACAGAATTGTTCTCTTTGCCCCACTGTATATTGGGAACTATTGCATAAACAATTGTCAGTATTGTGGTTTCAGAAGCAGTCTTACATCTGCTATAAGAAAAACATTGACTGAGCAAGAATTAGTTGCAGAAGTTGCGCAACTTGAAAAAGAGGGACATAAAAGACTTATTCTGGTCTATGGAGAACATCCGAAATATTCACCTGAATACATAGCCCAGACTGTAAGAACTGTATATAACGTAAAGGTTGGCAATGGTGAGATTAGAAGAGTGAATATAAACGCTGCGCCAATGTCCGTTGAAGGCTTCAGGATAGTAAAGGAGTCAGGAATAGGAACATTCCAGGTATTTCAAGAGACTTATCATAAAGAGACATATGCGAAATACCACCCCGCTCCTACCACAAAGAGTGACTATATGTGGAGACTTAATGCAATGGACAGGGCTTTTGAAGGTGGCATTGACGATATGGGCATTGGGGCTCTTTTCGGACTTTATGACTGGAGATTTGAAGTTTTGGGTCTTGTAAGGCATGCAATATATCTTCAGGAAAAATTTGGCGTAGGACCACACACAATCAGTTTTCCAAGAATAAAAGCAGCTCAAGGTCTTGATATGAATCTTCCCTATCAGGTTTCTGATGAACACTTCAAGCAACTGGTTGCAATACTTAGGATGGCTGTTCCATACACTGGCTTAATAATGACAGCGAGAGAAACATCAGAAGTCAGAGATTCCGTTATAGAGTTTGGCGTTTCGCAAATTGACGCAGGTACAAGACTTGAGATAGGAGGATATCAGGAATCGAGGGAAAAGGGACAGGAACTAAACAGAGAACAGTTTCAGGTTGGAGACTCAAGGGAGCTGGATTCTGTTATTCAATGGCTGCTCAACAAAGATTTCATCCCTAGTTTTTGCACATCCTGTTACAGGGTAGGAAGAACAGGAGAACATTTCATGGAGTACGCCATTCCTGGTTTTATTGGCAGTTTCTGTACTCCCAATGCATTGCTTACATTATCTGAATATCTGGAGGATTATTCGTCGGAAAAGACAAAACAAGCAGGTTATGAACTCATAAACAGAGAGTTGGCAAAAATTAAAGACCTGAATAAAAGGGATGAAGTTGCTGCAAAAATTGAATTGATTAAAAGTGGTAAAAGAGATATTCTCTATTAAATCGATATGTTTAACGATAGAGACAATGAGTTGATAAACAGGGAGTTTGAAGAGTTACGTCTTGCAAGCTTAAAAAGGTGTGCCAATCAGAATGAGTATGAAATTGTTTTAAAGGCCTTTGATTTCGCAAAATCTGCCCACAATGGTGTCAGACGCAGATCAGGAGAACCCTATATTATTCATCCCATTTCAGTTGCAAAAATTGTAGTGCAGGAGATAGGTCTGGGTTACAAATCCATTGTCACAGCATTGATTCATGATGTAGTTGAGGATACCGAGTACACTATTGAGGATATTGAAAGACTCTTCGGCTCAAAGATTGCCTCCCTTGTAGATGGTCTTACTAAAATCAAAAGCGCATTTGACAGCAGCCATACCAGTCAGGCGGAAAATTTCAAGCGTATTCTTCTAACTCTTAATGATGATGTCCGGGTGATTCTGATTAAACTCGCAGACAGGCTTCATAATATGAGAACAATAGAATTTATGCCGGAATACAAAAGGGCAAAAATTCTTAGCGAAACAATGTATATTTTCATTCCTCTGGCGCACCGCCTGGGGTTATACGGAATCAAATCTGAACTTGAGAATATCTGGCTTATGCACACATTGCCAGCTGAATATGAGGCTGTACAGTCAAAAATTGCACAAACGGTTGTTGAAAGAGGGTGTGCAATCGAGAAGTTCATGGAACCAATATCCGAGAGTCTTAAACAAGCAGGATATCAGTTTGCTGTAAGTAAAAGAACCAAGACCCCCTACTCCATCTGGAGGAAAATGAATACAAAATCAATTCCTTTTGAGCAAATTTATGACCTCTATGCTGTAAGAATCGTTTTTGAACCCAAAGGTGAAGAACCTGAAAGAATACAATGCTGGCATATATATTCACTAATTACAGAACTTTATCTGTCCAAGACAGACAGAATAAGGGATTGGGTGAGCACGCCAAAGATTAATGGATACGAGGCCCTTCATTGCACAGTAATGGGGCCACAGGGTAACTGGATAGAGGTTCAGATAAGAACCAGCAGAATGGACAATCTTGCAGAAAGAGGGGTTGCCGCTCATTGGACATATAAAGGGGGAACTCCTTCTGAAAACGAGATGGACAAATGGCTCAACATGGTGAGGGAAGTCTTGGAAAATCCAGATGTAAATGCTTTGGATTTTCTGGATAAATTTCATACTGGTCTGCTGTCATCAGAAATTTATGTATTTACTCCTAAAGGAGAGTCAAAAGCATTGCCAAAAGGTTCTACTGCACTGGATCTAGCCTATGCTATACACACTGAGGTTGGAAATAAGGCTATTGCAGCAAAAGCCAATTTCAAGCTGGTCCCTCTCACATACGAATTGAGAAATGGCGACCAGATGGAAATCATAACTGCAGAGTCACAGAGGCCTCAAAGGGAGTGGCTTGATTTTGTAAAGACCCCCAAAGCCAGAACCTTGATAATGGATACTTTAAAATCAGAAATAAAGGATCATTTGAAAAAAGGGCAGGGAATATTGACGGAAAAATTAAAAGAGTTAGGTATAAAACCACAGGCAAGAGTATATAAAAAACTATCTGAAGCCTATGGTTTGAACAACAGGGAGGAATTATTCAGTAAAATTGGTGCTGGAATGCTCGACCTTTCTGATCTTTCAAAGATGCTCAAGAAAAATTCAAGCAACAAGTTTGTAAGATACTGGAATCTCCAGTTTTCAAGATTAAGTGGAGGTGATTCTGAGGATGAGTCTGAAATTGATGATTATGAAGATGAAGATGAACAAGATCGGGAAGAGAAAAGTGCAGGTGAAAAAGCTGAAATTCAAAAATCCAAACCGCTAAAAATATCAAATATTGACAAAAAGAAGGACTTTCTGCTTCGCGAGAATCCTTTGGAGAAAACCCTGTCATATCAGGTAGCAAAATGTTGCAGACCAATCCCAGGAGACGGAGTAATAGGATTCCTGAGTGACGATGGAGAGGTTACTGTTCACAAAAAAAGCTGTCAGGAAGCTATTTTAATGGCGGCAAGGGATGCTGACAGAATTGTAAGTGCAAAATGGAGCAAACACACTGTATTATCTTTTCTGGCCAGAATCAGCATGAGAGGGATTGACCGGATTGGAATTCTCAATGAACTGACACAATATATCACACTTGTATTAAGTGTAAACATAAGAAAGATATTCATCGAAACTCACGATGGAATATTTGAAGGATATATAGACCTTTATGTGCACAATACTGAGGATCTTGAAAAAATGATAAAACAGATGACACAGGTGAAAGGCATTGAGAGCGTTAATCGAACCGAAATAAAAGAAGACTGAACGAAATGAAAAGCAAGAAGATTCAATTATCTGTTTTGTTTATAGTACTTTATTATGTAGTACACTCATGTGCCAATACCTCCACTCCACCAACCGGAGGGCCAAAAGATACTATACCACCGGTTTTAATAAAGGTTTTACCCGACTCTAATTCAGTAAATTTTCCGGTAAAGGGGGGAACAATTGAGATGAAGTTTGACGAATATGTTGTTTTAAAGGAGCCAAACAAGTTCGTGTACCTTTCTCCACCTCAAAAAAAGAGACTTACAACAAAGATCCGCGGTAAAAGCATTTTTGTAACATTTCCGGAGATACTTGACTCGTCTGCTACTTACTCCCTGCATTTTGGTACTTCCATAAACGACAATAACGAGGGAAATGTTTTCTACCCTTATGTCTATTCCTTTTCTACGGGAAAAAGCGTAGATTCTATGATGTATGCCGGAGTGATTATGGACTCAAGGACACTCCTCCCTATGGAAGACATAGTTGTGGGGTTCTATTCTAATCTCTCTGATACTGCAATATACAAAAATTACCCTTCTGTATTGGCAAAGAGTGACAAATGGGGGTATTATGTAGGTATGAACCTTAAACCTATTCCATACAGATTGTATGCTTTCAAAGACATTAATAATAACAATCATTACGATCCTGAGAATGAGATGATTTCCTTTTGTGACTCTCTTGTTGTTCCTACGAAGGTTATGGCAAAAGAATCTGAAGAGTTAAGGTTTGTAGATATGAAAGATACAAGCAAGGCTCTGGCAAGACCATTTCAGACCGAAATGTATCTTTTCCGTGAAGCATCACAAAAACAGTATATAAAAGATAAAAAGCGTCCTCAGAGAAAAATGGCTTTTGTGACATTTGCCGCTCCTTATGTCAAAATTGATTCTATGGGTTTCAGAGGATACGATTCCACACAAATTATTAAACAGTTTAATATCACCCGAGACAGTCTGGTATTGTGGATAAAAGACTCCTTAATAGTATCTGATACGCTTATGTTCGATATAAAATACTATAAATCAGATAGCCTGTCGAATCTTGTTGTCAGCAGAGAAAGTCTGATGCTGGTAGCACCAAAAACTGTCAAGCAAGCCCCTCCTGCCAGACGTACACCAGGAACAACTGATATAAAACCTCCCAGGACAGATCTGTTGAAACTGGCAATAGAAGCTAAGCCGGATATGATCGAACAAGAGGGGTTCAAACTCATATTCCCGGCACCATTTATCAGCATCAAACATGACTCAGTCACTCTTTTTTCTAAAACCCCAAAAGGTATTTTGGCAAAGGAGCCATTCATCTTTACTCAGGACTCTTTAGAGACAAGATTTTACTATGTTAAACCTAACATTAAAATGCTTCAGGGTTATGAATATATCCTCAGAATAGCAGAAGGGACATTCAAGGATGTTTACAAATTTACAAATGACTCTTCAAGAACAAATGTAATGCTACCAAACAGTGATAAGCTGTCCAGGCTTACTTTGAATATTTCGGGAGCAGACGGTTCATATTTGATAGAGCTCACAAACCAGACAAGGGACAAAGTATACAGGGGTTTTAAGATCACCCATGATACCAAACTTGAGTTTCCTTACATTCAACCGGGAAAGTACAACATAAGAATAACGCAGGATTTAAATGGGAACGGAATCCTGGATACTGGCAACCTTCCCCTGAAAAAACAACCCGAAAAGGTCAGATTATATCTTTTGAAAAGCGGCTCTTCCGAGTTAGTGTTTAAAGAGGGCCTTGATTTAGAGCAAAATATAAATCTTAAGGAGTTTTTTAAATGAAAAAAATAATAATTTCAATATTACTGATACTAACCTTTTCAATATCTCCTCTATATGGTCAGATGAAGGAGCACCTTATAGGCTTCAAAGCCGCATATAATATAAGCGGAGTTGATTTCAAACCAACAATGAATGAGGTGAGTGTTACTACTTTTAAAAACTATTCTCTTGTCTACTTATATTACCACGATTTATGGAAAACAATGCCATATTTTGGTTTTCAGGCGTCGTTTTCTTACCAGGAGCAGGCATACCGTATAGATGATACCGAAACACGACTTACTTGCTATGAGATTCCACTCGTCTCGCAGTTCCATATTGATTTCTGGAAAATGCGTTTTTTAATAAATCTGGGTGGCTTTATGGGCTACAGAATGGCAAGTAACCAAGCTTTTGACTCCTCTGACCTGAGACTTGATTATGGTTTCATAGCAGGTGGAGGGTTAGCGTTTGTTTTTAAACCCTTGGAACTTCATCTGGAAGGAAACTATCAGTATTCTCTCTCCTATCTGTATAATCCAAGGAAATTCAGTGATACTGACCTTCAGTTCTCCTATCCACATCAGTTACTGTTAAGTCTTGCTCTTTACCTACATTTGTAAAATATGAGAAAAACTGTTGTAAAAGCTGGAAGTGTACTGATAGGCGACAACAGCCATATAGTCATTCAGACTATGTGCAATACTCCCACACAGGATATTGATGCTTCGTTTGAACAATGCGTAAAGCTCAGTATTGCCGGAGCCGAGATTATCCGTCTGACAACTCAGGGGTACAAGGAGGTTGAAGCATTGAAAGTTATTAAGGAGATGCTTAGGAAAAAGGGCATTCATACACCTCTTGTAGCTGATGTTCATTTTTCTCCTGATGTTGCCAAGGCTGCAGCAATGGTCGCAGATAAAGTAAGGATAAATCCTGGAAATTTCAGTAAAGATCACACTCTGGCTACCAAACGATTTGTAGAACTGACGGACATATGCAAGCAACATGGAACTGCTCTTAGAATAGGAATTAATCACGGTTCTCTGGGAGATAGGATTATTGAAAAGCACGGCGATACTCCGGCGGGTATGAAAGAGTCTGCTATAGAATGGATTAAAATGGCTTTGAGCAACAATTTTGACCAGATAGTCATATCATTGAAATCCAGCAATACCTTGGTCATGGCACAAGCATACAGACTACTGCAGGATGAATTTAAAAAAACAGGATTGGCTTTTCCACTCCATCTTGGAGTTACTGAAGCAGGTAATGGAGAATACGGCAGGATAAAATCGGCAGTTGGTATTGCATCGCTTCTTAATTATGGTATTGGCGACACTATCAGGGTCTCTTTGACAGAAGATCCTGAAAATGAGTTACCTGTTGCGAGGTTCATTGCCGATTACTCGTTTGAATTTAGAAAAAACAAAGCAGAAATACCTTTCGATATCATTGGATCAAATCCTGTCGTTTGCAGATTATCATATAAATGCAAAACATGGTCAGATTTCATATTATCTGCATCGTGCGATTTTGGACCATTGTTACTTGATAAAAAAATAGATGACATTGAAATCCAGCTTGTTTGTGATGAGAAATATGAAAAAAGCGATATTTCAAGATTCAGGGATGAGTTACTTCAGGCATCGAGAAGAGTGTTCAGCAAACCGGAATATATTGCTTGTCCTGGATGCGGAAGGACAACTTTCAACCTGGAAACTGTTTTCAATGAGGTTAAAAGACGGACAGCTCATTTAACCGGCTATAACATTGCAGTAATGGGATGTATCGTTAACGGACCCGGAGAGATGGCTGACGCTGATTATGGTTACGTTGGTGAAAGTCGTAACAAGGTGAGTATCTATAAAGGGAGGGTTCCTGTATTTAGAGCAGTTCCCGAGAATGAGGCAATAGACATTTTGCTAAAGATTATAGAAGAGGACATTCAAAATAAATCAGATAAAATATAATAAAAATAATCTAATGAAAATCAACAAACTACTTTTAGCAGCTACACTTTTCTTTAGTGTTAATATGGCTTTTTGCCAATACTCTCCCTATTATGTGAATCCTGACGATTCTGATTACACCGAGAGTTGTACATCAATAATGGTTGGAAAAGGTGCAAGTACTGATGGTTCTGTTATGACTGCCCATACTTGTGATTCCAACTACAGAACATGGCTGGAAATTGCACAAAGGAAGAGCTACAAGGCCGGAGATACAGAACCTGTTTACTGGGGAACCCTTCACAACGAAGAAGCCTGGGACATGAGAAATGTTACAGAGAAAGGGAGAATACCGGCAGTTTCTGAAACCTATGCCTATCTCAACACTGCATATCCTTGTATGAATGAGAAGCAACTTGCCATTGGAGAAACTACAATAACTGGTAAAGACACTCTGGTAAATAAAAATGGCCTTTTCCCAATTGAAGAGCTTGAGAGAATAGCACTTCAGAGGTGTACAACTGCAAGAGATGCTGTGAAACTTATAGGGAAACTCGCCGAACTTTACGGATATGGTGATTCCGGAGAGTGCATTACAATCGCTGACAAGAAAGAGGTCTGGCACCTGGAAATTTTCGGATCCGGTCCCGGAAAGCCAAGTTCAATTTGGGTTGCTCAGAGAATCCCCGACGACCATATTGGCATATCGGCAAACATTCCAAGGATATCAGTGGTGAATTTTGCAGACAAAGACAAATTTATGTACAGCACTGATATACGCGAGAGAACAAAGAGATTGGGACTGTGGGATGGTACATCTGATTTTGTGTTCTGGAAAATTGTAAGTGGCAGTAAACCATTTTCATTCCGTGAGTACTTTGTGTTAAATTCATTAGCTCCATCACTTGGCTTAAAACTTGACTCTGAGGAGCTTCCTTTCTCGGTTAAACCCGATAAAAAGGTATCTGTCAGAGATGTAATGGCTCTATACAGGCAAACCTATGAGGGAACGGAATTTGATCAGACTAAAAATCTATCTGTTGAGATTACAAGAAGGGACCCTGTTAAAGGTGAGTATAAGGAGAAGATAAGACCCATATCAAATTTTATGAGCAATGACATACGTTCTCTTCTCAACAATATCAAACCGGGTGTTACAGAGAGAATAAGGAGCATTGCAGTAATTCAATGTGCATATTCGCATATAATTCAATTAAGGGACTGGCTGCCCGACGAAGTTGGTGGTGTAGCTTACTTTGCATTTGACAACCCAGCCCAAAGCCCGAGAATACCTATCTATTCAGGAACTATGTACCTTCCAAAGTCTTTTGGAATCTGCGGACAGTTGAGATACAGAGAAGATGCTGCAGCATGGTCATTCAGGGAATCAAACAGAATTGCAACAATTAATTGGGACAGAACCAGAAATCTTGTTGAACCTCAGATCAAAAAGTTTGAAGAGATGATTTTTAATCAAGCACCTTTAGTAGAAGAGACTGTTGTAAAGTTGATAAAAGAGGGTAAAACCCAGGAAGCGAAAGTTTTTCTAACTGACTATACAAACAATTTTGCAAGTCAGGCAATGCAGAGATGGCAAGAACTTAAATCTGAGTTATGGACGATATTTGCCAGGGGCATGTAGGCAAATCTTTGCTATGATATTTAAAAAAAGAGGCTTTTGCCCCTTTTTTTTTGCTTCAAGAATGCCTACCTTTGCCGAGTTTGTAAAATTATTTTAATCGAATTGATAATGGGCGATAGTAAACCAGCAACACTTCTCCTCGAAAGTGGTGCAGAATTTAGAGGATTCTCATTTGGGTACGACCAAGCCATTGATGGTGAGGTCGTTTTTTCTACTGCAATGGTAGGTTATCCGGAGAGTCTGACAGATCCTTCATATTCGGGGCAAATTTTGTGTGTGTCATATCCCTTGGTTGGAAACTACGGTGTTCCAAATGACACAATTATTGATAATCTCTCTTCACTTTTCGAATCAGAAAAGATACATGTAAGGGGACTTATAATATCTGATTATTCCTTTAACTACAGCCATTGGAACGCTGCTAAGAGCCTTGATTCATGGCTCAAGGAATTTAAAATCCCGGGGATTTTTGGTATAGACACAAGAGAACTCACAAAAGTCCTTCGAGAGAGCGGCACCATGCTTGGAAAAATACTTCCGGAAGGTACCTTTTTAGAGGGGTTTGAAGATCCTAATATTATTAATCAGGTAGACGTTGTAAGCTGCAAAGAGGTTATTAAATACGGCTCAGGATCCAAAAAAATTGTTTTGGTTGACTGTGGTGTCAAGCACAATATAATCAGATGCCTTGTCAAACGTGGAGTGGAAGTGATAAGAGTACCGTGGGACTACAATTTTAGCCAGATTGAATACGATGGGTTGTTTATTTCCAATGGTCCCGGAAATCCAGACTTTTGTACAACAGCAGTAAACAATATAAAGAGAGCCTTTGACAATGATATCCCGATTTTTGGCATATGTATGGGAAATCAACTGATGGCAAAAGCAACCGGGGCAAATACCTTTAAAATGAAATATGGCCACAGAAGCCACAATCAGCCTGTCCGGATGGCAGGTACAGACAGATGTTTCATCACATCTCAGAATCACGGATATGCGGTTGATGACGCTACACTTGGTAAAGAGTGGGAACCTCTTTTTACAAATATGAATGATGGAACTAACGAAGGTATCCGCCACAAAAGTAAACCCTTCTTTTCATGCCAGTTTCATCCTGAGGCATCAAGCGGCCCGACTGATACTGAATTCCTTTTTGATGATTTTATTAAATTACTGTAAATTAAAGCTATGGATACAAGTATAAAGAAAGTTCTGCTTCTGGGATCAGGAGCACTAAAGATTGGTGAAGCAGGCGAATTTGATTATTCCGGATCTCAGGCTTTAAAAGCATTAAAGGAAGAGGGAATAGAGACTGTTTTGATAAATCCGAACATTGCAACCGTGCAAACATCTGAAGATGTTGCAGATAAAATATATTTTTTACCGGTTACTCCCCATTTTGTAGAAGCTGTTATAAAGAAAGAGAAACCTCAGGGTATCCTGCTGGCATTTGGAGGGCAGACTGCTCTTAACTGCGGGGTTGAGCTCTATAGGGCAGGAGTTTTTGATAAGTATAATCTAAAAGTGCTTGGTACACCCGTACAGGCAATTATGGACACCGAGGACAGAGAACTTTTTGTAAAAAAGCTTGATCAGATTTCGGTTAAGACCATTAAAAGCCATGCAGTTGAAAATCTCGAGGATGCAAGAGAAGCAGCAAAGAACCTCGGGTACCCGGTCATTCTCAGGGCAGCATATGCGTTGGGTGGATTAGGGAGTGGTTTTTGTGATAATGAATCTGAGCTCAATATGCTTGCTGTTAAGGCATTTTCTTATTCATCTCAAGTATTGGTTGAGAAATCTCTTAAGGGTTGGAAGGAGATTGAATATGAAGTTGTAAGGGACAGGTTTGATAATTGCATCACCGTTTGCAACATGGAGAACTTCGATCCATTGGGAATACATACTGGTGAAAGTATTGTTGTTGCGCCATCTCAGACACTTACAAATAGTGAGTATCATTTACTGAGGGAACTGGCAATAAAAATTGTAAGGCACATAGGTATAGTTGGTGAATGTAATGTTCAGTATGCATTTGACCCTCTTTCTGAGGACTATAGAGTTATTGAGGTGAATGCCCGGTTGAGCAGATCATCTGCACTTGCCTCTAAAGCAACTGGTTATCCATTAGCATTCGTTGCAGCAAAATTAGGTTTAGGATATGGATTGTTCGATCTGAAAAACTCAGTAACAAAGACCACTCCTGCTTTTTTCGAACCTGCACTGGATTATATTGTATGTAAGATTCCTAGATGGGATCTTTCTAAATTTCAAGGCGTTTCAAGGGAAATTGGATCAAGCATGAAGAGCGTCGGAGAAGTAATGGCCATTGGTCGTAGTTTTGAAGAGGCAATTCAGAAAGGTCTGCGGATGATTGGTCAGGGTGCTCATGGTTTTGTTGCAAACAGGGAAATAACTGTGGATGACATTGATAAAGCATTGAGAGAACCTACTGACAACAGGATATTTGTCATTTCAAAGGCATTTCAAAAAGGGTACACCGTAGAACAGATTCAGGAACTGACAAAAATTGACAGATGGTTCCTGGATAAATTATATACAATAGTACTGACATCCAAAGAATTAGCCAAAATAGACACTCTGGATGCCTTAAGCTATGATCTTCTGAAGAGATCTAAAAATCAAGGATTTTCTGACTTTCAGATTGGAAGATTATTATATAAGGACAGAATTGATGTTGATGAGGCGGCAGCAATGGTAAGGACATTCAGAAAAGAGCTGAAAATAGTACCTGTTGTGAAACAAATTGACACCCTAGCAGCAGAGTATCCTGCTCAGACTAATTACCTTTATCTTACCTATAACGGAACTCACAATGATGTCAATTATCTTGGTGACCATAAGTCTATTATAGTTTTAGGGTCTGGAGCATACCGAATTGGAAGCTCAGTAGAGTTTGACTGGTGCAGTGTAAATGCACTGCTCACAATCAGAAAAAGTGGATGGAGAGGGGTAATGATAAACTATAATCCTGAGACTGTATCCACTGACTATGATATGTGTGACCGACTATACTTTGACGAGCTTACCTATGAAAGAGTGATGGATATTTATGAACTGGAGAATCCTCATGGCATGATTGTATCTGTAGGGGGTCAAATACCTAATAATCTTGCTCTTAAACTAGACAAATCCGGTGTGCAGCTTCTTGGTACAACAGCCACAAGTATAGATAATGCAGAAGACAGACATAAATTCTCTTCTATGCTTGACAGACTTCTGATTGACCAGCCTAGATGGAAAGAGTTGACCACGCTTTCTGAGGTTAATGATTTTGTAGATGTTGTAGGATTTCCCGTTCTGGTAAGGCCATCATACGTACTTTCAGGTGCTGCTATGAATGTGTGTTCAAATAATGCTGAATTGGAACAGTTTCTTACACTTGCTGCAAATGTATCCAAAAAACACCCGGTAGTTGTTTCAGAATTCATACAGAACGCAAAAGAGATTGAGATTGATGCTGTTGCCAATAAAGGCAATATGGTTGCATATGCCATTTCTGAACATATAGAATTTGCAGGAGTGCACTCGGGGGATGCAACAATTCAGTTTCCGCCACAGAAGCTTTATGTTGAGACTGCCAGAAGAATCAAAAAAATTGCAAAGAAAATAGCTGAGGAGCTTAACATTACGGGGCCATTCAATATTCAGTTCCTGGCTAAGGAAAACGATATTAAGGTGATAGAATGCAATCTGAGAGCATCAAGAAGCTTCCCTTTTGTATCAAAAGTTCTTAAAATCAATTTTATTGAACTTGCTACTCAGGTCATGATTGGCGAAGATGTAAAGGCTCCTTCCAAGAATGCGTTTGATCTTGATTATGTAGGCATTAAAGCTTCTCAGTTTTCATTTTCACGTCTACAGAAGGCTGACCCTGTACTCGGAGTGGACATGGCTTCTACAGGCGAAGTTGGCTGTATAGGTGATGATACAAACGAGGCTGTTTTAAAGTCGATGTTATCTGTCGGATACAAGATTCCTAAAAAAAACATACTTCTATCTACCGGAGATGCCAGACAGAAGGCTGACATGCTTGCAGCTGCTAAACTACTGGCAGAAAAAGGATATAACCTATATGCAACTGGGGGCTCTTATAAATACCTTATTGACAATAATATTCCTGCAGAACTGGTTTACTGGCCAAGCGAACCTACGCTTGAACCACAGGCAATAAAAATGCTTCAGGAAAAGAAAATTGATCTGGTAATAAATATACCCAAAAACCTTACACAGGAAGAACTGGATAATGGATACAAGATAAGAAGGACTGCCGTTGATTTTAATATTCCGCTTATTACCAATGCCAGACTTGCATCGGCATTTATATTTGCATTTTGTACAATAGCAATTGAAGATATTCAGATTAAAAGTTGGGATGAGTATATATCTTGAAATGATATATATCACTCATCATCTATAATCAGTTTTTCACCATCTCCCAGAATCATTCTGGAGCTCTCTTCATCGAGAGACTCCACTCCTTTTAACTTTCTGCGGATAGCGTTTGTCCTTGTACCAACGAGTTTGTCGATATCGTCAAGACCTCCCTGAATATTTTTCTGAGCCTTCTGCAGAAGGCCACCGAACGATTCGAATTCAGTCTTTACAGCTCCCAGAACCTTCCAGACTTCACTACTTCTCTTCTCTATTGCCAAAGTCCTGAAGCCCATCTGCAGACTGTTCAGGATTGCTGCAAGAGTAGTGGGCCCAGTAACTATAACCTTGTACTTTTGCTGAAGTTCTTCAAGAAGAGAAGCTTTACGTACCACCTCCGCATAAATTCCCTCAAAAGGGAGGAACATGATTGCAAAGTCGGTAGTGTAAGGAGGGTCAACATACTTGTCATGGATATCTTTTGCCATCTTTTTTATGGCATTGTCCATAGTCTTCTGCTCTTGTTCTATTTTTATAATATCTCCTGTATCATAAGCTTCCTGCAGTGATTCGTAGACCTCTTTTGGAAACTTTGCATCTATCGGTAACCATATCTGGTTGTTCTGGTCATCTTTTCCAGGAAGTTTTATGGCAAATTCAACAAAGTCTTTTCCACTCGGCTTTGTTCTTACATTGGATTCATATTGCTCCGGGGCAAGTATTTGCTCAAGCAACATGGATAGTTGCACCTCTCCTATCCCTCCCCTCATCTTTACATTACTAAGCACCCTCTTTAATCCACCTACATCCTGAGCCAGTATCTGCATTTCTCCTAGTCCCTTCTGAACCTCAATTAGTTGCTTGCCAACAGTCTCAAAACTTTGCCCTAGTCTCTCACTAAGTGTCTTTTCCAACTTCTCTTCAACTGTTATTCTTATTTTTTCAAGTTTGTCTTCTGTATTCTTGATCATCTCATTCTGCCGCTGTTCAATTTGCGACAGTTTTTCCTTTTGAATCTCTGTCAGTAAATTAAAGCTTTTGTCCGATGAATCCTGAAATGCCTTCATGTTTTGAGACAGTTGATCAGAAAACTGTTTGAGTGCCTCAGAGAGTTCCCCTCTGTTCTCCTTGGATGACTTCGTGCTCTCTTCTCGTAGATATCTCAAATCATCAATAAGTCTTGTTTCCAGCCTGGATAAATTTTCATACAATGAATTTATCCTGTTGCCAATGGCATAAAGAGGAAATATCAGAATTAGTCCGATAATTATCAGAACAATAAGTGTAATTAGCGTCAAAATATTCATAGTGGAGATGTTGTTGAAAAATGTTTTTGAAACATTACAAATTAATGAAAAAACTATTATATTTGCAATAGTAAAAGCATATACTATAACAGATGATACTAAATAAAAAAGTTGGAGTTTTTCTAAATTTGGTTCATTGCCGGTTCAAAGTGTATATGAGCACATTTTTCCAAAACCAGGGATTCGATTTAACACCTGAACAGTTTCTTGTTCTGGACACGTTATGGGACGATGGTGTACAATCTCAGCAGGAAATCGCACTTAAAATAAACAAGGACAAAAATTCTGTCACCAAGCTTATTGATGCACTTGAGAAGAAGAATTTTGTTCAACGGGTTGCATACAAGCAGGACAGGAGGCTGAATCTGATACATATAACTGAGAATGGGCTGAAAATAAAAGATAAGGTAACCGAGATAGCATTGGATGCAACAAACAGTATTATAAGAGATATACCGGTAGAAGATCTTTACACGTTTATCAAAGTCCTGACCAAAATGTCTGATAATATGGTAATTAAGGAGGAAAATTGAAATATGGGTAAGTTGTTCGACAAACTGATGGAGGATTATCGCTTTAAAGAGGGCCTTAATGCCTGTATCAACTGCGGAACCTGTACAGCCATTTGTCCTGCGGCAGAATTTTACAAATATGATCCCAGATCAATTACAAATACTGTCCAGAATAAGGACGATGCGGAAATTGAAGCACTTCTAAAAAGTGAAACTATCTGGTATTGCGGAGAGTGCATGTCATGTATAACCAGATGTCCACGTAACAATGCTCCGGGCCTTATCATTATGGCACTCAGAAACCTTTCTCAAGAGCTCGGTTTTTTCATTGATGCAGAAAAAGGCAGACAACAATATGTACTAAACAAGGTACTCTGCGGTAATATTCTAAATTTTGGTTATTGTGTCTACCCCAGGACGTTTTTATATAAGGACCATCCCGAATCCGGTACAACAGGTAAATGGATAGAAGACAATCTGGAAGCAATTCACAATAGATTAGGATCTAATCTTGATGGGTCAGGAGTTGGAATTCTTAGAAAAATACCCCAGGAAGATCTGGATGAGCTTAAAACAATATTTGATGTTACTGGTGCAACAGCAAGGCTGGACCTTATAGAAAAGTTGTCATTGAAAAAAGCCGACGAATTGGGGTTTACTCAAGAAGAGTACATTGAGCATATTTTTACTATAACAGAAATCGATCACTATCAACATTAATCCTATGATTTTTAACGGTAAGCAAAGGATTTGGAGCGAGTATCAGAAGGAGATTCCTGACGATCATTATTTTTACGTAAGAAGTTGCATTCGGCAAAACTTTTTTCCCGCATCAGAAAAAACATTTCTTGATATAGTGCAAAACAGACTTGGCCTTGACTTCTTTGAAACCGAGCACCATACTACATGTGGTGGAATTGCATACCATAGTGACTCTATACCCCAGGAGACCCTTATGACAATTGTTGCCCGGCAATTTGCCTTAATGACAGATGCCGGGTATAAGAATTATGTAGCCTCTTGCATTACTTCATTTGGAATATACACAGAAACACTTGAGACATGGCGTCATTATCCGGAACTGGAAACAAAAGTCCGAGAAAGTCTCTGGAAAGCAACAAAAAGAGAATTTAACAAACCCGAATATCTTGCACATGCTAGTGATGTCATTTACAAGCTTAGAGATCGAATTGCAACGGCTTCTGTAAACAGGCTGGTAAATAAAAAAACAGGAGAACCCTTAAAGGTTGTAGAACATATTGGTTGTCACTATTCAAAGATGTTTCCTTCAAAAGGTGTCGGTGGAGCGGAATATCCATATGTTTTAACAGGGATGATTGAAGCTTGGGGTGGAGAAATCATTGATTATCCGGAAAGAAGACATTGTTGCGGTTTTGGATTCCGGCAGTATCTTGTAAAGGCAAACAGAGGTTACTCTCTCTCCAATACTCACAAGAAATTTGAATCAATGAAACCGTTCAAACCTGATATGATTATAACAAACTGTCCGGGATGTCCCTACTTTCTTGACAGATGGCAGTATGTCATTTCTGAAATGGAGGGTAAGACATATGGTGAAAATTCTCAGGGAATCCCGGTTTTTACATACGAAGAGGTTGCAGGACTGGTTCTTGGTTATGATCCATGGGATCTGGGCCTGCAGATTCATCAAACCGGAGTCGAGCCACTGCTCGACAAGATGGGAATAATATACAACAAAGCTGATAAATACAAACTATAACAGATGAATAAACAAGTATTGGTTATCGGCGGAGGTCCGGCGGGTCTGGAAGCTGCCGGCCAGCTTGAGAATCTTGGCTACAAAGCATACATTGTAGAGAAAAGTGATAAATTAGGGGGACATCTTCTCAAATGGGACAGGCTTTTTCCGGAGAGTATCTCAGCTGCAGAGACATTGCAAAAATTGTTAGAACCAGTCGGTCATATTACAACTTTTTTAGATTGCACTGTAGTTTCAGTTAGCAAGACAGGAGAACACTTTAGTGTTCAATTATCAAACGATGCCACTCTTAATGTCTCAGCAATTATTGTATCAGCGGGATTTTCTCTTTTTCCAGCAGAGAAAAAAGAAGAGTATGGATATAATATCTACAACAGAGTGATAACCAGTGCAGATCTTGAAGATTTCTTCAAGACCGGTTCAGACAGCAGGATACAAAATCCTAAGAGTGTCGGGTTTGTTCATTGTGTAGGTTCCAGAGATGAAAAAGCATGTAACAGACAATGCTCCAAAGTATGTTGTATTACTGCTGTGAAACAGGCTTGTGAAATCAAGGAGCAATATCCCGACGCCGATATTTATTGTTTTTATATGGATCTCAGAATGTATGGCAGAGGTTATGAAGATCTGTACCTGGAGGCACAGAGCAAATATGGAATAAGGTTTATTAGGGGACGGGTATCCGAAGTTGCTGAAGATGAAACGGGAAAACTTGTAATAAAAGCAGAGGATACACTATCATCCAAACCGTTAAAGATTACACTAGATCTTCTCGTTTTAATGGTTGGAATGATTAAAAATGCAGATAATGAGAACCTTTCTTCTCTTCTGAATACAAGACTCGGTGATGATGGATTCTTCCAATCAGCAAGTCCTATTCTTAGATCTACTGAGGGAGAGATTGCGGGTATATTTTTTGCCGGTGCTTCTACCGGGCCAAAGACTTTGCCTGAATCAATCAATGAAGCAAAAGCATCTGCTCTGGCTATTCATGGTTATTTGTCAAAACAGAAATGATATGATAGATTTTGGCTATTCTCTTACAAGTAGTTCTCGGATATCATTAGATAATATAAATCAGAAAAAACTGAAGAAAATCACCGCTGTTGAGCCCGATTTCCTCAAGTGTATGGCCTGTGGTTCCTGTGCTGCCTCATGCTCTGCAGGTAATTTTACTAAGGTAAACCTCAGAATGGTAATTCTTTTATTAAACAGAGGTATGGAAAAGGAAGCCATCGCACTTATTGAGGGATGTATGCTTTGCGGGAAATGCACACTTGTATGCCCAAGAGGGATAAATACCAGAAATCTGATAATAAATATTTTAAAAATTTACAAGGAGGTATAATTTGAAAGAGAGACTGATTTTCGGATATGATCCTTTTGTACTGCCATTCACATTTGGAATGGTCTTTATCATATTATACCTGCTGACTGGTACGGTCCGCATCATTCTGGCACTGGATAATGATGAAAGAAAATTGTTGCTTAAATCCTTTATGCCCGCTACCTTATTTAAAACCTTCAAGGATATAATAGCTGATTGTCTGATACATGTACAAATATTCAAAAAGAATATACTTCTTGGGTATATGCACTTTAGTATAGCTTTCGGATGGTTTATGCTTATCCTTGTTGGTCATATTGAGGTAATGATCTATACACCACAGAGAAACGGTGTTCTCTACTATCCTGTTTTTTTCAGATACTTTGTAATGGAGACTCATGAAACATTAAGAGGCTCTTTTTTCTTCTTTTTGATGGATCTCTCTTTATTACTGGTTCTTACAGGAATAGGACTTGCAATTTACAAAAGGTTTCATTCCAGGATACTTGGTATGAGAAGAACAACAAAGCTTAGGTTGGGAGATAAAATTGCCTTGTATTCACTATGGGCAATATTTCCATTAAGGCTTCTTGCAGAGAGTTTCACAGCCAATATTAGTGGTGGAAGCTTTCTTACAATCTCAATAAACCATCTGCTTAACGCTTTTGTTACAAACCCAGACCACATATTACCTGTCTGGTGGGGATACTCATGGGCACTTGGATTATTTCTTTTTGCCCTCCCCTTCTCCAGATACATGCATATACCCACAGAGATTTTACTTATAGTTCTGAGAAATGCAGGAATAAAGTCGTCTGTATCCAGAGATGGATATGCAGAGTCCGAAATATATTCTTGCTCCCGATGTGGTATCTGCATAGATGCCTGTCCTATGACCTCTAAAAAAAGAAACATTAAATTTTCTTCTGTATATTTTATCCGTCTCCTGAGGCGGAGGTCAACCGAATCACTTGCAACAGCAGACAAATGCCTGATGTGCAATAAATGCGTTGATGCATGTCCTGTCGGAATTGACTCAACCAGACTTAAGCTGCTTAAAAGACAAGAAATGCATGTAAGAAGCAGAACAGACTATGAATATCTTCAATCTATTGAAAACAAAATTGATGCAACAGATTCTGTGTTATACTATGCCGGTTGTATGACCCACCTCACTCCTGCAATTTACAAATCTCTCTTTAAAATTCTGAAAAGTGCCAATATAAAATACACATTTTTAGATATAGATGGGTCAATTTGTTGCGGTAGGCCATTATTTATGTCAGGAGATAAAGAGAGTGCAAAAGAACTCATAAATAAGAACAGAGAACTTATAAGATCTTCCGGATGCAAGACACTGATCCTGTCTTGTCCAATATGTTACAAGTTTTTTAAAGAAGAATACAAACTCGACGGTATTGATATAGTTCATCACTCTGTATATATTAACAATCTTTTAACCAGCGGCAATATCAAATTACATAAAGGCATAGGATCATTTGTTTTTCACGATCCATGTGAACTTGGAAGAGGGTCTGGTATTTACAATGAACCCCGAGAGTTGCTTTCTGCAATCGGAATAGTAAAAGAGGCCTCCCAGGAGAAAAATCTGAGTATCTGCTGTGGAGGAAGTCTTGGGAGCCTGACCCTGTCATTTAGTGAAAGAGAACAAATTGCAAAATCATCCCTTAACTCTCTATTGACAAACAATCCCGACAAATTAATCACTGCATGTCCGCTATGCCTCAAGAGTTTCAGTACTTATAATACCATACCAACCAGAGATATTGCACAAATTGTTTCTGAAAACCTAATATAATAGCTAAATTTACGCCCAAAATTAATTGTGTGGCTTTATGACAAAATACAAACTTCAGAATTTTGCTTCCGGAAGGATGTTCGATGACACAGGATGGCTATTATGTGATCCTCAAGATAATAAACCCTCATTAATCAGAGCGATATACGATAAGAAGCAAATAGATTGTCAGAATGAATCCTTAGGTTTTTATAAGTATTCCGACTGGTTGCCAATTAATCGTTTCTTGAATAATTCAGCTCCTACAATAACATATAAAAGTGACAAGCTAGCTAACGCCCTAGACCTTGAAAATCTATATATAAGCTTTAGCGGATACTGGCCTGAAAAGGGTGCAAAAATGACAACCTGCTCCTTCAAAGAGACAGAGGCATATTCTGTGTGTGCCAGATTAAAAGATAAATCGGAGAAGGTCATGGTAGTAGCTTCTGTAGGTAATACAGCCAGAGCATTTGCAAAAGTATGTTCAGACAACAATATCCCCTTACTCATAGTTGTTCCTGAAGACAATATTGATGCCCTATGGTTTGATTCCCCTGTAAATGAATGCGTCAAATTAATCTGTTCTCCAACACAGACAGACTATTACGATGCTATTGATCTTGCCGGGAAGGTATGTAAGTCATCTTTGTTTTTTGAGGAAGGCGGAGCAAAGAATGTTGCAAGAAGGGACGGAATGGGAACAACTGTTTTGTCGGCAGCTACAACAATAGGTAGGATCCCGGACTATTATTTTCAGGCAATCGGAAGCGGAACGGGCACTATCGCCGCCTGGGAGGCAAACCTCCGGCTTATTGATGATGGAAGATTCGGAAACCATAAGATGGTATTACTTCCTTCTCAGAATTCTCCATTTACACCAATGTACGATGCGTGGAAAATAGGAAGCAGAGATTTGATTCAAACTGATGAGAACGACGCCCGTGAAAGGGCCCTCTTAATTGGTGCCAAGGTCCTTTCAAACAGAAGGCCCCCATATGCCATACCCGGAGGATTGTATGACGCCCTTAAGGACTCTGATGGAGATATCGAAATTGCCGACAACGGAGAGATGGAGATGGCATGTGCCCTGTTTGAAAAACATGAAGGTATTGATATTCATCCTGCTGCTGGAATAGCACTTGCAGGAATGATCAAAAGTATCAATTCAGGTAAGGTTGAGAGAGAAAAGGTATTAATGCTAAACATAACAGGTGGTGGCGAAAAACGATTCAAATCCGAAAACAAGGTTTTTTATCTCAAACCAAATCTGGTTATCGATAATAATTTAGAAACAGAATTTATAATAAAATCTGTTGAATCTCTTTTTAATTTTTAGTTCCAATGAAGTTTCAATTGTCCTCGGTCTTTAAACCTAAGTTTTTCGACCTCTTTCAAAAAAAATCTTACAACAAAAAAACATTCATTTCTGACCTTATTGCCGGTGTAATCGTAGGAATAATAGCACTACCGCTCGCTATAGCTTTTGGTATTGCATCGGGTGTAACGCCTCAGCAAGGTTTGATAACTGCTATAATAGCAGGAGTATTGACATCTGTATTCGGAGGTTCGAGTTTTCTTATTGGTGGTCCTACTGGGGCATTTATAGTGATAATTTATGGCATTGTCACGCAGTACGGAGTAACTGGTCTGATAATCGCAACTGTTCTGGCAGGTATCATGCTGGTTGCAATGGGTTTGCTAAAGTTGGGAAACATAATAAAATTCATCCCCTATCCTATAGTAGTTGGTTTTACAAGCGGTATTGCCCTGGTTATCTTCTCAACACAGATTAAAGATCTTCTAGGGCTCCATATAGACAATCTGCCATCTGAATTCATACCAAAATGGATCAGCTACTTCGGACATATATCTACAATCAACTATTGGGAAGCAGCATTGGGATTGTTTTGCATACTTACTATTGTCTTATGGCCAAAAATCACTAGGAAGGTTCCTGGTTCGTTGGTTGCGATTGTTGCAGGGACTGTTATCGCTCTTATAATCACGCATTTTTTCAAAATAGATTTTGCTACAATCGGGAGTAAATTTCCTGAACTGGCTAGTGGCATACCTCTTCCAAGACCAGAGACTCCAAAAATCGATTTTGCTGCAATCAAGGTTCTTTTTCAACCTGCTATAACAATTGCACTTCTTTGCGCAATAGAATCATTGCTCGCTGCCATGGTTGCAGACGGTGTAACAGGAAAGAGGCATAATTCCAATACTGAGCTTATCGGACAGGGGATTACGAATATAATAACCCCTTTCTTCGGGGGTATCCCATCAACCGGAGCAATTGCCCGGACTATGGCAAATATTAATAATGGAGGAAAGACTCCTGTTGCAGGAATTATCCATGCAGTGGTCCTTTTGTTGATTTTTCTTTTTCTTATGCCTTATGCTGTTTATATCCCACTTTCGTGTCTGGCAGCAATTTTAATTATTGTCGCTTACAATATGAGTGAGTGGAGGTCATTCAAATATTTGTTAAAGGGTCACCGGGCAGATGTTGCCGTTCTTATTATTACTTTCTTCCTTACTGTCGTGATAGATCTTACAATTGCCATTGAGGTTGGAGTCATTCTGGCGATTATCCTGTTTGTCAAGAGGATATCTGAAACATCAAGCATTAAGATGATTGAAGATGGTGTGATTGCAGGAACTGAGTTGCATGAATTTCCTAACGATATTGAAATGCTAGATATTCCAGAGGGAGTTGAAGTTTTTGAAATAGACGGGCCATTCTTTTTTGGACTTGCAAACAGGATAGATGAATTGGATATTTCAGCTGACCAGGAGAAGAAGGTAAGAGTTCGCGTAATAAGGATGAGGAAAGTTCCTTTTATGGACTCTACCGGTCTCAATAACCTAAGAAATCTGTGGAAAAGATCAAAGAAAGCACATATTCAGGTTGTACTTTCCGGAGTAAGCGAAAATGTAATGAAATCATTGGTTAGTTCAGGATTTGCTGACGAGATTGGCAGAGAATACATTTTGTCCCATATATTGCCGGCAATGGATAAGGCTCGTGAAACAGCAAAGATTCTTGAAGAAGCTTCAAAAAAACATAAAAAAGAGAAGCGCACTATCTCCTGATAACGATGTTTGACGGTTTACTCTCATTTTGCATCCTGTCCAATGAAGTTACCACATATTTAACTCCTCTGGATCCGTCTGTCCTGAATTTAGTCTCACCAACTATATCAATCAATTTAGCAGGGTTACTTATGTCAACCGTCTCGTTAATGCCAAATCTATAGATACAGTAAAAGATTACTTTATCCATTTCATTGTTTGCAATTGGAGCAGTCCAGACAAGGGTGCCTTTTTTCAACGCAACTCCTTTGGCAGTTTTAGGGGGCAATGTATCGATGTTTTTATACAAAGGCATCAGTGAAGGATATTTTTGGTAGTTGTTCATTAGACTGTCCATGAGCTTTTTATTTGACGAAAAACCCAAACCACTCCACCATATATTCCCCTGAATATTATTATCCCCTTTTACCATCGCCATTTTCCGGTATAGCTGGTTTACAAGGTCGCCATTGGAATTATTTATCTCCAGTTGGCTGGTTATACTTTGACCAATATAAATGTTTACTCCATTATTGTTTTTTGACCACCATTTCACAAGAGGGAGGTAATTTGCCCTGGCATGCCCTATCTCTTTATAAATCTGAGGTGCTGTATAATCAATCCACCCCTCTTTCATCCATAAGAGTATGTCGGCATAGAGATCGTCATAATTTGTCTGGAGAGACGATGATTCTGAACCAGTAGGGTCAATACCGATATTTCTCCATACACCAAATGGGCTGATACCGAATTTTACCCATGGTTTTATCTCTTTTATTGTTTTACTGAGCTCTTTGACGAGAATATTGACATTATTTCTTCGCCAGTTATTTTTGTCAAAACGTCCAAATCCATCAATATCGTGATATTTGATAAATGATTCCTCGTCTGGAAATTCAAGATAAGGAAGCCTGTATGGGTAGAAATAATCGTCAAAATGAATTGCGTCAGCATCGTATCTTCTTACAAAATCTGAAATAACCTTAACTGTATGCTCCCTTGACCCAGGGTTTCCCGGATCAAAATACATTTGTGGTCCATAACTAACAAAGAGCTCCGGATGTTTGAAATAGAGATGATCCGGAGCCAGAATCTCCTTGTTGTTTGAAGTAACTCTGTAAGGATTGAACCATGCATGCATCTCCATTCCTCTTTTATGACACTCATCTATAACGAATTGAGTAGGATCGAAAAATGGCTCCGGTGCTTTCCCCTGAGTTCCGGTAATAAATCTGCTCCAGGGTTCCAGTGCCGACACAAAAAGTGCATCGGCCTGGGGTCTTACCTGAAAAACAACAGCATTTATGTGCAGCTTTTTGAATATGTCCAGATTGTATATGATATCGGCCTTTATCTCTTCTGTCGTCATGTTCTTCCAGGTCGTATTAACAACGGTAGGATACCAGGCTCCTCTGAACTCTCTTTTTGGGTTTTTCTGCCCATAAGACTCATTCGCAAAAATTAATGCGAACAGAACAACAAAAATAAAAAGACTCTTTTTCATAATTTTATACAGACTTTACAATTATGGCTGTACCCATACCTCCTCCGATGCACAGAGAAGCCAATCCGAATTTTTTTCCGGTTGTTTTAAGCTCATGCACCAAGGATACAATTATCCTGTTTCCAGAAGCACCAATAGGATGACCTAAAGCAATTGCACCTCCGTTAATGTTGCATCTCTGGTCAATCCATTCGCGGGTTACATTATGTTCGGAGGTAATCTCTTTAATAACACCAAGTGACTGAGCAGCAAAAGCTTCATTAAGCTCAATAAGATCAATTTCAGACAACTTCATTCCTGCATTTTTAAGAGCCATTCTAATTGCAGGTACAGGTCCCATACCCATTATTGCCGGATCTACCCCTCCCTGGCCAACAGATACTATCTCTGCAATAGGTTTAAGGTTATAATTTTTAACAGCATCTTCACTTGCAAGCATCACAAATGAGGCACCATCATTTACCCCGGAAGCATTTCCCGCGGTAACTGTACCCTCTTTTTTGAATGCAGGCTTAAGTGAAGCTAGTTTGTCAACAGTACTTGCTCTATTTGGATATTCATCCTTGTCAAATATTATAGTCTCCTTCTTGCTAACTATAGATACAGGAACAATTTCCGTTGAGAACGCACCCGAATCAACTGCTGCAATTGCTTTTTGTTGAGATATATACGAAAAAGCATCCTGTTCCTCACGGGTTATTCCGTATTTTTCTGCTATATTCTCAGCTGTTATACCCATATGATAGTTATTGAATGCGTCTGTAAGACCATCGCAAACCATATGGTCCACAGCCTGTATGTTCCCCATTTTGATACCATTTCTAACAGAACCGTGCAGAACAAAGCCTGCATTTGACATCGATTCAGTTCCTCCTGCAATAATTACCTCTGCAGCTCCCGAAAGAATTTCTGCGTAACCATTCATTACGGCTTTCATACCAGAACCACATACCATATTAAGTGAGTATGCAGGAACCTCCTGTGGTATTCCTGCCTTGATTGAAGCCTGACGGGCAACACCCTGCATCTGACCGGCTGATAATATGTTACCTGCTATGACAGAGTCTACATTTGCAGGATTTATACCCGTTTCTTTAATAATCTCCTTTATGACAATTGCACCTATCTCTCCTGAACTGAAAGAAGAAAGAGAACCCATAAATTTACCAATTGCAGTCCGTCTGGCTGCTACGATATAAACCTTTTTCATAATTATGATCTCATATTTATTAAATTATTTGAAATAATCAATTTGGCACCAGTTGCCTCTTGTAACTGGGCAACTGTAAACTCTGGATGAATCTCTGTCAGTACTATACCTTCGTTAGTAACGTCCATCACCCCCATCTCAGTTATAATCATATTTACCTGACCCTGCGCAGTCAAAGGTAAGTTGCAATCTGTCAGTATTTTATGAGAACCTTTTGCTGTATGTTCCATAGCAAGGATAACCCTTCTTGCTCCAACAAGCAGATCCATGGCACCACCCATTCCTGGAGTTTTCTTCCCCGGAATCATCCAGTTAGCCAGATTTCCTTTTTCGTCTACCTCCATAGCACCAAGTATGGTTACATCTACATGACCACCCCTGATTATTGAAAATGACATGCAAGAGTCAAAGCACGATGCCCCAGGAAAATAGGATATATAGCCGCCACCAGCGTTGGTAAAGTTTCTATCCTCTTCTCCTGCTGCAGGCTCCGGCCCCATTCCTAAAAGTCCGTTTTCAGATTGTAGGGTTACCTTGATACCTTCAGGTAAGAAATTTGGAATAAGTGTAGGCAGACCTATACCCAGATTGACAACATCTCCATCTTTAAGTTCAAGAGCTGCCCTTCTGGCTATTACTTCTCTGATTTGATTTTTGTCCATGTTAGTGTTTTTTTATTTTTTAACTGATTGTCTTTTATGAAATTCCTGGGCAATATAGGATGCTACATCATCGGCATATGTGTTCATGCCGAATCCGGCATCATATCCAAGCTCCTTTGCCAGTTCATGTGTGATACGAGGTCCGCCGCAGGATAGTATAACCTTATCCCTCAAACCTTCTGCTTCAAGTAGTTCTACCAACTCTATCAGATTATTTATGTGAACATCCTTTTGAGTTACTGTCTGCGAAACCAGAAGAGCATCTGCTTTCAGTTCAATTGCCTTGGAAATGAAATCCTCGTTTGTCACCTGTGATCCAAGATTATAGGCATCTATCATCTCATAACGCTCCAGTCCATAGTGTCCCGCATATCCCTTCATATTCATTATGGCATCTATACCCACAGTATGAGCATCAGTACCTGTACTAGCGCCTATAACAACTAGAGGTCTGCCTATATTTTCTCTTATAAAATCATCGGTCTGATGCATATCCATTATATCGGACTCTACCTTAGGGACGTATATGGTTGTATAATCCACAGAATAGACAGTACTGCCGTAACAGTTGAAAAATGTATAACCCGGCATCAGCTCCTTGTAAAATACTACCTGAGGATTTTCGAAACCCATCTTCTTTAAAAATTGTCTGGCTGCTTCTACCGCCTCGGCACCTGTCGGAACAGGCAAGGTGAAGCTAAGCTGGACTTTTCCGTCATTCATTGTATCGCCGTAAGGCTTTACTTTTGTCAAGTCCAGTGTTTTGTCAAATTCCTTTGACTGCATTGAATAAAGACCTCCGCTCATATTATTTTGCTCCTTTCATTAAATTTATAAATGGATTCATATAATTATTGCCCTTTTCGACAACTCCCTCAAGGCCTTTGCCTCCGGTTTTTGCACGTTTGACATCGCCGAAAATGCCTTTTTCAAGAGCAGAGAAAAGTCCTTCATGATCTATCTTCTCAAGAAGTGAAATTGCATTTTCAATTACCTCTTTTGCCCTGGACTTAATTATCCCTCCATCCTTATATTCAATTTCATCTCCTATGTTCTTCATGTTACCAAAAATATATTTTGCGTTCTCAATTGAGAGGAACCTGTCGGCCATAAACGGAGTATGAATTGCCTCTGTTGGCATACCCAGAAGCTGGATTCCCTGATTGGTCCATATCCCTATTATGTTAAAAAGAGCATCCTGAATGTGTCCCTTAAAAATGTTCCCTGTCATGAACTTTGTGGGAGGCATATATTTAAGAGGAGCCTTGGGGAATATCTCCCTGGTCATTTGTGCCTGGGCCAATTCATAAAGGAACCCGTTTTCCATATCTGGTGTCATTTCAAATGCATGTCCAAGACCCATCTGCTCTTCCGGAAGTCCGGCCATAAGCGCAAGCTGCTCATTTATAAGGTCTGATGCAAGAACTGTGTGAGCCTCTTCAAAAGCATCAGCAGTAGTGAGATAATTGTCCTCACCTGTATTAATGATTACACCTGCAAAACCATTTATCACTCTTGAGAAAAACTGATCTACCAGAGTTCTCTGCATATTTATGTCTCTGAAAAGAATACCATAGAGAGCATCGTTAAGCATTACGTCAAGCCCCTCAAATGCACCCATGACTGCTATTTCCGGCATACACAAGCCTGAACAATAGTTGCATAATCTTATATACCTGCCAATCTCCTCTCCCACATTATCAAGAGCAGAACGCATGATCCTGAAATTTTCCTGAGTGGCGAAGGTGCCTCCAAAACCCTCTGTTGTAGCACCATAAGGTACATAGTCAAGAAGTGACTGGCCTGTTGTCCTGATTACAGCAATAACATCTGCCCCCTGTCTTGCTGCTGCCTCTGCCTGCACAACATCTTCATATATGTTTCCTGTAGCGACAATTACATACAAATATGGCTTAGGTCCCTCTCCTATAACCTTCAGATACTCCTCTCTACGTTCTCTTCTTGCTTTTATCTTCTCAATGCTGCCGTTTATAACAGGCTTGATGATTGAATCGATCTCACTTTTGGCAACTATTGGTAATTTTGTAATATCAATTGAACCTTCAGAAATTTTTTCTGCCATCTGTTGTGGTGAAAATCCGGTATTTGCCATTGTATTAGCAATATAGAACAATGCTCCCTGATTCAATACTCCCTTACTCTTCAATTCATCAACAACTATGTTCGGAAGCGGCACTTGATTTTCATCTGTTCCATCAATACCAAGTAGTCGGCACAATGTCCTCTCTACTGAAACTGTAGTATAATTGACAACGAAACCCTGAACATCGTCAGCGATGCTTTTTGACAGCTTTCTTGCATGCTCCACTCTTTTAAAATCCAGTCCTAACTTACTTTGCATTTTGCCCAATTTTATTTGATGTGTTTTTCATTATTATTTTTTCTGCTTCATCAATCCATTCATTATCAATATCAAGAGCCCTTGCTATCTGCAGCGCCTCGTGTGGTGCTGTTGTATTTGAATCTTCAGTAAGCATATAGTTCATTACACCATTTTCATACCCTTTAACCCTCAGTCTTTTGCATGTGTTCAATTTAATATTGTAATGGGTAGTGATAATTGTCCTTACATTTTTTAGCGAAAGTATACCTATAAGTGATTCCACTAAAGCTGTTCCCTCTGTGGGATTTGTAGTTCTTGCCGGTTCGTCAATCAATGCGAGAATGTTTTTTCCGCTTCTTGAATATTTTATCAGATTGTCAATTCTTGACATTTCAGCTGCGAATGACGACAAACCTTTGAAAATACTCTGTTCATCACCTATACAGAAGTGAATATCGCTTACAGGCACAATAACGGCCCCATTTGAAGGTATTCCAAATCCAAATTGATAAAGATACTGCGATAATGCCAGAGTCTTCAAAACTACCGTTTTTCCCCCCATATTAGCCCCTGTTATCAAAACGGGTCTGGCTGTCTCAAATGATATGTCAACATTTTGAAACTCTCTTCCCTCTCTTGCAATTATCTCTTTTATTTCGGGGTTAAAAAGAGATGTATATGATGTGACTTCCTTGCCATGTTCAGGTATACAAAGGCCTAATTCTTTAATCTGTATCGACTTTGCTATAAGAATATCAATTTTGCATAGCGTAGTCAAAGCATTCCTTAATATAGGAACACAAATTTCAAGTTCCTTACAAAGCCCTCTTCTTATCTTCTCCTCTATCTGAATCGATTTTTGCTGAAGATCTATGTTGTAAGCATTACTTTTTCTAATCTCTTGCCTGATATGTGAGAGTTCCTCTGAATACTTCTCGTAAATGTGGAACGAAGTGATTTTCTGACCTTCAGGGTCAAGCAGGGATACAATGTCAGAAAGGTTATCGAATTCAATTGTTTTTATGAATGTTCCCTCAAAAAACTTTTTTATATCCTCATATAATAGTGCCAGTCCCTTTATTTCAAACAATTCAATATCATCAAGAACAACTCCTCCGGATAGTCTAGCCAAAGTTCCGTGAATATCTCTGAGAGAAGTGAGCCTGGCCCTTATATTTTGAACAGTATAGGTAAATTTATTATCTGCAGCGAATTTTTTGTAAAACTCCTCCAGCTCTTTATAATTGTTCGATATCTCCTTTAATGTATTAGGCATTACTGTTTCCAGCAGCATTTGTCTTGCAGCAGAAGATTGGAGTGAGAGATTTTCGAAGAAAAACCTAAAACCTGCCGGTGTGTCCAAAATTGTCCTAAGCCTCATAACTATTCTTAATTATATCGTAAACTGGTGACCCAATGACACTTGACAATTCATGGCATAGTCTTTCAGAGTCGAGTACTAAGCCATTAGGAGCTATTGGATTGACACAGACAGCAATAAGATTGCTTCTATGAAGAACTCCTATCTTCCCTCCTCTTTTTATGAACAGCCTGAATGAATTCTGCGTCAAGAATATTTTTGAGAAATCCCTGACAATTATCTCTGCATCATTGGTAATCAGCTTCTCTCCTATATGATTTAAAAATCTGTCGGTCAATGCTCCTGTAAGAAACAAAGCCTTTGCATTTCCAAGCAGCTCTTCATCTGCTTTAGTTATTTCCATTGCAGATGATATCTTCTGTTCGCTCAGTTCTCCACTCTCTCCGACTCTCCATATACCTCTTTCAATATTTCTAAGCTTCTCCAAGGCAGGGTTTTCTGTTAACGACAATCTTATCAGTTCCACAGCATATGCACTTTTACTGACCAGTGTGCTAATATTGGCCGAAAGTGCTGCGCCAGTAGTCAGAATTACAGACCTGCTCATTGCCGGTGAAGCAAGGCTCATACGAGACAAGGCACCGTCAATTATACACAAATCCACCCTATGTTTCAGACAAACTTCATCCATCCATCTTTTCATCCCTGCAGTGGCTGAAGGTCCGGATAGTAAAACCTTGCCAGGTGACAATGCCCTTGCAGTAATTATTCTTCCTAAAGAACCAGTCTCTTCACTTATATCAAGTACCTCCGAGATAATCTCTCTCTTTTTGTAATGCTTCTCGCTTGTGGCAAAAAACATACCCTCTCTCAGAAATATCTCAGGCTTTGCAGTCCCTGTAACCTGGTCAATTCTCTCACCATCGATACCTATGGAACTTATTGCAACCTTTATCCTTTCTAACGGAACCCTTTTGATAAGATAACTGAGGCACTCTGTTTTTCCGGTATTCTTTTCCAGACCTACTATAGAAACGCTACTGTAATTAAGAAGATTCTCAATAAATGGCATTTAAAAATTTTATTTTTTATGCGACCTCAATTTTCGCATTAATTTTTCAGGCTCAATTGCCAGTCTCTGTCCTTGTAATAAAGAGGCAACACCTTCTACGTCAGCATTTTCCCTGCACTCCTTACAATCACATTTATTCTGATAATCCATTGGCTCTGTATAGGTAGTAATGACCCCTTCGAAATTTCTGAGAACAACTCTTCCAGGAGACTGTGAAATCACATACGTAGGCATCACCGGAGTCTTTCCACCACCTCCCGGTGCGTCGACAACAAATGTTGGTACGGCGTATCCTGAGGTGTGGCCTCTCAAACCCTCAATAATTTCTATCCCTTTTGATACAGGAGTCCTGAAGTGTTCCAACCCCATAGAAAGATCACATTGGTAAATGTAATATGGTCTTACCCTTATTTTTACCAGTTGATGGACAAGTCTCCTCATAATATTGACACAATCGTTTATACCTCTAAGCAGAACAGATTGATTTCCAAGCGGTATGCCTGCATTTGCAAGCTTTTCACATGCTGCTGATGCCTCCGGGGTAATCTCGTTCGGGTGGTTGAAATGAGTGTTTAGCCAAATTGGGTGATACTGTTTTAGCATCCCTACCAGCTTGTCAGTTATTCTTTGAGGACACACAACAGGGGTCCTTGATCCTATTCTTATTATCTCTACATGCGGAATGGCTCTCAGTCTTTTAATGATTGATTCAAGCTTTGCATCAGATACCATAAGAGCATCACCTCCGGACAAGAGAACATCCCTTACCCTTGGTGTGGCTGCAATGTAATCAATAGCCTTTTGAATATTGTCCACCGGCGATTCATCATCCTTCTGACCGGCAAACCTCCTTCTGGTACAATGACGGCAATACATTGAACACATGTCTGTAATAAGCAGAAGAACTCTGTCCGGGTATCTGTGGGTCAGGCCCGGTACCGGAGAGTCTTCATCCTCATGAAGAGGGTCCAGAAGATCTGCTGCCGATTGATGAGTCTCTGCTCCTGTTGGAACAGCCTGCTTCCTTATGGGGCAATTAGGATTCTCAGGGTCTATAAGAGAGATGTAATAGGGTGTAATGGCCATCCTAAGTGTTGCCAATGATGTCTTTACACCCTCCTCCTCCTCCGGAGTCAGGTCTATACATTTCTTCAACTGGTCAAGTGTCTCAATTCTGTTTTTAACCTGCCACTTCCAGTCATTCCATTGCTCATCGGTAGCATCAGGAAATAGTATTTTTCTTCTGTTTTCTGTCATATTCTAAACATATAATTTTTCAAAAAGCTCCCTTATAGGCTTCGATTCCCGTATAATATTAAGAGTAAGGTTTGCGTGTCCTTTGGCGTATCCATTTCCAACAATAAGGTTGATGTCCTTTCCTACCCCCTCGGCTCCTAATGCAGCTTTTGTAAAGCTGGTGGCCATAGAGAAAAAGTACACACAGCCTTGTCCTTTTGTAATTAATATTGATGTCATCTCAGTTGATGGAACATTTACGTTGTTAACAGTAACGTCGCACCCTCTTCCGCCTGTTACGGCCATTACCTTTTCATAGACATCCATGACATTCGTTGCGTCTGCCACAATCACATCTGTTGCAAGATTCATGTCAGTGATACGTTGCGCATTCTCTTTTGAATATTCTACAACGATTACCTTTCCTGATGGCCCTGCATTTTGCATTGCCTGATAACAGCACAAAATTCCGGATTTTCCGCCACCTCCAATAATACACACAATATCTCCCTCCGTTACAAGTCTGTCCACCTGAGCCGGTGCACCAGCTACATCAAGAGCAGCAAGTGCCAGTTTCTCTGGTATGTCATCTGGAAGTATTGCAAAAAGACCGCTTTCAAACAATATAGCCTGCGCATCTACATCCACCTGGTCAGAAGCAGGAGAAAGTTTCTTAATCGAATTAATCTTTAGAGGTGTCAATGAAAGAGAGACAAGAGTTGCTATCCTGTCCCCTACCTTTAATCTGTTTGCAGGAAAGTTCCTGCCTATCTCCCTGACGGTGCCAATCAGCATTCCTCCCGATCCTGTAACAGGGTTCTGCATCTTACCCCTCTCCTCTACAATTGCGAGAATCATCTCCTTCATCTTTTCTGCATCAGAGCCACAAGCTTTTTTTATCTGAGTATAGGAGGCAGAATCGATATTTAAGGTAGATACGTCTATAAGTACTTCATTATCATAGATGGACATAGTGTTGTCCAGCTTATGGGCAGGCTGAGGCAAGGTACCTTTTGGCGAGACCACTCTATGTGTTCCGTATCTGCAAGCTATTGTCATATAATGCTTTAACTATGCGTAAAGTTCTGTAAATATTTTTCTTAATTTATCACTTTCACGAAGTAGTTCAAGTGTTATTTCTGCATGGCCTTTTGTATAACCATTTCCCACTATCATGGTTACGTCGCTGCCAACCCCCTCTGCTCCAAGGGCGGCTTTTGTAAAGCTGGTGGCCATAGAGAAGAAATAGACAACTCCTGTATCCTTTGTACAAAGGATGCTTGTCATCTCTGTGTCTGTAATATTTACATTATTGATTGTTACATCGCACATTTGTCCTTTAGTAAGCTCTTCAATTTTCTCAAGTATTGAAACCGGCTGGGTTGCATCTGCAGAGAATACATAGTCGCAGAATCCAAGATCCTGAAGTCTTTTTGTGCTTTTTTCACTGTGACACAGACCAATAACCTTTCCTGTAACTCCTGCACGTTTTTTTGCCTCATAGCAACACAACATACCGGATTTACCTCCGGCTCCAATTATCAGTACTGTATCACCTGGTTTTACAAGCTTTGCAGTCTGTGCAGGTGCTCCTGCTACGTCCAATGCAGAAAGGGCAAGGTTTGCAGGCATATCATCAGGTATCTTGGCATAAATACCGCTTTCAAAAAGAATAGCCTTACCGTCGATGTCAACCTGGTCAATATCCGAACGAATTTCTTTAATTTTGTCTATTCTAAGAGGAGTCAACGAAAGCGAAACAAGAGTTGCAATCCTGTCACCTACTTTGAGGTCAATCTTGCCAATAAGAGCATCACCTATCTGCTCTACGGTTCCCAGAAGCATCCCTCCTGATCCTGTTACAGGATTTCTGTGCTTTCCCTGTGATGCTACTATACCAAGCATGATTTCAGCAATTTTTGCCTTATCCCCTTTTGCCTGTTCTTCTATTTGTGTAAAGCTGGCTGAGTCAATATTAAGTGTCTGTACATCAATCAAGATCTCGTTATCATAAATCTCGTCCATGTTGTTGTCAATCTTGTTGGCTGGTTGCGGAAGAACGCCCTTTGGCTCAATCACTCTGTGAATGCCGTATTTGTTACCCTTTTTCATCGTACTGAAGTTTGTATTTAATTAGTTTATGTAAATGTGCGTTTAATAATAAATAGTTATCTTGGTTTAAGACCAAGTATCTGTCGTGCCTCTGCCGGAGTTGCTATATCTCTGCCAAGTTCTCTGGCGAATCTTACAACTTTAGCTACCAGCTCTCCATTCGATTTTGCCAGGACTCCCTTTGAGAGGAATACATTGTCCTCAAAACCAACCCGAACGTGACCTCCTTCAATTATAGAGGCAACAGCGAGGGGAAACTCGTATCTTCCCACTCCGGCCACTGTAAATGTAGCATCAGAAGGAATACTTCCCTTAAGGAATGTAAAGTCTCTCAATTCTCCTGATATTCCACCATTTACACCCATAACAAAGTCAAAGTGCATTGGTTTTTGAATAAATCCCTTCTTATGAAGTCTCAGAGCCATATCAATCATGCTTTTGTCAAAGACTTCTAGCTCGGGCTTTATTCCACGCTCGATCATCTTCTGACCAAAGTACTTGATTGTGTTTTCAGTATTTTCGAAAATATCATCTCCGCCAAAATTCAGGGTTCCACAGTCCAGGGTGGCCATTTCCGGAGATAGTTCAGTAGGCTGCAGTCTCTCATCATTTGTCATTCCTACAGCACCACCTGTTGATGGCTGAATAATGACATCGGGGCAAACTCTGTAAATTGCATCCATAACCTCCTTAAATCTCGCCTTGTCCTGCGTTGGTGTACCATCGTCATATCTAACATGCAGATGGATAATACTTGCACCTGCATCATAAGCAGATTTTGCCTCCCGTACACACTCTTCAATGGTGTACGGAACTGCAGGATTATGCTCTTTTAGAACTTCTGCTCCGCAAATAGCGGCTGTAATTATCAGTTTTTCCATGGCTATTCAGATTATTTTCTTTGACAACTCTTTGGTGTTACACAAGTCCCGCTTGCTTTGCAAACAATTATCGGCACTTCAAGAATATCGGCCGCCGAAGGAGAAATATCAGGTCTTGGAACAATAACTTTTTTTGCAATAAATTCCATTTTCCGGGAGCTGTTGCCTACAGAGATAATCTCGCCTGTTGCTTCAATGTAATCACCTGCATAAACAGGAGCGATAAATTCGACATTGTCGTAGGCTTTGAAAAGTCCCTCATCTCCGTCATGCTGAATCAGCAATTCTGTAGCAACATCACCGAAAAGCTGAAGCATTTTTGCTCCATCTACCAGGTTCCCGCCATAGTGAGCATCATGTGAGCTCATTCTGACTCTTATTAAAGCAGTCTTTGACATAATAAAGATTTATTTAGTTAGTATATAATCAACCAAAATTGCAGGGGTGTGAACATCTTCTGGTTTTATTGTTCCAGTTTCTACAATCTCTTCTACTTCAACTATAACCGTTTCTGCAGCCATTGCCATTATTGGATTGAAGTTCTTTGTATTTCCTTTGTAATAGAGGTTCCCCATTTTATCTGAAACTGATGCTCCTATAATAGCAATATCAGCCCTAAGTGGCTTTTCAAGAATAAAATCCTTACCGTCCACATTAATAATCCTTTTATTTTCAGCTACTATAGTTCCCAGACCAGTAGGTGTCAGTACTCCGCCCAGACCTGCTCCATAAGCCCTGATTCTCTCAATCAAAGTACCTTGAGGACAAAATTCTATCTCAAGTTCTTTTGCATTCATTTGATCTATAGCAATTGGATTAGACCCTACATACGAAGTTATCAATTTGACAACCTGATGGTTTGCTATGAGTTTGCCCATTCCCTTGTCTGCGTAGGTACCATCGTTGCAGATGATTGTCAGGTTTTTAACGCCAGATAGTGATAAAGCATCCATTATTGTGTTAGGCCCTCCGGAAGTAAGAAACCCGCCAATCATCAAAGTCATGCCATCTTTAACTTTGCTGACAGCATCATCCATAGATATTATTTTGTTCATTAGTCTAAATGATTATTTAAAATACAAGGTGCAAATTTAGCAATTTAATCTCCTCTGTACAATTTGTGATCATAACATTTAGATGTATTTTTTCACAAAAGCAAGAATAGGGTGAATTATATTGCTCTTTTTTATACTTAACTTAAATAACCGACTTGTTACATGATATAACAAATCGGTTACTAATATTCATTAAATTTTCATAATGAGATAGTTGCAAAACGCAATGTGTCTAATCCACCCTCTCCTTGCTTAAAACCGGGTTAGCATAAATTGAAAGAAATATCTCCTCCATCTCCTTTGGATTTCCGTCAATATCAGAAAGTTTATACTTGAGGTAGCTTATAAAGGACTGTTTATCCTGATTTGAATAGTTCTTGCTGTATTTGTCACAAGAGTAAAGCATGTCATAGGCAATATAATTATTCTTCCATAATTGGTAAGATTCAATAATCTTTCTGTCGATAACCTCTGCCAAAGACTTGAATCTCTCATTTTTCTCCAGTATTGAACATGCGTGTATCTCCTCAAGGGAAAGAGGTTTGCAAAAGTTCAGATGGATATTACCTTTAAATTGCATTATCCCTGTAAGGATACTGTTTAGATCCTCTCCCGGATTTTTAGTGTATTTTCTTCTGCGGGAAACATATAACTCCTTACTTTTAAGAAGGTCACATGGTTCAAATTCATAAGAAATTGAAATTGGAACAATTGACAACTCTTCAAAATCTTTTACAAAATCACCTTCACCGCTCATTTCCAGCATTTTCATCAAACCCTGCTCGGTTAGGTCCACCCCA
This sequence comes from Bacteroidetes bacterium GWF2_40_14, assembly GCA_001769195.1. Classification (GTDB taxonomy): domain Bacteria; phylum Bacteroidota; class Bacteroidia; order Bacteroidales; family UBA932; genus Bact-08. The sequence continues at coordinate 90,567 of MEOK01000001.1, read as the reverse complement.
TCTTTGGTCCTTCCATTTCTTTGCGCGATCCATACTGAGCTTTGGTCCATTGAGACTCTTTGTCTGATATATTGGGACAAAATAAGTGAAGAATTATAAAATTCGCGAGCATTTGCATTTCTGATAACTCTGATCATTTTGTTTGATCTGGCTATGTCTTCGATGAAGGAATCCGTAATAAGATTATCTCCGACAGCCATTTCTGATGTCTGGATGTCATTCATACAAAAAATAATCTGAATAATGCCCGAATCCAGAAGAATATCCCTGTGATTTGATATCAGCAGGTGTTTTTTACCGTTTTTAAGCTTATCCAGTCCTGCATATGAAAGTGTCTTTGTTGTATCTGTAATAATCTTCTTAATGGCTGAAAACATGACCAGAGACTGAAATTCATCTACACTCTTCAAGGTGGCTATAAAGTGCCCTATCTCATCCGGTTTTTTATCTGGAAACAGATACGCAGTTATTGAAGACAACAGAGGGTGTCTGGCAATTCTGCTTAAAGCCGGACCAATCTCATCTTCTATATAAGGCCTTATATCTTGAAATTTATCATTGACCATTACAATCGTTTTAAAAGTTAAAGTTAAATAATATAATTCCGATTAAACAAGTTTTCTGACAAAGCTGTCCATAAGAGGGATTAAAATTGACAACAATAATGAAGCCAGTAACATGAAAACAGGTAATGAACCAAGGGTCAGAGCTACTATAATTGCGTAATAAAAGGGAACTAACAACAATAAAATCAGAATGCAGGCAATAAGGTACATATATCTGGTATGAGTAAAAATACTAAAGAGCATGGCAACTATCGAAAAAATTACGGGAAAAAGAAAAAAGAAATTTTCCCGAATGAAAACATACAAAACAACTGACAGTAGAAACTGAATAATAATACTGCCAGTAATTGCTTCAATCTGGTTGAATCTTTGTCTGGCTATTCTGTTGATGTATATCCTCCATACCAATAAAGCCAAGGTGAGCAAGGCTATTATCATTATTATCCAGTCAAATCTCACATAAGGTAAATTCACCAGATTGTATTTCTGACCTGTAGACAGAGCAGACAAAAAGGCGACACAAAAACCTGTCAATGACGCAAGAAAAGAGATAATCAATACAAGCGATGAAGACCTTATAATACCAGTGTGTCCTGCTTTTTTGGAGCTTAAAAGGTGAGAAACTGCAAAAATCAAAAAGAATAAGGTTAAAATATTGACAATAAGGTACAAATCCCCGGAAAAGCAGACAAATCCTATAACAGGCATTGTTAGAAATACCGTCTCAACTTCTGAAAACAGGCTTTCAGGGTTGCTGTAGGTAACATCTGTCATATACTTAAATATCACAGGCTCCGTCTGGTCACCATAATGTTGTATGGAATTCAGAGAGATATTGCTGAAGTTGTCCAATTCTGTATGATAATACCTAAGATTGTCAATTACTGAAAAATTCATTCCTGGATACGAATCCTTAAGGAGAGTAAAATCGGTGGAATTGGGTAAAATACTGTACACAGCTGTTGTTACAGAATATGTAAATGGATTTCTGGCAGATTTGTACAGCTCCATTATCTTCCTGTTGCCAGGAGATGTTTCAAAAAGCAATGCCGGCCCCCTCACTCCTCTTGCCTCAAGGTTAATTACAAATCCCACATTTTTGAAAATTTCAGGATTTTGCGATAAAGCTTTCCTGATGCCATCCAAATCAGATTCTTCTGAATCTGTAAACAGAATCTTAATACCCTGCTTCCAGTCATCTCTGTATAATAATGCCAGTCGTACAGACTCAAGAATCACTCCCAATCCGTAACCATCATCAGCTGCTCCATATGAATAGACATATTTGTCAAAAACTTTTTTCCTGAATCTCGAATCAAGATGAGCAACAAGTAACAGATATGACGTAGCTTCGCCGGACGGAGGATCAATTTTTGAATAGAGATTAGTTATCTTAATTGATGTGTTAAGTCTTGACTTAATTGAATCATATGGGTAATGTGCTACCTTGATTCCCATACCCTCCAGTCTTTGTGCAAGATAATCCCTCACTTTATCCCTCTCAAAAGGGTGTTCTATTGAATGGGGTTCACTACTGATTATCTTAATATCGTCAGCTACCTTTGCGGCCGAAAATTTAAATTCGTCCTTAACATTGTAAACAAATGGCCTCCAGTAGTAACTTAATCCAAGGGCAAAAGTAACAGCAATTATGACAATAGATATGAACAATCTATTTCTTTGCATCAGGCTTCAAGATTGTATTTGTTGAAAATATTCTTGCCCTCAGGAGTATATGCATAATCAATTCTCTCCTTATATGCCTCCTCCACTTTTGACCTGACAAGCTTCATTGTTGAGTTTATCATTCGATTCTGTTCTGTGAAAGGATCTTTTGACAGAACGAATGAAGCAGGGAGCCATCTTTCCGGGAAAAGCCCGGCATACTCACCTTTTCCTTTGTATTTATCAATTTCTTCTGAAACTGCCTTAATAAGTTCATCCTTTGCCATTGTCGCATTTTTATCCACAACTATTATTGCAATGGTATAAGGCGATTGGTTGTTATGTAACATTATCTGTTGAATCAGCTTCGATTGAGTAACCATTGTCTCCTCAATCTCTTCAGGAGAGTATTTTTCTCCGTCACTCCCTATTAAAAGGGACTTGAAGCGTCCCTGTACATAAAGGAAGCCATCTTTATCCATATATCCCAGATCACCTGTATACAACCATCCATCCTTCACAGTTTCTGCGGTTGCCTTCGGGTTTTTCCAGTAACCTGCCATTACATTCTCTCCTTTAACTACAATTTCTCCAGCCTCTCCTGTTCCAAGAATATTTCCCTCGCTGTCCATTATTCTTATCTCCATTGGCTTTACCAGAATTCCTGAAGATCCAAGCTTGTGCCTGGCAGGAGTGTTTGTTGAGATTACAGGAGTAGCCTCAGAAAGACCATATCCCTGAAACATAGGAATGCCAATAGCGTAGTAGAATTTTTGAAGTTCTTTGTCCAGAAGAGCTCCTCCTCCGACAAAAAATTCCAGTTCGCCACCCATTGCTAATCTAACCTTAGAAAATAAGATCTTGTCAAACAATACTTTAAAAGGATAAAGAAGAAAAGTCCATCCCGAACCTCTGTTCCACCCATCCTTATTATATGTTATCGCTACACAGAGTGCAAGATTAAAAAGCGATTCTGTTAACTTTCCCTTTGATTTCACCGACAGCTCTATGTTCTTCTTGAAGTTCTTGGCAAGAGCAGGTACCGACAGTAATATGTTAGGTTTAATCTCCTGAATGTTTACTGGTATATTCTTCAGTGTCTCTATACCTGTCTTTCCCGGCTGTACCGTAGCTACAATTGCACCTCTTGAAATCATTATGTAAAAACCTACGACATGTGCAAAGCAATGGTCCAGTGGTAAAATAATGAGGTTTTTATACTTTGGAGGGATATCCATGCATGAGAGAGCCTGCTCTACATTTGCGGTATAGTTCCTGTGGGTAAGAATTACACCTTTTGGGTCTGCTGTTGTTCCCGAAGTATAAGTTATTGTGGCATAATCATCATTTTGAACTGATCTTCCAATTTCACGAAACTTTTCTAAATTGTTCTCCAGGAATATCTTACCTTTTTCCAATACATCCTCATAGTAAATTTCTCTATCCTGGTACTCATTCAATTTGTCAAAAACTATAATGTGTCTGATTAATGGTAACTTATCCTTGATAACTCTAATTTTGCTCAGTTGTCTTTCAGAAACCATCAACAGGGTGACATCGGCATGAATCAGCCTGAACAACAAGTCTGAGCTCTCTTCAAGCTTTATAGAGAGTGGGACGTTTACTCCTGCGGCATAAAAAATAGCCAGTTCTCCTATTATCCATAAATTGCGTCCCTCCGAAAGGATGGAAGCATTGCTCTTTTTCTCAAACCCCAGTGAACAAAGCCCTGCGCCGAATTGTTCTGCTTGTACTTTAGTCTGATAATAAGTTGTAGGTTTGTACTCCTTATTTTCTTTCTCAAGCAGAAAGGTATAGTCGGAATACTTTGCGACTGACTCCTCAAACAGGTCAATAAGTGTTCTTTTCATAATCTTTAGGTATTTAGTAAAGCAAATTTAGTTAAATAAATGTTTAATACTTGTTCTCCATATTTAAAATTACTTGCCGGCAAGGGGGTAGAATGGAATGCTTCTCTGAGTGAAGAGCTGCTGGACAGAGCGGTTAAAGAAGACAAATTGATCTTTCAGCACATTGGTTATGTGAGCAATATGCTAATAAGAGAGAGCTCAGTAAAACTCTTTACAGACCCAAGAGTAATTGAAATACTAAATAAAAATTTTATTTGCATAGCAGAAGATAAGGAAGACAGGCCTGAATCTTTCCTTATAGCCCTGGATCTACTGTTTCTAAATCAAGATTTTTCCTATGGTCCCATGAACATGTTTATAATGCCTGACAGAAAGCCTATTGTATGTTTTTCCGATTGTGATTCTGAATGTTTTCTCGAGATAGCCAATAGTATTATCCTTGCCAAAGAGGAGAAAAAGGAGCTGCTGATACAACTTTCGGAAGAGCTTAGCAAAAGAGCAAAAAACACAGGAGTTATTACAGAAAAGGGGTCAGAAACCAAACCTGATCAGGATATACTCACTAAATATGTACAACATTGGTATAAGGGTATGTTTGAAACAGATTTCATATACAGACTAAAGCCCTTCACCCCTAATCCAAGCAGTCTTATAACAATTGTAGAATACCTGAAATACTTTCCAAACGAGAAGATGTCATTGAAAATTGAATCTCTTCTTGACCACCTGCAGTTTTCAGCAATATTTGATCCGGTTGACGGAGGATTTTTCAGACAAACCGCTGATTACTCATGTGAAGAGGCTTATTATGAAAAAACACTTGAGGAAAACAGTCAGTTTATGATTTTGTATGCCCTGGCATACAGGCATTTTAATAAGGAATCGTACAAATTGACTGCAAATTTGATTTATCAGTTTTTAAGAAATAAGTTTGATAATGGTAAAGGTGGTTACTATAATAGTTCTACACTTGTAACGCCATTGAATGATTCTTCGTATTACCTCTACTCACTGAATGAATTGTCAATCTTGTTTCCTGATAGATATCAGGATATTGCGCTGGCGCTTGGGATGAATCTTACACTTAACAGACTAGAAAAGCAGACCCCGGTAAGAACGGAAGATTGCTTCACTATAATATCTGAAGACGATTTGGATCTGCTTAGAAAACGTAGGGATGAACACAGAGGGTATTTTGTTGACAAACGAGAAATTACATCACATAATTCTCAGTTAGTAAGAGCATTGGCGATATCATCTAAACTATTGGATAATAACAATATGTACAAAGAGGCTGTTGAAACACTCAATTACCTTCTTAATAACAACATAAATTCTTCCGGAAAACTTTTCCGTTACACATGTTGCCAGCAAAGGTCTCTTTTGGGGTATCTGTCAGACTATTCTAACTTTATTGACGCTTCTCTTGAGTTATATAAAGTTCAAGGTGAGAGTAACTATTTCGACATAGCAGAAAAGTACCTGAATATTGTGATGGATTATTTTTACAAGCCGGAAAATGGAATGTTCAGTAAATCAGAAAGAAGTCTGCAAAGTGAAACCATACCATTTAAGAGAGAATCCAATGTTGACGTTATAAGACCTTCTGCAAACTCTATAATGGCAGGCAATCTGCTATCTTTCTATGAGATAACCGGCAAAAAAGAGTACTTGAAAATTGCAGAACAACAAATAAACAATATTGTACCTAACCTTCTCTCATCAGGCCCCATGCTTTCAAGCTGGGCTCAGAAGATATTGAATCTGATAAAATTATCTGAATAGTATAGAACTGTCCCCATAACTGAGAAATCTGAAATTATTAGCAAGAGAGTAGTCGTATATCCTTCTCCAATCTTCACCAATGAATGCTGAAATCAGCAGTAAAAGTGTGCTTTTAGGCTGGTGAAAATTTGTAATGAGAATATCTACAACCCTGAATTTGAAACCGGGAACTATTATAATCATAGTTCTTGTGTCAATAGTGTTTTTTCCGTTGCTTTTCATCCACCCTCTCAATGCCGTCAGTGATTCTTCAAGTGTGAATTTATATTTTCTGTCATATGGTTCCCATTGTGATACAGATGAGGGATAACCTGATTCAATACAATGTATACCAAGATAATACAACGACTCAAGACACCTTGCAGACGTTGTTCCTACTGCAATAATTCTCTTTTTATCATGATTCAGCAACTTGGTAAGAAGTTCATCGGAGACAGTAAAAGGCTCAGAATGCATATTGTGGTCCTTAATAAGTTCTGATTTTACCGGAAGAAATGTTCCTGCTCCAACATGTAGACAGAGTTCAGCCTTGTCAATCCCCTTGCTTTCAATTTTCTTGATTACTTCATTAGTAAAATGCAGACCAGCAGTAGGTGCTGCAACTGAACCTCTGTATCTTGCATACAGTGTTTGATATCTTTCTTTATCAGTTGATTCCGCATCTCTTTTTAGATAGGGAGGTATCGGCACCTTACCGCAAAGTTCCATAAGTTCCGAAAATGGAACTCCAGACTCCCATGAAAATTCAATTATAAACTTGTCTTCTGTCTTTTTCAGGATTTTAGCTTTAAAGTGGTAATTCGCAAGGTCTGTATCGTTATTATAGTTAAACAATACATAGCCATTTTTCCATTTTTTACTGTTTCCAACAACACAAACCCAACTACAATTCTCTGTTGCAGCAAAAGATGTGTTATAATCTACGGGAAAATGAGGTTCAAGGCAAAAAATTTCGATATTGGCGCCACTATCTTTTTTAAATAGCAAACGTGCAGGTACCACCTTTGAATTATTAAAGATCATCAACGAATCCTCTGGCAATAACTCAACGAGATTTGAAAATTTTGATTCAGATATTACTCTGTTCTTAAATATTAAAATCTTAGAGTCATCTCTATTATGCAGGGGATACTTTGCTATTTTCTCTTCCGGAAGGTTATAGGAAAAATCACTAATTCTTATTTCAGGCTCCACAATCAATTTTCTTGCAAAACTATACATTTATACTGTTAATCAAAAATAATTCAAATTTGAACATTTGTTTACATATGTAATTCACTTTTATAGACATATATGTATACATATGTACACTTATATCCTCCTATTATTGTTTATTTCGAATTGTTTTTGTTTATTAATCTAACCAACCGGAAAAATAACAAAACAATACTTTATACAATTGAAACTCTGTGTTTTATGCATTTTATATATAGTAATAATTCATATAGATAATAGTCATTTTGTTTATTTATATGCAAAACATTGGATTTAATATAAATAATCTGCTATATATGCTTATTTACGAGTACTTTATGATATTTATATAGAGTATTGATTGTTGTATTTAAAGAGTTGATCAATATTAATGATAATACTCTGTAATAAAGAATAATCCCATAGTATTTGTCCAAGTTGTGTTACATATGTAAATTTTTAAATGATTACATTTGTAACGATATTATTGATTACATTTGTAGAACTATAAGTTTACAATTATGAAAGACCGTTTACAGCAATTTTTAACCCTTGAGCAGCTATCTCCAGCTAGATTATCAGAGATTATAGGCATCCAACGTTCCGGATTGTCTCATATTCTGTCGGGAAGAAACAAACCCGGTTTTGACTTTATTCAGAAACTGCTTCTTAAGTTTCCCTCCTTGAATGCAGAATGGCTAATTACAGGAAAAGGGAAAATGTATAAAGAACAATCCTCTCTTAAACCAGAAATAAAACAAGAGATAGTAGCAGCACCTCAAATTTCTGATTACACACTTTTTAGCCCGGAAGTTAAAAAATCTGAACCTCCTGAGAATCTCGTAAAAGAAATTTCATTAACAGATGACGACAAAAAAAGGATTCTGAAGAAGATGATATTCGTCTACTCAGATAATACCTTCTCCGAGTACTTTCCTGCTAAAGATTAAATTCATGTAGATTAATTTCTACCTTTGCGGAAATTTCTTAATAAAATGTTCAAACTGATCAAACCAATACTATTCGCATTTTCTCCTGAGACTTCTCACAGAATAATGTTGAACCTGCTTTTTTTTCTGAGATATATTCCATTTTCCGGAGCAATCCTTAGATTTTTCTATACATATAAAAGAGATAACCTGGAACGGGAGGTATTCGGACTTAGATTTGAAAACCCAGTAGGACTTGCTGCAGGATTCGATAAAAACGGGCAGATTTACAATGACCTTGCAAACTTTGGGTTTGGCTTTATCGAGATAGGTTCACTTACACCAAAAGAGCAAATGGGTAATCCAAAACCTCGATGTTTCAGGCTGTTAGAAGACAGTGCCATAATTAACAGGATGGGCATAAATAACAAAGGAATAAAGTATGCCGTTAAGTCCATTAAAAAGAGAAAGCCTAAGGTTGTTATAGGTGGCAATATTAGCAAAAGTACCTCTTGTCCCAATGAGCAGGCTCCAAATGACTACGAAAGGTCATTTGCACAACTATATGATTTCGTTGATTATTTTACAATTAATGTCTCTTGCCCGAATGTAAAGGGGTTGACTAAATTACAAGATATCACATCTTTGGCTGAGATAGTTGATAAGCTTACAACCCTGAGGAAGTATTATGATGAATACCGGCCAATATTGTTAAAAATTTCACCCGATCTGACATTTGAACAAATGGACGAAATAATTGAACTTATTTTGGTTTCTGGTCTTGACGGGATTGTAGCAACCAATACTACTACCAAAAGGGAGAATCTTATATCCTCAAAGGAGCTGGTTGACTCGATAGGCGATGGAGGGCTAAGTGGAGCACCTTTGTTTGAAAGAAGCCTTGAAATTATAAAGTATATCAATAAGAAAACAGGAGGACAACTGCCAATTATTGGTGTCGGTGGAATAATCACTCCTGGTCAGGCAATACAGATGATTGATGCAGGTGCTTCTCTTGTCCAGATATATACAGGATTCATATACAATGGACCGGGTCTGGTAAAGTCCATTTTGAAAAAGATTTCAAAATAGCTATTCCTATGTTGAATGCAACCATTTGTACAATTGGTGATGAGATTCTCATTGGCCAGATTATTGACACTAATTCATCTTTCATCTCAAAAGAGCTTAACAAACTTGGTGTTAAGGTTGATTTTATGATTTCGGTCTCTGATAAGGAATCTGACATTATTTCAAATATAGAGAGATGCTTAAGCCTGTCTGATATAGTAATAGTAACCGGCGGACTTGGCCCGACAAAGGACGACATAACCAAGGCCGCGCTTGCAAAGCTGAGTGGATGCACGGAATTCCGCTATGACCATGATCAGCTTGAAATTATTGAAGAAATTTGCAGAAAAAGAGGTATTGGATTATCTGTCCTGAATCGTGATCAGGCTCTTGTACCTGAATGTTGTACTGTCTTGAAAAACACCTTGGGAACAGCACCGGGAATGATGTTTTCAATATCAAAAAATGGGGGCTTGTCTCAAAGTCTTTTATTTTCACTCCCTGGAGTTCCTTACGAGATGGCTGCTCTTTTACCCCAGGTAATTAAGAAAATTGAGTCTCTCAATAGTACAGAGGCAATTTTTCATAAGAGTCTCTCAACATTTGGGATTCCAGAATCTCTCCTCGCCAGTCTCATTGAAAAATGGGAAGATGAATTACCCGATGTTGTAAAACTGGCATACTTGCCAAACCCACTTTCAGGAGTCAGGTTACGTCTTTCAATATACGGTGGGACAGAAGAAGATGCCGAAGCAACAGTAAAACCCCTTCTGGAAGATCTCAAAAAAATTCTCGGAAATTCTCTTTACGGTGAAGATGATGACACTCTGGAACAGGTAATATCAAGGCACCTTAGAAAAATATCATGTACATTGTCTACTGCAGAGTCTTGCACTGGTGGTAAAATTGCATCTTTGATAACATCTTTACCCGGAGCCTCCGATATCTACAAAGGATCGGTAATATCTTATGACAACGATGTAAAATTCGATCTTTTAGATGTTGACAGGGGTATCATAGAGAAGTTTGGGGCAGTTAGCAGTGAGTGTGCTCTTGAGATGGCATCGGGAGTCAGGAGACTTTTGAAAACCGATTATGCAGTAGCTGCTTCCGGTATTGCCGGGCCCGACGGAGGAACTATTGATAAACCCGTAGGTACTCTTTGGATAGCTGTTGCCGGCCCGGATTTTTGTGAAAGCAGAAGAGTGACATTTATCGGGGACCGTCAAAGAAATATAGACAGGTTTTCATCTGAGGCTCTTAACACATTAAGATTAAAGCTTGGTATTCAACTAATGTAATCACATTGTTACAGCGAGTAACTATTATGTTATAATATTTAACAACTCTCTTATTATGAGAAATTTAACCATTTTATTCACTTTATTTGTATTAGTTATGCAATCCTGTAGTTCAGATATTAAAGACAGTGACACTACTGCTCTGAAACAAGTTGATTCACTATTTCGTTCTCTCTATCCAGAAAATGAACCAGGAGCCGCTGTCCTTATAATGAAGGGTGATTCCATAATTTTCGAACAAGGATACGGAATAGCAGACATGGACAACTTAACACCAATTGATGGGAACATATTCTTTAATATTGCATCGGTTTCGAAGCAATTTTCTGCTGTTGCTATAATAATGCTGGCAGAAGAGGGAAAACTTTCTCTTGATGATTCTGTAAAAAAATGGTTCCCAAATATCAAGGCAGATTTTTTCAATAAAATTACAATCAGGCATCTGTTGTCTCATACTTCCGGGATACCGGATTCCAGAGACAGAACAGACCGGAAATTCGTTACAACAGCAACTGATGTAGAGTCATACTCATACCTTGAGAACTTAGACAAACTAAATTTTGAACCCGGAACTTCATATGAATACATGAACCCAACATTTCAGTTAATGTATACCATAATTGAGAAGGCTTCAGGAATTCCTTTTGACCGGTTTATGAGAGAAAGGATTTTTTCCCTTTCAGGAATGGATGAATCCACATATTTTGAAGCTGATAAAATTATTCCCCATATGTCCCATGGTTACCTCTATGATAGCATAGCAAATAAATACAATGAGTTTGATTATGGAGAGGAGTCATTCTTTGCAACCAAGGCTGATGGAGGCCTTTACACATCTGTCAGGGAGTTTGCAGAATGGGAAAAAGCTCTGAGAACCGACAAATTAATCAGCAACAAGTCAAAAAATGAAGCCCACACAGCAAAAATCAACATTCCTGATATTCCTTACACCTCATATGGTTACGGATGGTTTATTCAGGAAAAACCTGGTTTTCCCGTAAAAGTATATCATACAGGAGATAACGGAGGTTTTCAGATTTACGCAGGGCGATATCCGGAAAAGAAAATTCTCTATCTCTTCTTTTCTAACCGAAACGACAGAGACAGAGAACTTACTGCCAGCAAACTTGATCAGATATTTAAGACAGCTGGTTGGCTTAATTAATTTTTTGCTAGTCTATAGCGTTTTGTGAATTATCGACACAGATGCCTGAGCTGTCGGCATTACTGTAACATCACTTATGTTAACATGAGGCGGTGCCTTCACGATGAAAAGAATTACATCGGCAATATCTTTGGCCGTAAGAGGAGTAAAGCCCTTGTATACATTTGCTGCTTTTTCCGAATCTCCTTTAAAACGAACTTGAGAAAATTCCGTTTCTGCTGCACCCGGACATACCTGAGAAACTCTTATATTATGTGAGTGCAGATCCATCATCATGCCTCTTGAGAGTGCGTCAACAGCGTGTTTTGAAGCACAATAAACATTTCCATTAGGATAAACAGCTTTTCCTGCAATTGATCCTATGTTGATTATCTGACCACCTCCCCTGTTAATCATTATGTTGGAAACAATTTTGCTTACATATAACAACCCTTTGATATTTGTATCTATCATCCTCTCCCAATCATCTATTGTCCCTTGGTTTATGGGACTCAGCCCTACAGCCAGACCTGCGTTGTTCACCAACACATCTATTTCGTTCCATGGCTCCGGCAGGTTACCCAAATAATGTTCTACCTGATTAAGTTCTCTTACATCAAAACTGAGAGGCAGAACTTTTATTCTGAAATTTTTTTCCAGTTTTGAAGCTACAGAAGTAAGTGTCGCTGTTCTTCTGCCTGTAATTATTAAATTGTAACCCTCCTTAGCCAGTAATTGGGCAGTTGCCTCTCCTATCCCCGATGTTGCTCCTGTAATTAACGCAATTTTAGTCATACTTTTAAAATTAAAAATTCAAATCCAGAACCCTTAGAAAATTTCCTCCAAGAATTTTTCTTATATCACTTTCAGAATATCCCCTCTCCACGAGCTCTTTGGTAATTAACGGCATTTTATGCACACCCTCCAAACCTTCCGGAGTTACCTCAATTCCGTCAAAATCTGAGCCCAGACCAACATGGTTTGCTCCTACCAGTTTTACAACGTGATCTATGTGATCCACAACCTCTTTATATGAAGGCCTTTTAATAGCAAACATCCTCTCTTTAGCCTCATCTAACTGGCTTTTGAATTTTTTTGGATTCTTCTTGAAGTTTTCAAGAGCCTCTTCAAAAGCATCACTAAGGGGCCAGAAGATGTCTGCATATTCCTTATTTAAAAAGGGTGGGTAGAAATTAATCTGTATCACTCCATCATGTTCTGCCAGATCTTTTATCATCTGGTCGGTCATATTTCTTGGAAGATCTGCAATTGCCCGGCAACAGGAGTGTGTTGCAACAACTGGCTTTTTTGAATATTTGAGTACATCGTAGAAAGAATCATCCGAAATATGAGATACATCTATAACCATTCCAAGTCTATTCATCTCCTTTACAACCTTCTTTCCAAAAGGACTGAGTCCGTTCCATCTCTTCTCCTTAGTGGCACATGAGTCACAGATTTCATTGTTGCCGGCATGGGTGAGCGTCATATATCTTACTCCCATATCGTAAAAAAGTCTCAGAAGACTGAGGTCTTTCTGGATAGGTAAACCATTTTCCATTCCGAAGAAAATTGCACCCAAACCTCTCTCTTTCAATTCAAATGCATCTTCTACACTTAGTGCTATTGCTACTTTATCGGGATTCTCATCAATGGAATCGTATGTACGGGCGATTAGCTGAAGAGCCTTTCTTGTTGCAGCATCAGCTTCCATCTTGTTTGAAGTATAGATTGCGAAAAAGGCGGCATCCAGACCACCCTCCTTCATCCTTGCAAAATCAAAATGCCCTTCTGCCGACCTCTCCCCCAGATTAACCCCTTCAAATAATCTCAAAGGTGTGTCACAGTGGGAATCAAGCACAAAGGCATCCTGATGTAATTTTTTATAATTCATATTATCTTTATAAATTTTCTATAAAGATAATATATTTAGATTATCAATCTGCTTTTCTGAATGAGGAAACAGAACTGATGTCAATATTCTTCACTACCGGAGATCCCTTATAGACTATGGAAGATCCTCCAGAGGTTTCTGCTTCTATGCTCTTATTAACAAAAATCTTAGCCGAAGAGACTCCCATAACTTCTATGATCATCTCGTTGACTTTAAAACCGAATGCATCAAACTTTGAAGCTCCGGATATCTCTGCATTCATTGTCTCGCATTCACCGTTAAATTTTGAATATGTAGCTCCAGAACACTCGATATCAACAGAAACTGCTTTTCCTGTGAACTCCAGTTTTGTGGCTCCACTGCATTCAATTCTTAATTTTTCCATGTCCTGGTTAATGGTAGCAACAGATGCTCCGGAGAATTCATATGAGCCGTCGGCTGCCTTGCCTTTTATGCTTAATGTTGAGGCACCACTTACTTTGATTACTGCTGTTTCACTCACGATGTTCAGACCTTTGGCATTTGATGCTCCGCTGATCTGGGCACTAAAGCTTTTTGGAGAAAAAACAGATGCTGTATAAAAGCTTGAAGCACCTGATAATGAGAGCATAGCAAGTTCATCCTTCATTGTAACCTTTGCTTTGATTGGTCCCATATTATGTTTGAGTCTCGAAGGCATTCTGTCGTTGTCCAGATTAAAAGTGAGTATACCCTTGACTACCTTTACTTCTACATATGGCATGATCTCTTTGTCTGTCTCAACTACTACAGATTCAGCTGCTGCTTTTATCAACTCTATTTCGTAGATGCCTCCGGCTGAAATACCATTAAATGAATTTGCTACGAATGCTTTTGTTGTAGTTTGCGCAAAAATTGTAATTCCGAATAACAATATCGCGACCGTTGTTAGAATTTTTCTCATAATACTAAGTGTTAATTTCGTTTTTAATTATATAATTATGCATAATTATTGATTCTTAAGTAATCTGGCGTACTCTTCCAGTTTGTCCACACCCTCAATTTTGGGTGCATAGTAATTTTTAATCAACTCTGTCCTCTCTCCATTCACTATACCTTCTGGTAGTTGAGATTCAAATGATACTGCTTCAAATGTCAGCTGATCCAGAGTGCTTAATACCATAGCCTTATCATTAGGATTAAGACTCTCTGCCAGTTTTACAACACTCTTACTCCTATCCTCAAGTATTCCTGTATAGTCACTAACATCCATTTTCCCCTTGTTAAAGAATTTGTTTATGTTTATGACAGGTGTAAATATGAGGAACAGAGCAACTGATGCAGCTGCAAAATAGAACATTATCTGCCGGTTTCTATTTGAATTTACATTTCTTCTGCTATCTCTTTTAAGTTTTAACATAAACCTCTCCTTGTGGTTCTGTGGCAGAGGGTCATTTTCGAACTCTTCTCTGAATTTGTCTGTGAAATTTTTTAACTCGTCCATATCATTTTCTCCTTATTCATTTAGTTTCTTTGTGATTTTAACTCATCAATCAGTCTTGCTTTTCCCCTTATATACTGCGATCTAATGGAAACTTCCTTTAGTTGTGTAATTTGTGCAATCTCTTCGTAATCATATCCTTCAAAAAGATGAAGTGACAATATTAGTCTGTATCCTGCGGCCAGATTGTTAAGGGCCTTCCTCACCTGTTCAACAGTAATTCCCTTAAAGCTATAACTTTCCACCAGCTCTTCATCCATTTCCTCTGCCTTTAGCTCTTTGGAGTTCAACAAAAGGCTTTCAGATTTATGTTTCCTTAACCTGTCAATTGAGAGATTAATACAAACTCTTGTAAGCCAACTATTTCTCTCTTTTACAGACTGAAAAACCATCCCCTTTCTGAAATATGTCAACAGTGTATCATGCATTATCTCCTCTGCGTCCATAGAGTTGTTAACTATACGTAAGCTTGTGTAATAGAGTCTTTTATGACACTCATCATAAATTACCTCTTCACTCTTCCTATCTCTTGAGTCTTTAAAATTAAAGTCTGTTATCATAAGTTATCTTCTGCTAATTAAACGATATCTATTTATCTTTGTTGCATCATTAACAAATTATCAATATAAATTTATGAATAATTCCATTTATAATTTCCCTTTTCCCAATAATGAGCCTATTTTGAGCTATCTTAAAAAGAGTCCTGAGAGGGAGGCTCTTGACAAGGAGCTTAAAAGACAAAGCTCAGAAGTAATTGAAATTCCTCTGATTATTGGAGGTAAAGAAATCTATACAGGTGATACTGCAAAAATAGTAATGCCTCACAAACATTCCCATACACTTGCAATATACCATAAAGCAGGAGAGAAAGAGATAAAGATGGCAATAGACGCAGCAAAAGCGGCCCATAAAATATGGTCTGACCAGAACTGGGCTACCAGGGCATCCATACTGCTCAAGGTTGCTGAACTTCTTGCTACAAAGTACAGGGCAACCATAAATGCAGCTACAATGCTTGGACAGAGCAAAAACATATACCAGGCAGAGATAGATGCAGCTTGCGAGACAATAGATTTTCTAAGATTCAACATATCTTTTGCTGCCGAGATTTACAAAACCCAGCCAATATCATCCTTTAATCAACTTAATAGAATGGAATACAGGGCATTGGAAGGGTTTGTATTTTCTGTAAGTCCTTTCAATTTCACTTCAATTGCATCTAATCTTAATATGGCTCCAGTAATGATGGGGAATACAACTATCTGGAAACCTGCATCTACATCTGTTCTATCAAATTATTATCTGATGAAGGTTTTTATGGAAGCTGGTATTCCTGAAGGTGTTGTAAACTTTCTACCAGGCAGCGGCGCACTCATCGGAAAAAATATTTTAAACTCTCCAGAGCTTGCCGGTATTCACTTTACAGGGTCCAACAACACATTCAACTCTCTATGGAGAGAAATTGGTGAAAAACTTGGCAAATACAAATCATATCCAAGACTGGTCGGAGAGACTGGAGGAAAGGACTTCATTTTTGTCCACCCCTCTGCAAAACCAAGAGAGGTTGCAGTTGCTGCATTCTCAGGTGCATTTGAATATCAGGGACAAAAATGTTCTGCGGCATCAAGAATGTATATACCATCTTCTCTATGGGAAGAGATTAAGAATGAAATGATTGAAATTTCTGAATCTGTGAAGATGGGTGACGTAAGAGATCATGACAACTTCATTAATGCTGTTATTGACGAAGCATCCTTTGATAATATTGTCACATATATAGATTATGCTAAAGAGTCTCTGGAAGCTGACATTATTTTCGGAGGTACATATGACAAGTCGGAAGGTTATTTTGTCTCGCCAACTTTTATCAAAACTACAAATCCCCATTTCAAAAGCATGGAAGAAGAGATATTCGGCCCGGTTCTTACTACTTATGTATATAAAGATAAGGACATTGATAAAGCAATTGAACTTTGTGACACAACATCGCCATATGGACTTACCGGTGCAGTATTTGGTCAAAACAGACTTTCTGTTGTAGATATCTGCACTAAATTAAGATATGCCGCAGGTAACTTTTACATTAACGACAAACCAACAGGGGCAGTTGTAGGAAAACAACCTTTCGGAGGATCAAGGGGTTCCGGAACCAACGATAAGGCAGGTGGAGAGTTCAATCTGGTAAGATGGATCAGTCCCAGAACTGTAAAAGAGACTTTCATTCCGTCAACAGATATATTTTACGGTTACATGAAGGAATAATCTGTAAAACTTAATTTCTAAATTTCTAAAATCCAAATTGTTCCTGTTTTGGAAACAGTCCGAACAGACCTCCTGTGTGGATAAACAATATGTTTCCTGTTTTTGGGATTGTTGATTGTTTGAGTTCGTTATACAATCCATACATAGCTTTGCCAGTGTAGACCGGATCAAGCACAAGTGCCTCCTTTTTTGCAACTTCAGCAATAAAAGCGAGCTCTTCCGGTCTGCTCAAGGCATAACCAATTCCAACATATTTGTCATTGATTTCTATGTCACATCTATCTATGTCTATCTCCTCTCCAATGTGAGGAAGTGCCTCTTGAGCAATGTTATAAACAACATTCTTAAAATACTCTTCATTGTCACATACGGCCATTCCAATCACTCTTTTTCCCAACTTAAGAAATTTATTTGCAAGGTAAAGTCCGGCATAAGTACCACCAGACCCTACAGCTACAACAATAGTGTTAAAGACAACTCCCATCTCCTTTTCCTGTGCAATAATCTCCATAAAGCATTCGTAATAACCAAGGGTCCCTGTTCCATAGGAGGCACCTTCGGGAACAATGTATGCCTTACCCCCATTTTCACTAATCTCATCGGCAATTGTTTTCATTAACTCGTTTCTGGAACTTTTGTACTCTTCCGGTGTACAAAACCTTATTTCTGCTCCAAAAAGCTTATCGAGAAAGTAGTTACCTTCTATCTTGGGTTTTTCGCTTACTCTTAGCAGGACAATCGCCTTTAGTCCCAGTTTTGTTGCTGCAGCTACCGTGGCCCTACAATGGTTGGACTGTATACCTCCACAAGTGATAATTGTATCACTGTTATTATCAAGTGCTTCCTTTAGTGCGTATTCGAGTTTTCTTATCTTATTTCCGGACATTTCGCTTCCGGTCTGATCATCTCTTTTTACATATAGATTTGTTTTCCACTCCAGAGAAAGTCTGTTTAACTTTTCAATTTTTGTGGGCAGATTTGCCAGGTTCAGCTTCTGTTTCATCTCTCTATTATTTAATAGTGCATTAATAATACCGCAAATTTGATTACTTTTGGCGATTAAAACAAGAAAAAATGAAAAGGTTTGTCATAACTCTGCAAATTGTAATTTCTCTGCTTTTTTCTAGCGTAATATCTGCACAAACACTAGACAAAGAGATATTTAAACCAATTGCTGACTCTTTGCAAAAATTTTTCAAACCAAGTGCTTTTGTAGTTGGTAAAATTACGGTAGATTCCGCATTAAAGACTAAAAACACTCTTGCATTATACTTTTCTACTCCTCTGTCGGAGTACCCCTTCAGAGAATCAACAATAGGCAAAACATACAGCATTGTTAAGGCACTGTTGCCCCGGGAGTATAAAAACTTCAAAATATCTATTTACAGCAATGGTTCATTAATTGAAGACTTTGTTCCACAATTTAATAAGTCCAAAATTACAGAAAAACAGAAACGAAAGAAACGTGTTAAAAAAAGTGAGCTTATCATAAACCTGATTGGTAAAGAGTCACGTCCATTCGCAATAGACAAGGGTCTTCAAGACAATCATCTGGCAATCTGGCAAAGTCACGGATACTACTATGAACAAAAGCTTTTACGCTGGGAGTGGCAGAGAGCCAGAATTTTTCAGACAGTAGAGGACCTCTATACTCAATCTTATGTTCTTCCATTTCTGGTTCCGATGCTCGAAAATGCAGGAGCAATTGTTATGTTGCCAAGAGAGCGTGACTCACAAAAGGAGGAGGTGATTGTAGATAATGACATGCCAAATTCAGGCTATTCAGAGAGTTCTGTAAATACTTCATGGTCTGCTTCTACATTGCCGGGGTTTAAACACATAAAAGAGAGCTATATTAGTGGTGAGAATCCTTTTACATATGGTACTGCCCGTTTTATAGAAGGTTTGAAAAAGGGTGACCAGAGCTTTGCTGCATGGACACCAAAAATTCCAAAAAGTGGCGAATACGCTGTATATGTGTCATATCAGTCATTCTCAAACAGTACTCAGAACGCAAGTTATACCGTTCATCATGCGGGGGGACAAACAAAATTCAGGGTAAATCAAAAAATGGGTGGAGGAACCTGGATTTATCTGGGAACTTTTGAATTCAATGAAGGAACAGATCCTAATTGCTTTGTAGAGTTGTCAAATTCTGCTGCAAAAAAAGGAGAAATAGTTACGGCAGATGCAGTTAAATTTGGCGGAGGAGAAGGGTTGATAGCAAGGAACCCCGCAGAAACCGGCTCAGAACTGAACAGACCTAGCTCATCTACAGAACCCATAAAGAAAATTGTGGTTCCGATAGATGTCAAACCTATTACAAGCGGATATCCAAAGTATACAGAGGGATCAAGATACTGGCTTCAATGGGCAGGTTTTTCTGACACTATTTACTCTCCTAACAAAAATGCCAATGACTATAATGATGACTATATGTCCAGAGGAAGATGGGTAAATGTCTTAAGCGGAGGTTCAAGAAACAATCCGGATGAGAATGGGCTCAATATACCTGTAGACATGGCATTTGCATTTCATACAGATGCAGGAACAACACGAAACGATTCCATAATAGGTACACTTGGAATCTATACCAGATTTTCCAATGATAAGGACAAGTTTCCTAATGGAGAGCCCCGTTTCAACAACCGATATCTTACAGACATAATACAATCGCAAATAGTGGACGATATAAGGGCGACATATGAACCAATCTGGCAGAGAAGAGGAATATGGGACAGGTCTTACTCAGAGTCCAGAACTCCAAAGGTTCCGACAATGCTTCTGGAACTGCTATCTCATCAGAATTTTGCAGATATGAGGTACGGGCTTGATCCTAACTTCAGATTTACAGTGAGCAGGGCAATATACAAGGGATTCCTTAAGTATCTGAGCTATTCCCATGGCAAAGAGTATGTTATTCAGCCACTTCCGGTAAAAAATATGTCTGCATCGACAAATAATGGAATTGTCACCCTTACCTGGAAAGATGTGACAGATCCACTCGAACCAACAGCAAAGGCGACAAAATACGTAGTTTATACAAGAGTGGACAAAGGTGGTTTCGACAATGGGAAGTTAGTGAATGTAGATTCCTTTTCTTCAGAGATAGAGAGCGGAAAAATCTACAGTTATAAAGTTACAGCCGTCAACGATGGTGGTGAGAGCTTCCCATCAGAGATACTCTCTGTTTATCAGGCACCTGCAGAAAAAGGCAAAGTACTTATTGTAAATGGCTTTGACAGATTATCTGCAGCCTCCAGCTATGCCACAAAAGATACAACAATGGGTGGTTTCAGGGATTATATAGATCATGGTGTACCATATATCAAGGATTTTTCATACATAGGCAGCCAGTATGAGCACAGAAGAGAGATACCTTGGATGGACGACGATTCACCGGGATTCGGGTCTTCTTATGCTGACTACGAAACCAGGGTTATTGCAGGTAACACGTTCGATTACCCATATGTACATGGCAAGGCGTTTGCCAATGCAGGCTACAGTTTTGTCTCCTGCAGCAGGGATGCCGTAACAAGTCTCAATGTTAGTCTTTGCGATTATAAAATAGTCGATTTCATAATGGGTAAACAGATAAAGACTCAGATAGGGAGAGGCGTAAACCCTCCAAGGTATGAGGTTTTTCCAAAGGATCTACAACTTGCAATAAATGAATTCACTGCCACCGGAGGGAATATTATAGTTTCCGGAGCAAATGTTGCCACCGACATATGGGATAGCATGAATATGGACGAAGAGAGCAAACAATTTGCAACACATACCCTTAAATATCAGTGGAGGACCAACTTTGCAAGTAAAACGGGAGAGGTAAAATCTGCACCTAGCCCCTACCCATTTGAAAGCAACTTTTCTTTTTATACAACACCCAATGAAATGTCGTATTGTGTGGAAACTCCAGATGGCATAGAACCTGTAGGAACAGATGCATGGACAATTTTCAGATACTCAGACAACAACATCTCAGCAGGTGTTGCATACAAAGGAACATACAAGTCTGTTGTACTGGGATTTCCCATAGAGACACTCAAGAGTAACGAGGAGATATTAAACCTTATTAAGATGATTCTTGTTTTTTTTGAAAAAGACTGATAATTTGTCAGGCTTTTGTCACTTATGACTCTTTGGTACAGCTTTTGATTTTGTTCTGATATAAATATAAATCAATTTAAAGTCAGATATTATGCAAAAAGGTACTATAGGAGTAACTACGGAAAACATCTTTCCTATTATCAAAAAATTTCTCTATTCCGATCATGAGATATTTTTAAGAGAGTTAATCTCTAACGGAGTAGATGCAACTCAGAAGCTTAAGGCTATATCAAGAACAAGTGATTTCAAAGGAGAGACAGGAGATCTCAGGATAAAGGTCTCTTCAGATCCGGAGAAGGGAACAATAACTGTCAGTGACAATGGCATAGGTATGACAGAAGAGGAGGTTCAGAAGTATATCAATCAGATAGCCTTCTCAAGTGCCGGAGAGTTTCTAGACAAATACAAAGATCAGCTAAACAATATCATAGGACACTTTGGACTTGGATTCTATTCAGCTTTTATGGTGTCAAAAAAAGTGGAGATACAGACTCTTTCCTGGAAAGAGGGTGCAGAACCGGTTAAGTGGAGTTGCGAGGGTAATCCTGAATATCATATTACCAAGGGAAAACGAAAAGATAGAGGGACAGATATAATCCTTCATCTTGACGATGAATCAAAGGAGTATGCTCAGGAGAGTAAAATCAATATGCTTCTTAACAAATACTGCAAATTCCTCCCTATAGAAATTGAGTTCGGCAAGGATAATAAAATAATCAACAACCCAAATCCTTTGTGGACACGAAAACCAAGTGAACTCAAAGAGGAGGACTACATGAATTTCTACAGAGAACTCTACCCAATGCAGGAGGACCCTCTGTTCTATATCCACCTTAACGTTGATTACCCTTTCAATCTTACAGGCATCCTTTATTTCCCAAAGATAAAGGAGAAGCTGGAAATTTCAAGAAACAAGATACAACTATATTGCAATCAAGTATTTGTAACTGATTCCGTAGAAAACATCGTTCCGGATTTCCTTACTCTGCTTCACGGAGTGATAGATTCACCTGACATTCCTCTTAATGTATCCAGAAGTTATCTTCAATCAGATTCCAATGTTAAAAAGATTTCCAGCCATATTACAAAAAAAGTAGCTGACAGACTAGATGAGCTATTTAAAGATGACCGAAAAGGTCTTGAGGATAAGTGGGACAATCTAAAACTATTCATAGAGTACGGAATGCTTTCAGATGAGAAGTTCTGCGAACGTGCAGAGAAATTTTCTCTCTTGAAGAACACCGATAACAGGTATTTTAGCTATGATGAGTACAAAACCGCAATTGAGCCTGCCCAGACAGATAAAAACAAACGCCTGATATACCTTTATTCTACAAATAAGGAGGATCAGTATACATTTATAGAGTCTGCAAAAAACAGGGGTTATGGCGTACTACTGTTTGACAGTCAGCTGGATGCTCATTTTGTAAATCTATTGGAGTCAAAATTCAAAGATTCTACTTTTGCCCGAGTCGATTCTGACCATATTGACAAGCTCATACAGAAGGAGGATATCTCAAAGCCGGATATCACCCAGGATGATGTGACAGACATTTCAAATGCATTTGAAGCAGCTCTCCCTTCCGGCCCTCATTACAATTTTGCAATTGAGAATCTTGATGAGAAAGATGGAGCTGTACTTATAACTCAATCAGAATTTATGAGAAGATATAGGGAGATGTCGGCTCTGAACGGAGGGATGAATTTTTACGGTTCACTACCCGAATCTTACACTATTACAATAAATCACAGTCATCCATTGGTTAAGAAAATCCTTGACATAAAGAATGAATCTATAACTGAAACAATCAAGGAGCTATCCGACAGAATTTCTGAACCTCAGGCTAAGCTTTCTTCTATTAAGGAGAAGACAAAAGACATTAAGGACGAGGAAATTGAAACTTCAATCAAAGATGAAAGAAAAAGTCTGGAAGATACCATTGAAAAAATAAAAGAGGAGAGAAAATCACTACTGAATAAATTCGGCAAGGAGAATGACCTGATAAGGGAGGTGACAGATCTGGCATTACTATCAAACGGCATGCTAAAGGGCGAAGAACTGAGCAAATTCATTAAAAGAAGTCTCCAACTGATTAAAGGATGAAAGTAGTTTTTTTGTTACGGTTTTGTTAACATTTTAGGAAATATCATATCAATTTAAACTATATTTATGGACTAAACTTACTTTTGTCACAAATAATATATAGTATGAAAATTGATAGGATATTTCAGTTTTTTATTGTCAAGGAAAAGAAATTCTACCCTCTTTTCATTGCTCAACTGGAGAATATTAATGAAGCAGCCGAAGACCTAAGATCTCTTTTTCTTGAGAGTAATTATGAAGTACAAAAGGAGTATCACAAGAAAATAAGTAGTCTTGAAACTAAAGGAGACCAGATAACAGCCACTATCTACGACGAACTTAACAAAACGTTTGTCACCCCGTTCGACAGGGAGGATATCCACATACTGGCATCCAGAATTGACACATTCCTTGATTTCATCCACGATGCCGCAAGAAAGCAGGTAATGTACAAACCAAAGACTATTTATAAGGACCTAATTACAATAATTGATTTTATTGTAGAGGATGCAAAAATTCTCCAGACAATTGTAAATGACCTTGAACAGATTTCAAAAAAGAGTAATGAGGCTGTAAAAAGATGCAGAAAAATCAAGGAAATCGAACATAAAGTAGACGACCTGTATGAGAACTTCAATTGTTTCCTTTTTGAAAATGAGAAAGACGCAATTGAACTGGTTAAACATAAGAATATCGTTCAGAGTCTGGAAGATACTACTGACAGAGCAAAAGATATCAGCGACAGTATTCGTTCGATCATAGTAAAACTGGCTTAATTATAACAATATGTTAACAGTAGTTATAATTGCTATAGTAATAGCTCTTCTTTTTGACTTTCTTAATGGGATGAACGATGCTGCTAATTCGATAGCAACAATCGTTTCCACAAAGGTTCTATCTCCCAATGCTGCTGTAGCATGGGCTGCATTTTGGAACTTTGCTGCCTTTCTTATATTTGGATTACATGTTGCAAACACAATCGGAAAAGGTGTCGTTGATCCGAGTGTTGTTAACCCATATGTTATATTATCTGCTCTAATTGGAGCCATTGTATGGGTATGGGCTTGTACCCATTTTGGAATGCCTATCAGTGTATCTCATGCATTAATAGGTGGTCTTATAGGACCTGTCTGGTTCTCCTATGGAAGTACTGCTCTTATATCTACCGGAATTATCAAAATTGGTCTCTTCATTGTCCTTTCGCCACTTATTGGAGTAATATTAGGATTTATTATGATGGCATTAACAATGAGGATTTTCAAAAACAGACATCCCCTGAAAGTAGAAGGTGCATTCAAAGTGCTTCAGCTCTTCTCTTCTGCGATTTTTAGTCTTGGACATGGTGGAAACGATGCCCAGAAGACAATGGGAATAATTGCAGTTTTGCTTTTTAGTGTGGCTGGCTCCAGCGATTTTATATCCACTTATCTGTATGATCCAAACCTTGGGTTCCATGTTCCTCTTTGGATAGTGCTCTCTTGCCATTTTGTAATTGCAATGGGTACTCTAGCAGGTGGCTGGAGGGTAATAAAGACCCTTGGTGATGGTCTGTCAAAGTTAAAACCTGTCCAGGGCTTTTGTGCAGAAACAGCTGGGGCTATAACATTGATAGGTGCGTCACTTGGAGGAATACCAGTAAGTACCACCCATACTATCACTGGTTCAATTATTGGTGTTGGTATGACAAAGGGTCTTGCTTCTGTGAGGTGGGCCACAGCAAAAAATATCGTTATTGCCTGGATCTTCACAATTCCTGCAACATTGGTTGTTTCGGGACTAATCTATCTTATTATAAGCTCGTTTCTTAATCTGTCCTAAGAAATCCTTCTCTGTCAACTGTATTTCCCTGCACTTTCTGCCAGCTTTGAGAGGATATGAAGTCTCTCTTCAGTAACCATTGGTGCAATAGAACATGCAGTACTGAGAATAAAACCTTTGCCACTTTTTCCTGTCTCTATGATTTTCAAAACATCCTCTTCTGCTTTTTCATTACTTGCGTAAAGCAGAGAGTTTACAGAATCAATGTTTCCCTTGATAAACATTTTGTCGCCGATTCTGTTGAAAGCGTCTTTAAGATCTACATTTCCAACCGGTTCAGGGTCGAGACATTCGAGACCTGACGCTCCGGATAGCTGCATAAGTTCAAGTCTGTCGTCTATATGGCCACATGTATGAATGTATACATGCTTCCCGGCTTCCCTTACTTTTTTAATGAACTGGCTCTCATAAGGGAGTACAAACTCCTGATAATGCTCGGGAGAGATGAAACCCATACCGGCAAAGGGTGAGGATATCTTTATTGCATCAATGTCATATTTGCACATCTCAACTGCCAGTTTTGTAATTCCATCAGTAAACTTCTGTAAAATCTGCTTGCATTTTTCAGGATTCATTATCAGCGATATAAGACCTTGCTCATAACCCAGCAAATCTAGCAGATAATCAAAAGGTGAGGTTATCTCTCCGTGAATGGAGTATGTATTGCCTACCATTTCCCTTAGAAAAACAAAAATGTCGAAAGGATGATCTTTGTCAATTTTAAAGTAGAGGTTCTGTGATACTGGTATGTAATCAATCACATCCGGCACATCATTGTCAATGTCAATGTCATCAATATTTTTTAATGCCGCTTTGTCAAAATACTTCACCATCGGAAGATCGGTCCATGAATGCAACTCCTGTCTGTCCTCGAAAACAAGCTCCTGTCTACCCTCCTCCAGCTCTTTAAATGAGATAACCTTATCTCTCCAATCTGGCGAATGTCCATGTAAACTTACAAGAATGCCGTCGAAATCAAATCTATTGCACAGCTCTACCAACCCTAAAGCAAACAACTCCCCGTCATACCAGAACTCAGCCGGTGATGGCTTAAGTTGCTGCATCATAGAGCCAATACTGAACTGGCACATAAGCGGTACTCTGTCGGGTTTCTGCAAATTCATTGCAGCCATAACCCTCTCTCTTGGTGTGTAACTCATATCTTATAATTTAGATTTGTACAAACAATTTTTTTCATCACATTTCTTGCATCCGTACTCCCGGTATTTTACCCCATTTCCAAGAGCAACTGCTCCACTTACAGATTTTACAGGATCCATCAGACAACTATCGGTAAGTCTTATACCACATTGATTTTCACAGAAGAACCCGAATAACTTGACCTGTTCTTTTACGTTCCATCCGCAATAACCCGGACTGTATCTGTTGGAATAGCCTGAGGATCTCTCTTTAGCATACTCTTTTATTCTCTCATGCATATACCCAGCCATTTCTTCTGCAAATTGAGACGCCAGAAAATCAACGAGATAATATTCCAGAATATCTGTCTTTTTTGAGGCAATAATCTCTTTTGACTCCTCTCCAAGTGTGGCAACAAAAAGTACAATTTTTTCTGCCATGGCAAATATCGGAGCAATCTGCCTGCCAAAAATAAAATCCGATTCCTCTTTCTGTATAATTGTAAATGCTCCTTTTGCCTCTATTGACGACAGTTGAGTCATCAACTTATTTGCTTGTCCAACGAATTCCTTACCAATATGGTTTGCTATCTCTTCTCTACCCAGTATAATGGAAGAGAGCATTACCCTATATTCAAAGATCTCTCTCATGCGTTAAACAGATTGGATATGTAGTGTAAATCAATTGATTCACCAAAAAAAACCATTTCGCTCCTGAGAACAGGCAAAGTGTATTCCTGAAGTGATATATCTCCGGAAACCGCCTGTATTGTTATGGCTGAACCATTTGCCATCCTTATAAATCCTTTTGCTCTAAGCAATGGCTTTATATGGTCCTTAAGTCTTTCCATATTTTCTATTGATATTTTCCGTGCTGTGGAGAGTACCTTTACCAATATATCCGGGGGAGCTGTCAAGGGTTGGCTATCTTTTTCCCTGATTGTCAAAATGGCTTGTGCAGTGAAAGAATTTTCAAAAATGGAATCATATTCAGAATCGGGTAGAACTGCGTATTGTGTGTAGACAATTTTGCAGAATGGATTAATTGCCTCCACTTTATTGCCAATTGTCCGACAATCTTCACTGTGGAGTTTGTCACATTTGTTTATGAGAACAGTATCTGCAATTTTTATCTGATTGGATACTGATTTCAACATTTTTACCTGCATATCAAACAATGAGCAGTCCACTATTGTATATGCTCTCGAAAACCTTACCCTGTCTGATAAATATGGAGAATTTATCATCTGAAGGATAGAGAGAGGGTCTGAGAGGCCGGATGCCTCAATGAAAATCACTTCTGGCTGTTCCTTGTCTATAAAATCTGCAAGTTTAGGGATAAAGTCATTAAGCTGACACAAGCAGAAGAGAGAGCCTCTGTTTACCTCCATCAATGAAAAATATCCGCTTTGAGCAAGTATCCTCGAGTCTATGTTTATAGAGGAAAACTCGTTCTGTACAATACCAATTCTTTTTAGTCCGCTCAGTTTTTCAATAATGTTCTTAAGGAAGCTGCTTTTCCCGCTCCCAAGAAAACCTGACACTAAATACAGTGGAATTGGTTTGGCGGCCATTACATCATCTCCTCTTTTATTGATTCAATCAGTTGCCTGAGTGGTGGAGTTATGGATATGAACCTGACCTTACCGTTTATGCAAATTGTCGGGATGTTCCTTACACCAAGACTTTTCATCATAAGCAATCCTTCCTTTGTCTTAATCTTGTGCTCAAATATCTCGATTTTTTCATTAAACTGGGGTTTGAGCCTTTCTACAAGTTCCATCATATACTGACAAGGTGCACAGGATGATGAATCAAGCGTAATTACGTCAATTATAACCTTTCCCTTGGTCCATCTGCTGCTTAAATCTGGTAATACCTCGTTTTCTTGAACCTGACTTGTCCTTTTTAGAAATTCCTGACGGTACTCGTCTCTCACCAAACGACTTACCGCCTCAAGATTTTCTACAGGTGTTGCCATTGGCAGGTCACAGCCTGGTGCCAGTATAAAACCTCTTTTACCACCAATAAGGATGCACTCAAGAGCATCCCTTTCTGAATCTTCAGGAGTACCTAAAAGTAGTGTGGTAGTCAGTTTGAGGTTGCCCCCGAAGCTTACACCGTTTGACAACGCCACATCTCTTACATATTCAAGAGGAATGTTCTCGTCAACCGAGACGTTGTCGGGACGGCACTTAGCCATCAAGTCAAGGTTATGTTCGGCCTGCCCGCAGACAAAGAAGGAGCTTAGGCAGTTTTTTTGCCTTATATGCTCAAATATACCCGTCATAGGCTGCTTTACAAATGTTTCAAACGAGTAAGGATCTATCTGACTGGTCATTGGATCTACTATGGCAATAACAGTACAGCCTGCTTCTATATAGTAGTCAGATACATTTTTAGCAACTCGTGAGCAAAATTCAATAACCTCCTCGGCTTTTTGCGGATCTTCAAACATTGCAGTGAATATCTCGGTGCCCATAAGATGAAGCGCAAGGGTAAAGGGTCCTGTTACAAGTCCGAAGAATGCAATATCGGGATGCTCCCTGCATAGTACCTCTGCTGCCCTCAACACCTCTCCCACTCTTCCGTCACTCTTTGATGGTATTTTAAGTTCCGACAACTTTACTCCATCCTCCAATGGATGTGATACAACTGCCGGTGGGTTTGATTCAGAAAAAAAAATCCTGCAACCCAACGCTTCTGCCTCAAGTTGTAAGTCAAATGTAACCGGTATGCCATCGGGTGAATACCTTCTTATTGCCTCTTTCTGGCCTTGAATGATCAACTCAGCCGATGAGAGATATGTATCTGCATTCTTGCCGATTAATGCTGCTCCATGACAACCTACAAACGGCAGCCATGGTGTCCTGTCGCACTCAGATAGTTTGTATGCATTTATTATATACTCCTTGCCTGTCATACTAAGCTATACTGTTAATATACTCAACTGCAACTTGTGGATTTGGAGCATACATGT
Organism: Bacteroidetes bacterium GWF2_40_14; assembly: GCA_001769195.1. Classification (GTDB taxonomy): domain Bacteria; phylum Bacteroidota; class Bacteroidia; order Bacteroidales; family UBA932; genus Bact-08. The sequence goes on along the minus strand of MEOK01000001.1, from coordinate 61,296 downwards.
CTGCTCCTATTCTGAATGCAAACTCTTTACTGAGTGGCGCACCGCCTACAAGAATCCTTTGAGAAGGATAATTGCTGCGAACTTGACGCACCGATTTTTCCATCGATTCCATAGTTGTTGTTAGAAGGGCCGACATACCAAGAATGCAACCCGGGTTCTCTTGTACTGCTTCTATGAACCTTTCGGTTTTGACGTCTACACCTAAATCAATCACTCTCCATCCCGAACCCTCTATCATCATGGATACCAAATTCTTTCCAATATCGTGCAGGTCTCCTGAAACTGTCCCTATGACAAATGTGCCCCTCTGTTTTATCTCTCCCGATGTGAAATATGGTTTAAGATGGAGCATTGCACTGTTCATGGCCTTAGCCGACATAAGAACCTGCGGGACAAAGAGTTTTTTATCCTTGAACAACTCTCCTACTATACCCATTGCCGGTATCATTGCCAGTGTAAGGATATCATTGGCAGCAACTCCGTTCTGCAGCGCCTCTCTTGTAAGTTCATCGGCCCCCGGTTCTCCCTTCATATCCGGTGGATATGGCGAGTTAGCATCAATTTTGCCTCTTTGAATTGAAATTGAAATTCTATCGATGAAATTGTCCATTTGACTTGTATTTTCTACAAATCTATAAAAAATAAGCTTAGAGTGTATTTATCCATCCAAATGTATCGGGTGATATTCCGAACTGTATTTTATAGAGAGCATCATACAATTTGTTGGAGGTTGTTCCGGCGGCACCAGCATTTTTGTAAGTGTAAATCCTATGCTCGGCAGGATCATCTATTTGATATATTGGTGATATAACAACAGCGGTTCCACAACTTCCCACCTCATCAAAACTGTCTAGTTCGGTAATCTCAACGGGTCTCTTCTGGACATCCATACCAAAGCTCTCTGCAATAGTCATGATTGATTTATTTGTTATTGAAGGTAAAATACTGGATGAATGGGGGGTAATATATGAATTTCCTCTTATTCCAAAGAAGTTTGAAGTGCCACACTCATCTATCCATCTTTTCTCCTTTGGGTCGAGGTATAAAACCGAAGAGTATCCATCTTTTTTTGCACGGTATCCCGACATCATTGCTGCCGCATAGTTTCCTCCCACCTTATAACATCCTGTTCCATGCGGTGCGGCTCTGTCATGATCCCTGTCTATTACAACCTTGGTTGCACCTGATACGTCGTTGTATCCTCCAACAGGAGTCACAGCTACCAGAAACAGAAATTCTTTTGATGGGTCGAGACCTATCTGGGGGCCAACTCCCAGCAAGAGGGGTCTTATATACAATGTTGCTCCTGACCCGAAAGGTGGTACAAAATCTATATTCTCTCTTACTGCCATCTCTACGGCCTTTATAAAAAGTTCTGTATCAGGTGCTACCATGCCAAGATAACCGGCTGAACTCTGAAGCCTCTTTGCATTTTCATCGGGGCGGAAAAGCCTGACAATACCATCGGCCCCCATATAAGCTTTTAGTCCTTCAAAGGCTTGCAAACCATAGTGAAGCGATGCCGACAATGCGCTTATAGAAATATTGTCGTCGGTATTACTTTGTAGTTCACTCCATTTTCCATCTGAATAAAGACAAGTTATCATTGTATTTGTCTTTATGTAACCGAAGCCTATTTTAGACCAATCCATTGTTTTTTTCATAGAATTCTTTGTTTAGCTTTTTTATTTTTTAATTATTTAATATGTATCCTTCTATCCAGTCACCTGTCTCAGTCGTAGAAAATGCCTTTCCGCTCTCTGCAAGATCTTCTGTCAGGATTTTTTGTTCAATTGCGGCTCTGCAGGCATTTTTAATAATCTCTGCTTCATCTTTGGCATGGAATGCATCGTTTAACATCATTGCTGCTGAGAGAATTGTGGCTAATGGGTTAGCAATGTTCCTGCCGGCAGCTTGTGGGTAAGAACCATGTATAGGTTCAAAAAGAGGAACTTTGTCTCCGATAGATGCCGATGGTAAAAGTCCTATTGAGCCGGTAAGTACACTGGCCTGGTCGCTAAGGATATCACCGAACATATTCTCTGTCAGGAGCACATCGAATTTTGACGGGTTTGTGACTAGTTGCATGGCAGCATTATCTACGAAAAGAAAATTCAATGTTATCTGAGGAAACTCATTCTTGTGAATATCTGTCACAACCTCGCGCCACAGTCTGGAAGTAGCCAGGACATTTGCCTTATCTACCAAGGTTACGACACCTCTTCTCCCTGTTGCCATATTGAAAGCAACCCTTGATATCCTTTCTACCTCCGGTTTTGAATACACACATGTATCATAAGCCTTTGAGCCATCCTCACTCCTGCCCCTTGGCTCTCCAAAATATATCCCTCCTGTAAGCTCTCTTACAACAACCATATCTACTCCCTTTATTATCTCCTCCTTAAGTGGCGAACGATTGGCTAGTGAGGGAAAGAGTTCCACCGGCCTTATGTTTGCAAACAGACCCAATTCTCTTCTCATTTTAAGCAATCCTTGCTCGGGGCGTACTTTTGCAGAAGGATCATTGTCATATTTAGGATCTCCTATTGCTCCAAAAAGGATAGCATCCGAAGCAATACACATGTTATGCGTCTCCTCCGGATATGGATTTCCACAGGCATCAATAGCAGCTGCCCCTATCAATCCATATTGAAAAATGAACTTGTGTCCGAACTTTCCGGCTACTGCTTTTAATACTTTCACAGCCTGTTCAGTTATTTCAGGCCCTATGCCATCTCCCGGCAACACTGTAATGACTTTTTGCATATGTTTATCTGTTTTGTTCAAATTTTTCAATTGCATCTTTGTTGGAAAGCAGAAAATCTATATCGTCATATCCGTTTATAAGACAATCCTGCTTGTAAGTATTTATCTCAAAGTATTCACAATCTCCTGTAGATGAAATTTTTATTGTTTTTTCTGGCAGATTCACTACAAGAGAGGATTCTCCAGTTTCAAATATTTTTTGCAGAAATTCCGGACTGACCTGCACAGGTAAAAGACCGTTATTTAGGGCATTGTTCCTGAAAATGTCGGCAAAAAAGCTTGATACAACTGCTCTGAACCCGTGGTCATATATTGCCCAGGCTGCATGTTCCCTGCTGGAACCACATCCGAAGTTCCTGCCGGCAACCAGTATTTTACCTTTGCCATTCTCTTTGTTTAAAATAAATTCCGGATTTTTTTCTCCGTTTTTGCTGTACATCCAGTCATGAAAAAGGTTCTCACCAAAGCCTTTCCTGGTAGTGGTCTTTAAAAATCTGGCAGGGATAATCTGGTCGGTGTCAATATTTTCTGCCGGCATAAGAACCGGTTTCGATTCCAATATCGTAAATTTGCTGAAACTCATGATATATTTTGTTTTATTGTTCTTGGATCTGTTACAATTCCATATATTGCTGCAGCAGCTGCTACCAGCGGTCCTGCAAGAAGGGTTCTTGCGCCCGGTCCCTGCCGCCCCTCAAAGTTTCGGTTAGAAGTAGATATGCAATACTTTTTGTCGGGGACCTTATCATCATTCATTCCAAGGCAAGCTGAACAACCCGGTTGCCTAATCTCAAAACCTGCCCCTCTGAGAACATCTCCCAAACCCTCTTTCTCAATTTCATTCTCAACCATTATTGAACCCGGAACCAACCATACTTCAACATCATCTGCTTTTTTCCTGCCCTTCACAAAATTTGCAAATGCTCTGAAATCCTCTATCCTTCCATTTGTACAGCTGCCAAGAAATACATAATCTATCTTCTTCTCTGTCAGTTTTTCCCCTTTGGTAAATCCCATATATTCATTAGTTTCCGGCACAATGGAGTCAATTGCCATACCCATTCCCGGATTCGTCCCATAAGTGATCATTGGCTCAACATCCTCTGCCTTGAATTGGTATTTTGTATCATATTCAGCATCCCGATCGCTTTTGAGTTCTTTCCATTTTTCAACAGCCTTTTGCCAATCGGCACCTTTTGGTGAGTATCTTCTGCCTTTTAGATAGCTGAAGGTGATTTCATCAGGTGCAATCAAGCCCCCTCTTGCTCCCATCTCTATACTCATATTGCAAATTGTCATTCGCTCCTCCATGCTCAAGGATGAAATTGCAGATCCTGCAAATTCAATGAAAAATCCTGTTCCTGAAGATGTTCCAAGCTTAGAAATAATATGCAGGATTATATCCTTGGCGCAAACTGAGTCATTAAGCCGGCCATTTACCTGAATAAGCATCTTTTTTGGTTTTGTCTGAAGCAGCGACTGTGTGGCAAGAACCATCTCAACTTCGCTAGTCCCTATGCCGAATGCAATGTTCCCGAATGCTCCATGGGTAGATGTGTGACTGTCTCCGCAGACAATTGTCATTCCCACCTGGGTGATTCCAAGTTCGGGACCTATTATATGAACGACTCCATTTGATGGGTGCCCTAGAGGAAAATATGTAATTCCATGTTTTTTTGTGTTTTCTGCAAGCTTCTCTACCGGAATCCTTGAAGATTCATCTTTAATTGGCAGGTGCTGGTTTATTGTAGGTACGTTGTGGTCGCATGTTGCGAATGTCTGACTGGGACGAAACACTTTTACGTCTCTTTTTTCCAGCCCGGAGAATGCCTGTGGACTTGTAACTTCATGTATGTAATGTCTGTCTATGTAGAGTACCGAAGGGCCGTCCGGTATCTGCTTGACTATATGGGAGTCCCATATTTTATCAAAAATTGTCTTGCTCATAGTCTTATATAATTTTTGATACTGCATCTATAAGTGCCTCTACTGAAGCGGTTATGATATCTGTGTTTGCAGAAAAACCATAATAGATGTTTCCTTTGTTTTCTATTTGAATATGCACCTTTCCAACGTCGTCGGTTCCTTTTGTAATTGCCTGCACAAGAAACTCTTCCAGAGTTATTTTTCTATGGATAAGCATTTTGACTGCAGAAAACGCTGCATCTATAGGACCATTTCCAGAACTGGTTGCTGTACAAATCTCTCCATCTATAACAAGTTTTACTGTTGCCATTGGAACAGCCGATTTGCCGCATACAACCTGCAGATATTTAAGACGGATCCTCTGTGATTTGACTGAGCGGGTGACACCTACTATCACAAGCAGGTCGTCGTCGTGAATATCCTTCTTACAGTCGGCCAGAATAAGAAACTTGTTGTATGCTTCGTCGAGTTCTTCTGAGGTCAACTCTACATTCAACCGGTTATAATGGTGTTTCAAAGCAGCCCTTCCACTTCTGGCCGTTAGCGCAATAACCGATTCATTGACACCAACTTCTGCCGGATCAATTATCTCATAGCTCTCCCTGTTCTTGAGTACTCCGTCCTGATGAATGCCTGAGGAGTGTGCAAATGCGTTTCTTCCGACAATCGCCTTGTTGGGTTGGACAGGCATACGCATGAGAGTGGATACCTGTCTCGAAGTCTTTACAATTGATTTTGTATCTATTTCTGTAAATACAGGGATATCTTTCCTGCATTTAATTGCCATTACAACCTCTTCAAGTGCAGTATTTCCGGCACGTTCACCAATACCATTAATTGTAACCTCAACCTGACGTGCTCCGTTGATAACTCCAGCAAGAGTGTTTGCAGTGGCCATTCCAAGATCATTGTGGCAATGTGTTGATATTATTGCCTTGTGTATATTGGGTACGTTATCTATAAGATATTTTATCTTTGCCCCGTACTCATAAGGGGTACAATAACCGGTTGTATCAGGTATGTTTACTACCGTTGCCCCTGCCTTTATTACCGCCTCTATTACTCTGGCCAGATATTCATTCTCGGTCCGTCCTGCGTCCTCTGCATAGAACTCTACATCTTCCACATACTTTTTTGCATATTTCACACAGTGGATCGCTCTTTCCAGAATATCCTCCTTATTAGATTTGAACTTATGGAGAATATGTGCCTCTGATGTACCAATTCCGGTATGGATCCTTTTGTGTCTTGCATAATGAAGTGCATCGGCTGCAACATCTATGTCCTTGTCAACTGCTCTTGTCAATGCACAGATAGTGGCCCTTTGGATAACTTTCGATATTTCAACTATTGAGTTGAAGTCACCCGGGCTTGATATTGGAAACCCACACTCAATAATATCTACATTAAGAACTTCAAGAGCTCTGGCTAACTCTATCTTTTCGATAGTGTTAAGCTGACAACCCGGAACCTGTTCACCGTCCCTGAGGGTTGTGTCAAATACAAATAGTTTTTCGCTCATAATTATTTATTAAAAAAAAACCACCCCGGTAAGAGGTGGTTTATATATTTCATTTAAAATTCTATTTTTCCAAAATTACATAAAACACCCCCTCAGTATTTGACACAAATACAGAGTAGGAGAATGTTCAGTAAAATATTAGAGTTTTGTCTTTCCATAACCGCTGCGAATATAGAAAAAATAATATTACTAATACAAGGCAACAAGCCTCTGATCAAATAAAAATTCGCTGTTTATCTGATAATCACCTTCTTTAATTTCATAAATTTCAGAAAAATCTCTGTTATCAAGCTCATCTGGCTGAGAATTCCTGTTCTCTTTTCCAAAAAAATTATCGATCTTCATTTTGCTTTTATTTTAAATTATAATGCAAATATGAAGGTCGATAATGACAACTTGTGACAATGATGGAATTATTTTAGTTCTTCAATCTCTTTTATTCCATTTCTGTTAAGGACCACCCTGTAGCGTTTGAAAATATCGAAGTCCTGATATTTCAATTGTATTATAAAGTTCAGGTAATATGCCTTCACTCCCATCAGTTTTTCAATTTCCCCGTTATCTTTTGTAACAAAGAGAGGAACTTCAGGATTATCCATCTTGTTAAGGAATGACTGTACATTTATCCTTAAGATTTCATTGATCCCTGCAACAAAATAGTTACTGTTTTCATCCAGTTTCTCTCTGTCAATCTGCAGAAGTTTTCTGTAAAGGATTATTTTCTCCTTTGTATACCTGTTGTCTGCCTCAAGAAGAGCAGACCTGTTTCTTATCTGCATTACCTCCTTAGGTACGTTTCTCTCTGAAATGAAGTCAAAACCCTCCTTACTCCAGCCTATAATATTTTCCTTTACGCTCACCGTTATTTCATTATCGAAATACTTTGCTCATCTTTTATGAGCAAAATAGTATCTCATAAGATCCTTAATCCTGTCTTTAAGCATGTAGCTTACAACAAGTGCAACAAAGAATGGCATTGTAAAGTTGCCGAATTTCATCTGAAAGGAGAATGCTATGGCTGTGGCAAATATCATTGACACACCTGCTGCAAGGCTGAAATAAATCTGTTCTATGAGCACTCCGTCTTTTTTCTTTTTTGCAGTAAGGAACAAATCGCTTTCTATAAATTTCTTTAAAACACCTCTTCTGAAGACAAGGTCGCGGTTTCTGTCAGGACTATCCAGAGAGACCACCGGATACCCGTGCTCCACCTTATGGTTGATTTCTGACTGAATTATTTTCAGTATCTTCTCACTGGACTTGTCTGCAAACTCTTTGTTGTGCACATTCAGTGATGCAAGAAGCGTATAAAACTGTTGCTCAACTATATTGGACATAAACTCATCTCCAAATTCAAAATAGAGGTAATGTTCCTTAGATACCGTCGGCGTCTTGATTATTTTTGAAAGGCCACGGTACTTGGAGAGAGTCTCCTTCACCTCTTCCAATAAAGTGTCGAACAGAAAGTCTCTGTCATCTGCCTGTGCAGTGGTGAAGATGTACTTAACCTGATCTCTTAATGCACTCTTGAAAATTGCAGAAAACATCTTTATCTGGTACTCATATTCTGACAATGAACTTCTTGAAGGAAACGATGCAAGGTTATTCAGCGAGTTTCCTAGATGTTGTAATGGCTGTGTATCTCCCCTGCAAATATCTCTGAGCAGAAAAATAGGAGTTATAAGTCTGATATTATCTCTAATATCTCTGTAAAAGTTTTCTCTAGAATATGTCTGTGAATTGATATCCAGGCTATCAGGCACAAATATCCATGTATTCATGACAAAGTTGTTGATTTTCACTTTCCTCCTTGCACGAAAGCCAACCTTGAACTCAATTGAGAATTTGTCGTGTATTTTTGCCAGAATATCTATCATCAGATTACCATTTAGTATACGGATTATGTAAAAGTTTTGAATTATAATATTTTTCGTTTCCAGTAACCTCTTCTCCCAACCATTCAGGCATTTCAAAATACTCGTTTTCTGCTGACAGCTCAATTTCTGCTACTGTCAGGCCAAGGTTTTCTCCATAAAATTCATCAACTTCGAATGAATGAGTACCGGCTTTTACAATAAAACGGGTCTTGTCTATTACACCCGGTTCACAGATTTTTAGGAGCTCATGAGCATCTTCGAGAGAGATCTCCTTTTCCCACTCATATCTACTGGCTCCGGATTCATTGACAATTCCCTTGATTGTTATAAAACCTTTATCACCAGTAACTCTCACTCTTACAGTTCTTTCAGGGACAGAGCAAAGATATCCCTGAATTATTTTAAATTCCTTAACGGACAGATTTTTATATTCTCCTTTAACCAGAAACTTTCTTTCAATTTCTTCTGACATATCAATATTCATTGGATGGAAGTAAATTTAATAAATAAATATCATTGTCTGCATTTAATCCTGTTGAGGCTGCTCACCGTTCTGATACTCTCCAAGAATCTGTAGTTTGTCGGTAAGAGGTTTTATAGCCTCCAGTGCCTGCTTGTAACGTTTGTGATCTGAGAATATCAGGTCTACATAGAACATATACTCCCACTCTATTCCAACTATTGGCATAGATTGTATTTTTGTAAGGTTCATGTTATAGATGGATAGTACCGATAGCACATGTGACAGTTTTCCCTGCTGATGTGGAAGAGAGAAGCAGAGAGAGGCTTTATTTACAGACTGGTTGGCAATTTTTGCCATGCGCTTTACCTTATCGCTTTGTGTTACTATCATAAACCGGGTAAAGTTCCTTTTGTTGTCCTCCACTCCCGAGCGAAGAATCTCCAGATCATACATCTCAGCAGCTAGTGAGCTGGCTAATGCTGCTGAACCTAACAGGTGTTCATCCCTTATTCTTTTGGCACTCAAAGCAGTGTCTATTGAATCCACAATTTTCACCCCTTTTTTTCGCAATTCGTTCAGAAACAAATGACATTGCTGTATTGCAACGGGATGAGAGTGAATCTCTTTAATATCATCGATGCTCTGTCCGGGCAGTGCTATCAGGTTCTGCACAACTCTCAGATATTGCTCCCCTATTACAGGCAGTCCGCTATCACTAAGAAATGAGTGATTTTGCTGAAGACTGCCTGCAACAGAGTTTTCTATTGCAACTATCCCGCAATCTACCCTCTTTTCCTTAAGTTCGTGAAACAAGTCGGCAAATGTGTCGCAAGGAATTATTTTAATGGCATTTTTTCCAAAGAACTGTTTGGCGGCAATTTCGTGGAATGCTCCAAACCCACCCTGAATTGCTACGCTTACTGTGTGATTTTCTGATTCTTTCATCTTTTTACAAAAAAAAAGCCCCGTATTAAGGGACCTTTACATTATTTATTATTATAACAGCAATAACATATCAGACCCTCTCCTGTGGAAAACAGAAACAGAAACGGAAAAAATATGTATTGATTATTTTCATGGTCCGGCAAATTTAAATATAAAATTGAATTAATGTTCTATTTTTGTATCAGAAACATTTTATCATCATCATATTTATGGAATTCACAAAATTATTGGTATCGACTGAAAATAACATCTGTACAATAAAAATCAATAATCCTTCAGCTTTGAACGCTCTTGATACCTCTATTCTCAAGGAACTTGAAATTGCTATCGACCTGGTGGAAAACAATAGCGAAATACTGGTTTTGATTATAACCGGTGAAGGTAGGGCATTTGTTGCCGGTGCAGACATTTCTGAGATGGTAAATTTGAATTACGATGAGGGAAAGGCTTTTGGAGCATTCGGAACACGGGTGTTCAGAAAGATTGAAACTCTTTCTAAGCCAGTAATAGCCGCTGTTAATGGTTTTGCCCTTGGAGGTGGATGCGAACTTGCAATGGCTTGTGATATCCGTATTGCATCAGAAAATGCAAAGTTCGGACAACCAGAAGTTGATTTAGGTATAATCCCCGGATTTTCTGCCACATACCGTTTGCCAAAGCTGGTTGGGGTAGGTAAGGCTAAGGAGCTGATATTTACAGGAAGTACTATAGGTGCAACTGAAGCATATGAGATAGGGCTCGTCAATATGGTTGTAAAACCGGAGGAACTAATGGAGGTAACCTTTAAAATGGCAGGCAGAATTGCTGCAAAAGCTCCCATTGCGGTTAAGAACGCTAAACTTGCTATTGAAAAGGGTCTTGTATGCGAAGCAGAAGATGCTTTCGAAAACGAGAACAATCTTTTTGGAAGCTGCTTTAGCACACAGGATCAGAAAGACGGAATGTCGGCATTTTTAAATAAAGTAAAACCAAAATTTAATAACAGATAATAAAAATTTAAGTATGAAAATTTGCGTTATAGGTACAGGCACAATGGGTAGCGGCATAGTGCTAGCCTTTGCTCAGGCCGGTTTCAACGTTGTAATGAAAGGAATATCAGACAGCGAACTTCTTATTGGTCACAACAGCATATATAAAAATCTCTCCAAATTAGTTGAGAAAGAGAAAATCACTGCTGAGACAATGAATTCAATAACAGCGAAAATCATTGAGACAACATCATATGATGAGTGCTCAGATGCCGACCTTATTATAGAAGCTGTGCTGGAAGATATGAAGCTGAAGCATGAGATTTTCAAGACGTTAGACAATATTTGCAAACCCGAGGCAATCCTTGCATCAAATACATCATCTCTCTCTATAACAGAGATTGCTGCTTCTACAAAAAGGCCAGGCAAGGTAATTGGCATGCATTTTTTTAACCCTGCTCCGGTCATGAAGCTGGTAGAGGTGATCAAGGGACAACTGACAGCTCCTGAGGTTCATGATTTTGTTGTATGGATTGCAAAACAGATTGGAAAAACACCAGTAAGCGTTAACGAAGCTCCGGGATTTGTAGTTAACAGGATACTTGTACCTCTTGTTAATGAAGGGATAGGTATTCTTGCCGATGGTGTTGCAACAAGAGACGAGATTGATGAGGCTATGAAGATGGGTGCAAACCACCCTATGGGTCCACTAGCACTGGGAGACCTTATTGGTCTTGACGTATGTCTTGCCATTATGGAGGTTCTTTATCAGGAATATGGAGATTCCAAATACCGACCGCATCCGTTGTTACGTAAAATGGTAAGAGCAAAGCAACTAGGTAGAAAAACCGGCATTGGTTTCTACGATTACAGAAAATAGATTCAACTTATACTGGAAAGATGGGACAGAGTCACGGCGGTCAGACCAGACCTTCAAGAATCAATTACAAAACGCTGATGCAGATCCGTATCCGCAAGATACTCATGATCTGCAGCAGCTATGATGCTTATACTCTGGAAGAGGATGGCCGCATAGAGGATCAGATTTACAAAGAGTATGTAGACCTGAACCTGAGCAATCCTCCTACTTTCAAATGGGTTACATCCTCTGTTGATGCTTTGAAGCTACTAGAAGAAGACAATGATTTCGACCTTATTATCAGCATGTTCAACGTGGGAGAACTTGATGTTTTCAACTTCTCCAAAAAATACAAGGAGGACTATCCCGATATTCCATTTGTATTGCTCACCAATTTTTCAAAAGAGCTTTCACGAATAATCGAAAATGAGGATTGTTCCGGAATTGACCATATATTCAGCTGGCACGGGAATGCCGACCTTATACTGGCAATCATTAAGCTTTTCGAAGACAGGCTGAATGCAGATGATGATATCCTTGGTGCAGGTGTTCAATCTATACTTCTGGTAGAAGACTCAATCCGGTACTATTCAACATATCTTCCGGCAATTTACAAGCTTGTTCTTCTGCAGAGTGCGGAATTCCTAAAGGAGGCACTCAATGAACAGCAGCAAAAGCTTAGAAAGAGGGCCCGTCCAAAAATTCTTCTGGCAACAAATTACGATGAAGCTGTCTTTATATATGAACGTTATAAAAAAAACCTGCTGGGAGTGATCTCCGATGTCGGTTTTGTAATTCACAAAAACGATCCCGCTATAAGTGAAAAGCTAGATGCAGGGATTGATTTGTGCAAGATGATCAAGAATGACGACCCTCATATGCCGTTTCTACTCCAGTCTTCTCAGGACAGTATGCGGGATATTGCCCAGGAGCTTGGCGTAGGTTTTATACTCAAATACTCTAAAACACTGCTCATTGAGCTGAGTGACTACATTAGCGAAGAGTTTGTATTTGGCGACTTTGTCTGTCGTGACCTCAATACCGGAGAGGTAATTGGCCGGGCAAAGGACCTGAAGGACCTTCAACATCTGGTAATGGAGATTCCCGAAGAGGTTCTGCTTTATCATACATCACGGAACCGGCTGTCAAAATGGATGTATTCACGTGGTCTCTTTACCCTGGCAAACAAGATGAAGACTGCTCATGAGAGCCACTTCAAGACAATGGACAATCTCAGACAGTATATTGTACAGGCGATCATAGACTACCGGATTTTGCTCGGACATGGTGTTGTTGCCCGTTTTAATCCAAACTCATACAGTCAGTACATATGGTTTGCGAGACTTGGCGAAGGATCTCTCGGCGGAAAGGCCAGAGGACTTGCATTTATCAACAACATGCTCCAGAAGTACAACCTGCTTAACAAATACACGGGTGTAAAAATTCTTATTCCCCGCTCTGTTGTAATTGCCACAGACTACTTCGATCAGTTTATCCGTGAAAACGGCCTTCAGTATGTTATTAATTCAGATATTTCCGACGATGAGATTTTATCGGAATTTGTGAGTTCCCGCCTTCCTGAGACACTTGTGGCAGATCTTAAGGTATATCTGAAATTTGCAACGGGCCCTTTGGCGGTACGTTCAAGTTCCAAGCTAGAAGATTCACACTATCAGCCATTTGCGGGGATATACTCTACTTATATGATTCCCCTCACTCAAAATACCGACCAGATGCTCAGGCTACTAGGCAAGGCTATAAAGAGTGTTTATGCATCTATCTATTTTGCATCGAGCCGTGCGTATCTTCAAGCTACATCAAATCTCATAAGCGAAGAGAAGATGGCGGTTGTGATTCAGGACGTTTGTGGAACAGAGGACAGTGGGTTTTTCTTCCCGACAATTTCCGGGGTTGCAAGATCCATCAATTTCTATCCGATTGGCTCCGAAAAACCTGAGGATGGCATCGTGAGTCTGGCATTCGGTCTGGGAAAGCTGGTTGTAGAAGGTGGTAAAACTCTCCGATTCTCTCCCAAATATCCAAAACACATTTTACAGTTGTCTACACCTCAGCTTGCTCTGAGGGATACCCAGAACGAGATGTTTGCACTCAACCTGAAACCAGAAGAGTTCAAAACCTCTATTGACGACTCGGTAAACCTGCACAAGTTTGATGTTAATGAGGCAAAGCAGTTCAAAAACATGGACTTTGTGGCTTCTACATGGGATATGCAGAACCAGATTATAGTTGACAGCAATCTGGAAGAGGGAAGGAAGATTATCACATTTGCCCATATTCTCAAGTACGATACAATGCCTCTGGCAAAAATAATAAGCGACATGCTGGAGATTAGCCAGCGAGAGATGCGTTCTGCAGTTGAACTGGAGTTTGCCGTAAACATGGATGTTGCCGAGGGACAGGATAAAATTTTCAGCTTTCTTCAGATTCGCCCCATTACAGACAGCATGGACAATAAATCGCTTAACTGGGAAAACATAGATAAGGAAAATGTCATCATCTATGCGCAAAAGGCACTAGGGGCAGGCAGTATAGAGGGCATAACAGATATCATTTATGTGAGAGAGGATAACTTTGACAGTGCCCACACTGTGGAGATGGCAGAGGAGATAAATAATTTGAATGCAAAAATGAAGGAACAGCATAAACACTATATTCTTATCGGCCCGGGACGTTGGGGCTCTAGTGATTCATGGCTGGGTATACCTATTAAGTGGCCGCATATATCGGAGGCTAAGGTAATTGTGGAGTGTGGGCTAAAGAATTTCCGAGTAGAGCCAAGTGAAGGAACCCACTTCTTTCAGAACCTCACATCATTCGGAATCGGATACCTTACAATAAATCCGTTTATGGGCGATGGTAAGTTTGATATTGAGCGCCTGAATGCAATGGAAGCAGTACACGAAAGCAAGTATCTCCGCCATGTAACATTCAAAGAGTCGTTGTATATCTATATGGATGGACGTAAGAACAAAGGAATAATCCGGTGAACAGTAAATCACATATATCATTTGTGATATTGTTTCTGCTTTTTGTAAGCGGAGGAGTTTACGGACAAACATATAACCAAAGACTCACTGGTTTGGTTATTGATTCTGAAAGCCGCTCACCTTTGCAAGGAGCAGACATAGTTGTCGAAACCTTTTTAAAAGCCGGTGTGACAATAACCGATTCCACAGGCCGGTTTTCATTAATGCTTCCCCCTGGAAGACATAGCATAAGAGTATCATACCTTGGTTACAATACACGAATAATAAAAGACATTCTGGTAGGGACAGGCAAAGAGATTTTTATAACAGCAGACCTCACAGAATCAAGACAACAGATTTCTCAGATAGTAGTTAATGCCGAATCCAGACGAACAATAAACTCTATGGCATCTGTAAGTGTCAGGAGGCTCCGCAGCCAGGATGCTGCCCGATACGCTGGTGGTTATTACGACCCTTTGAGGATGGTTACCAATATGCCCGGCGTATCTGCAAGTAATGACGACGGTAGCAATGAGATAATCATAAGAGGAAATTCTCCCGCAGGACTTCTCTGGCGGCTGGAGGGTATAGAGATTCCAAACCCAAATCATCTGTCAGCAGGACAGGGAGCTTCAAGCGGAGCCTTTTCTGCAATCACTACAAATTCTCTTGCTGGTTTTGATTTCTACACTGCTGCATTTCCTGCAGAATACGGAAATGCATATTCCGGAGTAATGGACCTCAATTTAAGAAGCGGCAGTTCGTCAAAAAGGGAATACTCGTTGGGAGTAAGTGTTGTAGGAGCAGAGATATCTGCAGAGGGTCCCTTCAGTAAAATTTCAGGAAGTTCCTATTTTGGTAATTTCAGATATGCAAACTTTAGTTTCCTTAGCAAATACGGAGTAATTGACATTGAAGATGTAGGCATAATTCCACGCTCTATGGACTGGGCATTTAAAGCTAGCATTAAGACAAAAAAACTTGGCACTTTCGATTTTTTCAGCATTGGAGGATCCAGTCTGGTGGGTGACCTTGCATCGACCGATGCAGCAGAGATTAAGAGTGGCGGAGACAAGGACGAGTACAAGGAGGAGCAGTTTAAGGCTGTTGCCGGATTGAAACATCTGCTTGTCTTCCCAGACTCCAAAACCTATATAAGGACAACTATTGGTTACACCTATGAGCAGAATGTTTCGGATAACTATACAACCGACACATCTCTTAAAAAAACTCTATACTATGAGGATTCTTTCAAATACCCTGCGCTCCGTATATCGTCACAGCTGAACCATAAATTCAATTCTGCCTTGAGCCTGAGAGTTGGTTTTACTCATAATTCTATCAATGGAAATATGTACGCCAGGAGACTGCTATCCGGCAATCAGTATGACACTCTTATAAATACAAGTAACAGCGGTTGGTACAACAGTTACTACTTTCAATGGAAATTCAGGCCGTCGGTACCCGTAGAGATTAATACAGGCTTGCACCTTTTCCATTCAGGCATAACAAACGAATTAGTGTGGGAACCGCGCATAGGCTTCGTTCTTCATTTGAATAATGGGCAGACGGTAAATCTTGGAGTAGGTTTTCATTCAAGGCTTGAGCCTCTCTCTATCTATAGCTATAGAGTAAAAACAGGAAATACCAGGGATGAAAAGAATAGCGGCCTTAAGACAATCAAGGCTTTGCATTTTACAGCAGGTCACAACGTTCAGTTCGGTCCCGATCTGAACATTGGTTTTGAAGCATACCTGCAATCGCTCTATGACGTGCCCGTTGCGTTAAATAAACTTAGTCAATACTCAATCCTCAATTCATCCTACGGTTTGCCGGATATGATTCTGGAAAACAATGGATACGGATTGAATTATGGTGTTGAACTGACTATTGAAAAAGATTTCACTCACAACTACTATTTTCTTCTGGCAGCCTCTTTGTTCGACTCAAAGTATAAGGCAGCAGACGGCAACTGGTACAATACCTACTACAACAATGGTTATATCTTAAATGCTACCGGAGGTAAAGAATTTGTAATAGGACATAAAGGACAAAACCTGATTGGGTTCAACATAAAGGCTCTGGACAGAGGAGGTTTCAGATACACTCCTGTAGATGAACAACTGACAGTAGCCAGAAAAAGGATCGTTTATAAAATATCTGAAACCTATAGCAGACACCTCCCACCATATATGAGAATAGACCTTGGTTTCAGCTACCGCCTCAATAAAGCAAACAAAGCCTGGATATTCATGATTGATATACAGAATGTTACAAACAGAAAAAATATAATAAGAAAGAAATTCTCATATAAGTCCGGCAGTATTGTCGAGTCATATTCCAGAAGTGTAGGACTTGTTCCTATAGGATCCATAAAAATTGAATTCTGAACATAATCTAAATTTTTAACTGCAAAGAATAATGAAACAGCTATTTCCATTTATTCTGACTTTGTTGTCAATAACTACCTCAATTGCTCAGCAAACAACAAAAATCCAATATGTAAATCCATTTGTAGGCACAGATTTCCATGGGCATACCTTCCCGGGTGCCACCTTCCCTTTCGGGATGGTACAATTGAGCCCCGATACAAGACTTACAGGCTGGGATGGATGTTCCGGATACCACTATTCCGATTCTACTATTTATGGATTCAGCCATACTCACCTTAGCGGAACCGGAATACCAGATTATTGCGATATTCTGGTTATGCCAGTTTCCGGATATAACCATCCTGATATTGACAGAGAACATTACAAATCACAATTCAGCCATAAGAGAGAGAAAGCCTCTCCCGGATATTATGAGGTTTTTCTTGACAAACCGGAAATTCTGGTACAGCTTACTGCAGGGAAAAGAGTGGGCATGCATCGCTATACATTCAGAAAAGACTCAGAAAAACAGGTAATAATAGATCTTTCTCACAGGGATGAGGTTCTGGATTCTGGATTCGAAATAGTTGACAACCACACAATAAAAGGGTTCAGAAGGTCAAAATCATGGGCACAGGATCAGATAGTATTTTTCTACATGGAATTTTCCGAGCCTTTTAAAGACCCTCTTGTTAATGGCAAGGTCAAAGCTCTCCTTACATTTGACCCTCAAAAGGGAAATAATCTGACTGTCAGGACAGCAATCTCATCTGTCTCGGAGGACAATGCAAAAATGAACCTTCTGGCAGAGGTTAAAGGTTTTAATTTTAACAAATTGCGCTCTGAAACAGAAAATGCATGGAACGAGTATCTGGGAAAAATTGACGTTGAAACATTGAATTCAGTAGATAAAAGAATTTTCTATACTGCGCTTTACCACACTGCCATGGCCCCTAACCTCTACTCCGATGTAAATGGTGAGTACCGCGGTATGGACAGGAGGGTTCACAAGGCGGATGGATATGAACAGTATACAGTATTCTCTTTGTGGGATACTTACAGGGCACTTCATCCTCTATTTACTATTATAGAACAGAGACGCACTACCGACTTTGTAAAATCATTCCTTGCGATATATAAGCAGGCAGGCAAGCTTCCAATATGGGAACTATCCGGTAATGAGACAAATTGCATGATTGGCTACCATTCAATACCGGTAATTGCAGACGCAATTAAAAAGAACATTGGCGGGTTTGATATATCCGAGGCTCTCAATGCAATGGTAAACAGCTCAAACAGAAATGAGTATGGAATTGATATTTATATTAAAAACGGCTTCATTCCCGCGCAAATGGAACATGAATCTGTCTCAAAGACACTGGAGTATGCATATGACGACTGGTGCATAGCTCAGGTTGCAAAGCAACTGGGAAACGTGGGCCTTTATGAAAAATATATGCAAAGGGCGCAGTACTACAAAAATGTTTTCGACCCGAATACAGGGTTCATGCGACCAAAGATAAAAGGAAGATGGCTGACGCCGTTTAATCCCACCGAGGTCAATTTTCACTTTGTAGAGGCAAACTCTTGGCAATATAGCTTTTATGTTCCTCAGGATATAGGAACCCATATAAAAATGTTAGGAGGCGATGACGCATATTCTGCAAAACTGGACGAATTGTTTTCTGCACCTGCAAAAACCACTGGAAGGACACAATCCGACATTACCGGTCTTATAGGCCAGTATGCACATGGAAATGAACCAAGTCACCATACAGCTTATCTCTACAGCTATGCCGGAAAACCATGGAAGACACAGGAGATGGTCAGAAAAATAATGGGAACCCTATATAGTGCCGCTCCTGACGGATTATGCGGAAATGACGACTGTGGACAAATGTCTGCCTGGTATGTATTAAGTGCAATCGGATTCTATCCGGTAACACCAGGCGATGAAACATATGTGCTTGGCTCGCCACTCTTTTCTAAAGTGATTATCAATCTTGAAAACGGGGAAAAATTCACTATTAAATCACCCTCTTCTAATAACAAGAACATATATATAAAATCGGCCCTGCTAAACGGGGATGATTATACAAAATCCTACATCACTCATAGTAACATAATTGCCGGCAGTACAATTGATTTAAGAATGGCTCCTACTCCTGATTTTTCATTTGGAACATCGCAATCGGACAGGCCTCGTTCATCAATTGAGGAGTACCCTGTTGTGACTAATCCGTGGTATGAAATGGATAGCAATATCTTTAAGGATTCAATAAAAGTCAGCATTAAAGCGGGTGATCCTGACTACATTGTATGGTACAAGACAGATGAGCCCGGGAATCATGTCTTCGCTAAATACAGCTCTCCCCTTACAATCAGGACAAGCTCTGCATTAAGTGCATATTCAGAAAACAAGAGAGGAGAAAGGAGCTTTGTTGTCACTTCAACCCTAAGCAAGATTAACCGAGAGCGGAAAATAAGCATACTTTCCAGATATAACCCTCAATACACAGCGGGTGGTAACGAAGGCCTTCTGGATGGTGTACGGGGTGAAAGCAACTTCAGGCTGGGCGGATGGCAAGGGTATCAGGATACAGATTTCGAGGCAATTGTAGATTTGGGTTCAGTAAAAGATATCTCCACACTTGGTGCCGGGTTCCTGCAGGACGCAAGGTCGTGGATATGGATGCCGCAATATGTAGAATTTGCAGTCTCCTGTGATGGTTTGAATTACACACATGCATGCAGGGTTGATAATAATGTTGATACTAAGGAGCTTGCTCCGGAAATAAGCAATCTTGTAAAAAATGGACTTTCACTTAAAGCCAGGTATGTGAAGGTCCTTGCTAAAAACCTTGGTATAATTCCTGAATGGCACGAGAGTGCAGGCGAGAATGCTTTTATTTTCATTGACGAAATTATTATTGATTAAAAGTTAATATTATATCATGAGAATTTTTAAAAATGCTCTATGCACATTATTAGTTCTTTGGCAATCTGGCTTGTACGGCCAGACAAGGTTTGTTTCTGTCGAGGGTGAATGGCAATTCAGAAAGGCTGGTGACAATAAATGGCTTAAAGCCACTGTGCCTGGAACTGTCCATACAGACCTTCTTGCAGCAGGACTTATTAATGACCCCTATTACAGACTTAATGAGAAGGATCTGCAATGGATTGACAAGAGTGACTGGGAATACAGAACCACCCTGCTCATAGAGAAAGAGAGTTTTTCAAAAAACAATATAGTACTGAGATTTGAAGGGCTTGATACTTACGCAGATGTATGGTTGAACGGAAAGAGAATCCTGCATACCGAGAATATGTTCCGTACCTGGGAAGTTGACATTAAAAGTATTGTTCAATCCGGGGAAAATGAGCTTCTGGTTTTACTCAGGTCGCCAGTAAACATTGGTCTGGAGAAGCTTGATGCGCTTGGCTACCAGCTTCCTGCCTCAAACGATCAGTCGGAAAACGGAGGTTTGGGCGACAAACGGGTGAGCATCTTCACCAGAAAGGCCGGTTACCACTTTGGATGGGACTGGGGACCGCGTCTTGTAACTTCGGGTATATGGAGACAGGTTAAAATAGTGACATGGGACAACATCAGGATAACGGACATGTTTGTAAAACAGAAGAGTATGCAGGAAAACAGGGCAGATTTTCTGGCAGAGGCAGAAGTTCAGTCATGCACACCCGGAGAATATCTATATACTGTATCTGTAAATGGAAAGAAAGCTGCAGCGGTCAAAAAGACACTAGAAAAAGGAAACAACAAGGTTCAGCTGGAATTCAGCATTCAGAATCCGGAGTTTTGGTGGCCAAATGGTCTTGGCAATCAAACACTTTACGACATTTCTGTTCAGGTGGGACAGAATACATCTCAATCTGATATCTTTTCGCGGAAAATCGGAGTACGAACCATTAAGCATATCAGAAAAGCAGATAAAGAGGGCGATGGCGAGAGTTTCTACTTCCAGGTGAATGGACGACCAGTTTTCGCTAAAGGTGCCAACATAATTCCCAATGATATTTTTCTACCCTCTGTCACGCCTGAAAAGTATGAATTTATTATCAAATCTGCGGCACAGGCAAATATGAACATGCTACGGGTCTGGGGTGGAGGAGTTTATGAAAATGATCTCTTTTATGATTTGTGCGACAAGTATGGAATAATGATCTGGCAGGATTTTATGTTTGCATGCTCAATGTATCCGGGAGACGACGCATTTCTCGAAAATGTAAGGCTAGAGGCGGTCGATAATGTTAAAAGACTACGTAACCATGCATCTTTGGCTCTATGGTGCGGGAACAATGAGATAGAGACCGCGTGGGGAGAGTGGGACGAAATTCTTGGATGGGGATGGAAGCAACAATATGATCCTGAACGGCGTAAGACAATCTGGCACAGCTACGACACTCTTTTTCATAAGATTCTCCCCGCTGTGATTTCGGAATATACAGATGGGCAACCATACTGGCACTCCTCCCCTTCCAAAGGATATATGCAGCTGGCAGGAAGCCGTGGCAACAAGGGCGATGTACACTACTGGGGTGTATGGCACGCCAAACACCCTATTGAGGCTTTTCGCGAGTATAAGGCGAGGTTCATGAGCGAATACGGTTTCCAGTCATTTCCTGAGTTTGCCAGTGTAAAAAAATACACATTGCCAGAGGATTGGGACATTGAGTCAAAGGTTATGGCTTCTCATCAGCGCAGCGGAATAGGAAACCTGCGGATCCGGGAATATATGGAGAAAAGTTACATGATTCCTGCTGATTTTGAAATGTTGCTCTATACCGGACAAATTCTTCAGGCCGAAGCTATAAAAATGGCCATTGAATCGCACAGGACAGATATGCCTTTCTGTATGGGATCGCTTTACTGGCAACTGAACGACTGTTGGCCGGTTGCTTCGTGGTCGGGTATAGACAGCTATCTAAAATGGAAGGCTTTGCATTATTTTGCCCGTGAGGCCTTCAAAAACACTATACTGACAACCGTGAGAGACAGCAACTTTGTTACGATTAATGCAGTTTCAGATACAGAAATGAACCTTGATGCGGTTTTAACGGTTGCCCTTATAGATTTCCGTGGAAATAGCCTGTTTCAAAAATCATTTAATGTAAAGGTTCCTTCCAACGGATCGGCAATTCTTACTAAACTTCCCCTTGAAGAGCTTCTCAAGGACAAATCCAGGAACGAGGTGCTGCTCCTGTCGGGTCTAACACATATAGATAAGGTGATAGATACTGACATAAGGTATTTTACAGAGCCAAAAGAGCTCATTCTCCCTAAGGGTGACATCAATATAAAAGCAGAGGAAAAAGATGGGTTTTACTATGTTTCAGTATCATCTGCAGTCTTATGCAAAAATATTATGATTATAAGCGACAAATACGATGTCAACTTCTCCGATAACTTTTTTGATCTTTTACCGGGAAAGGAGGCTGTTGTAAATTGCAAGGCACAGGGAAGCTTAGAGGAGTTCCGGAGGGGTCTTAGGGTAATAAAGACAGAAAGCCGTTAATTTATCCTACTTTTGCATAAAATAATTGTACCAATGTTACACCCAAAAAACAGACATCAGGGAAGATATGACCTTAAAGAGCTTATAAAGAGCACTCCTGAGTTGGAAAAATATGTAATTATAAATTCCTACAACGACCAGACAGTGGATTTCTTCGACCCTGCTGCCGTAAGAATGCTCAACAAGGCAATATTGAAACTATATTATGATGTAAATTTTTGGGAGATTCCTGCAGGTTATCTGTGCCCTCCCATCCCTGGACGTGCCGACTATATACATCACATTGCTGACCTTCTGGCCGATTTCAACAATGGCGTGGTTCCTGAAGGGAGCGGAATAAAGTGTCTGGATATTGGAGTAGGATCTAGCTGCATCTATCCAATCATAGGTACACATGAGTACTTGTGGTCATTTACGGGATCTGAATCGGACGAGAGAGCCATGGAATCTGCCAGAGAGATCGTTAAAAACAACCCCTCGCTAGAAGGTAAGATTAAACTCAGGTTCCAGACAAATTCAAGATTGTTTTTTACGGGAGTGATTAGAAAGGGAGACATGTTTGATATATGCATTTGCAATCCTCCATTTCACGCATCAGCAGAGGAGGCCAGGGAATCAACCATGAAAAAGCTGAAAAACCTAAGGATGACCAGCAAATCCAAACCTACACGTGAGCTTGAAGGGGTACTCAATTTTGGAGGACAAAACAGTGAGCTCTGGTGCAAGGGAGGCGAGGTACAATTCGTCCGCGACTTGGTTTTACAGAGCAAGGAGTTTGCGTCGCAATGCCGAATATTCTCTTCACTAGTATCTAAAAAAGAGAGTCTTGGTGGGGTGTATGCTGCACTTAGAGATGTAAATGCCAGCATGATAAAAACCATTCAAATGGAACATGGCAACAAGATAAGCAGGATAGTTGCATGGAGTTTTACCGAAAAACAAGATACAACTCAGGAATAACCATTAATATGAAATTAAACAAACTAAGTGCGATACCGGTTTTATTTTGCTTGTCTTTGTTTATTGACTTTTTTTCGCCTCTTTATAGCCAATCACACCCCGTTAAAGGCGTATGGGTGACCAATGTTTTGAGCGATGCACTCGATTCCCGAGAAAATATAAGAGAAGCAGTTAAACTTTGCTCAGAAACAGGTATCAACAATATCTATGTAGTTACCTGGAACAATGCCAGAACTATATATCCAAGTAAAATAATGAAGGAGAGGTTCGGCATTCCAATAATGGAACGCTTTAGCGGACGGGACCCTCTCAGGGAGATTATAGAAGAGGCACATAAAAAACAGATTAAGGTACATGCATGGTTTGAGTTCGGATTTTCCTGTTCTTACAGGGAGAGCGATGGCGGCATAATTATTCAGAGATATCCTCACTGGGCAGCGATTGATCGCGAAGGCAAACTTGTTACAAAAAACGGATTCCAATGGATGAATGCATTCGACCCGGAAGTGCAGGACTTTATTACATCCCTTATTACAGAAGTCGTATCTGGCTATAATGTAGATGGAATTCAGGGAGACGACAGGCTGCCGGCTGCCCCTTCAGAATCGGGTTATGACAAGTATACTGTAAACTTATACAAGTCACTGCATAATGGCGCCTTACCGCCGGCAGAATCAAAGAATCCCGAATGGGTACAGTGGAGGGCCGACCTGCTGACCGGGTATCTGGGAAATCTTTGCCGGCAAGTTAAAAACATAAAGCCCGGTATTATTATAAGCATGGCTCCCAGCATACACCCCTGGGCCAGGGAGCAATACCTGCAGGATTGGCCGGCATGGTTTGAAAAGGGTTATGTAGAATATGTAATTCCACAGGTATACAGGGCAAATTTCAAAGACTACAAATCTACATTGGCTGCACAAATCAAGTTATTAAGAGAGACAGACAAACTGAAATTTTTTCCGGGAGTACTGTTAAAGGCAGATGGGAAAATCTTTCCCACAGAGGGATTACTTGACAGCATGATTATGGAAAACCGCAGGAATGGAATAAAGGGAGAGTGCTTTTTCTATTTTGAGGGATTGAAAAATTTTTCTGATTTTTTTAAAAATTATAGTTGCAAATAAATATATTTCTCTACTTTTGTTCCATGACAATGCACACATCAACCATTATTACATCCACAACAACAGCTTTATATGATTGAAGTTGGTAGCATTTGTCTTAAAGAAAACTGAAACCGGCTTCATCGTGAAGGCGGTTTTTTTATTTATAAATCCATTGAAAATGAAAGAAAAATGAAAGTTTTAAAATTCGGAGGTTCTTCTGTCGGCAATCCTGAAAGGATTAAAAGTGTCATTGAAATCGTAACTGAGTCATACCTGAACAATGGTTGTACGGCTGTTGTATTTTCTGCTTTTCAGGGAGTCACAGACTCATTGATTCAAATGAGTACGATTGCTGCCACGGGAAGCGACAAATACCTTCCTACCCTCAAGGATTTTGAAACCAGACATTTTTGTGCAGTACGAGAGCTTATTTCGGTCAGAAATCAAAGTGCCGTGATTGCCGGTGTAAAAGTGAGGGTGAACGAACTTACAGATCTCCTGCATGGTATTTATCTGATCCGAGAATTATCGGCAAAAACACTCGATTTCGTCCTTAGCTTCGGGGAGAGACTATCGGCAAAAATAATCTGTGAGGCACTTAGAGACAAAGGCATAGAGGCAGAATATCTGGATAGCAGGAGTTTGATTAAGTGTGACGACAACTTTGGATATGGCAGGGTAATTTTTGAGTTTACAAATAAGAAAATATCAGATTACTTTCTGGAACATTCGAAATTACAAATTGTTACAGGATTCATAGCCTCTACTCAAAAGGATGAAACTATAACATTAGGCAGAGGAGGATCTGACTACTCTGCTGCAATACTGGGAGCTGCACTGCAGGTAGACGAGATTGAGGTGTGGACAGATGTTGATGGAGTGATGACTGCCGACCCAAGAAAGGTAAAGAGAGCATTTTCCATACCTTCACTCACATACGACGAGGCTATGGAGATGTCCCATTTTGGAGCCAAGGTAATATACCCTCAGACAATGCAACCGGCAATGGACAAAAACGTTCCAATAAGGATTATGAATACATTCAACCCGGGCTTCCCCGGGACCGTAATAGGTAAAAGCAATGGTGAGGAGAAATTCGCAATCAAGGGGATATCATCTATAGACGATATTTCTGTTTTACTGGTGCAGGGCAGCGGTTTGATGGGTGTGGCAGGTATCTCCAAAAGACTATTTGGAGCCTTGGCAAATGGCAAGATAAACGTGATACTCATTTCGCAGGCCTCATCTGAGCACTCAATCTGTGTTGCCGTACTTCCGAAAAATGCGTGTACAGCTAAAAAGCTTATTGAAGAGGAGTTCAAATTTGAAATTCAGGCAAAAATTGTAAATGAGGTCTCTGTAGAAAATTATCTCTCTATAGTTGCTGTAGTAGGTGACAAGATGCAGTGCACACCCGGGAATGCAGGAAAGATATTTCAGGCTCTCGGTAAAAACGGGATAAACATTGTAGCAATAGCTCAAGGATCTTCAAAACTGGACATATCGGCAGTAATCTCAAAGAATGATGAATCAAAGGCACTCAATGCAATCCATGATGCATTCTTCCTGTCGGGACATAAGTCTTTAAACCTGTTTGTTATTGGAACCGGTCTTATCGGTAGGACCCTTTTCACCCAGATAAAGAACCAACTGAGTTTTCTGTATACAGATCTAATGATTGATCTAAAGATAATTGCTGTTGCAAACAGTAGAAAGATGCTTTTCGACACAAACGGACTTTCTCTGGAAAACTGGGAATCACAGCTAATGAATACAGGAGAACAAAGCAACCTCGATGTTTTTACAAAAAGAATGAGTGAATTGAATCTTCCCAACTCAATTTTTGTAGACTGCACTTCAAGCGAACTACTTCTTGCCAGGTATCCCGATATTCTTGCTTCCAGTATCTCAATTGTCACACCGAACAAAAAAGCTAACTCAAGCAAATACGATTTTTATCTTAGACTTAAGCAACTTGCTCAGAAACACAATGTAAAGTTCCTGTATGAGACAAATGTGGGTGCAGGCTTGCCAATTATAAGCACACTTCACGACCTTGTTGCGAGCGGAGACAAGATACTTAAAATCGAGGGGGTATTGTCAGGGACATTGAGCTATATCTTCAACACATTTGATAGAAGCAGGACATTTTCCCAAATAGTGAGGGATGCACAAAAGAGGGGATTTACAGAACCCGACCCGAGAGATGACCTCAACGGGCTGGATGTTGCAAGAAAATTATTAATTTTAGTGCGGGAAGCCGGATATAAGCTGGAGATGGAAGATATTCAACTGGAGAGTCTTGTTCCGGCGGATATAAGCCCTGGTGGAAGTGTGGAGGAATTTTTATCTGAAATGGAGAGATACGATTCGCTGTTCAATGAAAGAAGAGAGAACGCACAAAACGAGGGGAAGGTTCTGAGATATATTGCCAGCTATGAAAACGGTAAAGCAGAGGTGGCACTTAAGGCTGTTGACAAGTATCACCCGTTCTACTCCCTGCACTCAAATGACAATATAATCTCCTTCAAGACTATCTATTATAATGAAAGGCCTATTGTAATTCAAGGACCGGGTGCAGGAGCAGAGGTGACTTCGGGAGGAATTTTTGCAGATATAATAAGAATAGGTAACTTTTTATCATAACGGAAAAATCACAACAATAATATGAAAAATGAAATAAGAGTTTTCGCACCGGCATCGGTCTCAAATATCGCTTGCGGGTTTGATGTGATGGGATTCGCTATAGATGAACCGGGAGACGAAATTGTTTTACGCATTTCGGAACGTCCGGGTGTTACGATAACAAAAATAACTGGTGAGAACGGGAGATTGCCACTTGAAGCAGAACTGAACACTGCCGGTGCCCCTCTCCTATCAATGATTGATAAGCTGCATATTACTTGCGGTATAGAGATGGAGATTCACAAAAAGATGCCTCTTGGCAGTGGTCTTGGTTCTAGTGCCGCAAGTGCCGTTGGAGCAGCCTTTGCCCTTAATGAACTATTGGACCTCGGGCTCAGCAAGGAGGAGCTCCTTCCCTTTGCTATTGAAGGTGAGAAGATTGCAAGTGGGTCGGTACATGCCGATAATGTTGCACCGTGTCTCTACGGAGGCTTTGTGTTAATACGCGGGTATAATCCGATAATTGATGTTGTAGAGATAGAGGTGCCAGAAAATCTATACTGTACGGTAATACATCCGCAGATAGAGATTTCAACAAAGGAGGCCAGAAAGATATTGCCAAAGACAATTCCCCTATCAGATGCAATAACTCAATGGGGCAACACAGCCGGACTTGTTGCCGGTCTGCTAAAGAAAGATTTTGGTCTTATTGGAAGATCGTTGCAGGATGTTGTAATTGAACCGGTGCGTTCAATGCTGATTCCCGGTTTCGATGAGATTAAAAAGGCGGCTATGGATTCAGGCGCACTGGGCTGCAGCATTTCAGGTTCAGGGCCATCTGTGTTTGCCCTCTCCTCTTCTTTGCAGACTGCTGTTGAAACAGGCAAGTCAATGAAAACCGCACTGGAAAGATTTGGTCTGTCCGGAGAGGTGTATGTATCTAAAATAAATAAAAACGGCCCCCGTATTATTGAACTAAAATAATTCAGAAGCTAATATGCAATTATACAGCACAAATAACAGAAACAACATTGTCAGCTTCTCAGATGCAGTTGTAAAAGGAATAGCAGACGATGGCGGGCTTTTTCTCCCTGTAAGTATTCCGACTCTTCCTCAATCGTTTTTTAAAGACATTGAGAGTCTCTCTTTTCAGGACATAGCATATATCATTTCAAAAGAGCTGCTTAAGGATGAAATTTCAGATAATGACCTGAAAAACATTATCTCCGGGAGCCTTGATTTTCCGGTTCCGCTGGTAAAATTGGACGAAGGGTTACATATTCTGGAGCTTTTTCATGGGCCGACACTTGCATTTAAGGACTTCGGAGCAAGGTTCATGGCAGCGATGCTTTCACATATCACCAGAGATAGCACAGTTATACTAGTTGCCACATCCGGTGATACAGGGAGTGCGGTGGCAAACGGTTTTTATGGCATAGAAGGCATTCAGGTGGTACTGCTTTACCCTTCCGGCAAGGTAAGCCACATTCAGGAGCAGCAGCTTACAACTCTGAACAAGAATATAACCGCACTTGAAATCAACGGAACATTTGACGATTGCCAGAGACTTGTCAAACAAGCATTTGCAGATAACGAGATTAAAAGTGCACTAAAACTCTCCTCTGCAAATTCAATAAACATTGCCCGGTTGCTTCCCCAGTCTTTTTATTACCATTATGCCTATGCACAGCTAAAAGACAAAAGCAGACCAGTTATATTCTCTGTACCTAGCGGTAACCTGGGAAATCTTACTGGAGGATTACTTGCCAGGGAGATGGGTCTGCCAGTCCATAAGTTCGTTGCGGCAGTGAACGCAAATGATATTCTGCCACAATACCTGCATACAGGCAAATTTGTTCCAAAACCTTCGGTCCAGACAATATCAAATGCCATGGATGTAGGCAACCCGAGCAACTTCGCCAGAATCGTAAGTATGTACGATAATAACAGGGAGAGAATTGATGATGTTGTTTTCAGCAGGTCATATTCAAATCTACAAACAGAAGCATCTATAAAAGAACTATTTACAGCATACGACTATGTTGCTGACCCTCACGGGGCAGTCGGTTATGCTGCACTTAAGGATTTTTTAAGTGAATTCCCCGGTATTTACAATTCAGTCATTCTGGAGACTGCCCACCCGGCAAAATTCAGCGACATTGTTGAGAAAATCATTGGTAAAGAGGTAAATATGCCGGACCGACTGGCTCAATGCATGAAAAAGAATAAGAGGTCCATAAAAATATCTTCCGATTTTGAGGATTTTAAATCGTTCTTAGCTACTTTTGCAGCAGATAAAAATATAATATGAGCGATGTCCTTAACCACGAATGTGGAATTGCACTGGTGCGGCTGTTAAAACCGCTTGAATTCTACCAGAAGAAATACGGATCATACCTTTACGGACTAAACCGGCTCTATATTCTGATGGAGAAGCAGAGGAACCGCGGCCAGGAGGGTGCAGGCGTGGTAGGTGTAAAACTGGACATGCCCCCCGGTTTCAAGTATATGGACCGTGTCCGTTCTTGCGGTACCAATCCAATACAGGAGGTATTCAACACAATTCATGAACCACTGCGTACTGGCGATTTAAAGGCAAAAGATGCAGTTTGGGCAAAGCAGAATCTCCCGTTTGTCTCTGAGGTATATCTTGGACATCTGAGGTATTCCACATTTGGCAAGAACAATATTGACCTTGTCCATCCTCTTAAGAGGTCGAGCAACTGGCGCAGCCGCAATCTTGCATTAGCTGCCAACTTCAACCTTACCAATGTAGATGAGCTTTTTCAAAGCCTCATAAAGGCCGGGCAGCACCCTCGCAACTATGCCGATACTGTTACATTACTGGAAAAGGTTGGCTATTACATGGACGGAGAGATTCAGAACAAGTACCATCAATACAGAGATGAGGGCAATACCAAGCTGGATATATCTCCTATGATTGAGGAGAATATGGATTGGGTGAGCATACTTTCGCAAAGCAGCGCCCATTGGGATGGTGGCTATGCAGTTGCCGGAGTTGTAGGTCATGGCGATGCTTTTGTAATCCGTGACCCCTGGGGAATCCGTCCGGCATATTACTATAAGGACGATGAGGTTGTGGTTGTTGCATCGGAAGGGTCAGTAATAAGAACAGCCTTCAGGGTAGACGACACCAATATTCAGGAGATAAAACCAGGTTATGCACTTATAATCAAGAAAGACGGCACAACAACTGAGGAGATGGTACGTGACCCGCAAAAGAGAAGCAGCTGCTCCTTTGAGAGGATATATTTTTCAAGGGGAAATGACCGTAACATATACAAAGAGCGTAAAAAACTTGGAGAGTTGCTTACACCGCAACTAATCCAGGCTATTGACGGTGATCTGGACAATACTGTATTCTCTTTTATCCCAAATACAGCAGAGACCTCATTCTATGGAATGGTTAAAGGTATCCAGAAGTATATGGTGGAGGAAAAAATGCGTCAGATAAGGGCAGGCAAGGATTCGTGGAGCGAGGAGACACTCGGTGAGATTATCTCTCGCGAACCAAGGATTGAAAAGATTGTGATAAAGGATGCAAAGCTCCGTACATTCATAACATCCGACGGTGACCGCGACGAGATGGTAGGACATGTTTATGACGTAACTTATGGTGCAGTCAAAGAGACTGATAATCTAATTGTTATTGACGACTCAATAGTTAGGGGAACTACCCTTAAACAGAGCATACTCAGGATACTGGACTCCCTGAATCCAAAACGGATAATTATTGTCTCCTCTGCCCCTCAGATCCGATATCCGGACTGTTATGGTATTGATATGACTAGAATGGGTGAATTCATTGCCTTCAATGCTGCCATTGAACTTTTGAAAGAGAGGGGAATGGAGAGTATAATTGACGATGTTTATAAAAAATGCAAGGCCCAGCAAGAGCTACAGAAGGAGGAGTATATAAATTACGTTAAGGAGATATATGCCCCGTTCACAAATGAAGAGGTTTCAGGCAAAATTGCCCAAATGGTTAAAAACGACCATATAAAAGCCGAGGTAACAGTTGTGTTTCAGACAGTGGAGAACCTGCATGTTGCATGTAAGGAGAACAGCGGTGACTGGTATTTTTCCGGGGACTACCCTACCCCGGGCGGCAACAAGGTTGTAAACACTGCATTTATAAACTGGGTTGAGAAGAGAGACGAGAGATCGTACTAAATGATCATGTTTATATCAGGCATTTGTTATATTTTCAATATTTATTAACCAATTATATTGACTAATATACTCATTTATAGCAAGATACCACTTATTGTGCCACGTGTTTCTTCATGGGAGCAATTTTCGTCGACTAATACTGATCTCAACATGTTTATTCGTCAAATATTCTATTTTTTACCTCTACTCTGACAAAAATCAGTTTATATGTATCTGATAATCTGTAAATTGTATATTTACTTGATTCTCAGACCTTTTTTCAAGTATATGTAAATCAGGAAAGTGCTAATGCCTCTGGCAGAGTCTCTGCCAGAGGCATTAGCACTTTCGTAGAAATGAGACGTGTACGTACTGGTCTATTAATCTGTCTCTTACTAACGGCTCTGCCAGAGCTGTTAGTAAATACCTAACCTGCAGCTGAATATAAAACCATGTGGAGGCAAATCTTGCCGACACATACCTTCTTGAGAGAAATTTCGCATTATTCAGCACCCTTTGCAGTTTTCACATGATTTTGCCGGACATGTGGGAAACTTTAAAATGAGCAAAATATTAAAACAACTGGCAGTTAAACTCCTTGCGTTTGATTTTTATTAAAAATATTTTATAGTTTTACATAATTGTTCAAAATTCAGCCTTTATGACCATCACTGTCAGTCCCTCCATCAAACTTAAGCAGCTTGAGTTATCTGATGCTCCTGACATCTTCAGAATCATCGACTCACAACGCGAATATCTACGCAAATGGCTACCGTTTGTAGATTATACAAAGGAGGTGACAGACACCAGGCTATTTATAATTTCCACTCTGGACACTCCGGAAAAGAGAAGTGAACTCACCTTTGTGATCCATCTCGATGGCAAATTCGTCGGTATTATCGGTTTTAAAGATACCGACAAGGCAAATAAAAAAACAGAAATCGGATACTGGCTGTCGGAAGAATATCAGAAACGGGGAATTGTATCCCAGTCAGTTAAAAGGCTGATGGTGTTAGCATTTGAAGAGCTGGGAATAAACAGGATACAGATAAAGTGTGCCACCGGAAACATACCTAGCAAGAGTATTCCTCAGAGGCTCGGATTCTCTCTTGAGGGTATAGAGCGCGATGGTGAGTTGCTTTCCGACGGTGTATTCACAGATCTGGAGGTTTTCAGTATGTTAAAAAAAGATTTCAAGAAACTTAAATATCAACAGTAGATGAATATCAACATCAGACAAGAGACAATATCGGATTTCAAACAAGTTTTTGATTTGACAGAACGAGCATTTGAAAAACTGGAGATAAGTGACCATAATGAGCAATTTCTTGTAGAACGATTGCGAAATTCATCGGCATTTGTCCCGGAACTTTCATTGGTTGCAGAATATGAAAACAAGATTGTCGGACACATTCTTCTGACAAAATTAAAAATCATCAATGGCAAAGAGGAATTTCAATCACTGGCACTTGCTCCCGTATCTGTGTTACCGGAATATCAGAACATGGGTATAGGCAGTAAGCTCATAGAAGCGGCCCACTTAAAAGCAAGAGAGGCAGGCTATAAGTCTGTGATGCTGGTGGGACATCCGAATTACTATCCAAGATTCGGGTACAAGAAGAGTAGCGATTTTGGCATCCGACAATCTTTTGAGGCTCCTGATGAGTGCTGTCTGGCAATAGAACTGGTAGAAAACGGGCTTAAAGGAGTTAGCGGGACAGCAGAATATCCAAAAGAATTCTTTGAATAATTTTTTATCTTTACTTCGAAAAAATCAAAATCAATTTCAGATGAAAGACAAATCTAAAGAGCTGACTGCATCTGTCATACTTGTGAATGACAAACTCCATTTCTCAGGAAATGTTGCAGGAAACGAACCAGTATCCATCGACTACACCCCACCCCTGGGCGACAATCTTGGCTATACATCGCTTGAGTTATTGCTACTGAGCCTTACCTCGTGCATGGGAAGTGCCATTCTCACATTCCTGAGAAAGATGGGCAAAACCATTCTGGCTTGTGAAATTCATGCTGACGGAACGAGAAAGCAAGAACACCCTACTGGTTTCAGTAAGATTACTGTGAATATAATGGTAAAATCGCCAGATGTTACTGATAGTGATATGTTAAAGGTTATAAAATTGTCGGAAGACACCTATTGCCCTGTATGGTCCATGATAAAGGGCAATGTAGAAGTTGATACCAAATTTACTATAGACAAATAAACCTGATAAATATGCACGTTGATTTTTTGCCAATGAGTATGGACCATTGCATGGGAGCAATGGACATATACAACTATTACGTTGAGAACAGCCTGGCAGCTTACCCCGACAAAGCAATGCCTTATGAGTTTTTCGGAAAGTTCCTCGAAATTACTAAAGGATACCCGGCTTATACAATTTTTTCAGAAGATGAGATTATCGGGTTCTGTTTTCTGAGGGCATATAACCCCTACCCAACATTTAAAGAGTGTGCAGAGATAACCTATTTCATAAAGAATGACTTCACCGGAAAAGGTGTAGGCAAACTGGCCCTTGACAAGCTGGAATCTGAGGCAAGGGAGAATGGTATAAAGATAATTCTGGCCAGTATATCATCGGAAAATATCCAGAGTCTGTCATTTCACGAAAATAACGGATTCCGGCAGTGCGGAAGGTTTGAGAAAATCATAACAAAACACGGTAAACAATTCGATATTATATGGATGCAGAAAAACGTCTATGTAGAATAAGGACTTCCTTGAAGTTTTTTATATACTATTGTTAAATAGCTATTTATGAATTTTTTTTTAAATAAATCATTATGAAAAATATTTGGCACAAACCTGTTTATCATTATTTTACAAAAAACTCCATTGGAACAATTTAGTCATGAAAACAAAAAATCAGAAAAAACCGGGAAGGGCACTTCGAATAATTTTGGGTGTCCTGCTTGCATTTGGCGCGCTAAATGCTTTTGGCGGAGGTTATTACGGAATGAGCGGAGCAGAGGGTGTTCCCCTTGAATGGCTCGATGGGAGCCCGTTTGATAATTATTTTATTCCAGGCCTTTTCCTCTTTGTCATTATTGGCGGTTCGTTCCTGACTGCCAGTATAGTTGTTTTCTCAGGCCACTGGATATCAAAGTTTTTCGCAATTACATCAGTTGTAATTGTATATATCTGGCTGGCCGTGCAATTGTCCATAATTGGCTATATATCATGGATGCAACCTGCTACTGCTATATTCGGAGTTATCGTGCTGGTATTGGCATGGTTCCTGCCATGTGTCCTTAAACGCGACTGATACTTTGCACTATATTTTAGCAAATGTTTATCTGACAGAGACTTACACGAACGGCATTTTGAAAAAATTCTCAAAACAATTATGAAAAATATTTTGAAAACTATCGGGAAAATACTCCTTTACGCATTGGGGGTTATTCTGGCAATTCTCTTGTTCCTGACCGTTTTTCTCTGGATCATAAGTCCGGGAAAACCAGATCCTGTAACAGGCATTAACGGAGAAACTCTTCCTAAGAGCATCTCTACTATTGAAAAGGTGACCCTTGGCGGAGTGGAGCAATATCTAATTATCCGAGGTGCTGATTCAACCAAACCTGTAATGCTATATCTGCATGGAGGACCGGGAAGCCCCGAGTTTACATTTATGAAGGCCACAAATCGCTCAATAGAAAACGATTATTTGATGGTTTACTGGGAACAGCGTGGAGCAGGCAAGTCGTTTTCAAAAAAAATACCAGAAGAGAGCATGAACGTTGATCAGTTCATTTCTGATACCCGAGAACTTAGTCAGATTCTTGCAAAACGTTTCAAACAGGAGAAAATTTTTCTGATGGGTCACTCATGGGGTTCATTTTTAGGGATTCAGACAGCTTACAGATATCCCGAACTCTATCATGCATACTTTGGGATTGGACAGGTATGTGACCAGTACAGGGCAGAAAAGATATCATTTGAGTGGGTTAAAGAGCAGGCAAACAAACAGAACGACGTGAAAGTAATTAAAAAACTGTCAGAAATGACATTTCCCGATTCTTTGGCAAATGTAGATGTATGGATGAAGTATATAATGTATGAAAGGCTGTATGTGTCAAAATTCGGCGGTGGTGTAACTCATGAGATGACAAGTCTGTGGCCGGTATTAAAGATGGTCCTTGGCGCCAGGGAGTATACCTTGGGTGAGAAACTGGGATACATGTCCGGTAGTCTCTACTCTTCCAAACATCTTTGGAAAGAAGTAATAGGCAAGAACCTCTTTAATGAGATTGACAGCATGCAGGTGCCTGTATATATCTTTCAGGGAAAATATGATTATCAGACACCCACCTCTGTCGCTAAGGAGTTCTTCGATCAGCTGAAGGCCCCTGTTAAAGAGTATTTTTACTTCGAAAATTCTGCCCACAGCCCGGTTATGGAGGAGGTCGAAAAATTCAATGCGATAGTAAAAGAAAAGACCGGGATGATCTTGATGCCAGCGTTCAAATGACATTTTTGCTGGGTGGCCACGATCTTGAAATGGCCGAGATCCGCAGGATTGCCTTTTTTCATTGTTTTTAATATTCTTATTTTCTGTTACTTCGAATGCTAAAAATGCTAATCAAATTTTGTCTCTAACAACATAATAACTAATATTGAAGAGAACTAGTACAACTTCAAATGACTTTATCTCAATACATAGACAGCATCGGGAAGCGTTACAAACTGGGGAATAGGCAGGAAGCTGGAGTTCGACGATATTCTACATTACCAGAAAATAATTGTGGCACTCACAGAAACGGACAGACTGATGAAAGAGATTGATAAAATTGTGATTGTAAATATTAATTGAGTATTTATCATGAATACTAAGCCACAGAAACAGAAAATTGAGTCATCATTATTTGCCTACATATTACAGATACCAAGTGTACTTCTATCTAACATTTGCTGATTTTCATGACTCAGTTTTTATCTGCCAGTTGTTTTATGATCATCCTCATTATGAGCGTGTTACAACTTTGTTTTTCTGCAAAAAACTTTGGAATTATTTTTATAAGTCGCTCAAAATCTGAATTTTATTAAAAGAACTGGCAGATCATTTTTCTGCTGGGAAAAGACCTTTTGGCAGTTTCGATATAGGATTTAAACGCATTTTTTGGTATATTCCAGTTAACTGATAGTTACAAAAAACGGGAACCCAAATTCTGGATCCCCGTTTGCCTAATGCCTATTGCCCATTGCCTAATGCCAATTGCCTAATGCCAATTGCCAATTGCCTATTGCCCATTGCCTATTGCCTAATGCCTAATGCCTAATGGCCTCTGCATAAAAGCAAACAACACCAGGTAGCTCACTAGAAACAGAATCACAGCTATCGAACCCGCCTGACTGCCCACCTGGTCGGTGAAGAATCCCATGAGTGGTGGTGCTATTGCTCCGCCGACAACTCCGGTTATCAACAAGCCGGAAATCTCATTTGCCTTGTCGGGGCGATGTTTGATTGCCAAAGAGTAGATTACTGCAAAGATGCTTGAGCATGAAAATCCTATAAGACCAAGTACTATGAGTATGCTCAGATTGGAGAACATGAAAAAGAGCACTATAACCGACACCAGTGCTGCGGTAATGTGTATTCTGAAGTACCTGATGTCTGACATTTTCATTAGCAGGAATGCACCGATAAATGCGCCCACGGTACGGCAGAGGAAATAGACGCTTGAACCATAGCCGGCAGTTTCAATTGCAAGGTTAGAACGCTCCATAAGCAATTTGGGTGCAAGTGTATTTGTACCCACATCTATACCCACAACAGCAACAATCCCCAGGAATAAAAACAATATTGTCTTGTCTTTCAAAAGAGCAAAAGTATCACCAACCGAGGCAGATTTAACCTTGTTCTCCTCTTCGGGAACAGGTGTAAGCATCAGCCAGATGGCAGCAAGAACTGTTATTGCTGCAAAGATTGGGAAAAGTGCCTTCCAGTTGCCAAAATAGTAGACTGCAAATGCTGCAATGAATGGTCCGCAGAAAGATGAGACTGCCTTTATAACCTGACCCGCTGTCAGGGAACTTGTTAGCTTATCCCCTTTTATTACATTGGTCAGTAATGGGTTGAGTGAAACCTGCAGGATTGTGTTACCAATACCAAGGAGCCCAAAGGCAATGAGGCAGGTTGTGAGATTGTAAGCAAAGAACGGAATCATCATACCAATGATTGTAACAACATTGCTAATCTGAACCGTCCGCTTCCTTCCTATCTTATTCATAAGAATGGCAGTAGGGACAGATAGCAGAAAGAACCAGGCAAATACCATAGATGGTATGAAGCCCGCAAGTGTCTCGCTTAGGTTGAAGTCGATCTTGACATAGCTGGTAGATATTCCTACAACGTCGCAGAATCCCATTACAAAGAACCCGAAGAGAACAGGAAGTATTTTTCCCATGCCACTCTTTTGATTTTTCAGTTCACTCATGTTTTATAGTTTGAAGTTTATGGTTAATTATTGAGGTATGGTACGGTACTCACAGGCAACACCGAATGTATCGCTCTCCTCTTCTGACAGGGTTGCTGCAAAAACTGCAATTTTCTGGTCTTTAGGAAGTACAACCATTTTGTTATGTCCATTTACAGGAATTGCAATCTTGTACATATATGTGAATACATACGGTTCGTTGCCAAAAGCCTTGTTGTGTCTGTGAGATCCTACGTATCCAATGGTTGCATCTTTGATGTAGCCCTTGCCCTGCCATCCCCATTGACCAAAGAATCCTGAATAGTAAGGAACAAGGCGCTGGATTGGGTTTCTGTCAACTGTGAATGTAGCGTTGATGTCGCCGTCAGCAGAAGATGCAAGCAGGTAGAGTGTTTTGTACTTGCTGTTCTCCGGTAAAATAATTGTATCTCCAGAACATCTCAGAATGTTTTTGCGTCCGATTTTTCCAAACCTGAACTCCACACCCTCATTAACTACCTTATCCGGCAGCAGGTCGAATGAGTATGAGTTGCCCTTGCCATCAAAATCTGCAATATCCCTGAATCCGTCATTGGTATAGCCTTCAGCATTAAACTTAAGCTTAACTATCTGGTTAACTGCTGGTGTTAATGGATTCTTGCAGTCTGCAAGTTTTACGCTGTATGTTTTTGGTTTAAAAGCCGTTGTGTTTACAATAAGTTTGTTGCCGTTAAACTCGGCCTTGCCCATAACCTCCTCTATACCGTTCAGTTCCGAAGCTGAAACTATAGGAGAAGCAAATTCAATCTCTACATTCTCTGCACCCTTGCCGGCAGTTTCATATACCCTTACAACATATTCGTTCTGATTCTCAGCTTTTTTGAAAGCCTTCACGTCAATCTGATCAGAGCTTACCTTAAGCATAGAGAATACTTTTCCTGATGCTCCACTATGCTTAGAGGCGTTGAAAGCATACAGAGGATTATTCTGGGCAGCTGCCATTCGTACTGTTCCGGCATCTACAAAGTCTGACTTATGTCCCACAATTGAATATGTAACTGTATGATGTCCGAAATCCTGTTTGTTCTGATATGAATATCTGTCGGTTGTGCCCGGAGTATGCAGAAGTGTAAGTCTGAGGGTGTTATCATTTGGTTTGTCCCAACCATACTTGCAGTTGTTCATTATTGAAACACCGTATGAGTTGTCCTTCTCCGACAGGTCGGCCCATTGTTGTGCATAAACTTCATAAGCTGTGAGAGTGTTATTTGCTCGTTTTATATTGCCAATACCCAAATCGTATATTGCATAAGGGTTTGAAATGCTTAAAGGAAACTCCACCTTGAGCAGTGCATTTGTCTGCATCCAGTCAATATCGGTCCTTACATCTATCCTTTCATCGGCTCCGCCGTTTGTAAGCGAGATTGTCTGTACAAACTTCGATCCTTTGTAACTGCGTTCGGCAGTAATTGAGACTCTTGCAGATCCTTTTTCTGTAACACCAATTTTTACATCACCCCCTATGGCTTCAGGAACCTGATCCACAGTCTTTTTCTGAATCTCCCATGCCGGCCAGCTGGTAGACATGTTCTCTGTAAACAGGGCAAGTCTTATTGCTTTTCCCTTTGCCACAAGCTCCTTGTTTCCCCTTTTGTCTATTATTGATGCAATATCGCCCCTTTTGTCGAGGGTTACTTTATAGACTGAGTTTTCGATCCAGTTTTCTCCACTCTTCAGTACACCAGACGAACTGCTACCCGATGGACGGACATCATAAACAGAGTAGCTCATAGGAGCTGATTCTGCTGCAAAGACTACCTCTGCCTTACCATCTTTGTATGATATCAACTGAGAATTGACTTTTGTCCCTTTTGGTGAATAAACCTGAACTCCCTTTGGTTGTGTTGCAAATGGCACTAGTGCATGAACCATATCTTTGCGTGCATTAGATAGAGAGTTGAAAACGACTACCGGAACACCTTTTACTCTTGTATCAAGGTTGCGGGACACTGTTGCAGAGGCATAGGTAAGTATGTCAGTGAACTGGCTCTGGCAGATAAGTTCGTCGTTCCATGAGAATGTATATGCCTTTGGTATGCTTGTACCGGTAAGGTCGTCGTGGAACTGGTGCCATATAAATCTTTTCCATGCCTGATTAAGCTTTGCTGATGGATATTCTACTCCACCCATCCACTCTGCAATCACAGATGCCCTTTCGGCAGCATCGGCAAGTTGTTCATTACGCCTGTTGTAGAGTTTCATTGCCGACTGCGATGTATAGCAGCCTGTTGCATGTACATCCATTAACAGTTCCCCATTAAATACAGGTAGTTCAGGATGTTTGGCAAAAGGAAGATACTCTTTAAAAAGTTGATCTGAAGTTGCACTTACAAGATTAACGGGGCCTGCACCCTTTATTCCTCTCTCTACAGATTCTACACTTAAAATTGTAGGGGAACCGCCTATGTCTCCTACCCCATAATACCTGAATGCCTTATTGTTGGGAGCCTTTGCAACAAGGTCGATAATCTCCTTGTTCAGACTCAGGTCTTCGTCATATCTCTGAGAATAGTTCCTTCCATCCAGAGCAGCTGCAATCCTTGAGCCGTCAATTCCCTGCCATATTCCGAAAGTAAACGGAACCTTGGCATCACCATAAAAAGGGTTTGTGCGCCATTTAAGTTTTTGTGTGGAGAAACCGATAAGGCCACAATGTGCTGCTATTGTTGGCAATGTATATCCAAATCCAAAGCAGTCAGGCAGAAAGATATCTGTCGATTTAACTCCGAACTCATCTTTGTAATATTGCTGACCAATTAGAATATTCCTGAAAAAAGATTCCGGCGATGGTATGTTTGGGTCGGTGGCATCCCACGAGCTACCGCTAATGTGCCATCTACCCTGTTTGATGTACTCTTTTATTTTTGCATACTCGGCAGGATAATACTCCTTCATCCAGCTGTATTTTATGCCCCCTTCGAAGTTGAAAACATAATTGGGATAGTTTTCAAAAAGCCAGATATTCTGGTTAAGGGTATTCCTTAAATACTCATTTATAGATGTTTGTACGGTCCAGTTCCATTGAGTATCAAAGTGTGCATTCGAAACCATGTATACGGTACCCTCCTTTTTCTGGGCGAATACTCCCACAGACGAAATTAAAAAAAGAACTATTAAGAATTTTTTCATAATTATTGAATATCGAATTAAACCATTTAAAAATCTTTCTCTTACAAATGTAATTAAAATGGGGAAAAGCAAGGCGACTTCGATAACGTTTGAGGATTACAACAAACATTACCAAAGTCTTTTTCATCATTAACCTTAACCTAAACTAAATTTACCTTGTCTAGATGATATAGAATAATATTATTTTTTATCTTCTCCAGATAATTTGAATATGACACATCTTACAAGGCCGCCTGTCATCGAAGCAAGGTATACGTTGTCTTTAGTGTCAACTGCCATTGGTATGTAAGCACAGCCTTTAACCAGTTCCTCAATTCCTTCTACTTTCTTTGCTCCCTCCTTGCTGTATACTTTTATACGTGTAGGGTCCTTCTCAACTGTAACAATACCGCCGTTTGAAAGGAATGCTACGCTTACAGGGTTGCAGCAACCGTGGAAATCGTTGATTCCGTTTCCACGTTGACCAAATGAAATTGTAGCTTTACCTGCATAATCAAATCCGTTAACCCTGAAAGCACCTAGATTTGCTACCAGAATTTCATTGTTACGGATACTGAAATCCAGAATGCCACAGCAGGTACGTAATTTTTCAATTGCAGATGTTTTTTCGCCTGTTTCAGCATTATAAATTGCTATCATCCTGGTTCTTGAATCAGCAACCATGATTTTGCCGGCAGCAACTCTTGCGCCGGTTGCAGATATGATGTCGGCAAGCTTAAGTTCCCTTACTTTTGCACCTTTAGCGTTGAATACCACGCACTCAACACCTACAGGAGCATCAATCTCTCGTGTTGTGCCTCTTGATTCTACTTTCTTTTTGCCCATTACTGTGCCGAAAACATATATATTGTCACTCTTGTCAACTGCTATTGCAGAAGCTTTGGATGTCATTTTTGTCTTGAATTCACTTACTTTGGCTCCTTTGGTATCAATAACGCGAACACTACCGTCACTCTTGAGTGCGCAAACATTGTCATTGGAAAAAATTGACAAGTATATAACATCTTTATGCTCTTTCCCAGCAAAATTGGCATCTACCATATAAGCCAAATCATGAGCATTGGTGATTAATGAATCAATACCAACTTCTGTCTTTTTCATCTCCTCAGTCTGAACACGCATCTTAGTGACTCTTGCAGAAGCAGCAATTTTAGGATCAAGCATACTTATGTACCTCTCAATTTCAGTTGCACTTTTACCTGATGTCAACTGAGCTACCAAAATTGCTGAAAAATATGATTTTGGATTCTCCTTAACGAAATTCTCAGAAAGCTGGGTTGATTCTGCCCTATATTTGTCAAAAATGGTAGTGATTTCTGCTTCGCGCTGTGGAGTAGCTTTAAGTGAGTCTACTCTTTGATAGAGCTCTTTATAAAGTTCATTGATCTTATATTTTTCTGACAGGTACTTAACCCTCTTTGCCAGAATATATGCATCATCCTGAGTTTTTCCTCCACTGACAATTGCCTTAGCTAAAGAATCGGCGTGCCCAGTAATTGTCATCTCCGAATTTTCAGCATAAAATGATATCATACCTCTTTTCCCTTCTATTACCAGAGAGTATAGTGAGGGTTCGGCAACCCTACCTGTAAAAATGAACGAACCATTTTTAATTATCATCGTATCTGCCGGGATCTCCCTATTTCCCATACCCCCGGTTATTAGAATAGCTTTGCCTTCAGTAATTCCCTCCAAACTTCCCATTAATTTAAAACCGGATTTTGATTCATTGTTGCAAGTCGTAAATGATGCCAGAATAATCGCAATCGTAGCTAAGTATGAAATTAGTTTTGTATTCATCGTAAATAATTTACAATCTATTTTTGAGAACTCAGTGTTTTCTCAATATAACGAATCAGATATGTGTAATGAGCATCTGAATTATAATCATTCGTCTTAATTCGCTTAAGATATTTTAATGCTTTAATAATCTGATAATAAGCTATCGAAGACGATTCTGTGAGGTCCTTTGGATTTGAAGTAGGTTCTGCTGTCATTCCCATTTTCGGAACTGCTTCAGCACCTGTATAAAGGTCACATAATGACGTAACATATATCTTTTGCAATATTCTTTCGTTGGCATTTACAACCTTCCCCGACCAAATTGTGTGCTCCAGATTATTAAAAAGATTCTTGGCTGTGTATGCATCTCTTCCAAAAGCATTCTATGCGCTTATAAGGTTTATTATCACCCTTTTACTTAGTAATGAACCAAGAACTGTAGTATATGCACGTTCCAGAAATATCTCAGGTCTGTCAGCAAATTTATTCATGTACTCGTTAGGTATCAACCACACAGGTGCCTCTGTTAATAGGTATCTGTTAAGAAAATCCATAGCTTCTTCCTGCCTTTTCTTCTCTACAAAAGTATAGACATCTCCTGAATCTTCAATTGTTTTCGGGTTCTCATAAATTCCCCCTATCCATTTTACTACATGCCCTATATATCTGCGATACTGTTTGTTTACTTCATTGTGCATGATTTTCAGGTTTTCATAGTCTGTATTTGACTCCTTCGTCCACTCTCCAAGGTTTAC
Source organism: Bacteroidetes bacterium GWF2_40_14 (assembly GCA_001769195.1). Taxonomy (GTDB): domain Bacteria; phylum Bacteroidota; class Bacteroidia; order Bacteroidales; family UBA932; genus Bact-08. The sequence goes on along the minus strand of MEOK01000001.1, from coordinate 18,049 downwards.
CATTACCATTTTAAGGTTTTTTATACCCAGTTCATTTGCTTCCATTTGGTTTTCACCCAAATCTTCTGCCTGCAGCCTTGGATCACTGGCACTTGACTCTGTTCCAAAGCTATATCTCTTGTCTTTAGTCTTTTCAATTATCCACTGGTTGAGTGTTGCCTGTTCTTTAACCGGGTTGTCTATCTCAGGGAATCTTCTGTATCCCCACTCAATGGCCCAATAATCGTAATATCCTAATCTTGGAAAAAGAAGTTCTCTTGGAATTCTGTCTTCTGGCTGAGCAACATAGTTGAATCTCGAGTAGTCCATTATTGAGGTTGTATGACCATTTTCTTTAAGAAAATCAATGTTCCTCAGCTGTTTAACCGTATAATGGGCAGTTCCTCCAAAATTATGCCATAGTCCAAGAGTGTGTCCTACTTCGTGAGAAGAGGCAAATCTTATCAATTGTCCCATGAGTATTGGATCAAATGTCATCTTTCTGGCTCCTGTGTCAGAAGGCGAGCATTGAACAAAATACCAGTTTCTTAGTAACGACATGACATTATGATACCAATTTATATGGCTCTCAATTATTTCTCCGGAGCGGGGGTCAATAATGTGGGGCCCGCTGGCATTAGGAATGTCCGAAGCCTTGTATACAATTGCAGAGTACCTTGCATCTTCTAGTGACCATGTAGAGTCCTTATCTTTAGAAGGTGCCTCAAGAGCATAGATTGCATTTTTAAAACCTGCTTTCTCGAAAAGTGGCTGCCAGTCGTTGACACCCTGAATAAGATATGGAACCCACTCTTTTGGAGTTGATGGATCTATGTAGAAAACTATTGGTTTTTCCGGTTCAACCAGTTGTCCCTCTTTGTACTTCCCTACATCTTCAGGTTTTGGTTCTAACTTCCATTTTGTTATCATTCTAATAGTCTTGATCCCCTGAGGATTTTGATCAAAGTCTGTATAACTGTATGTAAAGTAGCCCACTCTGTCATCGGCATATCTTGGTGTCATGGGTACCTTTGGCAGCAAAACAAACGAGTTATTGAGCTCATAAGTTGCTGTTTCTCCGCCATCATCTGTCATAACGTAAGTTTTAATGCACTTTACTTCTGTATTGATGGGGTATGTATTCAGTGAAAATATGTAAGAACTCTCTTTCTGAATTGCTCCCAACTTAAAGGTGGCTTTGCTTGATTTTCTGAAGAAGAGAGATTCTGCGTCCGAATTAAAAAAATCAGTAGCATCAATATAGTTGTCTCTTTTGTCTGCAGACTGTGCTTTTATGTCGAATGAGGCAATAATGGCCGGCAAGTTTGAATTCTGAACAGAAGAATACATTGCCTGAGTAGTGTCGGAAGATCTTTCTCCCGATATACTTTTTGTTAAAAATATTTTGTTGTTGATACCCTTCTTAAATCTGTATGTTCCGGAATTAATCTGATCTCCTGCATAACCTGCAAAAGAACTACGAATTCCTGCAGCAGCCTTTGAAATTCTTGTTACCAGCAATATATCCCTGTTTAAAAGTGAATCATTTATATTAATGTAGAATTTTCCATCCTGAACACAAATCGAAGTCATACCCTTCATTATTTTAGAGCCTATTTTAATAAACTCTTCAAGAGATTGAGGACTTTTCTCCTCAATTTTCTTTGTAGTGTCTCCTGCAAACAAATTTTGTAGGACAGAGAGATTATAATTGCCTGCTGAAATAATTACAGTCAGAGCATAAAACGATATGATTTTTAAACGTAACATTATGTATTTTCTGGTTAATCTTAGGATTAACAAATAATCAAACAATTTAAGGTTCGAAATGCAAACCGTCCTCTCTCAATCTTGCCATGAAAGCTCATTGTACTAGTTCGTGAAAAGAGCTTGCTTTGGAACATCGGGTTTCGTTGATATTGAAGCATGATTATGATTGCCCGGTAGTTTTATTACAAACTCTTTCAAAATTGGCGAAAGACACGAATGGTAATCGCAGGCTTGCCACTTAATGACGGCTATAAATGCCACAGAATCGACGGAGGTAACTTTAACTTTTTGTACAACCACAACCCTATTTTCACAAATACCTATCTCCATGCCAAATCTTTCATCGAAGGTCTTCGTTACTTTTGTTAGAAGATATGGTTTCCCGATAAGCTTAACTCCAGCTATTGTCTCAATCGTCAATGATGTCGGTGTGAGTCCATCTTCATATGGACCAAGGTCATATATGTGCCACTCTCTACACTCTTCGTCAAAAGTGCCAACTAATTGAATTTCATGAATATTTTTCTCAAAAGTCACTATTTTGCTTATCCATGTTACAGGCTGAGCAACAATCTGAGCAGACAATTCATATGTCGTACAAGAAATTAAGAATAATAGAAATCCGAATACTAATCGGTTTTTCATATTGGTTTTTGATTAAATATTAGAAATATTATTGTTCATTAATATTTTAAAAAAAAATATCAAATTATCACTCTCCGAAAATTCCGATCAATTTTTTCTTAAGTTCTTCCCCTCTAAGGTTGTATCCACACACCTTCCCCTCTTTATCCAATAAAATCGAATATGAAACTCCAGTTATTCCGAAAGTCATCCCATATTGTTTTGCAACAGGGCATTCCCATCCAGTCAAACTGGATACCTGATTCCATGGTAAATTATCCTGTTCTACTGCTTTTATCCATTCTTCCCGGTCTTTATCTATTGAAACACCCAATATCGTGAATCCTTTTTGCTTATATTTTTCATATAGTGGTATTAGGCTTTTTTCCTCAATCCTACATATTTTGCACCATGACACCCAAAAGTCAACCAGAACAACATGACCCCTAAATGAGGATAGTGAAATTTCTTCTCCTTTAATATTTTTAAGAGTAAAATCAGGAGCACTTTTCCCATAATCAATTCTGCTTAGAATATCTGCTCTTTCTTTAAGTCTGTTTGTGTACCAGTTATCATGTATATTGGAATCAAGCAACCCGACTAAATCAGTGACACCTTTATAATCGAGACTGTAAATACTTTCAGAAAGAAACATTGGGGCTATGATTGTGTTGTTATGTTTCTTTGCAAAATTCTTCCTGTAATTATAAAAATCATCGTAAGACTTCTGTTTTTCTTCTGTTAATATCTTTCTCGTTGCCGGATCTTTTTCTGCGTCAAGAGCAATTTTCAAATTTCTGATTTTTGTGTTTAAGGGAGCAATTTCTATCAGATACTCATTCCAGGCATCGTTGGATGGAGTTCCTGACGCTTTGATAGTGTTAGGATTTATATAATTTCCAGAAATTGTAATAACCCCAGGTTCAATAAAGAGATTTTTTAATACTCTCTCGTTATTAATTACTAATGTCGCTGCATCACCTTTGAAACTTCCGTTTTCCTCAATAATAAAAATCCCTGATTTAATCAAACCTCTGGTTATGGTGTCACTATTAAATGCTTTTATTATAAATACCTTTCCATCTGGTGCCCCTGTAATATTGCCTTTTATTATATAACCCGCTTCATCTTTTCCCCAAATTAATAATGGGAACAAAATAAATACTAATAAAATATACTTCATGCTATTTTTGGAAAGCTTATTCATTATTAGAACTCTTTTTTACAGCCCTATCAAGGATAATTACTACATTTTTTGAAAGTGCTCTTGCAGAGATTGTTGCACCGCTATAACTATCAACAGCAGCCTTCTTTTTCAATGCGTCGCCTACTTTTAGTCCATCCCATGTATTAAAATATTTTTGTTTCTCAAGTTTTTTTATGAAAAACGGGGTCTCCCAATTACTCAATATAGCTACCTTTTGAATAACCTTTTTCTTGTCTATAACAATAATTACTGGAGTTGAATTATGGTATCCTATAATGCTATCCGTATAAGGTTTGCTGGACAAACAGTATCCTAAAACTTTTTTGTCAGCACCTACTACTTTGAACCATACTTCTTTCCCTTTTTCAACAGCAACGGCCTCCGGATAAATACTCTGAACAACTTCCAACCCAGACACTTCATTCAAAACTGCACCCTCCATTTTACCTTTGATAGTTCCCTGCGAAAATGATTGTGTTATGAATGTGACGAAAATAAATAATAGTGATATAGAACTTTTCATTTAATCAATTTTATGATTATTGCAATAACAAAAACGAAAGACTTTTTTATTAGTCTTGTACTGCGACAGCAGATATCTTCTTGAATCCCCCAAATGTAGCTTTCCGATTTATATCAATTAAACCTAAATCAAGACCTTGAGAAGGAATAGGTAATGTAGTAATCTTACCTTCTGTTCCGTTGTAAGTAATTACAAGCAAGCAACGTTCAGTATACGGTAGCTCAGTTGTTCCTGTTTTGCGTAACATCTCAAACATAGTAATTGGTTCAGGGCTAGCATATAACTCTGTATATACAGCCGCTCCTCCCTGGGGGATACGAATGGAATATACTTTACTTGAGGTTGAATAATAAACTACAGATTGATCCGCAGGAAAAACAAAACCGATGGCATTGGCAATGTTAGGTGCATTACTGATATCGAACAATCTTCTTGGCGTACTTGCAGAATTATTGGTCAGACAGAATACTCCGTAATAGTTACCTTTTTTTAAAATAAACCTAGCTTCAGTAAATGTTCCCAATCCACCTCCCAGGACTTGATAACCGGGCAAGTTCTGGGCATTAAAAGGAGAACTTCCTACTCCAACGTCCTTAGGAGCAGCTCCGGAATTTGAACTACCCATTTTCAAAAATTTACCTAATCCCTCATCATAAAAAACAGCTTGACTGGAAGTGATAGGATGACAAGCAATAAACTTATTACAGGTATAATCACCCGGAGAGAAAATTCCAAACCTCCTGTAACTCACATCAGATTGATTTTCAGTCATCCTATTACTTACCTTACCTGAATTTATTATGTATACTGAAGACCCATTTCGGTAATAGTAATCTATATCTAACACAATAAATGGGTCATAAAATAATTCCTTTCCTTGACAAACTATAGAATAATCTAGGGTATTTATGCGAAATGCATTGTTTCTGGATGCTCCATGTAAGAAATTTGTATATCTGCCATCCTGATATAACCTTTTTGCAAACATAGAGTGAATCACTCCATTGAATTTTGTTTTATGCACTTTCGAAAATTCATTACGCTTATATAAAGTTGGTTTGAGAGTAGTTGTGCCTTTTTCAAACCATTGATAGGTAAACATAGTATCCTGAATAATTGACAAATCCGAAGTAATTCCATCTTGAGAATCTGCAACAACAAGACCCTGTCCGGAAGATGCATCAACTAATACTCTCCAAATAATACTTTTCAGCAGGCCGGTAGTTTTATCGGTAACTCTATACCATAATGAATAACTTGAGGCAGATGGAGTCAACTCAATAACAGACTTCAGGTGTTTTTCCGTTCCAATAATCTTGTATTTTTCCCAATCTTCACCTGGCATAAGAGTTATTTTCCATTCATATGAGAAATTTTCATCTTTTGTACCTACTCGAGAAACCTTAGGATTTATTGTTAACTCTTCTAGTCTGACAACTACATGTTGAAGAGGGATTCCTGTTGTATCTATAATAATATCACTTATAGGAGTAAGGTCATAATTCCCTTTATCAATAAAATCGCACGAAGTAAACGATATAACCATTATGCTAAAAAGGACAAAGAAATATAATACTCTTTTCATAATTTCTCGTTTTTATAATTAATATATTGGGATAATAGGCAATCCTGCATTTTCTCCATCGTCATGTAATAATGGAGAACCCTGAATTGCACTTAATGCACGTACTCGGTCACCGAAATTCTTCCCCATAACATAGGCTTCTTGCATTGTAACCTTTCCTTCATAATAGTAGAACTCTTTAAGTCCTGTAACTGACATAAATATTTTATAGACCTGTGTACTATAAACAGAACAAAAGAAGAAACGCATTGCGTGCCAGGTAGCAGGAGGTAAAAATTTACGAGACCATGTAAGAGCTACCCAATTATTTTCTCTAAGTCCTATTTTAAAATCTTCATTTTCCGCCATCATGATTTTTAATTTTAAAGACTCTCTAGTAGCTAGAACTTCTGGGTTTTTAATTAGAACTTTAAATTTCCCAATTTTTTCATTTGCTTTAATTATCCCTCCAATAATCTTATATTGATCAGGAGTTGCTGTTGTTAATCGTTTATCTTCGGGAGTTCCGGCTGAATCAGGAACAGCTTTAGCTGTTGCATATCTATCATAGTCTGCAAGACGACCAACAATTGCTATATCCAATATTATAGTATCCTCAGGTAATTCTGTTGTAGTCGCTCCAAACAGAGAATAATTATACTGATGTAGCCAAAAGTTTGCAGAGTTACTGCCACTAAAATATGGTACTTCTACTTTTTTACATCCAAAAAATGTCATCAGTACTAAAAAACTTAGAACTAATCTATAATTTGTTTTTTTCATTATTTTCAATTTAATTAAAATTTTAGCTTAGTTTTCACGAACTCCACCACTTGCAATTTCAGAATCTGGCATTGGCATTTGGTATTCGGCATCTGTCATTTCTCCTGTATAATCCAGAATATATTTTAGACCTAAACGTTTATAATAAAAGAATAACTGACCTTCACCAATAAATTCCTTCAAATATTCTTTAGTAATTTCATTACGAATATCCGTTTCAGACATTGTAGAAGATAAATTATAGGAAATTGGAATATTCCTTTGATTTCTAACCTTATTCAAACATGCAACAGCTAATGCTTTATTATAACTGGCACCTTGTTCTAAGAAACATTCAGCAGCAATATAATACATTTCAGAAATCCTAATTAAAGGCATTCTCTTACTGTAAGATGCACTTTGATTTGCAATATTATAGAACTTGGCAATTGTCCAACTGGTTAGTGACGAACCATCTGCCCACAAACATCTTGTAGCTCGCCAATCAGCATCTATAAGACTTGTGCCGTTTTCAAAAATCGTTTTTCTTCTGGCATCTGTTAAATAAGCTACAGAATACTGACTATAAGGAGGCCCACAATAAAACCAACTTTGTGTGGAAGTTACAGATTGAATATCCATAAATTTTTCCACTTGTAAAGTAAACAACTGCTCATTAACAAACGCCAAGTCGCTTGTATACCAATAGGATCCATTTATATCACTGGAAGTAACCCATGTATAATATGCTCCATCTCCCGTACCTAATCCATCGCTCAAAGTGCTGCCCATAACTTCCAGTGCTTCCTTTAAAGCCTTTGCTTTACTTTCAGAAGTTCCTTCCCACATTAAAATACGAGCATATAGTGCTTTTGCTGCCCAGTAATTCATTCTCATTTTACGATTGGGCATTGATGTTCCTACACTTGTTGTTGATATAAATCCTCCTGCAACTTCTGCATCCCAGTAACCAGAAGGCCTTAATTTGCTTAAAGGATCACATTTAAGGTATTCAATAGCCTCTTCAATATCTTTTCTTAGAAGAGCAATTGTTTCTTTATATGAACGTTGAGGCGTTGGGTATTTTGAAAAAGCAGTAACATAAGGTACTGTGTACTCATTTTGAATTTCTGGCCTGTTTCCAAGATTTCCTTTTCCAAAAAGACGCATTATATCCAAGTGAACAAATGCTCTTAGAGCTAGCATCTCTCCTTTGATAAGAGAATCTGTAATAGGTGTTTGTGCAAAAACTTCTCTGTTCTTTTCTTGATATATTAATATTTGATTAATATTTGATATGACATTGTAAGCTCCTAACCACAAAGATTCTCTTTTAGACGGCAAAGGATCTGAAGTATATAAATACTTTGGCACATTTATGTCCGGAGCCCCAGCAACAACTGCATATTGTTGTGATAAGAACTCGACAGTTCTCCATGTCATCTCATGTGAGTATAGTTCTGGTTTTGCCATCTTCACATAGACTCCGATTACAGCATCTCTAAACCCTGTAACATTACTAAACTGTTGTTCACTAACAATTTCTGTTTTTGAACTAATATCTAGCCATTTATTACATGATCCTGCTATTATCAAACTAATTGACAATATTATCATAGATAGTGTTGATTTCATGCTATTAAATTTTAATAAATACTTAATTAAATCCAATTTTCTAGAATGTTGCTGTCAGCGAGAAAGAAATTGTTCTGGCAAAAGGATATGTCGTACCTCTTTCAATGCCAATTGTAGAGAATTTAACAACATCGTTCATATAAGCAGTAAATTTTAGTCTTTCCATTCCTAAAGAAGTAATCCATTTTCTTTTAAAATCGCAATATACACTTACCGAAGACAGATTAAATTCATTCTGATTTTGCACAAATCGCTGAGTAGCTCTAGTTGGCTCTTGGTGCCAGCTGCTTACTACTGAAAATAAATACAACCCCGTATTCATATCATATGGAGTATTTCCAGTATTACGCTTATATTGTGCCATTTGACCAACATTTGACCAACGGTCTGTCAACACTCTCCTGTCAAAGTTATTTGTGACGGCAATATTTTCAATCTTATCTACTAATGTTTGGTTGTATAATTGTCCTCCCCCTAAATAAGTACAGGCAATACTAATTCCAAATCCTTTGTATTCACCGTTAAATCCCAGTATGCCACGCCATTTTGGAACTGAGATTCCTGATGGTACCATATCGCTTGCCTTCCAGATATATGTTGCCTGACCATCTGCTCCTTTTAATAATTCAATACCTGTCATAGGATCGATACCATAAGAAGGAACGGCCCAAATAGTATTCATTGGTAAACCGTCATAATAAAGAATAATTGGTTTTGTATTGGATCCTATAACAGTTTGACTGGATCTATCATTTATAATTGCTAGTTGTTTGTTATTGTATGATCTCATAGCTTCGGATATCTCAAGAATCGTATTCTTTGAATTTATATAAGATCCATTTACTCTAAAAAAACCATTATTATTGTGGAATAATGTATATGCAAGAAATAGCTCGATTCCTTTATTTTCTACCTTACCTAAGTTAGCGGAAACATCTGTAAAACCAGTCGATGGAGCTGTTGATACACTTGTTACCATATTTTGAGTTATGGTTTTGTAAATATCCATCTTTACATTAAAGCCCAAAAAATCAGCATCAATACCGATATCATAGTCCATTTTCTGTTCCCATTTTAAATCTTCGTTTTCCATATTAGCAGCATAAGACCCAATTAGGTTAGTATATCGGTCCGTTGAATAATATTTATAAACAGTAAGTGATTTATTGTTAAGAAAGTTCTGATTACCAGTAGAACCCAAGGATCCTCTGATTTTTAATTGCTTAATCCATAAGATATTTTCGATAAATTTCTCTTTGTGTATATTCCAACCGATGCCCAAACTCCAAAAAGTAGCCCAACGATTAACATTTCCAAACATCGATGATGCGTTTATGCGATATGTCCCATCAAACAGAAAACGGTCCATATACGTATAAGACAACATACCCAAAAACCCTACTTCTCTGTTAAAACCACTTGTTCCGCTCGGTCTGATTTTAAGTTGATTATATTGCATGGCAAACATAATATCGTTCATATTCGTAGAAGGGAATCCTTCTGTATAGTGAATTTCTTCTCGATACTTACTTTCAGCTATATTGGAACCTGCTGTAATGAAAAAATTATGTTTATCGTTGATTGTTTTACTATAGTTCGCATATATGTCCCCGGATATTTTATCGCTATTCCCATAATTTACCTCATACTGGCCTTTCCTCTGTATATCGGCAGTTGAATATGACGCAAACTTAGAATGAGTAGTAGGATAGTATCTGTCTGCGCTATTATTTTTCTTTGTTACACTAAAACGAGCTCTGACTTTTAATCCGGAACTTATCTCGTATTCAGTCTGAAAATTATTTGTTAATTCAAAATACTTAGATGTTAATGAAGTCCCTACTGTTCCGTCATTCAAAGGATTAGGAATATTACCTGTTAAAAGAGGTAACAAATTACCATAATCGTCATAAGGATTTAGATAAGGATTAATCGTTGTAAAACGCGAAAATGATCCGTAAGGAGAATCAGAAGCATTATTATTAGTGAAACTTAAATTGTTCTGAAAACGGAATTTTTTAAATAGGTATAAAATATTAAAACTCCCGCTTAACGTATTACGACCGGAACCTTTCATAACGCCCTGATTATTGTAATCTGATATGTTTAAAGAGGTTCTGAGATCGTCTTTACCTAAATCAATGTTGACTGAATGTTTTTGCCCTGTACCCAAACGTACAGGTTTTGATAGCCAGTAAGTGTCCAGACCTTCCAGTACTTTCTTGCGTAAAACATAATAGTTATCCGAACCTGTAGGCCAGGTTTCGTTGTAATATACATTCTCTCTAAATTCCACATCTAGCTTTTCCAAAGCGTTGCATAAGTCATAACTGGATAAATCCGGCATAGTTAAATCCAGACTGCCTGTATAGGAAATTCTTGGTTTGTTTGAGCTAAGTCTTTTTGTTTCAATAACAACTACTCCATTAGCTGCCCTTGATCCGTACAAAGCCTTTGCAGACGCATCTTTTAATATGGTAAGTGATTCGATTATGTTCATATCCAAGTCAAAAACCTTCTCAGCAGACGCCTCAAATCCATCTAATATGAATAACGGTTGATTTGGTTTATTTTGATAATTTCCCTTTAAATTATCATCTCCTAATGATTCATCAAAAGAAGTACCACCTCTCATACTCAAATTTGGTAATGTGTTAGGGTCTGAACCCATAACAAAATTTTCCATTACAAAAACTGATGGATCAAGGTTTTTTAGACTTTGGAAAATATTCTGATTGCTTACTCGCTTCAACTCATCTCCCTTTATCATTATCGCTGATCCTGTAAAGCTTTCGGATCTTCTCGTAACAACTCCGTTTACTACCAACTCATGCATTTCAAGTGCTTCATCTTCCAGCAAAACCATCAACATCTCCTGTCCTTTATATGCAATTTCCTTTTTTTTCATTCCAATGAAAGAGAACTGTAGTATAACATTTGTTGGATTATCCACACTTAACTCAAAATTGCCGTTAAGATCTGCCGCTACACCATTTTTTGTCCCCTTTACTATAACCGTAGTTCCAGGCAGAGGCTGTTTACTAAAATCAGTCACCCTTCCAACAATTTTGTGTTTTTCCTTTTTTACTACAATCTCCTGTTTTACTTTTTTTATGTAGATTATATTATCACTTCCTATCTGATATGTAAGACTGGTTTTTTGAAATATGGTATTCAATACTTCAGTTATTGAGGCATTTTTCATTTTTATGCCCTCAACAAATACAGAGTTTACATCGTCGTTTGAATATAGAAAACGAAATTTCCCCTGTGATTGGATTAATGCCAGAACATTTTTAAGACTGTCCTTTTTTATGTCAATATTAATCATATCCTGAGCATACACAGAATTGCTCAACTGTAATAAAACCAACATAATCAGAATGTTGCGGATTTGCTTTATTACATGAACACTAAATATCCCTTTAACGGGAAACTTTTGTCGCATTTTGTTCATAATCTGTTATGGTTAATTTAAAGAATTGTATCATTAATAAGGACTTACCCTAACCTTTTTGCCGTTTATATCAAAACGGACCTTCTCCAGTGTTTCAAGCTTTTCAAGAAAATCTGTAATGTTTGAATATTTCATCAATTCACCGGTGAATCTTATATCACCAAGATTGTACTGGTCATAGTCAACTTCCATGTCATACCATCTTGAAAGGGTATGCAATATCTCTCTAAGAGACTGATTGTCGAATACATATTTGTTATTGCGCCATGCTGTGTACAATTGTGTATTCACTTCTTTTACAGTCATTTCGCTGTTGCTTACATTAGATTGTTGCCCGGGATGCAACTCTGCATGACGGTTACCGGCATCTATGGATACCTTGCCGCTTTCCAGAGTGGTTGTGATATATTTTTCGTCTGAATAGGCCCTTATTGAGAACTCGGTTCCCAGTACCGATATTACATGATCGTTTGTAACAACTTTGAATGGTGACTTTTCATTTTTGGTTACTTCAAAAAAGCCCTCGCCTTTAAGATATACCTTTCTCTCATTTCCGGTGAATGAAACAGGGTACTTAAGTTCACTTTCTGCGTTTAGCCATATTTTAGTGCCGTCAGAAAGCTTAAGCACAAACTCTCCCCCTCTTGGGATAATTATTGTATTGAATGCAATTTTTTCTGTTGTAACATTTTCGTACTTGAGAGTATCGCTCTCTACCTTTATGTTGTCTTTTACAATTAGATCCCCTGCATTCTTATCACCTAGTGTCACCTTTTCTCCGTCAGACAATATAAGTACGGCATTGGATGTTCCAGGACGGATATCGGCCATTGCCTGGTAGACTTTGGTTCCGCTATCCCTGAAATAAACAAGTGAGAGCACTGCCACAGGAATTAGTATAAGTGCTGCCCATTTTAAAATCTCAATTGATTTTATTCTTTTTGACTTGTCGATTTTCTTACAACAATCTTTGTAGTATTTATCGTAATCATATCCTTCAAATCTCCTTTCAACAGCATCAGCATCGATGTTTTCTTCCAATAATCGCTTGTAAAGAAGCTCATTACGATCGGAACGGTTTTTCCATTCATTAAGATTTCTCTCCTCCCCCCCGGTAATGGAATTATTTCTTTTTGCAAGAATGAGTTCAGCTATCTCAAAAGGTGTATAATCCTTCATCAGCATTTTTTTCAGATAAGACACCAACAGACAGAAAAGTGGGTATTCCAGTTACAAAAAAGTGTAAAGCGACCTGTATACAAGAGAATATTTCTCCCGCAATAACTTCTTGGCTTTTTTGCGTTGTGTCTTTATTGTCTCAACCGATAGATTGAGGTCATTTGCAATTTTCTCCGAAGAATCGCCTTTGAGCACTCGTTGGAAAATGTTTCTACACTGTGGCGGCAGCTCGTTTACCAACAAATGCATCTGTCTGTACAGTTCATTCTCTACTATTTTATCAAAAATCAGCAGATCATCCTGAAGGTCAAGAAATACGCTGTCGTTTGTTCTCCTGCGCTTCTCGTCACGGATATAGTTGAGACTCTTGTTTCTAACAGCTGTATAAAGATATGATTTAAAGGCGCTTAAATTATCGGGCAAATTATAATTGCTGTTGAGTCGGCAGAATGTTTCCTGAACAATATCCTCAGATTCATATTGTGACAATCCAAAGTTTTGTGCGAAAATTGTAAGTGATGCAAAATAGTTATCATATAGAAGGAGAAAAGCTCTTTTATCTCCTTTGGATAACTTCCCTATATGAACATCCGAAAATTTCATCAGTCAAAATTAGTAATATTGCACCAGAATTTGCATGATTTACTCAATTAGACACCAAACAACGAGAAAATGGGTATCTGCACAAGAAAAATTTTAGTAAATAAAAAGGCAACTCATTGTTTGTATGTATATTTGTTATAAATAAAAATCTTATGAAACACAAAATCAGCCTGATCATTGCTCTTGTTTTTTCGGTATGCAGTGCTTCAGCAGAAAACCAGTCTGCCCGGCAACTCTTCAACCGTATACTAGGAGATAAAAGCAACCATTTCATTCTGGAAGAGATAAAAAATGAATCTGCCGGAGACACTAACTATAAGTCAGACTCTTTTGAAATAGAGAACAGTGCGGATATGCGGATAATAATCCGCGGAAACAGTGCAAACAGTATGGCAGTGGCCCTGAACCACTATCTGAGGTACTACTGCAGAACCTCAGTAAGCTGGTATGCAGATGATAACATAATACTGCCCGAAACTTTGCCTCAGATTGAAGAAAGAATAAAGATAAATTCCAAATGCAAAAACCGGTTCTTCCTCAACTACTGCACGTTCGGATATACAATGCCCTGGTGGCAATGGCGCGACTGGGAACGTCTGATAGACTGGATGGCGCTTAATGGAATCAATCTTCCACTTGCAATAACAGGTCAGGAGTCTGTCTGGTACCGTGTATGGAGAAAGCTGGGGCTCAGCGATGAGACAATACGTGGATACTTTACCGGTCCCGCCCATCTTCCATGGCACAGGATGCTTAACATGGACTACTGGCAGGGTCCCCTCCCACACTCATGGTTAGATGGACAAGAGATTTTGCAGAAAGAGATTGTTAAAAGGGAACGTGAACTTAACATGACTCCGGTATTACCCGCTTTTGCCGGCCATGTTCCATACGAACTAAAACAGCTGTATCCGCAGGCAAAAATCAGCAAACTGAGCCAGTGGGGTGGTTTTGACACAATTTACAGAAGCAGCTTCCTTGACCCTATGGATCCACTTTTCAAGAAAATTCAGAAAGAGTTTCTTGAAGAGCAGACAAAGTTGTATGGTACGGATCATATCTACGGTATAGATCCTTTCAACGAAATTGTCCCTCCAAGCTGGGAGCCCGAATATCTGGCCCGTGTTTCCAAAACAATCTTTGAAACCCTCTCCCAGGTGGACCCTCAGGCAACGTGGCTTCAGATGAGCTGGCTCTACTATTATCAGAGAAAAGACTGGACAAACCCTCGTATTGAGGCTTTTGTGAAGGCGGTTCCTCAGGACAAAATGTTGCTTCTTGATTACTTCTGCGAAAGGTCCGAGGTTTGGAAGTTGACAAACAAGTATTTCGGACAACCATATCTGTGGTGTTACTTAGGTAACTTTGGGGGAAACACCATGCTTGCCGGCAATATAATGGATGTTGGCGAAAGAATAGAAAACACCATGAAAAACGGTGGTTCAAACTTCTGGGGCCTTGGTTCCACCCTCGAGGGTTTCGATTGCAATCCTCATATGTATGAATATGTATTTGACAAGGCATGGGACTTTTGTATATCTGACGAAAAGTGGATGCAAGCATGGGCCGACAGAAGGGCGGGTATTCAAGACGACAACATGAGACAAGCCTGGAAAATACTGTATGACAGTGTATACAACACAACTTCAAAGACAGGTCACTGCAATATGGTAAACGCACGTCCCAATATGGAGAAGCAGGAACGATATGCCAAAAGCGGAATATCATACAACAATGAAGTTTTGCTGCATGTATGGGAGCTTATGCTAAGTGCAAATTTAAAATCCAGGAAGCAGACAGATGTTTATCTTTTTGACATAACCAACATAGGGCGTCAGGTTCTGGGCAACTATTTTGACAATCTGTGGGATAAATATAAACTTGCATACAAATTGAGAGATGAGGCAAAGATGAACTATTTGGCAGAGAGGATGATGGGTGTAATGGATGATACGGACAGAATGTTAGCTTCAAACTCATCGTTTCTTCTTGGAAAATGGATATCAGACGCCCGAAAAATGGGTAAAGATTACACAGAAGAAGATTATTTTGAGAAAAATGCCCGTAACATACTCACATCGTGGGGCGACAAGGGTCAGCAACTCAATGACTATGCCAACCGCTCATGGTCGGGTCTCATTTCATCGTTCTATGCCAGAAGATGGCAAATGTTCTTTGACGAAGCAAATCTTGCTATTAAGGAGAAACGTGATTTCGACAACGAAAAGTATAAAAGCCGGGCCATAGATTTTGAAGGGTACTGGTGGAGTGAGAGACGTGGAAATTTCACATCAGTACCGGAAGGCAACAGTGTTGTTATAGCAAAGGAACTTCTGGAAAAATACAAGAAAGAGATTCTGCATTATTAACAATATAAACAAACACAGCACAAAATGAAAAAACTATTTTTTGCACTATTGCTGACCCTATTGGCATCCATAGGATATGGCCAGTCACAGTCTTCTGGAAATGGCTTTAACTTTGGTTTAGAGAATTCAGTTAACGGAAAAATGCCTGATAATTGGAAAAAATGGGGCAATGCCAATTACTATAACATTGGCATTGACAGTGTTGTCAGGCACAGTGGAAAAAATTCAGTAGTAATCTACCCAATGCAGATAGTTCCAAATGCATTCGGATGCCTTGCAAGCACTATTCCGGCCAGTTACGAGGGAAAGATGATTGAGTTAAGGGCATACATCAAAATGGAAAACATCAATGATGCTCCCATTGGGCTCATGCTTAGGATAGACGGTGCTTCAGAGTCAATAGCCTTTGACAACATGCAAGATAAAGGAATTAAAGGTACGGCAGACTGGACACAATATTCCGTTAAGCTACCCTACCCGGAAAAAGCAAAGTATATTCATATAGGTGTCATATTGCAGGGTTCCGGCAAACTATGGGCCGATGATTTTGAGGTATTGATAGATGGCAAGGATATAGAAGAATTTAAGACAAAAGAGATTGTTACTGCTAAAGCTGAAAAGGATACAGAATTTGATAACGGATCTGGAATATACAACAAGCTGCTTTCCGACAAAAAAATTGATGATATCAAGGCCGTAGGCCTCATATGGGGATTTCTTAAGTATCACCATCCAAACATAGCTAAAGGCGACTTCAACTGGGACTATGAGCTTTTCCGTATTTTGCCAAAAGTTGTCCAATCCAAAAAACAGAATGAAAGAGATTCTATTCTACTAAGCTGGATAGAGAGTTTAGGGGACTATAAAACCGACATTAAAGAAATATCAGATACCGAAAAGATCAAAATCTACCCCGACCTTAATTGGATCACTAAGTCTAAATTCTCTCCTGAACTTGAAGCGATGCTTCTAAAGGTAAAAAATGCAAAGAGATCTGATGAACACTACTATATAGGGTTTGATGGAAATATAGGCAATCCCGTTTTCAAGCATGAAAACGGTTATACTGCAATGCAATACACCGATGCTGGGTTTCGTCTGCTATCGCTATTCAGATATTGGAACATTATTCAATATTATTTCCCATATAAGAACCTTATAGAAGAAGACTGGAATGACGTTCTTACAGAATTTATCCCTGACTTCGTAAATGCTTCAGATGAATTGCAATACAAGCTTGCTGTACTGGAATTAATCGCAAGGGTAAATGACACTCATGCAAATATATGGGGTACAGATAATTCACTAAGAAAATATATTGGTGTTAACTATTCACCGGTTGCTGTAAAATTTATTGAAGGACAGCTTGTAGTTACAGACTTTTACAATGAAGTTCTGGGAAAGGAGACCGGATTACAAAAGGGAGATATCATTGCAAAGATTAACAAAGAACCCGTCAGTAAAATTGCAAGTAAAAAAAGCAAATATGCCCCTGCTTCAAATATTCCTACCAAACTGAGAATTCTTGCGGATCAGTTATTAAGGTCAAATGACTCCACAATAAACATAACCATTAAAAGAGACGGAACTTTTACAGACAAGGTTCTAAAGACATATTCTTCCAGTAAAATAAATTTTTCAGAATACTGGCAGAAAAATGACTCATGCTTCAGGTACATCAATACTGACATTGCTTATTTAAATCCCGGCAGAATAAAGAACTCCTATCTGCCAGATATCATGAAGGAGGTTCTGAAGACAAAAGGTCTGATAATTGATTTCCGTAGCTATCCATCAGAATTTATTGTATTTACCTTAAGCGAATATCTATTACCAAACAGCACCGAATTTGTAAGATTTTCTAACGGGAGTATACAAAATCCTGGTCTTTTCACATTTAACAAAACATTGAGTGTTGGAAGGAAAAATGACAACTTCTATAAAGGTAAGGTTGTGATTCTTGTTAATGAAACAACTCAAAGTTCAGCTGAGTATCACACAATGGCATTCAGAACGGCCCCGGGTGCAAAGGTAATTGGTTCAACCACTGCCGGTGCAGATGGAAACATTTCCAGATTCGTCCTGCCAGGAGGCATTAGTACTGCTATAAGCGGAATCGGTATTTACTATCCCGACGGGCGAGAGACCCAAAGAGTCGGGATTGTGCCTGATATAGTGGTAAAACCTACAATAAAAGGAATTAAGGAAAACAGGGATGAATTAATTGAAAAAGCTATAGAGGTGATTAACTGCCAGTTGTTTTAACAAATAACTGTTTATCTGCACATTACAAATTTAGTTTTCGGATAAACCCGTAACCGTTCATTGAGCCCCGCCTTTTTATATGTATTTGTGATCCTTAATTTTGCGTTTAAAA